>NZ_JBWKUI010000010.1:0-280864 GCF_059420765.1 Pseudomonas sp. GW821-FHT03E01 | reverse complement strand
GTCGGGGTAAGGGGATTCGAACTCCTGACATCCTGCTCCCAAAGCAGGCGCGCTACCGGACTGCGCTATACCCCGGTTTGAAATTGGCTCCGTGACCAGGACTCGAACCTGGGACCCAATGATTAACAGTCATTTGCTCTACCGACTGAGCTATCACGGAACTACATATTTCAATTTACAACTGTGAAGCTTGCTTCACCTCTTCGACCCGTTCGCATCGCTGCGTTCGTGTGTCTGAGGCGCGCTATTCTACAATCTTAAGCACCTCTGTCAACCCCCTAAATTGCTTTCAAGTTAATGATTTGCAACTTATTTCAGATTCCTGCTTGGGGAGCAGAAACCCTCTCGGGGTGACTTACTGCGGGGCGCACTTTACAAGCATTTTCCTTTGAGTTCAACAGCCTATCGAAAAAAAGGCCTCGCAATGCGAGGCCTCTTTCATTTTGTTGCCACTGGGGATCAGACAAAGACGATTTCGTCGTGCTCCACCACACCTTTGGCGGTCTCTCCGGGCATGAAACGACCCGATAGAATCAGCTGGGCCAGCGGGTTCTCGATCCAGCGCTGGATCGCCCGTTTGAGCGGCCGTGCGCCATAGACCGGGTCGTAACCGACAGCAATCAGCTTATCCATCGCTTCCGGACTCAGCTCAAGCTTCAGCTCGCGCTCGGTCAGACGGCTACGCAGGCGACCCAACTGGATCTCGGTAATGCCCGCGATCTGATCCCGAGCCAGTGGCTCGAAGATCACCACTTCGTCGACCCGGTTGATGAACTCCGGCCGGAAGTGCGTGGAAATCGCATCCATCACCGCTGCACGCTGCGCTTCGCGATCCCCTATCAGTTCCTGGATCTGTACCGAGCCCAGGTTGGAGGTCATGACGATCACGGTATTTTTGAAATCCACCGTGCGGCCATGGCTGTCGGTCAAACGGCCATCTTCGAGCACTTGCAGCAAGATGTTGAACACATCCGGGTGGGCCTTCTCGACCTCATCCAGCAGGATCACTGAATAAGGCTTGCGACGCACCGCCTCGGTCAGGTAACCGCCCTCCTCATAGCCCACGTAGCCCGGTGGCGCGCCGATCAGACGAGCCACGGAATGCTTCTCCATGAACTCGGACATGTCGATCCGTACCATCGCCTCTTCAGTATCAAAGAGGAACTCGGCCAGCGCCTTGCACAACTCGGTTTTACCGACACCGGTCGGGCCGAGGAACATGAACGAACCGCTCGGGCGATTCGGATCGGACAACCCGGCACGGGAACGCCGCACTGCGTTGGAGACGGCGATCACTGCTTCGTCCTGACCGATCACACGTTGGTGCAACAGGCTTTCCATCTTCATCAGTTTTTCGCGCTCGCCCTCGAGCATTTTCGCCACGGGGATGCCGGTCCATTTCGACACGACTTCAGCGATCTCTTCTTCAGTCACCTTGCTGCGCAACAACTGGTTTTCGCTTTTGCCGTGCTGGTCGACCATTTGCAGGCTGCGCTCCAGGTCCGGGATCACCCCGTATTGCAGCTCGGCCATGCGGTTCAGATCGCCTTTACGGCGCGCGGCTTCCAGTTCCTGACGGGACTGTTCGATTTTCTGCTGGATCTGTGCCGAACCCTGGACCTCGGCTTTTTCCGAGTTCCAGATCTCTTCGAGATCCGAATACTCACGCTCGTGACGGGCGATTTCTTCCTGCAATTTTTCCAGACGTTTCTTCGCCGCGTCGTCGCTTTCTTTCTTCAGCGCCTGGGATTCCACCTTCAGCTGAATCAGGCGACGCTCCAGACGGTCCAGCACTTCCGGCTTGGAATCGATTTCCATGCGGATGCGGCTGGCGGCTTCGTCGATCAGGTCGATGGCCTTGTCCGGCAACTGGCGGTCCGTGATGTAGCGATGACTGAGCTTGGCCGCGGCGATGATTGCACCGTCGGTGATTGCCACCTTGTGGTGAACTTCGTAGCGCTCTTTCAGACCACGCAGGATGGCGATGGTGTCTTCTTCGCTCGGCTCGTCCACCAAGACCTTCTGGAAGCGCCGCTCGAGGGCCGCATCCTTCTCTATATATTGACGGTACTCGTTGAGCGTGGTCGCGCCGACGCAATGCAGCTCACCGCGAGCCAATGCCGGTTTGAGCATGTTGCCCGCGTCCATCGAGCCTTCGCCCTTGCCCGCGCCGACCATGGTGTGCAACTCGTCGATGAACAGAATGATCTGCCCTTCCTGCTTCGACAGTTCGTTGAGCAGGGACTTGAGGCGCTCTTCGAACTCGCCGCGGTATTTGGCACCGGCAATCAATGCCCCCATATCCAGGGACAAAAGGCGCCTGCCTTTGAGACCGTCCGGCACTTCACCGTTGATGATGCGCTGAGCCAAGCCTTCGGCGATGGCGGTTTTACCCACGCCAGGCTCACCGATCAGCACCGGGTTGTTCTTGGTGCGGCGTTGCAGAACCTGAATGGTGCGGCGAATTTCATCGTCACGGCCGATCACCGGATCGAGCTTGCCCTCTTCGGCGCGCTTGGTCAGGTCGATGGTGTATTTATCCAGCGCCTGCCGAGACTCTTCCTGGTTGGCGTCATTAACTGCCTCACCGCCGCGCAGATTGTTGATCGCGTTTTCCAGCGCCTTTTTGCTCACGCCCTGGCCGAGCAGCAATTTGCCGAGCTTGCTGTTCTCGTCCATCGCGGCGAGCAGCGCCAGTTCGCTGGAGATGAATTGGTCACCCTTCTGCTGGGCCAGGCGATCGGCCTGATTGAGCAGGCGTGCCAGATCCTGCGACATGTTCACGTCACCGGTCGGGTTCTGGATTTTCGGCAGCTGATCGAGCGCTTTGGTCAGCTCTTTACGCAGGCTGTTGACGTCGAAACCCACCTGCATCAGCAGGGGTTTGATCGAACCACCCTGCTGTTCAAGCATGGCCTGCATCAAATGCGCCGGTTCAATGGCCGGATGATCGAGGCCGACAGCCAGGGACTGGGCGTCGGACAAGGCTAACTGCAGCTTGCTGGTTAAACGGTCTATACGCATGGGTTCACCTTCCTTTTGAGCAGGCCGGACCTATAAACATCCCGAATAAAGAAACCTGCCAGATACCGCTATAGATGTGGTCGATTCTGGGAGATTCAAGCGTCGTGCAGTTGATGTAGATCAGAGAAGTCTAGCGTTCGAGCCAGATCAGGGAGGCAAACCGGCCGGTGCGAGGACTGCGGCGGTAAGAAAAGAAACGTGGATCGGTCACTGTGCAGAAACCACCGCCATAAACAGCGGTGA
This sequence comes from Pseudomonas sp. GW821-FHT03E01, assembly GCF_059420765.1. NCBI lineage: Bacteria > Pseudomonadati > Pseudomonadota > Gammaproteobacteria > Pseudomonadales > Pseudomonadaceae > Pseudomonas > Pseudomonas sp. GW821-FHT03E01. Next base: position 277,597 of record NZ_JBWKUI010000010.1, on the reverse strand, counting down.
CACCGCGAGCGGCCAGACGCAAACGCGCCAGTTCATAGATGTCGGCCATGAACTTGCCGGCATTCTGGCTCGGCACGAAGGCTTTGTCGGCTTCAGGCAATTGCTGGACGAAGGTTTCGCGCACTTCCGGGCCGACTTCAAAGGCTTGAGGGCCAATGGCCGGGCCGAGCCAGACCAGTACGTCTTCGGGCGGTACAGCCAGACTGTCGAGGGTCGCTTCCAGCACACCCGCCGCCAGCCCGCGCCAACCGGCATGGGCGGCAGCGACGCGGGTGCCGGCACGGTCGCAAAACAGCGCAGGAAGGCAGTCGGCGGTCATCGCTGTGCAAGCGATACCGGGTGTTGCCGTCCAGCTGGCGTCGGCAGTGGCTACCAGGTTTGGGTCCGCTTGGGTCACGACAATGCCGTGAACCTGTTGCAGCCAGGCCGGCTGAATCGAGAAACGATCGGTGAGACGACGGCGGTTTTCGGCGACGGCTTCAGGGCTGTCGTCAACGTGATCGCCGAGGTTGAGGCTGTCGAACGGCGCCAGACTGACGCCGCCCTCACGGGTGGTAACGCAGGCTTTGACGCTGGCCGGCGCGGGCCAGTCAGGCGTCAGCCAGGTCATCCGATGAACGCCTCGCGGTCTTGCTTGAGCAGCGACAGCAACCAGACGAAGTCATCCGGCAGTGGCGATTCCCAGCTCATGCGTTTACCGGTGGTCGGATGATCCAGCTCCAGGAACCGCGCATGCAGCGCCTGACGCGGGAAATTCTTCAGGGATTCGACCATGGTCACGCTGGCGGCCGGTGGAATACGGAAACGACCGCCGTAGGCAGGATCTCCGACCAACGGGTAGTTGATGTGCGCCATGTGCACGCGAATCTGGTGCGTACGACCGGTTTCCAGCTTCACTCGCACATGAGTGTGGGAGCGGAAACGCTCGAGCACGCGGTAGTGACTGACGGCTTGCTTGCCACCTTCCATCACCGCCATGCGCTGGCGCTGCTGGCCGTGACGACCGATCGGTGCGTTGATCTTGCCGCCGGCCGTCACCACACCGATTACGATGCACTCATAGATCCGGCTGACACTGCGGCTCTGCAATTGAGTGACCAGCTGTGTCTGCGCCTGAATGGTCTTGGCCACCACCATCAGACCGGTGGTGTCCTTGTCCAGGCGATGCACGATACCGGCGCGGGGCACATTGATGATGTCCGGCACGTGGTGCAGCAAGGCGTTGAGCAAGGTGCCGTCGGCGTGACCGGCGGCCGGATGCACCACCAGGCCCGCAGGCTTGTTGATCACGAGGATGTCGTCGTCTTCATAGACGATGTCCAGCTCGATGTCTTGAGCGATCCATTCGCCCTGAGCTTCCTGCTCGGCAGTCAATTCAAGAATGGCGCCACCGTGAACGATGTCTCGCGGGCGGATAACCGCCCCATCCACAGTCAGGCGGCCGTCTTTGATCCAGGCGGAAAGGCGCGAGCGCGAGTGCTCAGCGAATAATTGTGCGGCGACTTGATCGAGGCGTTGGCCGCCCAATTCGGACGGCACCTCTGCGCGAAGTTCAATTTTATCGGACATGCTCAGACTAGGCGTCGGCACAGCCTTTGGTTTCGGCTGCGCGCTTGTGGTTAAATACGGCGTCTTTTGCCCCGAGGCTTTTCAACGGGGCACTCATCATAACAGGACGGCCCCGCCCAAGACAGCGGCCGTCATAGGGACGCAAGCCGCCATGCAAGTGAAACACCTGCTGCTGATCGCCATCCTCGCATTGACCGCTGCTTGCTCATCGAAGGAAGTCGTAGACGAAAACCTGAGCGAAGTCGAGCTGTACCAGCAGGCTCAGCACGATCTGGACAACAATAGCTACACCGCCGCCACAGCCAAGCTGAAGGCCCTGGAGTCGCGTTATCCGTTCGGTCGCTATGCCGATCAGGCTCAACTCGAGCTCATCTACGCCAACTACAAGAACTCCGAGCCTGAGGCTGCGAAGTCCGCCGCCGAGCGATTCATTCGTCTGCACCCGCAGCACCCGAACGTCGATTACGCCTACTACCTCAAGGGTCTGACCTCTTTTGACCAGGACGTCGGCATGCTGGCGCGCTTCCTGCCACTGGACATGACCAAGCGTGACCCGGGCGCTGCCCGCGACTCCTACAACGAGTTCGCCCAGCTGACCAGCCGCTACCCGAACAGCCGCTACGCGCCGGACGCCAAGCAGCGCATGATTTACCTGCGCAACCTGCTGGCGGCCTATGAAATCCACGTTGCCGACTACTACCTGACCCGTCAGGCCTACGTTGCCGCCGCCAACCGTGGCCGTTATGTAGTGGAAAACTTCCAGGAAACCCCATCGGTCGGTGACGGCCTGGCGGTGATGACCGAAGCCTACCAGCGCCTGCACCTGGACGAACTGGCTGCGACCAGTCTCGAAACCCTGAAACTCAACTACCCGAACCACCCGAGCCTGGTGAACGGTCAGTTCGTGCCATCGGTAGCCGAAGCCGACAACCGTTCGTGGCTGAGCAAGGCCACCCTGGGCCTGATCGAATCCCGTCCGCCACTGCCGCCGGGCGAAACCCGCGCCAACCAGGATGTGCAGAAGCAGTTCCAGGATGCCAAGGACGCGATTCCGAACGAGCTCAAGCCTAAAGATGAAAACGGCGATGTGATCGAAGAACCGGAACCCGAGTCCAGCAACACCGACCGTTCCTGGTTCAGCCACATGACCTTCGGCCTGTTCGACTGACATAGAGATGTTGTACCGGGAAGGCGCCTTTCGAGGCGCCTTTTTTATTGCCGAATTTTTGGGTGAACGTATTGCGCTGTGCGCTTGACCCGTCCTTGGCTAAACTGCCAACTCATTAATCAAAAAGCAGCTCACCATGCTTCGTCTATTGTTCTGGATCGCCCTGATTGCCGCTGCCATATGGTTCTGGCGCAAGTTCAAGGGCCCGACGTCGGTCGCCAATATGCCGCGCGAGCAAGATGCTCCGCCCATGGTTCGCTGTGCTCATTGCGGCGTACACCTGCCCCGCGACCGCGCGTTGAAACTCGAACAACAGTGGTATTGCAGCCAGGCTCACCTTGAGCAAGGCCCGGGCTCAAGTGATCGCTGAGACGCCCAGCCCAGGCAACAAACAGGCCCAGCGACTGCTGCGCCTCTATCACCTCTACCGCTTAAGCGTCGGCATCACCCTGGTGCTGTTGATCTCCAGCAACATGGACAACCAGTTGCTGAAGTTCGCCAATGACGACCTGCTGCGCAACGGCAGCTGGTTGTACCTGGTGCTGAATATCCTGCTGGTGGTCTTTTTGGGGAACACCCGACGCCCCGCGCAGCTGTTCGGCCTGGCGCTGGTCGATGTCCTGCTGCTGTGCGGCCTGTTCTATGCCGCGGGCGGCATGGCCAGTGCCATCGGCAATTTGCTGATCGTCTCAGTAGCCATCAGCAATACCTTGCTGCGCGGGCGTGTCGGTCTGCTGATCGCAGCGGTCGGTGCCCTTGGCATCGTGGGTTTGAGCTTCATCCTGAGCTTCAACCACCCCGCCAGCCCCAGTGATTACCTGCAAATCGGCACCCTCGGCGCCCTGTGTTTTGCCGCGGCGCTGCTGGTGCAGGGATTGACCCGACGATTGGAGGTCAGCGAAACCCTGGCCGAACAGCGGGCCAGTGAAGTGCTCGGTCTCGAAGCCCTCAACGCACTGATCCTGCAACGCATGCGCACGGGCATTCTGGTGCTCGACAACCAACGGCGGGTGCAACTGGCCAATCACAGCGCCTTGACCTTGCTGGGGCAGGAAAAACTGGACGGCCAGTTGATCGACGATTACTCGATACCGTTGGTCGAGCGACTCCAACTGTGGCTCAACAATCCAACGTTGCGCCCGCAAAGCCTGCAGATCGCCAGCAACGGCCTCGAGCTGCAACCAAGCTTCATTGCCCTGGACCAAAGCCCGCACCACCAGACGCTGGTTTTTCTCGAAGACCTCGCCCAAATCGCCCAACAGGCCCAACAACTGAAACTCGCCGCCCTCGGTCGCCTGACCGCCGGGATTGCCCATGAGATCCGCAATCCACTGGGCGCCATTAGTCATGCCGCGCAGTTACTGCAGGAATCCGAGGAACTGAACGGTGCGGACCGGCGTCTGACCCAGATTATTCAAGACCAATCTCAGCGCATGAATCGGGTAATCGAAAACGTCCTGCAATTGTCCCGTCGCCAGCAAACCGTGCCGCAACGGCTCGATTTGAAGCCGTGGCTGGAGCATTTCGTCGCCGAAACCCGCGAAGGCTCGAAAGAACATCAGCAGATTCACCTGCGCATCGGCTTGGGAGACTTCAAAACCCTGATGGATCCGGATCAGCTGACCCAGATTCTCGATAACCTGTTGCGCAATGCCTGGCGCCATAGCGCCCTCAAGCATGATCGGGCGCAGGCCTGGCTTGAGTTGTTTATCGACCCGGACAGCCAGTTGCCGACCCTGGAAGTCCTGGACGATGGCCCTGGCGTTGCACCGGACCAACGTACTCACTTGTTCGAACCGTTCTTCACCACCAGCAGCCAGGGTACTGGCCTGGGGCTTTATCTGTCCCGTGAGCTGTGCGAAAGCAATCAAGCCCGCCTAGACTTCAAATCACGCCAAGGCGGCGGCTGCTTTCGCATCACCTTTGCTCACGGACGGAAACAAAGTTGAACACGAGCCCACGGCAAAAAATCCTCATCGTCGACGACGAGCCGGATATCCGCGAACTCCTGGAAATCACCCTGGGACGGATGAAACTCGACACCTTCAGCGCACGCAACCTCGCAGAAGCGCAGGCGCTACTGGCTCGGGATACGTTCGACCTGTGCCTGACCGACATGCGCCTGCCTGACGGCACCGGTCTGGCGCTGGTGCAGCACATCCAGCAGCGCTATGCACAAGTGCCGGTGGCGATGATCACCGCCTACGGCAGCCTGGAAACAGCAATAAACGCCCTCAAGGCCGGCGCCTTCGACTTCCTGACCAAACCGGTCGACCTCACCCGTCTGCGCGAACTGGTCATCAGCGCCCTGAGCTTGCCAGCGCCAGGCGGCACCAGCAGCGGCATCGACCGTCGGCTGCTGGGAGACTCGCTGCCAATGCGCAACCTGCGCAAACAAATCGACAAACTGGCCCGCAGCCAAGCCCCGGTCTACATCAGTGGCGAGTCCGGCAGCGGCAAGGAACTGGTCGCTCGACTTATCCACGACCAAGGCCCGCGCGCCAGCCGACCGTTCGTCCCGGTGAACTGTGGGGCAATCCCGTCGGAATTGATGGAAAGCGAGTTTTTCGGCCATCGCAAAGGCAGTTTCAGCGGCGCCATCGAAGACAAGCCTGGGCTGTTCCAGGCAGCCCATGGCGGTACGTTGTTCCTCGACGAAGTGGCTGACCTGCCGCTGGCAATGCAGGTCAAACTGCTGCGGGCCATACAGGAGAAAGCCGTTCGCAGCATCGGTGGCCAGCAGGAAACCGTGGTCGATGTGCGCATCCTCTGCGCCACTCACAAAGACCTCGATGCCGAAGTCGCCGCCGAACGCTTTCGCCAGGACTTGTACTACCGCCTGAACGTGATCGAGCTGCGAGTACCGTCCTTGCGCGAACGCCGCGACGACATTGAGCTTCTGACCAACAATATGCTCAAGCGACTGGCGGCCAGCACTGGCCAGCCCCCCGCAAAACTCCACCCACAAGCCCTCGAAGCGCTGAAAAACTATCGCTTTCCTGGAAACGTGCGGGAATTGGAGAACATGCTCGAACGGGCTCACACCTTGTGCGAGAACAAACAGATCGAAGCCAGCGACCTGCGTCTGGCGGAAGGCAACTGCAACCCGGACGGCGGCGTGCCAGACCTGACACAGATCGATAATCTGGAAGCCTATCTGGAAAACGTCGAACGCAAACTCATCCTCCAGGCCCTGGAAGAAACCCGCTGGAACCGCACGGCGGCGGCCCAGCGATTGAATCTGTCATTTCGGTCGATGCGTTACAGGCTGAAGAAATTGGGGCTGGATTGAACCGTTAACAGCTCTTCTGTCAGATTCGTCCGGCTGGCGCATACGGCGCAGGGTCGATAATCGGCGCCCGCCCCAGCATCACATCGGCAAACAACTGACATGACGCCGGCGCCAGCACCAGCCCGTTACGGTAATGCCCGCAGTTGAGCCAGAGCCCGTCATATCCCGGCACCCGACCGATATAGGGGATTCCTTCAGGCGACCCGGGCCGCAACCCCGCCCAATGCCCCACCACCTCGGCATCCGCCAATGCCGGAATCAATTCCACCGCCGATGCCTTCAGGCTTTCCAGCGCCGTGTCGGTTGGCGTCTTGTCGAAGCCCTCATGCTCCAGCGTACTGCCGATCAGGATGTGCCCGTCGCGCCGGGGAATGGCATAACGCCCCTTGGCCAGGACCATGCTCGGCAGGAAGTCCGCTGCGCACTTGTAGAGAATCATCTGTCCCTTGACCGGTTCGACCGGCAGTTCCAGGCCCAGCTTTTTCAGCAAGTCACCGCTCCAGGCCCCCGCTGTCAAAACCACCTCATCACCCCGAATGGCCCCCATCGAGGTCTGTACCCCGACCACCACAGAACCTTCCCGGATAAATTCGCTGACCTCGCATTGTTCATGGATCGTCACGTTCGGCAACGCCAGCAAGGCGGCCTTGAGGGACTTCACCAGCCGTGGATTACGCACATTGGCCACATCGGCCATGTAGATCGCCCGCGAAAAACCGGCGCCCAATACCGGCACTGCATCGTGGGCCGCAGAGATATCCACAGCCCGCAGCGGACGGTTCTCCCGTTTGGCCCAGGCGAGTGCTTCGGCCTCGTCATCCAGGTCCAGCCAATACAACCCGGTGGTGTGCACTTCAGGATCGACACCGGTGGCAGCGAACAAACGCTGGGCCAGTTGTGGATAAAAATCCTGGGACCAATGAGCCAGTGCAGTGACCGCCGGGCTGTAGCGCCATGGGTAGAGCGGCGAAACGATCCCGCCACCGGCCCAGGAAGACTCCTGACCGACGTTCGAGCGGTCCAGCAGCACCACGCTCTGCACTTCGGACGCGAGATTGAACGCCGTCAGCAGGCCAATCACCCCGCCACCGACAATCACCACTTGCTGTTGACTGCTCATGTTCTGATCCAACCGTTCTATAGACAGAGGGCGCAAAAGGCGCCCGAAAAAGGAACTCAGCGACCCCAGCAATCCTTGGTGGCCAAGCCGGACGCGGCATTGACCATACTCCTGACGCCGGTATTGGTGAGAGTGAAATCACCGCACTTGTCGCTGGCCATGGTCGAACCGGCCTTGCGTGTTGCCGTCAGCAGGAAGGTCTGATCGGTCAGGGTCGGGGTGATGGTGTAGAAATCATTGCCAGCGCTGAGGCCAGTGGCATTGGTGTAGACATTATTCTTCGAATAGAAACGCTCGAGGATCTGCGCCTGCTCGGAAAGCAACCCGGCGACTTCAGTACGGCGGCCCTTTTTTATGTACTCGGTGAGGCTCGGATAGCCAATGGTGATGACGATCCCGATGATCGCAATCACGATCATGATTTCGATCAGGGTAAAACCTCGGTTGGATCTGCGCATGCCTCACTCTCACTTACTGTATTTGTCGCCACATGATGCGACGGCCGCTGCCGCCACCGGATTTTTCCACCAGAGTGGTCACGCCACCACCGGAGTCGTTCACAATCTTGCGGGTTGCGTCATTGACGACCGCGTTCAGGGTCGGGATACCACCGGTGAAGATCACCCCACTGGAAATCGTGTCGTTGCCATCGACCACCCCGTCGGCATTGGTGTCGAGTACCGCGTAATTGAGCATCTTACCGCTGAACGCATCGAGTTCGACCAGTTTGCCGCTACCGAAGCTGGCACAGGGGTCCACGGTATCCACACTGAGCGTGGTAAAAACAATTCGCCCCGATACCAGACTGGCCTGATAGATCACCCGCTCCCCCGTCAGCACGTTGTTGTATACCAGGGGCAAGTACCAGCCTTTCTTGGCCGGGTAGGTCACCTCGTTCTGGCTGGTGGTGATGAATTGCCCGGTACTGCCCGAAAACACGCCGGTCACCGCCTGCGCCTGCAAACTGGAAACAGTGATTTGTCCTGCGCCCCCCTCGGCATCCCATACCGCGTAGAACGCCTGTAGATCCTTATTGGTCTTGTCGGCAACCTCATTGAATTTGCCGGTGCCGAAAAACACCTCCTTGCCGCCCAACACGTGATCCGCCAGCAACGGTTGCGCGGTAATCGGCTGGGTCGCGCCACCTGCAGTGGTGAACAACGGCTTGCCGGAAAACGCCACGCCCCAGGTGTCAGGGGTGGTGCCACTCAAATCGAACTTCCACAACCGCCCTTTCAGATCGCCCCCGTAGGCAGCCTGCACCACATTCTGCGAGTTGACCCTGAGCTTCACCGACGACAGGCCGTTGGTGGTTTCGGTACTGTCGACCACGATTTTCTTGATCAGCGAGCCGTCGCGAATATCCACCACATACAACGCTGCAACCCCGGAGTTGCTGCCATAGCCGTTGGAGATAAACGCGGCCCAGCGACCATCGGCCAAGCGTGCCACTTCGGGGCGCGCATAGGCATAACCCAGATCATTGAAAACGTTCGCTGTATTGGCCGTGGCCGGCGCACTGACTTCCCACAGTGCTTTAGTTTCATTACCAGCCGATGCGTCGAACAATTGCAGCGCATAGAAGGTTTTGCCGCCCGCCCCCGTTCCGCCAATCGCCAGGGTTTTCCAGGCGCTGTTGAGCTGAGCATCGAACACGCCGACCTGGCCATCGACCAGAAACTTGTGGCTCACACCGTTGATGTAAGTGGGATCAGCGATGTCGTTCAGCGATGGCAGCACGCTGGAGGGCATGTAGGCATAACGCCTGACACCATTGGCCGAGTTGATGATGTTTACAAAACCGTCGTTGGCATTCACCACCAGGCTGGCATTCATGTTGGCGGCTTTGGTGGTCAGGTAAGTGCTGTAGCTGGTGTCTGCCACCAGATCGGACGCGGTTTTGTCCGTGGGTGAGGCCAGCACGAGTGGCGAATTGATGATGTCGCCGAGCAATACACTGCGAACTTTCAGCCCGGTTTTGTTGATGCCCTTGCTCCACTCCACCAGATCGTTGCCGTTGATGCCAGTAGGCAGCCCCTGGTTGAGGGTGGTCTGCTGCGCCGTAGAGAAATTGCTGTAAGCCAGGGTGACCGCCGCGTTGGTTTGCGTGTTCCAGGACTGGTAGGTCGGCGCGGTGGCGCCGGGCACGATGGTGGTGTCGGTCGTCCACAGCACGGCGGCGGTGTTAACCGCGCCCGCCGACGTGAAGCCGAAGGACTTGATCGTACCCCGCCAGTCCTTGGGATCGTAACTGGTCTGGAAATATCTCGAGTCGCTGGTCAGGGTCGTGCCGCTGGCTACGCCACTGCCACCTGAGCCGGCCTTGGAAGTGATGTCGCTCAGGGCTGCAGACAGTGCGTTGCCAAGTCCCGCGCTGTCGTTTACCTGATAGTACTTGCCCTGCCCATAGGTCGCGGCATCCGCCAACATCTGGTTTGCCGCGGTGAACCCCACGGTATAGGTGTTCATGTACTGCCTGGGAAAATCCGGGGCGTTCCAGCTTTTGCCCGTGGCATCGGTTCCCGTGGAGCGCATGTCGATGTCGAAGGCGAACTTGGCAATGTCATCCAGGTACAGGGTGTCGCCCTCATCATCGCCTGAGGGGTCGGTACCATCGTTACTGCTGATCCCGTCCCAGTTCGGTAACCGGCTGCCACCCAGCGGATCGTCGGTCGGAAAGGTTCGATCGTAGGTCGGCAGACCATCGGTGATCACCACCCCGTAATTCTTCTGGCAACGGTACTGAATCGGACTGGTATAGGTGTCGGGCGTCGAGTTGTTGTACGGCGCCATGCCACGGAAATAACGAGTGATCTCGTAATAGGCTTCCGCCAGCGGCGTATTGGCTTGCGCACTCAGCTCGTCGATCCCGGCGATCAGTGAGGTGTAATTGGTATCGGCTTGAGCCTGAGTCACAGTGCCGCTGACCGCCGACAAATCGCTGATCGAGCGGGCGATGTAACCACCGTCATTCTTATGGTTGCCGACCGCCAGGTTGAATGTCGACAGGCCGATGCGTAGCGAACGGTTGTTGGCCACCAACGTCTTGGAAACGTTGCGCGCCACGTTCATCCGGTAATCGTTGGGGATCGAGCCGTCGGTGAAGTCCCGGTCAGTATTGTTGGCCAGGCTGATCAGGTAGGACAAATAATTCGCCGTATACCGCGTGTCCTCGCTTCCCACCGGATCGGGAAGCTTCAGGCAAAGCGAATCCAGACCGAGAAGGCTGTTTTTATAAAAACCGTACCATCCGGCCTTCGAGCATGTTCCATGATTCAAACTCGACAAGGCGATATTGTTATCGGTCATGTCCAGGTCGCGGCCTTTGTTGCACGAACCATTGGAGAGGCAAATCGTCACTGGGGTGCGTACGACCGTCGGGTCGAAGCCGGCCGCCCAGATAATGTTGTTCATACTCCCCGAGTCATCGAGCAGCAGCATCACATTGGGAGGCACGGCGGCGGCGCTCAACAGCGGAGAGTCCGAGGGCGTGAAAGCGTAGGTCGGCGCGGCCAGGTAAAGGCTCAAGGCCGCGCCGCAGAGCAGCTGCTGTAACCAACGGCGCCAGCCTGTGCGGGTCTCAGTACTTCGCATAAATACTCTCCACCACACTGCGCGAGCTGCCCGCGATACCCACGGCGGTCACCCGATAAAGGGTTGCCGATGTGTTGCTCGGCACATTCACGGCAGTCAGGGTAGTGCCGATGTTCTGCACTCCATAAAAGCCGCTACCGGAGGCGATCCAGTTCACCCCCGAGGTGGAGTTGAACCCGGCGGCGGTAATGACCGACGCCTCGGCCGGCGGTGCGCACTGGCTGGTGCCACTGCAGACCGGCAACGAGTAGGAGTTCAGTTGCACCGCGCTTTCACCGACCCGCAACGCCGCTTCCGCGCCCTGGAACGACTGGTTGCGCAGGATCACGCTGCTGGTCATTTTCTCCTGCAACGTGGCGCTCTGCATCGACGAGAGACCGATCAATGTCAGCACCAGGAGAAACACCAGGCTGACCAACAGCGCCATGCCGCGCTGGGCGTGAGATGTCATGGGTGCACGACTCATCGGCCCTCCCCTCATTGCAACCGGTTGCGCAAGGCGGCAACTACGTTGAAGGTTTGATTGCGGACCCGGTTGTTCGGGTCGGTGAGGGTCAGCGTCAGCCGCACACTGCGGATTCGCGCCGGATCGGACGGATTGCTGCTATAGCTGGAGGCGGCTGTATCCGTAGCTGAGCTGGCGAGCCCGAAGCTCACGCCAAAAGCACTGACGTTATTGATGAGCACCGCCTGAGTCGGCGTGCCGGTGCCGGTGCCCATCAGCAGTTGGTTGTTGCTGAAGCTGTAGATCAGCCGCCTGATCGGAAACGCCAACTGCCCCGATGCCGGCGTGCGTAAACCGGTGTAGGCCGTCGCGGTATTTCGACAGTCGGAAACCACCGTCCAGGTCGGCACTCCGCCACTGCCGCCGACATCTGCGGTGACCAGCGTCAATTTGAGGTTGGCATTGTCCCAACTGATCGGCGTGAGCAGGCTTGCATTGAAATCCCCCGCCGAGCTGGCGTCGGTAATCGTACCCAGACAACCGAACATGCCGACCATGCGAATTTCCTGAATCATCTTGCTCAGGACGAACCGTGCATCTTCCTGCATGCCGGCGGCAGTGCTCTGGCTGACGTAGGTGTTTTTGGCCGCGATGAAAATCTGCGCCACGCCCAGGATCACGATCAGGCTCAATGCCAGGGCGATCAGCAATTCGATCAGGCCGAAACCTCTGCTGGTTCTGTTCATGGTGTCGTCGCCGGATCAACGGTGGCGCGGCTGGTGAGGACGAAACTGCGGCGCGAATCGGCGATATTGGCGGCCCGGGAGTCGTCCCAGGTAATGGTGATGGTGTATACCCGCTGGTTGCGGACGATGCTGCCGGTGGCCGTGGCGCCGCCGAAATTGACGATATTGGTGGTGAAGTCGTAGAGGTCCTGATCCCGGGCCACGCTCAAGTTGCCCGAGGTCGGCGGCGTGACGGTGTAATCGGCGCCGGAATTGGCGCGAATGCGGTCCATCATGTCGTAGGCGATAAAACTCGCCTGGCTGGTCATCCGTGAGCTGTCGGTGTACTTCAGCGCATTGAGCTGAATCGCCGCCGCGCCCAACAGACCCACAGCCAGCACCAACAACGCGACCAATACCTCGATCAGCGTCATGCCCTCCTGTGCACGCTTGCTCCAACCCCTCATCCGCAACTTCCACCCAATAGAATTCGTCCGTTCAAACACACATTCAGCGTCCTGCTTTGCGCCCCCAGCACATAACTGATCACCACCGCCGTGGACGGCGCTGCCAAGCCGCCGAGATTGTTGAAATCAATCGCGGTCACTCCTGAGGTTAGCGTCAGAGTCGCTCCGCTGCTCATCGCTGGAACAACCCGCAATACATTGGCCGGATTGCCAGTACCGTCATAAACGCTCAGCTCGCCGGTCCAGACACTGCCGCCGGCCGTCGGGCGAACCCGAGTGGTGAGGCCCCGATCAATCGCTTCAAGCCGTGCGTAATTGAGTGCCCGTTGCAAGTCGCCGACCTCGGTGTCGGCCTTGTTGCTTTGCACCGAGCGGGTGAACGCCGGAACGGCCAGTGTAATCAGGATCAGAAACACCGCGAGCGTGACCAGCAGCTCGATCAGCGTGAAACCTTTTGTACGATGATCCATCAGTGCCCTCCGTTGCCGTCGGCTATACCTGCTTCTACACGCTAGAACATTCGACCGACAGATGTACGGTTGTTTTGCCATTACTCGCGCAAGGATCGCGCGGGCCGCAGCACTCCATGGAGGGAGATGACATGCATCAGCAAGGTTTCAGCCTGATCGGACTGCTCATGGGACTGACGATTGTCGGGATTGTTCTGCACTTGGTCAGTCCGGCGTTCGCTGCACTGACGGAATCGAATCATCGGGAGCAGGCGGCCGAGTCGCTGATCAGTGGGATTCGCCAGGCCAGAACCCTGGCCATAACCCGCAACCAGAACGTGGTCATTCATGGCATCAACGGCGATTGGAGCCAGGGCTGGCGGATCATTCTGGACATCAGCGGCAAAGGGCCAGAGGACAGCAGCAATCCGCTACTGGTCGAGCGCGCAGGTGATGCGCGGACGCCGATTGTCGGCAATTGGTGGGTCAGGCGTTTCGTGCGGTTCAGCAGTCTGGGCCAACCGCTGATGCCCGGGCGGGCATTTCAGGCAGGGACGCTACATATTTGCTCGGCTCGCGAGCCGGTCAGCCAGCTCCAGGTGGTGCTGGCGGCGAGCGGTCGAGTGCGCCTGGCCAACCGTAAGGCTGAGCAGGCGCTGTGTCGAAAGGCGAAAAGTATTACAGCAGCGAACGCACGCGCAGCTCTTTAGGCATGGAGAAGGTGATGTTCTCCTCGCGACCGGCCAGTTCATCGGCACCCGTGGCACCCCAGGCCTGCAATTGCTGGATCACGCCACGTACCAGCACTTCCGGAGCGGAGGCACCGGCCGTGATGCCAATACGCTCGACACCGTCGAACCAGCTCTTTTGCAAGTCTTCGGCACCGTCGATCAGATAGGCCGGGGTGGCCATGCGTTCGGCCAGTTCACGCAGACGATTGGAGTTGGAGCTGTTCGGGCTGCCAACCACCAGCACCACGTCGCATTCGTCCGCCAGTTGCTTGACGGCGTCCTGACGGTTTTGCGTGGCATAACAGATATCGTCCTTGCGCGGACCGCCGATCGCCGGAAAACGCGCACGCAGGGCGTCGATCACGCGACTGGTGTCGTCCATGGACAGGGTGGTCTGGGTAACGAAAGCCAGCTTTTCAGGGTTGTTCACCTGCAATTCGGCGACATCTTTCTCGTCTTCGACCAGATAGATCGCGCCACCATTGCTGCCATCGTACTGGCCCATGGTGCCTTCGACTTCCGGATGGCCGGCATGACCGATAAGGATGCATTCACGGCCGTCGCGGCTGTAACGCGCGACTTCGATGTGCACCTTGGTCACCAGCGGGCAGGTCGCGTCGAACACCTTCAGGCCACGACCTGTGGCTTCGGTACGCACGGCCTGGGAAACGCCGTGGGCGCTGAAGATCACGATCACGTCATCCGGTACCTGATCCAGTTCCTCGACGAAGATCGCCCCACGGGCACGCAGGTCTTCGACCACGAATTTGTTGTGGACCACTTCGTGGCGCACGTAGATTGGCGGCCCGAAGACTTCCAGGGCGCGGTTGACGATTTCGATCGCCCGGTCCACGCCGGCGCAGAAGCCACGGGGGTTGGCGAGTTTGATTTGCATGCTGTGCCTCGTGTCTTGCGCGCAAGAAGTTAGATCATTGTAGGAGCAGAGCTTGCTCGCGAAAGCGGTGTGTCAGTCAACATTGATGCTGAATGTGATGACGCCTTCGCGAGCAAGCTCTGCTCCTACAGGTGACCGTATTCGGTCAGTTACAACGCTTTGACGTTGATGATCTCGACGTCAAAGGTCAAGGTCTTACCGGCGAGCGGGTGGTTGAAGTCGATGGTCACTTGCGCGTCATCGAATTCCTTCACCACGCCTGGCAGCTCGGTATTGGCCGCATCATTGAAGATCACCAGCAATCCTGGCGACAGTTCCATGTCCTGGAACTGCGAGCGCGGGATGATCTGCACGTTTTGCGGGTTAGGCTGGCCAAAGGCGCTTTCCGGCTCGATGGACAGGCTGCGCTTGTCGCCGGCCTTGAAGCCGAAAAGCGCGGCCTCGAAGCCTGGCAACAGGTTGCCGTCACCGACCTTGAAGGTCGCCGGGGCTTTGTCGAAAGTGCTGTCGACGGTGTCGCCGTTCTCCAGGCGCAATGCAAAGTGCAAGGTGACTTCCGTGTTCTGGCCGATACGTTGTTCAGCCAATACCTGTTCAGTCATGAACGGTCTCTCCGGTCTTCTTACTTTTGAACATATCCAGCGCGAGCATTACGGCACCGACAGAAATGGCGCTGTCAGCAAAGTTGAACGCCGG
This sequence comes from Pseudomonas sp. GW821-FHT03E01, assembly GCF_059420765.1. Lineage (NCBI taxonomy): Bacteria > Pseudomonadati > Pseudomonadota > Gammaproteobacteria > Pseudomonadales > Pseudomonadaceae > Pseudomonas > Pseudomonas sp. GW821-FHT03E01. The sequence continues at coordinate 262,446 of NZ_JBWKUI010000010.1, read as the reverse complement.
GAAATACCAGCGGTTCTGCCAGTGCACCAGAATGAAATCGATCACATGGCCCAAGGCAATGCGGTCGTACAGATTGCCCAGCGCGCCACCCAGCACCAAGGCAAGCGCAATCGCCAGCCAGGTGTCGTTGCGCCCCAGGCGCTTGAGCCAAATCACCAGCACCGCACTGACCACCACCGCGATCAAGGCAAACAACCAGCGCTGCCAGCCGGAGCTGTCAGCCAGGAAGCTGAACGCCGCACCGGTGTTGTAGGCCAGGGTCCAGCTGAACAAATCGGGGATCACCACGATTTGCTGGTACATCTCGAGCTTGCCTTCGAAGTAGAACTTGCTGGCCTGGTCAATGACCAGGACCAGCAAACTCAACCAGAGCCAGCTCAGCCGTCCGAAACGGCCAGCCGCATTAGGCATAGTGACGAACCTCGCCCGCGCCGCTGATGTTGTCGACACAACGACCGCAGATTTCCGGATGTTCCGGGTTCACACCGACGTCTTCACGGCAGTGCCAGCAGCGGGCGCACTTGACGTGAGCCGACTTGACGATCTTGAGCTTCAGGCCGCTGACTTCGGTGACCACGGCATCGGCCGGTGCCTGCACCAATGGCGCAACACTGGCGGTCGAAGTGATCAGCACGAAACGCAGTTCGTTGCTCAGCTTGGCCAGGTCGGCGCTCAGCGCGTCTTCGGCGAACAGCGTCACTTCGGCTTGCAGGTTGCCACCGACGGCCTTGGCTGCACGCTGGATTTCCATTTCCTTGTTGACCGCAACCTTGACCGCCATGATCCGGTCCCAGTAAGCGCGATCCAGCTCGAAGCCTTCCGGCAGTTCGCTCAGGCCTTCGTACCAGGTGTTGAGCATCACAGACTCGTTACGCTCGCCCGGCAGGTATTGCCACAGCTCGTCGGCGGTGAACGCCAGGATCGGCGCGATCCAGCGCACCAGCGCTTCGGAGATGTGGAACAGCGCAGTCTGGCACGAACGACGGGCCTTGCTGTCGGCGCCAGTGGTGTACTGGCGGTCCTTGATGATGTCCAGGTAGAAACCGCCCAACTCCTGCACGCAGAAGTTGTGGATCTTGGAGTAAACGTTCCAGAAACGGTATTCGCCGTAGTGTTCCTGCAGCTCGCGTTGCAGCAACAGCGTGCGATCCACGGCCCAACGGTCCAGGGCGAGCATTTCTTCGGCCGGCAGGAGGTCGGTGGCCGGGTTGAAACCGGTCAGGTTGGAAAGCAGGAAACGCGCGGTGTTACGGATGCGCCGGTAGGCGTCCGCACTGCGTTGCAGGATCTGCTCGGAAACCGCCATCTCACCCGAGTAGTCGGTAGACGCTACCCACAGACGCATGATGTCGGCGCCCAGGGTGTCGTTGACCTTCTGCGGCGCGATCACGTTGCCCAGGGACTTGGACATTTTGCGACCGGATTCGTCGACGGTGAAACCGTGGGTCAGCAGCTCGCGGTACGGTGCGTGGTCGTCGATGGCGCAACCGGTCAGCAACGACGAGTGGAACCAGCCGCGGTGCTGGTCCGAGCCTTCCAGGTACAGGTCGGCGCGAGGGCCGGTCTCGTGGCCCATCGGGTGCGAACCGCGCAGGACGTGCCAGTGCGTGGTGCCCGAGTCGAACCAGACGTCCAGGGTGTCGCTGATCTTGTCGTACAGCGGCGCTTCGTCACCGAGCAACTCAGCGGCGTCCATCTTGAACCAGGCTTCGATGCCTTCGACTTCGACGCGCTGGGCGACGATTTCCATCAGTTCGACGGTGCGTGGGTGCAGTTCGCCGCTTTCCTTGTTCAGGAAGAACGGGATCGGCACGCCCCAGTTGCGCTGACGGGAGATGCACCAGTCCGGACGGTTGGCGATCATCGAGTGCAGGCGCGCCTGGCCCCAGGCCGGGACGAATTTGGTGTCTTCGATGGCTTTGATCGCGCGTTTGCGCAGGGTGTCGCCCGCTGCTGGCTCTTTGTCCATGCCGATGAACCACTGCGCGGTGGCGCGATAGATCAGCGGGGTCTTGTGACGCCAGCAATGCATGTAGCTGTGTTCGATGGTGGTGGTGTGCAGCAGCGCGCCGACTTCGGTCAGTTTATCGACGATGGCGGGGTTGGCCTTCCAGATGAACTGGCCGCCGAAGAACTCCAGCGATGGCACATACACGCCATTGCTTTGCACCGGATTGATGATGTCATCGTTGACCATGCCGTACTTCTTGCAGGTCACGAAGTCGTCTACGCCGTAGGCTGGCGAGGAGTGAACCACGCCGGTGCCCGCGCCCAGCTCAACGTAGTCGGCCAGGTAAACCGGCGACAGGCGATCGTAGAACGGGTGACGGAAGTTGATCAGTTCCAGCGCTTTACCGGTGGTGGTGGCGATCACTGAACCTTCCAGGCTGTAGCGGGCCAGGCAGGACTCGACCAATTCTTCAGCCAGTACCAGCAGCTTGTCGCCGACGTCGACCAGGGCGTAGTTGAACTCCGGGTGAACGTTCAGCGCCTGGTTGGCCGGGATAGTCCACGGAGTGGTGGTCCAGATCACGATCGAAGCAGGTTTGCCCAACGACGGCAGACCGAACGCGGCAGCCAGCTTGGCTTCGTCGGCGATCGGGAAGGCCACGTCGATGGTCGCGGACTTTTTGTTCTCGTACTCGACTTCCGCTTCAGCCAGGGCCGAACCGCAGTCAAAGCACCAGTTCACAGGCTTCAGGCCCTTGAACACGAAGCCAGCCTTGACGATTTCCGCCAGGGCGCGGATTTCACCGGCCTCGTTTTTGAAGTCCATGGTCTTGTACGGGTTGGCGAAGTCGCCCAACACGCCCAGACGGATGAATTCGGACTTCTGGCCTTCGATCTGCTCGGTGGCGTAGGCACGGCACAGTTCGCGGGTCTTGTCGGCGCCCAGGTTCTTGCCATGGGTCACTTCGACTTTGTGCTCGATCGGCAGGCCGTGGCAGTCCCAGCCCGGAACATAAGGTGCGTCGAAACCCGACAGGGTTTTCGAGCGGATGATCATGTCCTTGAGAATCTTGTTCAGCGCATGACCGATGTGAATCGTGCCGTTGGCGTACGGAGGACCGTCGTGCAGTACGAACTTCGGACGATCCTTGCCAATCTCGCGCAACTTACCGTACAGGCCAATGCTGTCCCAGCGCTGCAGAATCTGCGGTTCGCGCTGAGGCAGGCCGGCCTTCATTGGGAAGGCGGTGTCCGGAAGGTTTAGCGTGGCTTTATAGTCGGTCATTTAAGGCTCTTCATTAGCGATTGGCGCTAGGTGCGACAGGGCACGGGCGGCGGCGATATCCGCATTGATCGCCGTCTTAAGCGCCTCCAGAGAGGCGAAACGCTGCTCTTCACGCAGCTTGTGGTGGAAAACCACCGTCAAACGCCGGTCATACAGATCGCCGGCAAAATCTAAAAGGTGCACTTCGAGGTGAGCTTTGCCATCCCCTTCGACCGTTGGCCGCACACCAATATTGGCGACGCCTGGCCAGGTCTTGCCATCGATGTCGACGCTGACCAGGTAAACCCCGCTCAACGGCACACGACGACGCTTGAGTTGTACGTTGGCCGTGGGCGTACCCAACTGGCGCGCCAGCTTCTGGCCATGCAGGACCCGACCGGCAATCCGGTACGGGCGACCGAGCAGTTGCTCGGCCAAGGCGAAATCGGCAGCGGCCAGGGCATTGCGGACCTGAGTGCTGCTGACACGAATGCCGTCCAGCTCGACGGTCTGCGCCGCTTCGACGGTAAAGCCCTGAAGGACGCCGGCCTGTTGCAAGTAGTCGAAATCCCCCAACCGGTCGCAGCCAAATCGGAAATCGTCACCGACTTCCAGATGCTGCACCCCGAGGCCGTCCACCAGAATGGTATCGACGAACTCTCTGGCGCTGAGTTTGCTCAGGCGATGGTTGAAAGCCAGGCACAACACCCGGTCGACACCCTCTTCGGCCAGCAGCTGCAGTTTGTCCCGCAAACGGGCCAGACGGGCCGGGGCGGTGTCCGGAGCGAAGAACTCCCGCGGCTGCGGCTCGAAAATCACCACGCAGCTGGGCACGCCCAACTCGAGCGCACGCTCTCGCAGCCGGACCAGGATAGCCTGGTGGCCACGGTGAACACCGTCAAAGTTGCCAATAGTGGCGACACAGCCCCGATGCTGGGGGCGCAGGTTGTGGAGACCTCGAACCAGCTGCATAACGCGCTTCTTGCTCATAAAGTGGTCGATTATAACCACACCCGGCGGCCGACGACAGGCAACACCGTAACCCAAAGTAATCGAGCCGACAAAACTGCCGGTTCGCCCATGATTATCGAGATAACGTCTTCAGCTCAAGGCCTTGCGATTGAAGTCGCGCAAACGGAAGCCCATCAACAGCAACATGCCGAAATACGCCACGACGCCTGCGATCACCAATGCACCCAGACGCAGCAGTCGCTCAAGCATAGGCCCCTGCCCCCAGGCCGGCATAAAGTGCATCGCACCCAGCAATACTGCAGACATCACCGCTACCGCCACCAGCAATTTGAGCCCGAACTTCGCCCAGCCCGGTTGCGGCTGATACATCTGCTGCTTGCGCAATTGATAAAACAGCAAACCGGCGTTGATGCAGGCACCCGCGCTGATGGCAAGGGCCAGGCCGGCGTGCGCCAGCGGACCGATCAGCACCAGGTTGAACAGCTGAGTGACGATCAGGGTGAAAATCGCGATTTTCACCGGAGTGCGGATGTTTTGTTGCGCATAGAAGCCCGGCGCCAGCACTTTGATCACGATAATCCCCAGCAAGCCGACGGAATAAGCGATCAACGCGCGTTGAGTCATGGCCGCATCGAAAGCACTGAACTGGCCATACTGGAACAGTGAAGCCGTCAGTGGTTCAGACAGAATCCCCAGCGCCAGGGAACACGGCAACACCAGCATGAAGCACAGGCGCAGCCCCCAATCGAGGATTCGCGAGTATTCGTGGCGATCCTGGCTGGCATAGGTCTTGGCCAGGGTCGGCAACAAAATCGTGCCCAGCGCCACACCCAGCACGCCGGATGGCAATTCCATCAGGCGGTCGGCGTAATACATCCAGGACACGGAGCCGGCCACCAGAAACGAGGCAAAAATAGTATTGATGATCAGCGAAATCTGACTCACCGAAACGCCGATGATCGCGGGCAGCATCTGTTTCATGACCCGCCAGACACCGCTATCGCGCAGGTTCAAACGCGGCAGTACCAGCATGCCGATTTTTTTCAGGTGCGGCAGTTGATAGAGCAGCTGCGCCAGCCCACCCACCAGAACGGCCCAGCCCAGCGCCATCACCGGCGGATCGAAATACGGCGTCAGGAATACCGCAAAGATGATCATGCTGACATTGAGCAGGGTCGGCACGAAGGCCGGCACCGAGAAGCGGTTCCAGGTGTTGAGGATCGCCCCGGCCAGCGACGACAGGGAGATCAGCAATATATAAGGGAAAGTGACCCGCAGCAGATCGGTTGTCAGCCGGAATTTTTCAGGAGAATCGACGAAACCCGGTGCCGTGGCCCAGATAACCCAGGGGGCGGCGAGCATGCCCAACGCAGTGACCAGCGCCAGTACCAGTGTCAGCAGGCCTGAGACGTAGGCAATGAAGGTTCGCGCCGCCTCCTCGCCCTTTTGGCTTTTGTATTCGGCAAGAATCGGCACAAACGCCTGGGAAAATGCCCCTTCGGCGAAGATCCGCCGCAGCAGATTGGGCAGCTTGAAGGCGATAAAGAAGGCGTCAGTCGCCATTCCGGCACCAAATGCACGGGCGATTAGAGTGTCACGAACAAACCCCAACACCCGGGAAAGCATCGTGATAGAGCTGACAGCGGCCAACGATTTGAGCAGATTCATTGAAAGAGTTTGTGCCTGTCGATAAACAGCAGGCGAACAACGCGCCCACTTATGCGATACTCCGCGCCGCAACAGCACAGAGCCAAAGCTCGCGAGTTTACAGGTCGCGCGCCGGAAAGAAATATCCAGCGCACCGTCCCCTTGAAAACGTAGCGAGCGAAGGCAAGACAAGGCGAAAGCAGGCGAGAAAGCGGAGTTGACTTTAGTCAATGAGCATTTCGAGTCTGCTTTCAACGCTGTATTGCCGAGCGCAGTAGTTTTCATGGGGCCGGAACCGGCCACTTAGCGGAACGTCTCTTCCGCCCTTGACAAGACATCAACTCATCGGCATGATTCGCGGCCTATTTTGTTTGCTATTTCCTAAAAAGTCTTTCGAGGAGCTCGACGGTGGCCAACACACCTTCCGCCAAAAAACGTGCAAAACAGGCTGAGAAGCGTCGCAGCCACAACGCCAGCCTGCGTTCCATGGTTCGTACCTACATCAAGAATGTAGTTAAAGCCATCGACGCAAAAGACGCTGCTAAAGCTCAAGCTGCTTACGTTCTGGCCGTGCCAGTTATCGACCGTATGGCCGATAAAGGCATCATCCACAAGAACAAAGCTGCTCGCCATAAGAGCCGCCTGAATGGCCACGTCAAGGCCCTGAACGTTGCCGCTGCTGCCTAAGCGACGCGCTCGTTAAAAAACCGACCTCAGGGTCGGTTTTTTATTGCCTGCGATTTATTAAATACAATGCAAAAAAAATGTGGGAGCAAGCAGACTCACCCCCACACCTGGACCTTCGTTATCTTACTGAGCGTGCGTCCACGGCAGAATCGGAATTGCCGTCACTGCATTCTGCGGACTGCCCTCGATCAAGCGATCGCTGTAGACCAGATACACCAGGGTATTGCGCTTCTTGTCGAGGAATCGCACTACCTGCATAGTCTTGAATACCAGCGAGGTGCGCTCCTTGAATACCTCCTCGCCATCCTTGAGCTCACCCTTGAAGCTGATCGGCCCGACCTGGCGACATGCAATAGACGCCTCGGCGCGATCCTCGGCCAATCCCAGACCACCTTTCACGCCACCCGTCTTGGCACGCGACAAGTAACAGGTCACGCCCTCCACTTTCGGATCATCAAACGCCTCGACAACAATACGGTCGTTCGGGCCAACGAATTTGAACACCGTCGACACCTGGCCAATTTCCTCGGCCGAGGCCAGCAACGGCATCGCCAACAACAAGCCCAATAATCCTTTTGCCACACGCATTCAGGTATTCCTTCAGACCAGAATCAGGTTATCCCGGTGAACCAGCTCCGGCTCCGCCATGTAACCCAACAGACCGATAATCGCCTCAGACGACTGACCGATGATTTTTTGTGCTTCCAGAGCACTGTAGTTAGCCAGGCCACGAGCGATTTCACGACCGTCCGGCGCCACACAGACCACCATTTCGCCGCGACGGAAGCTGCCCTGGACCAGCTTTACACCTACCGGCAGTAAACTTTTGTTGCCCTGAGACAGCGCGGTCACCGCACCCGCGTCCAGCACCAGCGTGCCGCGAGTCTGCAGATGCCCGGCCAGCCACTGTTTGCGGGCCGCCAGCATGCCGCGCTCAGGCGACAGCAAAGTGCCGATGCGCTCGCCAGCCTTGAGGCGATCCAGCACTCGCTCAATACGCCCACCAACGATGATGGTGTGCGCACCAGAGCGCGCCGCCAGACGCGCAGCGCGCAGCTTGGTCTGCATGCCGCCACGCCCCAGCGCACCACCAGTACCACCGGCTACCGCATCGAGCGCCGGATCGTCGGCCCGCGCCTCATAAATCAGCTTGGCGTCGGGATTGTTGCGTGGATCAGCATCGAACATGCCATCGCGATCGGTGAGGATCACCAGCAAATCGGCTTCGACCAGATTCGCCACCAGCGCCGCCAACGTGTCGTTGTCGCCGAAACGGATTTCGTCAGTGACCACGGTGTCGTTTTCGTTGATCACCGGGATCACCTTCAACTCGACCAGCGCACGCAGGGTGCTACGAGCATTCAGGTAGCGCTTGCGGTCGGACAAATCGTCGTGAGTCAGGAGAATCTGTGCGGTATGCCGACCATGTTCGGCGAAGCTCGACTCCCAGGCCTGCACCAACCCCATCTGACCGATGGCGGCAGCCGCCTGCAACTCGTGCATCGCACTGGGTCGTGAGGTCCAGCCCAGACGGCTCATGCCCGCCGCCACTGCCCCGGAGGACACCAGCACCAGTTCAACGCCCGCCTCATGCAGGGCAACCATCTGCTCGACCCAGACACCCATTGCTGCGCGATCCAGGCCTTTGCCGTCCGCCGTCAGCAAAGCGCTGCCGATCTTCACGACCCAACGCTGCGCACCTGTCACCTTGCTCCGCATCATCTTCAACCTTAGCTTGAGGGCAGCGCGACCTGGCACTGCCCGTGACGTTATTCGTGGTTCTTCGTGACCAACAGTCGATTTCCAGATACTAAAACGCCGCTCCAGTGAGCGGCGCTTAAGTTTATCGCAACGAATCAGTCACGCACGTAAATGATTTCCGGACCGTCTTCGTCATCCACATCTTCTTCGTCCCAATCGTCGTCACCGATGTCATGGACCGACTTCACGCCGCTGCGGCGCAGAGCACGCTGATCGTCCAGCGCCTGCAACTGGGCGCGCGCTTCATCTTCGATGCGCTGATCGAGCTCAGCCAGCTCTTCCTTGTAGGCCGGGTCGTTAGCCAGGCGATCGGCGCGATCTTCCAGGTAACGCATGATGTCGTGGCACAGACGCTCGGTGCCTTGCTTGGCGATCGCCGAGATCACATAGACCGGACCAGTCCACTCCAGACGATCAACGATCTCCTTGACGCGAGCATCGTGCTCTTCCTCAAGGATCTGGTCACACTTGTTCAGCACCAGCCAGCGATCACGCTCGGCCAGGGACGGGCTGAACTTGGTCAGCTCGCTGACGATCACTTCAGCGGCATCCGGCGCACTGGTGTCATCCAGCGGCGCCATGTCGACGAGGTGCAGCAGCAGACGCGTACGCGACAAGTGCTTGAGGAAGCGAATCCCCAGGCCCGCGCCGTCGGAAGCACCTTCGATCAAGCCCGGAATATCCGCGACCACGAAGCTCTTCCAGCGATCGACACTGACCACACCCAGGTTCGGCACCAATGTGGTGAACGGGTAGTCGGCGACTTTCGGCTTGGCGGCCGACACCGAGCGAATGAAGGTACTTTTGCCGGCGTTCGGCAAACCGAGCAGACCGACGTCCGCCAACACCTTCATTTCCAGTTTCAGGTCGCGCTGCTCACCCGGCTTGCCCGGCGTAGTCTGGCGCGGCGCACGGTTGGTACTGGATTTGAAACGAGTGTTACCCAGACCGTGCCAGCCGCCCTGAACCACCATCAGCTTCTGGCCGGCCTTGGTCAGGTCGCCAATGACTTCCTGGGTGGCAGAGTCGATCACTGTGGTACCTACCGGCACCCGCAGGATCAGATCCTCACCTTTTTTGCCGGTGCAGTCGGTACTACCACCGTTGGAACCGCGCTCGGCATCGAAGTGGCGGGTGTAACGGTAGTCGACCAGGGTGTTCAGGTTTTCGTCGGCCATCATGTAGATGGAACCACCATCACCACCGTCGCCGCCGTTCGGGCCGCCGTTTTCGATGAATTTTTCTCGACGGAAACTCATGCAACCGTTGCCACCGTCGCCGGCCTTTACTCGAATCGATACTTCATCAACAAACTTCATAACAAAACGCCTCTCGCCATACGGACGAGCCGAAAAACAACCAAGACATAAGACTCTTGCAAAAATGAGCGCAGCGACCTCAATCAACGACCGCCAATACAGCGCTGGAGCCCATCACAAACAGCTTTGCAAGAGACTCACCCCACAAACGAAAAAGCCCCGTCGCAAGACAGGGCTTTTCCAGCGATCGCGCAATTAAGCTGCGACGACGCTCACGTAACGACGACCGAAGGCGCCTTTTACTTCAAACTTGATCACGCCTTCGATTTTCGCGAAGAGGGTGTGATCTTTACCCATACCAACGCCGTAGCCAGCGTGGAATTGGGTGCCGCGCTGACGCACGATGATGTTACCGGCCTTGATGACCTGGCCGCCATACATCTTGACGCCAAGGCGTTTGGCTTCTGAGTCGCGACCGTTACGGGTACTACCACCAGCTTTTTTGTGTGCCATGAGTTCAATTCTCCTAGTGAGGAATTAGGCTGATTAAGCCTGAATACCGGTGATTTTGATCTCGGTGTACCACTGGCGGTGGCCCATACGCTTCATGTGGTGCTTACGGCGACGGAACTTGATGATGCGGACTTTATCGTGACGACCTTGGGAGATCACTTCAGCCACAACGGTAGCGCCAGGAACAACTGGAGCGCCGATATTCACGTCGTCGCCATTGGCAACCAACAGAACGCGATCAAAAGTTACGGATTCGCCGGTAGCGATTTCCAGTTTTTCGATCTTCAGGTATTCACCTGGAGCAACTTTGTACTGCTTGCCACCAGTAACGATTACTGCATAAGACATGGTATTTCTCCGATAATCCTGCTCACCCAGCTCTTTATAAGAAGAGGTATTGGCTGGCATGGCTGCATAAGGCTGGAAGGCCTGTTTGCAATTGCGTAAGGCAGGTGCTGCCCAGGAAGTTCAGGGTGCGCGATTGTACGCAAGCTACTCTGGCGTTGCAAGTGGCCGTCCATCGCGCCTTGACAGGCCCGGACGTGGGTCCTAGCATGCCGCGCAACCCTTCTGGAGCAACTGTCGCTGATGCAACCCCAAGCTTTCTACCGCGCGGTGGCGGACGATTTTAGCGCCGTCGACGGCATCATCAAGAAGCAGCTGACTTCCCGAGTGCCGCTGGTATCGAAAATCGGCGACTACATTACCTCGGCTGGCGGCAAACGCCTGCGTCCCTTGCTCGTGTTGCTGTGCGGCAAGGCACTGGGCCGCGAAGGCGATGACCTGCGCCTGCTGGCCGCGACCATCGAGTTTCTGCACACCGCCACCCTGCTGCACGACGACGTCGTCGACATGTCCGGCATGCGCCGTGGCCGTTCGACCGCCAATGCCATGTGGGGCAACGCGCCGAGCGTGCTGGTGGGCGACTTCCTGTATTCGCGTTCTTTCGAAATGATGGTCGAACTGGGCTCCATGCCGGTAATGAAGATCCTTTCGCAAGCCACGCGCATCATCGCTGAAGGCGAGGTGCTACAGCTGTCGAAGGTCCGCGACGCCAGCACCACCGAAGAAACCTACATGGAAGTCATTCGCGGCAAAACCGCGATGCTCTTCGAGGCTTCGACCCACAGTGCCGCGGCCCTGGCCGGCGCCTCGCTGGAACAGAGCGAAGCGCTACGCACCTTCGGCGATCACCTGGGCGTGGCCTTCCAACTGGTCGATGACCTGCTGGACTACCGTGGCGACGCCGAGACCCTGGGCAAGAACGTCGGTGACGATCTGGCCGAGGGCAAGCCGACGCTGCCGCTGATCTACACCATGCGCGAAGGCACTCCGGAGCAGGCCGCACTGGTTCGTCAGGCGATCCAGAAAGGTGGCATCGAAGACCTGGAAAGCATTCGCGAAGCGGTCGAAGCTTCCGGCTCACTGGATTACACCGCGCAACTGGCCCGCGACTACGTGGCCCGTGCGATCAAGTGCCTCGGCGCCCTGCCCGCCAGCGAATACCGCGATGCGCTGGTGGAATTGAGTGAATTTGCGGTCGCTCGCACGCACTGATATTCATAGCAAATTCAAAAGATCGCAGCCCTCGGCAGCTCCACATGGGTACACCAAGGAGCTGCCGAAGGCTGCGATCTTTTGCTGTTCGCTCCCTCCTGCGATAAATCCCTATATAATGTGCGCTTTTTAGCCATCCTGAATCCAAGGAGCTTTAGTGAGCACGTTGCCACCCTGCCCGAAATGCAATTCCGAATACACCTACGAAGACGGCGCACAGCTGATCTGCCCGGAGTGCGCCCATGAGTGGTCCGCCACTGGCGAAGCCGAAGTAGCGTCCGACGATACCGTGAAAAAGGACTCGGTCGGCAATGTGCTGCAGGACGGCGATACCATCACCGTGATCAAGGACCTCAAGGTCAAAGGCACTTCCCTGGTGGTCAAGGTCGGCACCAAGGTCAAGAACATCCGCCTGTGCGATGGCGACCACGACATCGACTGCAAGATCGACGGCATCGGCCCGATGAAACTCAAATCCGAGTTCGTCAGAAAAGTCTGAGCCCGCTGTATTCCATCCCGCGCCCTGCGTGGGATGGTGCTTTGCCCTTCCCGCCTCACCCAGCACTCCTCGCAATAGCCAAACGCCAGCCGTTTTGACCTTACGCAATCCTTACCCGATAAAAAACGCAAACCGCCAATAGGCCCTTGCTATTTAATGAATAGGAATTATTCTCATTGAACCCAATCAATGGAGATGAGACCCATGACTTATTTGATCGATGCCTGGCTGGACCGCCCACATCCCTACCTCAGAATCCTGCATCGGGAAACCGGGGAAGTCTGTGCGGTGCTTGAAGAAGAAGCCTTGAACGAGCTGCAGGATCAGGGTGATCTGGACGTCAACGGCCTGAGTTCCAGCGAGCCGGTGGTGCTCAAGGAACTGGTGCGCAATCTGTTTCTGTTTTGCTATGCCCGGGCGTTGCGCCCGAGTCATGATCTGAATACCAAGTTCGAGGTATGAAGATCATTTGTAAAAATGCCGGAGCTGGCCCTGCAGGAGCGGGCCAGCTCCAACACCGGGATTACAGAACGTCGAGCAGTTCGACGTCGAATACCAGTACGCTGTGCGGCGGAATGCTGCCAACGCCTTGAGCGCCGTAAGCCAGTTCGCTCGGCACGTACAGACGCCATTTGCTGCCCGCGTTCATCAGTTGCAGGGCTTCGGTCCAGCCAGCGATAACGCCGCCTACCGGGAATTCTGCAGGCTGGCCGCGCTCGTAGGAGCTGTCGAACACAGTGCCGTCGATCAGAGTGCCGTGGTAGTGCGTGCGCACTTGATCTTCACGGGTTGGCTTGGCGCCTTCACCTTGAGTCAGCACTTCAAATTGCAGGCCCGAAGCCAGAGTAGTGATGCCTTCACGCTTGGCGTTTTCAGCCAGGAAAGCCAGGCCTTCGCCAGCAGCAGCTTCAGCCTTGGCAGCCGCTTCAGCTTGCATGATCTCGCGGATCACTTTGAAGCTGGCGGACATTTCTTCCTGACCCACACGGCTTGGCTTGCCGGCGAACGCGTCGGTCAGACCAGCCAGGATTGCGTCCAGGCTCACGCCCGGTGGCGGATTGTCACGCAGCTGGTCGCCCAACTGACGGCCAATGCCGTAGCTGACGCGGGTTTCATCGGTGGACAGATTTACTTCGGACATGACACTGCTCCGCTGTGCGGACGGCCCTGGAACTTGCCGTGCGTGCACAGCGCATCCCGGATCGCCCGGAATCAAAAGGGCGAGCAGACTAGCACAGATGCCGCCACGTTGATGAGCGGCGTCAGCCCTGTTACGCAGAACGGAAGGTGCTCGGTAATTTCGGACTTTCCTCGGCGCTGGTACCGCACATTTCATCATGGGCCGAGGTACATACAACGTTGAATGGCTTGGGACAGTCGTGAAGCACTTCACGCGCATGCTCGACCGACCGCAGCTGCAATGTCTCGCCATGAGCATCGAGCACTGGATGCGCCGCACCATGCATCCGAGCCTCCAGCACGTAGAACACGCCTTCCATCGAGATCAGGTTCAACTCATCGATCTTTCCGGCGATGGCAAACGCATTCAACTCTTGCAGGTTCATGAGCGCACCTCACGCAGTGGAGAGCCAGGGTTCTTACAGGGATATGCCTCGACGCGCCAAAGTACAAGCCACAAACGACACCGCCCGTCTGTTTCGCAACAGACGGGCGGTGCGGTGGACCGAGTAAGGACGGATCAGTGCTTGGTCAGCTTGTCCAGATAACCCATGGCAAACGCCGACACCACGAAGGTCATGTGGATGATCACGTACCACTGCAAATGCTCAGGATCGACGTTCTTGGCGTCCATGAAAATCCGCAGCAAGTGGATCGACGAAATTGCCACGATGGAAGCCGCGACCTTCATCTTCAACGAAGACGAATCCATGGTGCCCAACCAGTTGAGCTTCTCCTTGCTGTCGTCGATATCCAGTTCGGAAACGAAGTTCTCGTAACCGGAGATCATCACCATCACCAGCAAGCCGCCTACCAGCGCCATGTCGATCAGCGACAACAACACCAGAATCAGATCCGACTCGGCCATCGAGAACACGTTAGGGATGACGTGGATGACTTCCTGGAAGAATTTCAGTGCCAACGCCAGCAAGCCCAGCGACAAACCGAAATAGATCGGCGCCAGCAACCAGCGGGAGGCGTACATTGTATTTTCGATAAAGCGTTCCATTGAATCTCACACAAGGGGCTGGAAATGGCGGCGAGTATAACAGCCGCCTGTTACACCCAGAAACCGCCGGAAAATCCGCAACCTGCGTGTGTGTGACAAAGTTTTTCTGCTAGTGTCCAGATCAATGACAGGTCAGCGACATCGGACAGGAAAACTGGAAATGGATGTGCGATTGCCCTTAACGAGTGCAGGACTTTGCCTCGCATTGCTGCTCGGTGGTTGTTCACCCAGCGATGAGAAACGCCAGGTCAGCCTCGAAGAAAAGACCGCGCAGTTCGAAAAGTCTCTGGAGGCGATCAAGGATCCGAAACTCAAGGACGTCGTGACCGAACTCGGCGGTTCACTGCTGCTGCTCGAGCGAGCGCAACTCAAGCTCGACAGTAAACCGGTGGTCACCGAATACGGCGAAGATGCCCTCGCCGTATTCAAGCACTACCCCACGCCCCAGGCGCTGGTCGACACTTACATAAACGGGCTGTTCGTGCTGCACAAGGAGTCCAGCTCGGATTACCTGACCGATCTGCAACCAGTATTCCCCCTCCACTTCAACGCCCCTGGCGCATTCCTTTTCCCTCATGACCTGGAATGGCAATCGGTGACCCTCAGCAACAAGCGCGTCATCGCGTTTCAGCCGGAATGGTCGGAAACCGATCCCGGCATTCAGCTGAGCCCGTCGAGCTCCAACCTGACCAACCCCGATGACTTGACGGTGACCTACCCCTTCATCGAAGGCCTGGGTGTGGACAAAAAGCACCTGCCACAACCAGTGAGCCTGCAAGGCAAGGTGGAGGTCATCGCCCCACGCCGAATCTACAGCTTCGACCTGACAAAAAAGGACGTCGGCCAGACGCGCACCAATGACAACCTCAGTGTCACGCTGCTGAAACTTGAAAAAAACCATGCCGAAATCGAATTCAGTAACAGCGCACCACCGGCCCCCGAGGTTCGCGATACACCGCCCAACTCGCTGATCGTTCAGGCCAGGGACAGCACCGGGCAATTCCTCTCGCGCTCGGGCGCGATCAATGAAACCGCCACGCAAATTGCGTTCTATCAAAAACAACTGGCGCAAATGCAACAGCAGAAAGCCTGGAGCGAAGCGTTCGAAAAACAGCTCGAGGACGACCAGCGTGCCTTTGAAAAACAACAAACCCGACAGTATGCCAAGGTGTACTTCAATGGACCGATCGACACGCTCGAAGTCAGCCTGCTGGATTTCTCGGCGGTCACGGTGACCCGCAAGAACCTGGACCTGCCAGTACGCCGCTTCGACCCGCACACGACGGAAAAAACCATCCAGCCACTGACCTTGCCCGTGGTGGTATACGACGACCAGGCTGCGACCTGGCTCAAGGGTGCGACGCTGGACGAGAACCAACTGAAAAAAAGCATCAGTATCAGCCAGTCGATCGACGACCCGAGCGCCGCGCGCATCGATTTCGATCACCCCAGAAGTTTCAATGATGAACTGCTCGGCACCTCGTTCAATCCCGGCGAAAGTCCCGTGACGTTCTTTACCCAAGACAGCAATGGCCGGCGCGATGGGCCGATCGAGCTGCCACCGGAGGCGTATCAGGTCGACCCGCTACGCGGCAGCATCACCTACGATCTGAATCTGTTTGCAGAAACTCCGGCCTACGCGGTGGGCTCCATGCCGCTGTTCCTGGCGACTGTCGACAAGCAAACCTACGACGCCCCCCAACTGCCCAAGGGCCTGACGCTCAAAGGGAATGAGTTGGTGGTTGATCTGAAGCTGTTCCCCGACCAGGATTGGCGCTTTTTCGCCAAGGACGACAGTGGCAACTATCTGAAGGAGATTCTTTCGGTCAGTCACGACGCGAACGCGCAAGGTCCGGGGTTATTCGCAGTGCATTACTTCTACGGCCAGCCCACACGTCTGGAAACTTATCAGCGAACCAACCTCACCACCGTGCAATACGGTTTCGAGGTCAAACTCGACAAGACCGAGCCAGGTAACCTGGATCAATAGCCTGGATCAGCCTTCAGGTCGAAACCCGGGACCGGCAAGGTTGTGGAAACGGCCACCGTTGATCTCTCGCAACTGGGCTTGCAGGTGCAGGCACCAGATTTGCGGGTCATCGGCCAGCTCGTAGCCATGCAGGGTCAGACTTTCGACGATGGTGTCGAGGATCGATTCAGCCACGACCGGCCCACGGAACGGGCCTTGAGCCTTGATGGCTGAAGGTTGCTCGCCGGCCATTCCGGCGGCAAAAAGCAAGGTCCACATGCCCGTATCTCCCGCCAGCGGGCGGATAGCACATTCGATACGGGTCACAAGGCCCAGGCATTGACGGGTGAGGCAGAGGTTGCGCGACATGGCGGCGACCCTCGGTAGATCCGGTATTCAGCCTCCACGGGAAGGCTGTCTCGATCCAGTGATAACTGTCGATATCCTTGAGCAGAGAATAGAAGAAAAGTTCAGCTCGCACGCGGCCCGCAGCCAGAAGGCGCCGAGTGGTCGCCGTGCAAATATTGACGCCAGAGATGTGACGAGGGGGCTTGCCCCGTTGGGCTGCGAAGCGGCCCCGAAATTAATCAGACAGACCTCATCGCCGATTTGACGACTGCTACGCAGCCGAACGGGGCGGTGCGGCGGTCCGACAAGCTCCCTCGCCACAGGGAGCCTCCTCAGTTTCGAGATTGACTCAGGCCGGTTTGACTTCCAGCAAGGCTTCCTGCGCCAACTCTTTTTCGGCCTCCTTGAGGTCTTCGTCGCTGACCATTTCCGCGATCACCCGCAAGCGTTCCACCACCCGCGCGTTGACGCTGCCCTCGGGAAAGTCGCCATTCTCATCCGGCGTACCGGCCGGCTCGCCGACCAGCAGGCTCAGGGCTTCGTCGGCCTGGCGCACCGCGTAGACATGGAACTGCCCCGCGCGCACCGCCGCCAGCACCTTCTCGTCAAGCATCAGCGTGGCGACGTTGGCCTGAGGAATGATCGCTCCCTGCTCGCCCGTCAGGCCGCGAGCCTCGCAGAGCCGGAAGAAGCCTTCGATCTTCTCGTTGACCCCGCCTACCGCCTGCACTTCACCGAACTGGTTGATCGAACCGGTAATCGCAAAGCACTGCTTGAGTGGAGTTTTCGACAAGGCCGAGATCAGCGTGCAGGCCTCGCCCAACGATGCGCTGTCGCCGTCGACGTAACCGTAGGACTGCTCCAGGGCGATGCTTGCGGAAATCGCCAACGGGAATTCCTGGGCATAGCGGCTGCCCAGGTACCCGGTGAGGATCATCACGCCTTTGGAGTGAATCGGCTGGCCGAGGTTGACCTCGCGCTCGATGTCGACGATGCCGCTGCCGCCCGGATACACCGTGGCGGAAATCCGCGCCGGTATCCCGAAGGCCGAATCGCCGACTTCCAGTACCGTCAGCCCGTTGCACTTGCCGACCGCCGCGCCATCGGTGTCGATCAGAATGATCCCGGCCAGCATGTCATCGAGAATCCGCGCCGAAACTCGTCCGGTACGGGTAGCCTTGGCCTTGAGCGCACGCTCGATGTGCCCGGCGTCAGTCATCTCGTCACCCGCCAGGTCGCGGATGAAATCCGCCTCGCTGACCAGTTGGAACAGATCGCCGATTCGCGCCGACAAACGTCCCTGGTGCTCGGCCAGACGTGCGCTGTAAGTCGCCAGACGCGCCACCGCATCCGCGGTCAGCGGCGCCATGCCTTCTTCCGAGGTACGGGTTTTGAGCAACTGGGCGAACTGCTCCAGGCTTTCGTCGACCATCGGAATGTCTTCGTCGAAATCCACCAGGACGCGGAACATCTCCTGGAAGTCCGGATCGAGGTCTTGCAGCGTGTAGTAGAGCTGCCGGGCGCCGATGATCACGACTTTGACCTGCAACGGAATGTGTTGCGGCGTCAGCGTCACGGTGGCCAGACGGCCCAGCTCACCCAGCGGGGATTCCATTTTCAGCTTGCGCGATTGCAAGGCACGCTTGAGCGCATCCCACACGAATGGCTCGCTGAGCATTTTTTCCGCTTCAAGGATCAGGAAACCGCCGTTGGCCCGGTGCAATGCACCCGGTCGCAACTGCCGATAGGTGGTGTAGAGCGCGCCCTGATCGGTGCTGTATTCGATGCGGCCGAACAGGTTGTCGTAGGTCGGGTGCGGCTCGAACACCACCGGCGCACCGCCGCTGTGCGGATGCCCGACCACCAGGCTCGGGGCGTATTGCTCTTCAAGCAATTTGCGGGCGATGGCGTCGGTCTTGCTGTCATCCACCAGTTGCTCGACCACCGTTTTGAGCAGGTACACCTGCATCGCTTGCAAGTAACCGCAAACCCCTGCGTTTTCCGCATACTTTTCCGACAGCGGCGCCAGCAAGGGCTGCAAGGCCAGGGTGATGGTTTCTTCGTTGAGCTGGCGCAGCTGATTGCTCGACTCGCGCTTCCATTGCGGCAGGCTGGCGAGCTCTTCGTTCAACCGCTCTTCGAGCCCGGAAATGTCATCGTGAAAGCGCTCGCGCTCGGCTTCCGGCAACTGGGCGAATTCCGCCTCATCCAGGGCCTTGCCTTCGCTCATCGGGGTGAAGGCAATGTTGCTGCTGTCGCGGTAGAGCGCGACGTCTTTCTCCAGCGCCAGACGCTCGATCACATCCAGCGCACGGTCATAACGCTGGTTGAACGCACGGTCGATGGCGCTTTTCTTCTGCTGGTAGGACGGGTGCTCGAATACTGCCGGAAAGGTCGCCAGCAGGTTGTCGATCAAGCCGTTGATGTCACCGATAAAAGCGCCGGCGGTGCCCGACGGCAATTCCAGGGCGCGAGGCTCGCGAGGCTCATCGAAATTATTGACGTAGACCCAGTCGGCCGGGGTCTGCAGGCGTTTGCCTTCGGCCTTGAGGTAGCGTTTGACGAACGAAAACCGGCCGGTGCCGGGCTCGCCCATGACGAACACGTTGTAACCGGGGCGCGGCATGGCCACACCGAACTGCAAGGCTTCGACCGCACGTTCCTGGCCAAGCACACCGCGGAAGGGCTCCAGATCATTGGTGGTAGAGAAGCTGAACTGTTCAGCGGAAAACGGACGGGTCAGCGCTTCAGGCGCTAGACGCAAGCTGGCAGCAACAGGATCAGGCATCGGGCTTCCTTACATCAGGCGGGGCAGATAACGGCATTCTGGCGCTGCCCGTACCCACTGGCAAGGCGCACCTCAAGCCAAAGCTTAGACAAGCCCCCATCCACGGGCCGCGCGGGTCAAAATCAAGGTTTTCAGGGAATGTTTCGCAAAAAATCACGGAACCCCTGGAACCTGCCTAAACTCCAAACTGCGCGGCTGGAACGAATAACCGGCCCACTGGCACCATTAGGGGCCAGCACCCTGTCCATTGGTATGCACACAAAGAGAACATAGCTATGAAACGGATTCTTCTTGGTACTCTCTTCACCGTTGTATCCATCAACGCCATGGCTCAGGCGCCAGGCGGTCCGGACTGCGGTTGGGGCAACATGCTGTTCGAAGGTCAGCGTGGCACCCCGGCACACTTCCTGGCATCCACCACCAACGGCACCTCCGGTAATGCAACTTTCGGCATGACCTCCGGCACCAACGGTTGCTCGACCAATGCGGCGCTGACCTATGGCGGCAAATCCTGGATTGCCATGAATGGCATGATGAACGAGCTGTCCGAAGACATGGCTAAAGGTCAGGGCGAAGCGCTGACCACTTACGCCGTGGTACTGGGCGTGGCGCCGGAAGACCGTGCGCACTTCGCCGCCGTGACTCATCAACACTTCCAGCAAATTTTCAGCAAGGCTGACGTGACCGCTGAAGACGTGCATACCAATACCCTGGCCGTATTGAAGAACGATCCTCGTCTGGCCAAGTACGCCACTCAAGCTTAAGCTCGACCCGTCCCGCTCTCTTTGGGGAGCGGGTTTTATTTTTGACCCCGGCCCTTTTGGCCTGCCCCTTTGGGTCTTTGTTACTTTCGACTTAAGTTGCTCACTATGCTCAAACGCCTTGCCTGGCTGGCGCTCTGTGTCTGCGCCCCGCTGTCCGCCGCGCCCCACATCGACAATCAACGTTTGCAGCAACTGGCCAACGACCCCTTCTGGATTTCCCTGGGTCATTACGAAACCGCCAAGCTCGGTGGCTGGCGCAGCTATGTCAGCGACAAGAAATTCTTTCTCGCCTCCGATGGCAACGAACACCCCGACCGCGAACTGGCGGCGACCGTACAGGCGCTGTATGCCCCGGCCAGTGCCGGCGAGCAGCATGCGCAATGCGTCTATCCGGCCCGTACTCGCTGGCTCAAGGCGCAACTTGACCTGACGGATCTGCCGTCGCTGGACTGTGCTGAATTCAAGCAATGGTTCAAGGACGTTTCGCCCCACAGTGCGGTGATGATTTTCCCGGCCGCTTACCTGAACAGCCCGTCGTCGATGTTCGGCCATACCTTGCTGCGCATCGATCAGGCCGATGTGCAGCGCGACAAGACCTCGCTGCTCAGTTACGCGATCAACTTCGGCGCCTACATCGAAGGGTCGGACAACAGCATTTTGTATGCGTGGAAAGGCCTGATGGGTGGTTATCCAGGGCTGTTTGCACTGGTGCCCTATCAGGAAAAACTCTCGGAATACCGTAACCTCGAAAACCGCGACCTGTGGGAATACCGCCTGAACCTGACCCAGCAGGAAACCGAGCGCATGGTCGAGCATGTCTGGGAGCTCAAGCAGATCCAGTTCGACTACTTCTTCTTCGATGAAAACTGCTCCTATCGCCTGCTTGAGCTGCTGCAGGTGGCGCGGCCGGGCCTGAAGCTGACCGATCAGTTCCCGTTGACCGCCATTCCCACCGACACCGTCAAAGCGGTGAAACAGGCCGGGCTGGTGGAGTCGATCGAATATCGCCCGTCCCGCGAGCGTGAACTGCTGAGCCGCGCGCAGCCGTTGACCGATGAAGAGCAGCAGTGGGTGCTGAAAATCAGCGCCGATCAGAAGCAATTGCAGGAACCGGCGTTCAAGGCGCAACCGCGCGAGCGTCAGGCGTTGATCATCGACGCGGCCTATCGTCTGGAGCGTTATCGCGCCAACGGCCAGGAACGTGACCCGCAACGGGCTCAGCGCAGTTTCGAATTGCTGCGCGCGATCAATCAGAACCCGCCTCCTGAACTGGACATTGCGCGACCTGGCTTGCCCGAGGATGGCCACGAGTCCCGCACCTGGCAGGCCGGCATCGGCACCCGGGGTGACCAAGCCTTCGGCGAATATGGCCTGCGCATGGCCTACCACGACCTCAACGACAACGCCGAAAGCTTCCCCCTTGGCGCGCAGATCGAAATCCTGCAGATGAAGCTGCGCCAATACGAAGGCAATCACTGGCAGTTGCAGCAACTGGACCTGGCGACCATCCGCTCCCTGACCCCGCGCAACGCGCTGTTGCAGCCGCTGTCGTGGCAAGTCACCGGCGGCCTGGAGCGTGTGCCGGGCAAGCATGATGACGAAACCCTGGTCAGTCATGTCAACGGTGGTGGTGGCGGGACCTGGCAACTGAGCGACGACATGCTCGGGTTCGCCTTGGGCACCGTGCGCGTGGAGCACAACAACGACTTCGCGGGCTTCATTGCCCCGGCAGCGGGCTTCAACAGCGGTTTGCTGTGGAAAAACCCGCTGGGGAATTTCAGCCTGGAAGCCAAGGGCGATTACTTCACCAACGGCGAAGTGCGCCGGAGCATGAGCCTGAATCAGCAGTGGGAGTTGTCGCGCAACCTCGGGCTGCGCCTGAGTGCCCAACGCGAATTCAGCCACCTGGCATCACCTGAAAACGAAGTGATGCTTGAAGTGAAGTGGTATCACTATTGATCTTTTGACCCTTCTTTCACTCCCATCCGACAAATCCGCTTCTAGACTTCCCCTATAGGCCGTTGAACGGCCCTGGAGTCCGAGATGTGGCGTTGCGTGGGTGTGTTGGGGTTGTTGCTATTGGTTACAGGGTGCCAGTCGACTCACGAGGATCTGATCGCCAAAGGGTATCCGCCGGCGTTCGCCGATGGCTTCGATGACGGTTGCAGCAGTGGCCGGCAAGCCGCCGGGGCAATCACCGGTGAATTTCGCAAAAATGTCCCACGCTACCTCAAGGACAAGCAATACGCAGAAGGCTGGACCGATGGCTTGCGTCAATGCCAGGCCATGCGGGAAAGCGAGGATCGCAACGAGTACAGGGAACGCCATTGGGATGAGCGCGAAAGGGCCTGGCAACGAGAGAAAGACCGGGACGCCGCGCGAGCCTATCGCTCGCAATAAGTCGTTTACAGACATTCGTCGAAACTTAAAGCACGCGACCATGGCCCAAACCCTATAACGGGAGAACAACATGAGTCGCGCCTTCGTCAATGAAGATAACGCTGCCGCGCAAGCCGACCTGCCAGTCGAACGACAGGTCAGCGCGCAGCCCAATTACGTCACACCCGCCGGGCTCATGCAGCTTCAGGCGAAAGTCGCCGTGCTGCAAAGCCTGCTCGACGAGGAAAGCGCCAAAGGTGACCTGGCCGACAAGCAGCGCCAGGCCGACCTCGATCGCGACTGGCGCTACTTCAAGCAGCGCCTGCAAAGCGCACAGGTGGTCGCACAAGCCTCCTCGACCGACAAAGTGCAGATTGGCAATTGGGTGACCTTTGCCGACGAGCACGATCATGAACAGCGCGTGCAATTGGTCGGAGAAGACCAGGCGGATGCCGCCCATGGACTGATCAATTGGAGTTCACCGCTGGGACGGGCATTACTGGGTGCGCACGTAGGCGATGAAGTGTCGTGGAAGCGGCCGGTGGGGGATATGGTGATTGAGGTGCTGGCTATAGAGATCGGGTGAGTCCGATGGCGCCTTCGCTGTAGGAGCGAGGCTTGCTCGCGAAGGCCACACCGCGGTGCCACTGAAAACCCATAAAAAAACGGAGCCCCCGAACGAAGGCTCCGTTTTTTTTATGCAGCCAACCTGAAATCAGGCCAGTTTTTTGTGCCGTACCCGGTGCGGCTGGGAGGCCGCTTCGCCGAGGCGCTTCTTGCGATCGGCTTCGTACTCGGTGTAGTTGCCTTCGAAGAACACCGCTTGCGAGTCGTCTTCGTACGCCAGGATGTGAGTCGCGACGCGGTCAAGGAACCACCGATCGTGAGAGATCACAATGGCGGCGCCCGGGAAGTCCAGCAAGGCTTCTTCCAGGGAACGCAGGGTTTCAACGTCGAGGTCGTTGGACGGTTCGTCGAGCAGCAGGACGTTGCCGCCCTCTTTCAGGGTCAGGGCCAGGTGCAAGCGACCACGCTCACCACCGGACAGGTCCTTGACGAACTTCTGCTGATCGCCACCCTTGAAGTTGAAACGACCGACGTAGGTACGCGACGGGATCTCGTAGTTGCCGATGCGAATCTGGTCGGAACCGTCGGAGATCTGCTGGAACACAGTCTTACTGCCATCCAGGTCTTCACGGCTCTGGTCGACGCACGCCAGTTGCACGGTTTCGCCGACTTCGATGCTGCCCGAATCCGGCGTTTCCTTGCCCATCAGCATGCGGAACAGGGTCGATTTACCGGCACCGTTACCACCGATCACGCCAACGATGGCGCCTTTAGGCATGGAGAACGACAGGTTGTCGATCAGCACGCGATCGCCGTAGCCCTTGGTGACGTTCTTGAACTCGATGACCTTGTCGCCCAGGCGTGGACCGGCCGGGATGTAGATCTCGTTGGTTTCGCTGCGCTTCTGGAATTCCTGCGATTGCATTTCTTCGAAGCGTTGCAGACGAGCCTTGGACTTGGACTGGCGGGCCTTGGCGCCTTTGCGCACCCACTCCAGCTCTTCCTTCATGGCCTTTTCGTGAGCCGATTGCTGCTTGGATTCGGCAGCCAGACGATCGGACTTGGCTTCGAGCCAACCCGAATAGTTGCCCTCGTACGGGATACCGGCGCCGCGGTCGAGTTCGAGGATCCAGCCGGCAACGTTGTCCAGGAAGTAACGGTCGTGCGTGATCGCAACCACGGTGCCCGGGAAATCGTGCAGGAAGTGCTCCAGCCAGGCGACGGAGTCGGCGTCCAGGTGGTTGGTTGGTTCGTCGAGCAGCAGCATGTCCGGGGCGGACAGCAGCAGGCGGCACAGGGCCACACGACGCTTTTCACCACCGGAAAGATGTTCAACCCTGGCATCCCAGGCCGGCAGACGCAGCGCATCGGCAGCGACTTCCAGTTGGCGATCCAGGTTGTGGCCATCGCTGGCCTGCAGGATGGCTTCAAGTTTGGCTTGCTCTGCAGCCAGCTTGTCGAAGTCGGCATCCGGATCGGCGTAGGCCGCGTAGACCTCGTCCAGACGCGCCTGGGCGTCCTTGATCACGCTGACCGCTTCCTCGACCACTTCACGCACGGTCTTGGTCGGGTCCAGGATCGGTTCTTGCGGCAGGTAGCCGATGTTCAGGTCCGGCATCGGACGGGCTTCACCGTCGAACTCGGTGTCGACGCCTGCCATGATTTTCAGCAGCGTGGACTTACCCGAACCGTTGAGACCGAGGACGCCGATTTTGGCGCCGGGGAAGAACGACAGCGAAATGTTTTTCAGGATTTCCCGCTTCGGCGGAACAACTTTGCCCAGCCGATGCATGGTGAAGACGTATTGAGCCATGGAGAACCTAGGGTCAGTGACTGATGAATGATTGGAGCGCAGGCGATGCCCGGCCAGGCCATGCGCGTCGTTCGTTTGATGGGTATCAAGGCGTGCGCGCTGAAAAAAACCTGAGTCTAGGAGCTGGAACGCTCCCGCGTAACCGGCAAAGCTACCTCATTGACAGAAGGCAGTCCAGCCGAGCGGGGCTGGCACTTCGCCACAACTCAAGGCATGCTAGCCGCCCTTCGGGCGTCCGGCTTATAGTGCACGCCGCGCCAGTCCAGCCAAACCGCAGGATTACAGTTTGTCCAATGTCACTCCGCCACCGTCCGCGAGCGTGCTCAACCCTGGGCTCGGCTCGCCCCTGCGCGGAAGCTTGAAGGGCGCGCTGGCGACTCTCGTGCTGTTGCTGCTCGCACTGCTGTTCTGGCAGTTGCTGGATCAACTGCGCGAAACCCAGAAAAACCAGCGCCAGTACACCATCAACTACACCGCCGACCTGGCTTCGCAAGTCAGCCTCAACATGGCGCTCAACGCCCAGATCGCCCTTAATCTGCTACCGATCGTCGAACAACCGCAAAGCGCCGACGAACAGCAGACATTGCTGCGCAAACTGCAACAGTCGCTGCCCGACCTGCGCAGCCTGGCGCTGCTCAGCCCCTCCGGGAAAGTCCTGAGTGACAGCGCCGTCGACAGCCAGGACGCCAACTACCTGAGCGAACTGGTCCAGCGCAGTCGCGCCCAGGCCCACTATTTCAGCAATGCCGATGACGGCTCGGTGGTGCACCTGCTCCTGCATCAGGCCAGCGGCAGCACTCGCGGCTACTGGGCCCTGCGCCTGACACCGACATTTTTTTCTTCATTGACCAAACAGGGCGACGCCGGCCTTCGCCCCCTGTGGCTGGTGGAAAACCGCATCAATCATCAGATCATCAGTCGCGATGACGCCCTGCCTTCAGCCAAACCCGCAGCGCTGACACCCGACGAACTGACCAACAGCGTATTGATCGTCCCCCTGAGCAGCAGCGACTGGCAACTGCGCGGGCTGTTCGACCGGCAACGGGTGATCGAACAACTGCTGCCGGCATTCATCGGCAAATGCCTGCTGGGCCTGGCCTTCTCACTGTTACCGTTCATCGCTTTGCTGAACATTCGTCGCCGCCAACGCCAACTGCATGAAGGCCGCCGACGCTATCAGGACATCTTCGAAGGCACCGGTGTTGCCCTGTGCGTGCTGGACCTGTCCGGGCTCAAAAGCTTTTTCGACAAGGCGCAACTCACCAGCAGCGAGCAGCTGAGAACCTGGCTCGGGATACCGGAGCAACGCCAGCAACTGTTGCAGGAACTGCGCATCACCGAGGTCAACCAGGTCGCCCTGCAACTGCTCAACGTCAATTCCTGCGATCAGGCCTGGAAACTACTGATCAACGGCTGCCCACTGGACTGCACGGCCATCGGCAATCAAGTGCTCGAAGCGGTGCTCCACCAGCAGAAACAGCTTGAGCTGGAAATCAAGCTTCAGGACGCCAATGGCCGCGACCAGCACTTGTGGCTCGTGCTGCGCCTGCCGGAAGATCAGCCCGACCATAGAGCGGTGATCCTGAGCATCAGCGACATCACCAGCCGCAAACTCATTGAGCTTTCGCTGCTGGAGCGCGAAGGATTCTGGTCCGATGTGGTGCGCACCGTGCCGGATCACCTGTATGTGCAAGACGTGATCAGCCAGCGGATGATCTTCAGCAACCATCACCTGGGGCAGACGCTGGGTTACAACCGCACCGAGCTGCACCAGATGGGCGAGTACTTCTGGGAAATCCTCTTGCACCCGGAAGATGCCGACTACTACCACCGCTCTCGCCAATCTCAGCGTCAGGCGGGTTACACCCAATTGCTGCAGTGCCAGCTGCGCTTCCGTCATCGCGATGGCAAATGGCGGCGTTTCGATATTCGCGAACAGGCCCTGGCGCGGGACAAGCACGATCAGGTCACGCGCATCATCGGTGTGGCCAAGGACATCACCGAGCAGATCGAAGCCAGTGAATCCCTGCGCGACAGCGAGCAGCGCTACCGGATGCTCGCCGAAAGTATCAGCGACGTGATTTTCTCCACTGACAGCAAGATGGCGCTCAATTACGTCAGCCCTTCGGTGCAAGCGGTGCTGGGCTTCGACGCCGACTGGATATTCCAGAACGGCTGGCAATCGACCATCGCCAACCCGCAACAACTGAGCGGCATCTACAGCCTGATGGACCGGGTCAGCAAAGCGCTGGATAAACCCGATCAACTGACACTGCTGCGCAGTCAGGTGCAGACCCAACTGTTTTTGTTCGACTGCCTGCGGGCCGACGGACGCAAGATCCCTATCGAGTTGCGTCTGGTGTTGGTCTGGGACGAACACGGCGCCTTCGAAGGTGTGCTCGGGGTCGGTCGCGACATCAGCCAGCAACGCCGGGCCGAGAAGGACCTGCGCATGGCGGCCACGGTATTCGAGCACTCCACCTCGGCGATTCTGATCACTGACCCGGCCGGCTATATCGTCCAGGCCAACGAGGCCTTCAGTCGCGTCAGCGGCTATGCGGTGTCCCAGGTGCTCGATCAGTTGCCGAACATGCTCACCGTCGACGAGCAGCAGGAAACTCATCTGCGCTACGTGCTCAAGCAATTGCATCAGCACAGCACCTGGGAAGGCGAAGTCTGGCTCAAGCGTCGCAACGGCGAGCACTATCCGGCCTGGGTCGGGATTACGGCGGTGCTCGACGACGAAGGCGATCTGGCCAGTTATGTGTGTTTCTTCAGCGACATCAGCGAACGCAAGGCCAGTGAGCAACGGATTCACCGCCTCGCCTATTACGACGCCCTGACCCACCTGCCCAACCGCACGCTGTTCCAGGATCGCCTGCACACTGCGCTGCAATCGGCCGAACGGCAGAAGTCCTGGGTGGTGCTGATGTTCCTCGACCTGGACCGCTTCAAGCCGATCAACGACTCCCTGGGTCATGCCGCCGGCGACCGCATGCTCAAGGAAATGGCCACGCGCCTGCTCGGCTGCGTCGACGATGACGACACCGTGGCGCGTATGGGCGGTGATGAGTTCACATTGCTGCTGCAACCCCGGGTCAACCGCGAGATCGCGCTGAACCGAGCCATTCACGTGGCCGAACAGATCCTCGCCAGCCTGGTGAAGCCGTTCGTGCTCGAAGGCCGCGAGTTCTTCGTCACCGCCAGTATCGGCATCGCCCTGAGTCCTCAGGACGGTAGCGAACTCAGTCAGCTGATGAAGAACGCCGACACCGCGATGTACCACGCCAAGGAACGCGGCAAGAACAACTTCCAGTTCTATCAGGCCGACATGAACGCCAGCGCCCTGGAGCGTCTGGAGCTGGAAAGCGACTTGCGCCACGCTCTGGAACAAAACGAATTCGTGCTGTACTACCAGCCGCAATTCAGCGGCGACGGCAAACGCCTGACCGGCGCCGAAGCCCTGCTGCGCTGGCGCCATCCGCGCCGCGGCCTGGTGCCGCCAGGGGACTTCATTCCGGTGCTCGAAGAGCTCGGGCTGGTGGTGGATGTCGGCGACTGGGTGATCGGTGAGGCCTGTCGTCAACTCAAGACCTGGCACCAGGCCAAGGTGCGGGTGCCGAAGGTCTCGGTGAATATTTCGGCCCGGCAGTTCTCCGACGGGCAGCTCGGCACGCGGATCGCCACCATCCTCAGGGAAACCGGCCTGCCGCCGGCGTGCCTGGAGCTGGAGCTGACCGAAAGTATCCTGATGCGTGAAGTCAGCGAGGCGATGCAGATCCTCGCCGGACTGAAAAACCTCGGCCTGAGCATTGCGGTCGACGACTTCGGCACCGGTTATTCATCGCTCAACTACCTCAAGCAATTCCCGATCGATGTGCTGAAAATCGACCGCACCTTCGTTGATGGCCTGCCGTCGGGCGAGCAGGATGCGCAGATTGCCCGGGCGATCATCGCCATGGCCCACAGCCTCAATCTGGCGGTAATCGCCGAGGGTGTGGAAACCCACGAACAGCTCGACTTCCTGCGCGAGCATGGCTGCGATGAGGTTCAGGGCTACCTGTTCGGCCGCCCGATGCCGGCCGGCCGGTTCGAAGCGCAGTTCAGCAATGATGCGTTGTTCATGTTCGACTGAAGAGGAACTTCTGTGGCGCGGGGGCTTGCCCCCCGTTGGGTCGCGAAGCGGCCCCAAAACCCGCGATGACATTTCTTCAGACAAACCGTGTTCGCGCAAATTACGACTGCTTCGCAGCCGAACGGGGGCAAGCCCCCTCGCCACAGACGCTACAAATCCTGCGCATGAACACCACTTGTCTGCGACATGATGTCCTTTCATATGCCATCTAAAAGCGGTTGGGTTAGAATGCCTCCCTTTTCTGCCCCGATCCTTGAGGACCGCCATGTTCAGCCGTGATTTGACTATTGCCAAGTTCGACGCCGATCTTTTTGCCGCCATGGAGCAAGAAGCTCAGCGCCAGGAAGAACACATTGAGCTGATCGCTTCGGAAAACTACACCAGCCCTGCGGTGATGGAAGCTCAAGGCTCGGTACTGACCAACAAGTACGCCGAAGGCTACCCGGGCAAGCGCTACTACGGTGGTTGCGAGTTCGTCGATATCGTCGAACAACTGGCCATCGACCGCGCCAAAGAGCTGTTCGGCGCCGATTACGCCAACGTTCAGCCGCACGCCGGTTCGCAAGCCAACAGCGCCGTTTACCTGGCCCTGCTGCAAGCGGGCGACACCATTCTGGGCATGAGCCTGGCTCACGGTGGTCACCTGACCCACGGTGCCAGCGTTTCTTCCTCCGGCAAGCTGTACAACGCCGTTCAGTACGGCATCGATGCCAATGGCCTGATCGACTACGACGAAGTCGAGCGTCTGGCCGTTGAGCACAAGCCGAAAATGATCGTGGCCGGTTTCTCTGCCTACTCGCAGGTTCTGGACTTCCCACGCTTCCGCGCTATCGCTGACAAGGTTGGTGCTTACCTGTTCGTCGACATGGCCCACGTGGCCGGTCTGGTCGCCGCTGGCGTCTACCCGAACCCGGTGCCTTTCGCTGACGTGGTGACCACCACCACCCACAAAACCCTGCGCGGTCCACGTGGCGGCCTGATCCTGGCTCGCGCCAACGCCGACATCGAGAAGAAGCTGAACTCCGCAGTATTCCCGGGCGCCCAGGGCGGCCCGCTGGAGCACGTGATCGCTGCCAAGGCGATCTGCTTCAAGGAAGCGCTGCAGCCTGAGTTCAAGGCCTACCAGCAACAAGTAGTGAAAAACGCCCAGGCCATGGCCGGCGTGTTCATCGAGCGCGGTTTCGACGTGGTGTCGGGCGGTACTCAGAACCACCTGTTCCTGCTGTCGCTGATCAAGCAGGAAATCTCCGGTAAAGACGCCGACGCTGCACTGGGCAAAGCGTTCATCACCGTGAACAAGAACTCGGTACCGAACGATCCACGCTCCCCGTTCGTCACCTCCGGCCTGCGTTTCGGTACCCCGGCTGTGACCACTCGCGGCTTCAAGGAAGCCGAGTGCAAAGAGCTGGCCGGCTGGATCTGCGACATCCTGGCTGACCTGAACAACGAAGCGGTGATCGACGCCGTTCGTGAGAAGGTCAAGGCCATCTGCAAGAAACTGCCGGTGTACGGCGCTTAATTGCCCCGCTAAACCGCAGCAATGAAAAAACCGGCCAGTGATGGCCGGTTTTTTTTCGTCCGCCATAAAGATCAATTGGGGTTGGCACCACTGGTCAGACCGGTCATGCCAATTTTGCTGCATCCCCTTGTAATCCTGAAAAAATCCAGCGTAGACTGCGCCTGCACTGGACATACCGGTAAGACCACAATAATTAAGTCCTGAATCTGATGCGCTTGGCGCACGGCAGCCAGGACACCGACCAGGATTCCTCCCATGCTCAGATGGTGCTCGCGTTCAATCTTCCTTCAAGTGGTTCTCGGACTGGTGCTCGGCATCGTCTGCGGGCTGACCCTTCCCGAATACTCCGCCCAACTCAAACCCCTTGGCGACGGCTTCATCAAACTGATCAAGATGCTTATTGGCCTGATCGTGTTTTGCGTGGTGGTTAGCGGCATCAGCGGTGCCGGTGACCTGAAGAAGGTCGGACGCATCGGCCTCAAATCGGTCATCTACTTCGAAATACTGACCACCATCGCCCTGGTGATCGGCCTGGTGTTCGCCTTCACAACCGGCATCGGCAGCGGCGCGAACATTCATCTGGAGCAGCTCTCCGCCGCCGACATGGGCGACATCGCCCAGCGCGGTCAGCACATGCACACCACCACGCAGTTCCTGATGGACCTGATTCCGACCTCGGTGATCGGCGCCTTCGCCGACAACAACATCCTGCAAGTCCTGCTGTTTTCGGTGCTGTTCGGCAGCGCGCTGAATCTGGTGGGTGAAGCGGCGTCGGGTATTTCCCGGCTGATCAACGAGCTGAGCCATGTAATCTTCCGCATCATGGGCATGATCGTGCGCCTGGCGCCGATCGGCGTCTTCGGCGCCATCGCCTTCACCACCAGCAAATATGGCCTGGACTCGCTGCAACACCTGGGCAGCCTGGTCGGCCTGTTTTACCTGACCTGCGCGGCATTCGTGGCGCTGATTCTCGGCCTGGTGATGCGCCTCTCGGGCCTGCGGATGTGGCCACTGCTCAAGTACCTGCGTGAAGAACTGCTGATCGTCATGGGCACCGCTTCTTCCGACGCCGTGCTGCCACAAATCATGCGCAAGCTTGAGCATCTGGGCATCGGCAGCTCCACGGTCGGCCTGGTGATTCCGACCGGGTACTCATTCAACCTTGACGGTTTTTCGATCTACCTGACCCTGGCCATCGTGTTCATCGCCAATGCCACCGGCACGCCGCTGGCCATGACTGACCTGCTGACGATTCTGCTGGTGTCGCTGATCACCTCCAAAGGCGCCCACGGGATTCCCGGCTCGGCGCTGGTGATTCTCGCCGCCACCCTGACGGCGATCCCGGCAATTCCGGTGGTGGGCCTGGTGCTGGTGCTGGCGGTGGACTGGTTCATGGGCATCGGTCGGGCGCTGACCAATCTGATTGGTAACTGCGTCGCCACGGTGGCCATTGCTCGCTGGGAAAAGGACATCAATATCCAACGGGCAAACAAAGTGTTGTCCGGCCAGGTGGGTTATACCTTCCAGCCGAGAAAACCGGTGGTCCCGGCACATCAGCAGGAATTTTAAACAGCGTGTGCCCGCCCACGGGCAGGCACATTTATCGCGATTTGGAGCGAACAGTGATTACCTCGTCAACCGTCGTAAATTCAGTGGTAGAAAAACTTCGGGCCGCGCTGGCCCGCGGTCAGTGGCGTTCCGGCGACATGCTGCCGGGCCAGCGTGAACTGGCCGAACAACTGGGCATCAGCCGCCCAAGCCTGCGCGAAGCGGTGATCGTGCTGGAAACCCTCGGGCTGGTGCGCTCGATGCCGGGCAAAGGCGTGGTGGTGCTGGAGGCCAATCTCAGCGACAGCCAAAGCCACGACAGCGCAGTCGCCGGGGCCAGCCTGGAAGACGTGCTGCAACTGCGCTACACCCTCGAACCGTTCATCGTCGGCCTGGTGGCGCAGTCCATCAGCAGCAAGGAAGTCGGGCAACTGCGCCTGACCCTGATGGACATGCGCGAAGCCCTGGAAGCCAATGACAGCGAGGCCGGTGTGAACGCCTACATCGCGTTCCACGAAGAGTTGTTCACCCTGACCTCGAACCCGATTTTCCAGAGCGTGGTGCAGCAGACCAGCAATGCCCTCAAGCAAAGCGCCGACGTGCTGCGCAATTCTCCGGAGCACTTGGCTGAGCGCCTTGAAGAAAGCGAAGCCATGGTACGAGCGATCCGCAGCAAAAACAGCGCCCAGGCCAGCGCCGAAATGCGTCGGCACATCCTTCGGGAAGGTCAACGGATGGGCATCGAATTGAATATCCCGGACGACCACCTCGGCAGTTGACCCCCTCTTCGAACTGGAGACAGGCCATGAACAGCTTCGCCTCACCACAAACTCTTGTTGCCCTGCCCTTTCGCCCGCCGGTGGATGATCTCTATTCGCGAATCTTCGACGCCATTCTCGAACAGCGCATCAATGCGGCCAGTCGCTTTACCGAAGAAAGCCTGGCGCAGATGTTCGGTGCCAGGCGCAGTGACATTCGTGGAGTACTGACGCAGCTGTCCCATCAGCAGATCATCATCCTGCGGACCAATCATCGCCCCCGGGTCGCCGATCCCGATGCCGAACAGACCCGTCAGACGCTACATGCTCGCCGTCTGACCGAAGTCACGCTAGTGAAACTTGCCTGCCAGCAACCTCGTGCGCAAAACCTGAAGCGCCTGCGAGCCTTGATCGAAAGCGAACGCCAATGCAAGGAGCGTGGTCCAGCGATCCGGTTATCGGGGGAGTTTCACTTGCAACTGGCCGAAATGGCGGGAAATGCACCGCTGGCGCATTTTCTTGGCAGTCTGGTGCCGCTGACTTCATTGGCGATTGCGCAGTATGACGCTCAGACCGGTGATTATTGCGGATGGCAGGAGCACATGGGGATTGTCGATGCGGTGGAACGTGGGAATGTGGTGATGGCCGAAATGTTGATGCACCGGCATCTGGATCATCTTGAGAAGGTACTGCTGCACTCCGGATCAGTACTCAGCCAGAATCGTGTTGCCGGGTAGATTGCCATCGCGAGCAGGCTCGATCCCACACTGGAAATGCATCCCCTTGTGGGAGCGACGGTGCGACGATTCGACCTGCTTGCGACGACGGCATCGGGCCCGCTGAAAATGTCGGGGCTTACTGCGCCGCAACCCGCGCAAACCCCTCGCGAATCTTCTCCTCCGGCAACTCATCGGCAATAAACACGATCACGCTTTCGCGCGTGTCATCGTCCGCCCACTCGGTATCCCAATCGAAGCCGTACAGTTTCAGCACGCCCTGGAACACCATGCGCCGCGGCTCACCAAGAATGTTCAAAACGCCTTTGTAGCGCAGCAATTGCTTGCCATGGTCTTCCAGCAGTTCGTTCATGAACTCGCTGAGCTTGTCGATATCCAGCGGTTTGTCGGTACGCAGCACCAGGCTGGAAATGCGATCGATGGAGGGCGCCTTGCTCACCGGGCGCAAACTCACGCCACCACCGAGGTCGGCATTGAGGTTGAAGCCACGCACATCGAGCAATTCGGCCAGATCAATCTTACCGTGGTCGACCACACGAATCGGCGCGCGACGGTTGATCCGGGTCAGGCGCTCGCTGAGGGCGGTGAAGGTCGGCTCATCCACCAGATCGCGCTTGCTCACCAGCAAGCGGTCGGCAAAACCGATCTGCGCCTGGGCAATGGTCTGGGTCAGGTGCAGTTCGGCATGAGCCGCGTCCACCAGGGTGATGATGCCGTCGAGGATGTAGCGCTCGCGCAGCTCTTCATCGATAAAAAAGGTTTGTGCCACCGGGGCCGGGTCGGCCAGACCGGTGCATTCGATCACCAGGCGGTCAAAGGCGATTTCGCCACTGTCCAGGCGCTCCAGTAGCAGGTACAGCGCTTTGGTCAAAT
The DNA here is from genome assembly GCF_059420765.1 of Pseudomonas sp. GW821-FHT03E01. Classification (NCBI taxonomy): domain Bacteria; kingdom Pseudomonadati; phylum Pseudomonadota; class Gammaproteobacteria; order Pseudomonadales; family Pseudomonadaceae; genus Pseudomonas; species Pseudomonas sp. GW821-FHT03E01. The sequence goes on along the minus strand of NZ_JBWKUI010000010.1, from coordinate 227,951 downwards.
CGGTGTGGATGGTGCAGCAGACGCAGCCGTTGGACAGCGTCATCACTTGCACTGGCTCGTCGCCCAACAGTTGGGTGTCGATGCCGGCGTCACTGAACTCGTTTTCGATCACGGCGATTTTCAGGCCGTGCTCGGCTTTGAGCAGGTGGCGCAACAAGGTGGTTTTGCCAGCGCCGAGAAAGCCGCTGAGGATCGTGACAGGGATTGGCGCTAACAAAATAAGATCTCCCGGACGCAAAAAAACTGTAGGAGCCAGGTTTGCCGGCGAAAGCATCTTGAAGATCGCCTTCGCCGACAAGCCCTGCTCCTACAGTGGTGTGTTACCTAAACCGCGTACATCAACAGCACTTCGGTCCACCCTTGCCGCCGTAACGAGCCTCTTGGCGCTCCCGAAAGAACGCCTCGTAACTCATCACCGGTTTGTCCGGGTGTTTGGTTTGCATATGCTCGACGTAGTTGTCGTAGTCGGGCATGCCGACCATCAGGCGCGCGGCCTGACCGAGGTATTTACCGAGGCGACTCAGGTCATTGAACATGCTGCAATCCTCAGGTTACGCATCCGGCAGAGCCTGGAATGGCGATTCTTTATCCGTGCGTTCTTTGGTGCCCCAGGCGGCAATACCGACCTTGAGCGCATAGAACAGGATGCTGAACACCACGAACAGGAACAGCGCGGTCAGCGTTGCGTTAGTGTAGGCGTTGTAGATCACGTGCTGCATCTGCTCGATGCTCTTGGCCGGAGCGAGGATCTGACCGTTGGCCAGGGCATCGCTGTACTTCTTGGCCAGCGACAGGAAGCCGATCGCCGGGTTGGCGTCGAACAGCTTGATGAAGCCTGCAGTGGTGGTGCAGATCAGCAACCAAACGGCTGGCAGCATGGTGACCCAGATATAGCGTTGGCGTTTCATTTTGATCAGCACAACGGTTGCCAGCATCAGCGCGATACCGGCCAGCATCTGGTTGGAGATACCGAACAATGGCCACAAGGTGTTGATGCCACCCAGCGGATCGATCACGCCTTGGTACAGCAGGTAGCCCCACATCGCCACGCAACCGGCGGTGGCGATCAGGTTGGCGGTCCAGGATTCGGTGCGTCTCAGCGCCGGTACAAAGGAGCCGAGCAAGTCCTGCAGCATGAAACGCCCGGCACGGGTACCGGCGTCGACCGCGGTCAGGATGAACAGTGCTTCGAACAGGATCGCGAAGTGGTACCAGAACGCCATGGTGTTTTCGCCCGGCAGCACGCTGTGCAGGATCTGCGCGATACCGACCGCCAGGGTCGGCGCACCGCCGGCACGGGCCAGGACGGTGGTTTCACCGATGTCCTTGGCCACCGCCTGCAACGCTTCCGGCGTGATGGCAAAGCCCCAATTGCTGACCGCTGTCGCTACCGCCACCACATCACCGCCGACAACCGCGGCCGGGCTGTTCATGGCGAAGTACACGCCCGGTTCGATCACCGAAGCGGCCACCATCGCCATGATCGCCACGAAGGATTCCATCAACATGCCGCCGTAACCGATGTAGCGAGCGTTGACTTCGTTATCCAGCAGCTTCGGCGTGGTGCCGGAAGCAATCAGCGCATGGAAACCCGACACTGCGCCACAGGCAATGGTGATGAACAGGAACGGGAACAGCCCGCCCTTCCACACCGGCCCGGTGCCGTCAATGAACTGGGTCAATGCCGGCATTTTCAGCACGGGCATGGTGATCAGAATGCCGATCGCCAGGGCGACGATGGTGCCGATCTTGAGGAACGTGGACAGGTAATCGCGAGGCGCCAGAATCAGCCACACCGGCAACACGGCCGCGACAAAACCGTAGCCGATCAGCATCCAGGTGATCTGGACCCCGGTAAAGCTGAACGCCTTGGCCCACACCGGGTCAGCGGCGATCTGCCCGCCCAGCCAGATCGAACCCAGCAGCAACGCCACGCCGATCACCGAGATTTCACCGATGCGGCCCGGGCGGATGTAGCGCATGTAGACACCCATGAACATCGCGATCGGGATGGTCGCCATTACCGTGAAAATGCCCCACGGGCTCTCGGCCAGGGCCTTGACCACGATCAGCGCCAGCACCGCGAGGATGATGATCATGATCAGGAAGCAGCCGAACAGCGCGATGGTCCCGGGGATACGGCCCATTTCTTCACGGACCATGTCGCCCAGGGAACGGCCGTTGCGGCGGGTAGACATGAACAGGACCATGAAGTCCTGAACCGCACCGGCCAGCACCACGCCGGCAATCAGCCACAGCGTACCGGGCAGGTAACCCATCTGCGCCGCCAACACCGGACCGACCAGCGGTCCCGCGCCGGCGATGGCCGCGAAGTGGTGGCCGAAAAGAATGTGTTTATTGGTCGGCACGTAGTCCAGACCGTCATTGTTGATTACGGCAGGTGTAGCCCGACGCGAATCGAGTTGCATCACATTGTTAGCGATGAACAGGCTGTAGTAGCGGTATGCGACAAGATAGATAGCGACGGCTGCGACAACGATCCACAAGGCGTTGATCGCCTCGCCTCGACGCAATGCCACTACGCCCAGGGCGCACGCTCCTACGACTGCCAGCAGCAGCCAGGGTAAGTGGCGTAGCGGGCTATTATTATTTTTCATTTTATGATTCCAGCCAGAGTGGACAAGAAAGACAGCCATCTCGAGTTTAGCGCTACTGGCGGCAAAGACCATAGTTCGACATCAGTCTAGAGCCATCACTGTGCTGGCAGCCTCCGGCAATGCAGGTCTATAGTCAGCGAACCTTTACGAGGATTGCGCCATGAGCGAACAACCTGCCGATCGCCGCCGCTTCAGACGTATTGCGTTCGATGCCCGAACCGAGCTGAGCCAAGGGGAATTCACCTGGCCGGTGCGGCTGATTGACCTATCGCTCAAGGGACTGCTGGTCGAGAAGCCCGAGCCATGGCTGGGTAATCGGGAATGGCATTTCCTGGTCGACATTCATCTCAACGATGACCTCGCCATCAAGATGGATGTGCAACTGACCCACGATGACCATGGCCAGCTCGGGTTCGTCTGCAAACACATCAGCCTGGAATCCATCGAGCGCCTGCGGCGGTTGATTGAGTTCAACCTGGGCGATCCCCGGGAACTAGAGCGCGAATTGGGTGCCCTGATCGAAGCCTGAAGGCCTCCCCCTTCCATTGTGGGAGCCTGCTCGCTCCCACAGGGTTTGTGTCCCGTTTACGGTTTATTCGAACAGTGCGTCGAGGGCCTGTTCCAGGCGCGTCACGGCGATAATCTGCAACCCCGGCGGCGGCTCTTTCGGCGCGTTGCCCTTGGGTACGATGGCGCGTTTGAAGCCGTGCTTGGCCGCCTCTTTCAAGCGCTCCTGGCCACTCGGTACCGGGCGTACTTCACCCGACAACCCGACTTCGCCAAACACCAGCAGATCGTGCGGCAGCGGCCGGTTGCGCAAACTGGACATGACCGCCGCCATCAGCGCCAGATCAGAAGCGGTTTCCAGGACCTTCACACCACCGACCACGTTGAGGAACACGTCCTGATCGTGGGTCGGGATGCCGCCGTGGCGGTGCAAAACCGCCAACAACATGGCCAGGCGATTCTGATCCAGACCGAGCGTCACCCGGCGCGGGTTGGCCAGGTGGCTGTCATCTACCAGCGCCTGGACTTCCACCAGCATCGGCCGGGTGCCTTCCCAGGTGGCCATGACCACACTGCCCGGGACTTCTTCCTGAGCGCGTGTCAGGAAAATCGCCGAAGGGTTGGAGACTTCTTTCAGTCCTTTGTCGGTCATGCCGAACACGCCCAGTTCATTCACCGCGCCGAACCGGTTTTTCACCGCCCGCAGCAAACGCAGGCGCCCATCGGATTCGCCTTCAAAATACAGAACGGTGTCGACCATGTGCTCCAGCACTCGGGGGCCGGCCAGCGCACCTTCTTTAGTGACATGGCCCACGAGGAAAATCGCCGTGCCGCTTTGCTTGGCGTAACGCACCAGCAATGCCGCACTTTCGCGCACCTGGGAGACGCCCCCCGGTGCCGACTGCAGTTGCTCGGTGAAGATCGTCTGAATCGAGTCGATCACCATCACCTTGGGCTTTTCCTGCCGGGCGGTGGCAATGATGGTTTCAATACAGGTTTCAGTCATCACCCGCAGTTGATCCTGAGGCAAGCCCAGCCGCCGGGCACGCATGGCCACTTGTTGCTGGGACTCTTCGCCGGTGACATACAGCGCCGGCATGCTCTTGGCGAGGTTGCACAAGGTTTGCAACAGAATCGTCGACTTGCCGATGCCGGGGTCACCACCGATCAACACCACCGAGCCATCCACCAGGCCCCCACCCAAAACTCGATCGAGCTCACTGGACGCCGTGGAAAAACGCGGAATTTCTTCGACGCTGACTTCGGCCAGGGTCTTGATCTGTGCCTGCTGGCCGGTCCAACCGGTGCGACCGCTGGGGGCCGCGGCGCCGCCACTCTCCACCATGGTTTCGGTCAGCGTGTTCCAGGCCCCGCATTCGCCGCACTGGCCGGCCCACTTGGGGAAGGTTGAGCCACACTCGGTGCAGCCGTACATGCGCTTGGCCTTGGCCATCTGAACTCCCGGCAAAAACCGCGATGATAGCTCAGCTGACGCGGATCAGCGCGGCGCCGCCGTACGGATTTCACCGCTGGCCAGACGCGCGGCACTGTTGCCCAACGGATCCTCGGCGTTCAGGTCCGCCCCTTTGGCCTTGAGCGCGTCAAGCAACTCGACGCGCTTGAACAACCCGGCATACATTGCGGCAGTCTGCCCGGCGCCGTTGCGTTGGTCGGGGCTGCAATTGGCGGCCAGCAGGGTTCGAGCGATCTGCACTTCGCCTTTGAAAATCGCGCCCATCAGCGCGGTATTGCCGCGTTGGTCCTGAGCGCAGGCGTCCGCCCCGGCCGCCAACAAGCGCTCCACGGCAGCCCCCTGACCGTGATAGGCGGCCAGTATCAACGCGGTGTAACCCTTGCTGTCGCGGGTGTCGAGGGAATAGCCGGCCTCGATGAAAGTCTCGAGCATCGGCACATCCCCCCTTCGGGCGGCATCGAAATAGTAATCCTGTAATTGCGCTTTCAGCGCCTCGGGGTCCTTCGAGACTTGCGCGTCAGGACCGGCGAATACACCGAACGACACGCACGCCAAAAACACAGACAGATAAACACGCATGACGGGACTCCTTGGTCAGACGGGACCTCGTACGAGGCCCCGCTTCAGGCAGATAGATCAGTCGACCAGTTTGGCCGCCAACGCCTTGACCCGGGCCAGATCACCCTTGGCCACTTTGGTTACGCCTGTCCCGTATTCCGGGTCGGCCTTGTACAGGAAGGACAGAATGATGTGCTTGCTCTCGTCATCGGTGGTGGCCAGGGAGCCGCCGAAGCTGTCGATCAGGTCCTGACGTTCCTTCTGGTTGAACGAGCGATACAGATCACCGGCCTGCTTGAAGTTCTGCTCACGTTGAATCTTCGCCTGCTGCGTGCTGCCCGACAGGGTCGACTGGCTGTAACGCGCGGTTTGCGGCTCCTCACGGGACAGCAGACGGCTCGGCTGGTAATTCACCCCCGTGCTGCTGGCGCCGATGTTCATCGCACCATCCTGATTACCGTTGTTCACGGCGACTTTCGGTGCGTTGATCGGCAACTGCAGTGCATTGGCCCCCAGGCGATACAGTTGGGTATCGGCATACGAGAACACTCGCCCCTGCAATAAGCGATCTTCCGAAGGCTCGATACCCGGAACCAAGTTGGCCGGTGCCATCGCCACTTGTTCGGTTTCCTGGAATACATTCGCCGGATTACGGTTCAATACCATCTGTCCAACTTTTCGCTCAGGAACACCGGGCCAGATCTTGGTGGCGTCCAATGGATCGAAATCAAACTTGGACAAATCTTGAGGATTTAGAACCTGGACGTACAAGTCCCACTTCGGAAAGTCCCCCTTGTTGATATGAGCAACCAAGTCGTTGGTCATATGACTGTAATCTTGACCTTGAACATTGGCGACTTCTTTAGGAGTGAGATTTTTTATTCCCTGCAAACTTTTCCAGTGAAACTTTACATAGTGAACTTCGCCCTGGGCGTTAACCAACTTGTAGGCATGCACACTGTTGCCGTCCATCTCCCGATAACTGGCCGGGGTGCCGGAGTTGGAATACAACTCGGTCAAGGTGCGAGTGGCTTCCGGAACATGAGAGAAGAAATCGAAACGACGGGAGTCATCGTCAAGATTGGTGCGCGGGTCCGGCTTGAAGGCATGGACCATGTCCGGAAACTTGATGGCGTCCCGAATGAAGAAGGTCGGGAAATTGTTGCCGACCAGGTCCCAGTTACCGTCGGCGGTGTAGAACTTGGTGGCGAACCCCCGCGGGTCACGCAGGGTTTCCGGGGAGTGGTTGCCATGGACCACCGCGGAGAAACGCACAAATACCGGCGTGCTCTGGCCGCCGGCGAATACCTTGGCCTTGGTCAAGTCACTGAGGTCGTCAGTCACGGTGAACGTGCCATGGGCGCCAGTGCCACGGGCATGCACCACACGCTCAGGAATGCGTTCACGGTCGAAACGCTGGAGCTTCTGAATCAACTGTACGTCTTGCAACAGCACCGGCCCGGTCGCGCCGGCGGTTTGCGAATTCTGGTTATCGCCGACAGCGGCACCATTATCACGGGTCAACGTCGCAGCGTTGATGGAGAAGGACAGCAGGCTGACGCTCAGAACGCCGAAGGTACGACGGAGGGGAAAAGCCCCGAGGCCAAGGGGAGTTGTCATGGAAGTTTCCTCTGGTTTTATTAAGCGCATCCTGGTGCGCACCGCAGAGGCTAGTGACTCAAAGGCCAAAACATAAATAGAAATCCCGTACCGGGCCGATAGCGAAAAGGTTCTGGAAAGCCCGGTCTAGAGCGGGTAGACGCGCGCGAAGAGTGGAATTTTGTAAACTAATAACCGGAAGTTGTGTCGATAGACACGGGCATTGTAAGAAGGCGTTTCAAGCAAGGGGCGCTTTGCTGATTTACACTGCGTTCACCAACCTCATCTGTAACAAGGAAATAACCTATGGGCGTGATAAGTGAGTTCAAGGCCTTCGCGGTCAAAGGTAATGTGGTCGACATGGCCGTCGGTATCATCATCGGCGCTGCCTTCGGCAAAATCGTTACGTCATTTGTCGGCGACGTGGTGATGCCGCCAATCGGCTTGCTGATCGGTGGGGTGGACTTCAGTGATCTGGCCATCACGCTCAAGGCCGCTAACGGTAATGTCCCGGCAGTGGTGCTGGCGTATGGCAAGTTCATCCAGAGCATGATCGACTTCATCATTGTCGCCTTCGCGATCTTCATGGGCGTCAAGGCCATCAACCGCCTGAAGCGCGAAGAGGCCGTTGCGCCAACCCTGCCGCCGGTTCCGACCAAGGAAGAAGAATTGCTGAGCGAGATCCGCGATCTGCTCAAGGCTCAGAACAATCGGCCCTGATCGCTGATTGCCCAGAGAAACGGCGCCTTCGGGGCGCCGTTCGTTTACCAGTAGGTTTCCACCGCCACTTGGCCAGGTCGGCGACTGAGGCTCAAGTGCATGTCCCGTTGTTTCAGCAGCTTGCGCGTCTCATCGATCATCTGTGGGTTACCGCAGAGCATCACCCGCGAATGCTCGGCTGTCAGCGCTACACCGGCCGTCTGTTCCAGTTCGCCATTCTCGATGAGGCTGGTGATCCGCCCGTTCAAGGCACCCGGATGCTGTTCGCGGGTGACGGTGGGAATGAATTGCAGTTTGTGCGCGTACTCGGCCAGGTAGTCACGCTGCGCCAGCTCCGCAATCAATGCCTGGTACGCCAGCTCCCGCGCTTCGCGCACGCTGTAGACCAGGATGATTCGTTCGAATTTCTCCCAAACTTCGAAGTCCTGCAGGATCGACAGAAACGGCGCCACGCCCGTGCCTGTGGATAACAACCAGAGATCACGGCCATCGACGAAGCGATCCAGCGTCAGATAACCGAAGGCCTGACGGTCGACCAGCAGCGTATCGCCAGCTTCCAGCCGACTCAGCTCACTGGTGAATTCCCCTCCCGGCACAACAATAGAGAAGAACTCAAGGAACTCGTCATAGGGCGAAGAGACCATGGAATAAGCCCGCCATACCGTGCTGCCGTCTGTCTTGGTGACACCCAGCCGGGCGAACTGCCCCGCTCGGAAACGAAAGCCCGCATCCCTGGTGGTACGCAGGGTGAACAGGTTCGGAGTCAACGGCCGGACCTCAAGCAAGGTCTGACGAGTGAATTTTTCAACACTGGCAGTCATGGGCCGCTCCGATCAACAGATGACACCAGTGTCCCCCAAAGCAGACGACGTAAACACCGATGGTTTGTAGTGTTATTCGTGCAGAGACTTGGGCAGTGCAATAAAGAACTAGTACCGGAGTGTTAATTTTGTATAACCCTAAAACAACGCTAAGAACTAGTTATGCAGCTACAGGATTTTTCAAGAGCAAAATAGTTCAGCATGCTTGTAAGAATTCTCCTACACTCTGGGACGTGCCGGATCTTGGATCCAATCGGCACCCCCCCAAGAAATTCCGCATGGAGTTACCAAATGAAAGTGTGGAAGGAGTCACAGCTAACACAGCTTTCTTGCGCTCAAAAAATAGAGACCGCGTACGAGATATCGCTTAACCTCGTTAAAAATATGGGCTTTAATTTTTGTGCATTTTCAATAACATCCCCAACAACAGGGACACACCGCCATAAGATAATCCTGAATAATTACCCTAGCGAATGGAACACGAAATATCAAAACGAGCATTACGATACGGTTGATCCAATACTAGCCCACTGCTGCGGCTCCGAAGTACCGATTCTCTGGCAAGAAGAGTGCTATTCAAAAACACCACGGCTGTGGCAAGCGCAAAAAAACCAGGGGTTGCACTACGGTTGGTCCCAATCCGTTCATGATAAGAATGGGCTTTGCAGCATCCTGAGCGTGGCCAGAACCCATTGCCCGATTACCGCGTATGAACTGTACAAAAATCTGGGCTACGCGATGTTTATCAACCGTCACCTGCACGGGATTATCGCGAAAGACCTGCCGGCCTCCTCGCTAAAGCCGCCCACAACGAGTTTGTCATGCAGAGAAATCGAGGTGCTGAAATACTCAGCCGTCGGCAAGACGGCCTGCGAGATCGCAATCATCCTCTGCGTGAGCGAAAGCACTGTGCGTTTCCATATAAAGAACGCCATCCACAAACTTGGCGTCAATAACAAGATCGCGGCGGTGATCAGGGCAGCGAAAGCTGGCGTCATCTGAAACTGTTCGAATCAGGTAATCCCTGCAAGTAATCCAGACCAAAAAAACGTACCATCTGCGCTCCATCCCGAGTGATGTCGTGTGAAGCGTCCACGACGCAGTCCGCTCGGATGGCTCCGCCCGCTACAACGTCCGGCGGCCACTCGTTGATTATCTCCGCTGACTACCCAGAGCCCTCCGCCTCATGCCTCTGCTCGAAACTTCTTTCGCCCAACTCGACCTGATCCGCCAGCCAGAACAGCAGAACGAACCACTGCAAGCGTTTGATGCCGCAGACGAATACCTGCTCAATCATCTGGCCGGGCAACAACCGATGGCAGATACTCGCGTACTGGTGCTCAACGACAGCTTCGGCGCATTGGCCGTTAGCCTTGCGGGCAAGGTCCGAGTGACCAGCAGCGGCGATTCATTTCTGGCCTTTCAGGGGCTCGAAAAAAACCTCATGCGCAATGGCCAGGCGTTTGATGCGGTGCCGAGCGTACCAGCCAGCGAAGCGTTCGTCGGGCCGTTTGACCGAGTATTGATCCGGGTACCGAAAACCCTGGCCTTGCTGGAAGAGCAACTGATCCGGCTACAGGGTCAATTGGCTCCCGGTGCTCAAGTGATTGCCGCCGCGATGGTCAAGCACCTGCCACGTGCCGCGGGCGATCTGCTGGAGCGCTACATCGGCCCGGTGCAAGCCTCGCTGGCCGTGAAGAAGGCTCGGCTGCTGATCGCCACGCCCGAAGCCAAAGCCCCCGCTGTCTCTCCATACCCGACGCGCTATCGACTCGACACGCCTGCAATCGAACTGCTCAATCACGCCAACGTGTTCTGTCGCGAAGGGCTGGATATCGGCACACGAGCCTTTCTGCCGCACTTGCCGAACAACCTCGGCACAGCGCGGGTCGCCGATCTGGGGTGTGGCAACGGCGTGCTGGCGATCGCCAGCGCCCTGCAAAACCCCGAGGCCCATTACACATTGGTGGACGAGTCATTCATGGCCGTGCAATCGGCCGCTGAAAACTGGCGCGCGGCGCTGGGTGACCGTGACGTGATCGTGCGTGCCGGCGATGGGTTGGCGGGGCAGGAACCCCAATCCCTCGACGTGGTGCTGTGCAATCCGCCATTCCACCAACAACAAGTGGTCGGCGATTTCCTGGCCTGGCGGATGTTCCAGCAGGCGCGCGAAGCGCTGGTGGTGGGCGGCGCGCTGTACATCGTCGGCAACCGTCATCTGGGCTATCACAGCAAGCTTGCGCGGCTGTTCCGCGGCGTCGAACAAGTAGCCGCTACTCCCAAGTTCGTGATTCTCAAGGCACGCAAATAAAAGCAGGCAAAAAAACCCTCCGTCGCAGGAGGGTTAAAAATCCGTGCCGCAAGGCAACGGGATGGGAATTTCAGTGGGTGCTCAGGCCCGCGGCATTCATGAACATGCGCATCAGCGTGGCCACGATGAACAGTGCCCCAACGCTGCCGGCCCAGATCAACGCCAGCCAGCCGAGTCGTTGCCAAAGCGGCTTTTTCTCTGCGGCTTCGATTTCCTGCAAATCAGGTTTGCCAGCCATCATCGCGTTCTCCTCTGCAACGGCGCAGGTATCAACCTTGCGCCGTATTCGTATGGGCTAGTGGTAACCGTCTTCATGGGTGACCTTGCCGCGGAACACGTAGTAGCTCCAGAAGGTGTAACCCAGGATGAACGGGATGATGAACAGCGTGCCCACCAGCATGAAGCCCTGGCTCTGCGGCGGTGCGGCAGCGTCCCAGATCGAGATCGACGGCGGCACGATGTTCGGCCACAGGCTGATACCCAGACCGCTGTAGCCGAGGAAGATCAGCACCAGGGTCAACAGGAATGGCGTGTAATGCGCATTGCGAGCCACCGCGCGAATCAGACCGTACAGGGTTACCAGCACCAGAATCGGCACCGGCAGGAACCAGAACAGATTAGGCAGGGTGAACCAGCGTGCGGCGATCTCGGCGTGGGCCAACGGCGTCCAGACGCTGACGATGCCAATCACCGCCAGCAACACGAAGGCCAATGGTCGCGCCAGGTCATGCATCTGCTCCTGCAGCTTGCCTTCGGTCTTCATGATCAGCCAGGTGCAACCGAGCAGCGCATAAGCCACGACCAGCGCCGCGCCACAGAACATCGTGAACGGCGTCAGCCAGTCGAGTGAACCACCGGCAAACTGACGATTGACCACCGGCAGCCCATCGATGAACGCACCCAATGCCACGCCCTGGAAGAAGGTCGCGGCGATCGAACCACCGATGAATGCCTTGTCCCACAAGTGGCGCTTGGCGTCCTTGGCCTTGAAGCGAAACTCGAAGGCCACGCCACGGAAAATCAGCCCGATCAGCATGAAAATCAGCGGCAGGTATAACGCCGAGAGCACCACCGAATAGGCCAGCGGGAAGGCGCCGAACAATGCCGCGCCGCCCAATACCAACCAGGTTTCGTTGCCGTCCCAGACCGGGGCGACGGTGTTCATCATCACGTCACGGTCGGTCTTGCCCTTGATGAACGGAAAAAGAATCCCGATCCCCAGGTCGAAGCCGTCCATGACCACGTACATCATGATGCCGAAGATGATGATCACGGCCCAGATCAGCGGAAGATCAATACCCATGATTCAAATCTCCTTGGTCAGGCTGTGGTTGTGATCGCCGTCACCGTTGTCGTCGGCGGCGGACAGCGGACGGGCCGGCGTGCGCTTCTGGCCAGGACCGCCTTCGTTGGTTTCCTTGCCTTCGTCGATCTTCGGCCCTTTGCGCACCAGGCGCATCATGTAGCCAAGACCGGCACCAAACAGCGCGAAATACACCACGACGAACATGATCAAGGTGATGCTCATCTGCACGAAGCTGTGCCCGGAGGACGCATCCGCCGTGCGCATCAAGCCGTAGACCACCCACGGCTGACGGCCGATTTCAGTGGTGAACCAGCCAGCGAGAATCGCGATCAGGCCGGATGGGCCCATCCACAGTGCCAGATACAGGAACGGACGCGAGGTATACAGCGTGTCGCGCTTGCGCAGCCACAGGCTCCACAAACCGGTGAAGATCATCAGGAAACCCAGGCCGACCATGACCCGGAACGACCAGAACACGATGGTCGAATTCGGCCGGTCTTCAGGCGGGAACTCCTTGAGCGCCGGCACCTGTTTGTCCAGGGTGTGGGTCAGGATCAAGCTGCCCAGGTACGGAATCTCGACCGCGAATTTGGTCTTTTCGGCTTTCATGTCCGGCCAGCCGAACAGGATCAACGGGGTCGGCTCATCGCCGACATTTTCCCAGTGACCTTCAATCGCAGCGATTTTCGCCGGCTGGTGCTCGAGGGTATTGAGGCCGTGGAAGTCACCGATGACGGCTTGAATCGGCGCCACGATCAGTGCCATCCACATGGCCATCGAGAGCATGGTGCGGATGGCCGGGTTGTCCTTGCCGCGCAGCAAATGCCAGGCCGCCGACGAACCGACGAAGAAGGCGGTAGCGACGAACGCCGCCGTGGCCATGTGCATCAGGCGGTAAGGGAACGACGGGTTGAAAATGATCGCCAGCCAGTCCACTGGAATGACTTGGCCGTTGACGATTTCGTAGCCCTGCGGGGTCTGCATCCAGCTGTTGGAGGCGAGAATCCAGAAGGTCGAGATCAGGGTACCGATGGCGACCATGACGGTGGCGAAGAAGTGCAGCTTGCGCCCGACCCTGTTCCAGCCGAACAGCATGACGCCGAGGAAGCCGGCTTCGAGGAAGAACGCAGTGAGTACCTCGTAGGTCAGCAACGGCCCGGTCACGGAACCGGCGAAATCCGAGAAGCGGCTCCAGTTGGTGCCGAACTGATAGGCCATGACCAGGCCGGACACCACGCCCATGCCGAAGTTGACGGCAAAGATCTTCGACCAGAAATGGTACAGATCGCGGTAGGTGTCGTTGTGCGTCTTCAGCCACAGGCCTTCGAGTACCGCCAGGTAACTCGCCAGGCCAATGGTGATGGCCGGGAACAGGATGTGGAACGAAATGGTGAACGCGAACTGAATCCGGGCGAGATCAAGCGCCTCCAAACCGAACATAAGTCTTCCTCTGTCAGGTAATACTGGCTGAAGGCTCGCGGCCTGCACCCACTGCCCCCACGGTTATGGAGTGTGGCGAATTTGAACTCGTTCTTTTTCTACCATCATCACAACGTAGGGAATCTGGCCATCTGGCCTCCGGATCATTTCCACGAAGGGTCTTGATCTGGATCAAGCAACGTTGAAAGAGTAGTCGCATTTTTACCGATGGACGGTGTGGTCTATTGCCGCGTGACAGGTTGCCTCACGGGTTTGGTCATGCGTTGCAATGCATTCCCTGTGGCGAGGGAGCTTGCTCCCGCTCGGCTGCGCAGCAGTCGTAAAATCGGGTAACGCGATGTGCCTGTGGTGTGGGGTAGCAGGTTCGGGGCTGCTTCGCATCCCAGCGGGAGCAAGCTCCTTCGCCACAGGGAATTTGTATGTTCTGAGAGATCGGTGTCTAGCTAACTAAATTTTCCGTGCTCGCAACTCCTGGTTACAGGTTGGTGATAATCTCGCCCTTCCCCTCACCCAGACTTGCCTTCAGATGCCCAGCCAAGCGCCCCTGCTGTTACGTCATCACCGCCCTTTTATTGCGTTCTGGCTGGCTCGGGTATTTACCGCCAGCGGTTTTCAAATGCTGACCGTGGCCATCGGCTGGAATCTGTATCAACTGACCGGCAACGTGCTCGATCTGGGTCTGGTGGGTCTGGTGGAATTTGCCCCGCGGGTGTTGTTCATGCTGCACACCGGGCATGTGGCGGATCGCTATGACCGGCGCAAGGTCGCGGCGATCTGTCAGTCCGTGCAAGCGCTGATCGCCCTGTCGCTGGCCATCGGCAGCGCGACTGACCATGTCACCCGGGAGATGATCTTCATCCTCGCATTCCTGCTCGGCGCCGCCCGCTCCTTCGAGATGCCAACCACCCAGGCCTTGCTGCCGAGCATCGTGCCCAGTGCCTTATTCCCGCGCGCGGTTGCTGCCGCGCAATCTGCGCAGCAGTCGGCCACCATCGTTGCCCCGGCGCTGGGCGGTTTGCTTTACGCCTTCGGCAGCGTCTGGGTGTATGGCCCGACGGTGATCCTCTACCTCATCGCCTGTGCGCTGATGCTTAACCTACCGGCTCGGCAGACACCGTTGAACAAGGGCAAGGCAACCCTGGATTCGCTGCTCGCAGGCATCCGCTTCATTCGCAGCCGTCCGGATATTCTCGGGGCGATTTCCCTGGATCTGTTTGCCGTCTTGCTGGGTGGCGCGACTGCGCTGCTGCCGGTGTTCGCCAAAGATATTCTGCTGACCGGTCCTTGGGGTCTGGGCCTGCTGCGTTCGGCCCCGGCGGTGGGCGCACTGCTGATGTCGCTGTTTCTGGCGCGATTTGCCGTGGAACGCAACGTCGGACGGGTGATGTTTACCGCCGTGGGTGTATTCGGCGTGGCAACCATCGCTTTCGGCCTGTCGACTTCGTTCTGGTTCTCTCTCGCTGTGTTGGTGGTTTTAGGCGCGGCAGACATGATCAGCATGGTGATCCGCGCCTCGTTCGTGCAGCTGGAAACTCCGGACGAGATGCGCGGCCGGGTCAGTGCCGTGAATGGCTTGTTCATCGGTGCTTCGAATCAGCTCGGCGAATTCGAGTCTGGCTTGACGGCCCACTGGTTCGGCACCGTACCGGCCGTGGTGATGGGCGGCATCGGCACACTGATGGTGACCGGGGTCTGGGTCAAACTGTTCCCGACCCTGGCCAACCGCGACCGCATGCATGTGCCGGTGGAAGAGGTCAGGGCCTGAAGCAGTCTTCTACACCAGCAATTCCCCCGCCACCGCCGACCGCGTGGTTTTGCCGCAGAGTTGCTCCACCAGCGTCAGCGCAAACTCCAGCGCGGCGCCCGAACCCTGGGCGGTGATGCAGTTGCCATCGACCACCACCGGTTGATCGACGAAGTTGCAGCCCGACAATTGATGGCTGACGGAAGGCAGGCACGTCATGCGCCGCTGACGCAGCACGCCAAAAGTCTGCAGCGCCAGCGCCGGCGCTTCGGCAATGCCGGCGAACAAGCGCCCGGCGGCGACCTGGTCCTTGATCAATTGTTGCAGGGGTTGGTGGGCCGCCAAATGCTGCGCCCCCACGGCGCCGCCGGGCAAAACGATCAAGTCGAAGGGTTGGGCCAGCAAATCGACCAGCATCGCATCAGCGGTCAGGCGGGTGCCGCGAGCGCAGGTCAGCATGCGCCGCGACTCGATACTGGCCACCACCACTTCAACCTTGGCGCGGCGCAGAACATCGATCAGGGTCACGGTTTGCAGATCGTCGATGCCCTCGGCGAGGGTAATCAGGGCTCTAAAGGTCATGGGCGCAGTCCAGAGAATGATCTTTAAAGCGTAGTCAGCTTTCCTGCCCCTTGTTCGAGCCTGGCCGTTACTTGATGTAAAGCTGCGTCGACATCGTGTTGCCCGGCGCGTTGATGGAGGTGTTGCTGAATGTGAAGATGCCGTCCTGCTTGCCTGCCAGGTTAAAGATGTACAGATAGCCGACAGTTTTTTTCCCGGCTGAGCACTCGGTCAGGTTGCCGGTATCAAAAGCACAGACAGGGGTCCGGGTGCCATCCACTTCGAAACCGTCCAGGGCAACATGGGCTTCGCGACCGTAACCGACTTCCAGTACGTACACCTTGATGTTCGGCCCCTGATGATCGCAACGGGTCTGCTCCTGCTTGTCCGCAATATCTTCAAAGCCACAATTGGGCGACTCGACCTTGAGCACCTTGACCTGACTCAGTGGTGGGGCCGTCGCTGCCGAGGCGGTTTGGGCACCCAGGAACAACGCGATCAACATCGTGAATGCGGCAACCACGCGCGTGCTCATGTACTTCATATTCCGCCCTTCCCTGCCCTAAAAAAACAGCGCGCAGTATGGCGCACTTCCCTTTTTGGCAAAACATCGACGACGATCGCAGCCATAAGCAGCCATGGCTCCACGCTGCTGGTATGATGCGCGGCTTTTTCCGACCCACAGAAAATTCCCAGGCGCCTACGGCGGTCTGTGCTTTGCTGTTGAGGTCGATACATTCACGGCGCCGGGCGCGCCACGGGGAGCAGACATGCTGGAAAGGCTGTTTCAACTCAAGGCACACAACACCAACGTGCGGACCGAGATTCTGGCGGGCGTCACGACCTTTTTGGCCATGGCCTACATTCTGTTCGTCAACCCGAGCATCCTCGGCGAGACCGGCATGGACAAAGGCGCGGTGTTTGTCGCCACCTGCCTGGCAGCCGCCATCGGCTCGACGACCATGGGCCTGATCGCCAACTACCCGATCGCCCTGGCACCGGGCATGGGCCTGAACGCCTTCTTCACCTACACCGTGGTCCTGCACATGGGCCACACCTGGCAAGTGGCGCTGGGTGCGGTATTCCTCTCGGCGGTGATGTTTTTCCTGCTGTCGATTTTCCGCATCCGTGAATGGATCATCAACAGCATCCCGTTGGCGCTACGTTCGGCGATTGCCGCCGGCATCGGCCTGTTCCTGGCACTGATCGCCCTGCACAACGCTGGCATCGTCGTCAGCAACCCGGCGACCATGGTCGGCCTCGGCGACCTGAAGCAACCGGCGCCGATCCTCGCAACCCTGGGCTTTGCCCTGATCGTTGCCCTGGAGGCCCTGAAAGTGCGCGGTGCGGTGCTGATCGGCATTCTGTCGGTGACCATCGTTTCCATCCTGCTGGGCTTCAGCCCGTTCGGCGGCGTGATGTCGATGCCACCGTCGCTGGCACCGACCTTCCTGCAACTGGACATCAAAGGCGCACTGGACATCGGTCTGGTCAGCGTGATCTTCGCGTTCCTCTTTGTCGATCTGTTCGACAACTCCGGCACCCTGATCGGCGTCGCCAAGCGCGCCGGCCTGATGGGCAAGGACGGCCACATGCCGAAAATGGGTCGTGCCCTGATCGCCGACAGCACCGCGGCCATGGCCGGCTCGTTGCTGGGCACCTCGACTACCACCAGCTATATCGAATCCGCAGCCGGCGTGAGTGCCGGTGGCCGCACCGGCCTGACCGCCGTCGTGGTGGCGATTCTGTTCCTGCTGGCGCTGTTCTTCGCACCACTGGCCGCCAGCGTACCGGCCTTCGCCACCGCACCTGCCTTGCTGTTCGTCGCCGTATTGATGACCTCGGGGCTGGCGGAAATAGACTGGGACGACATCACCGTTGCCGCGCCAGTGGTAGTCACCGCGCTGGCTATGCCATTCACTTACTCCATCGCCAACGGCATCGCGTTCGGATTCATTTCCTGGACCGCCATCAAGTTGCTGTCCGGCCGTGGCCGTGAGCTGAACTCGGCGTTGGTGGTTTTGTCGATTCTGTTCGTGATCAAGTTAGGTTGGTTCAACGCATGACTTTTGATTCCCAGGCCTACGCCGTTCAGCTCGAAGAAAAGGTCACGCGCCTGCGTGATCTGCTGGCCCCGTTCGGTGCGCCCGAGCCTGCGGTGTTCGATTCGCCGCTGAAAAACTTCCGCCTGCGTGCCGAATTCCGCCTGTGGCGTGAAGCCGGCGAGCGCCACTACGCAATGTTTTCCCAGGAAGACAAACGCACGCCGATCCTGATCGAAGAGTTCCCGATCGCAAGCCTGCGCATCAACCAGTTGATGCCGCAGCTCAAGGCGGCGTGGCAAGCGAGTGCAGCCCTGAGCCACAAACTGTTCCAAGTGGAGTTCCTGACCACGCTGGCCGGCGATGCGATGATCACCCTGTGCTACCACCGCCCGCTGGACGAGCACTGGCACGCGGCGGCGTCGAAGCTGGCAGCCGACCTGAACGTCAGCATCATCGGTCGCTCGAAGGGCAAACGCGAAGTGATCGGTCACGATTACGTGGTCGAGCAACTTGAAGTCGGCGGCCGCACCTTCAGCTATCGCCAGCCGGAAGGCGCGTTCACCCAACCCAACGGCACGGTGAACCAGAAGATGCTCAACTGGGCGTATGACGCCCTTGGCGATCGTTCCGACGACTTGCTGGAGCTGTATTGCGGCAACGGCAACTTCACTTTGCCGCTCGCTACGCGCGTGCGCAAAGTGCTGGCCACCGAAATCAGCAAGACCTCGGTCAACGCAGCGCTCAGCAACCTGAGCGAAAACGCGGTGGATAACGTCACGCTGGTGCGTTTGTCTGCCGAAGAATTGACCGAAGCCCTGAACGAAGTTCGCCCGTTCCGTCGCCTGCACGGCATCGACCTCAAGAGCTACGAGTTCGGTAGCGTGTTCGTCGATCCGCCCCGCGCCGGCATGGACCCGGATACTTGCGAACTGACCCGGCGCTTCGACAACATCCTCTACATTTCCTGCAACCCGGAAACCCTCGCGGCCAACATCGCCCAACTGAACGACACTCACCGCATTACTCAATGCGCGATGTTCGACCAGTTCCCGTGGACCCATCACATGGAATCCGGAGTGTTGTTGACCCGTCGTTGATTGCTTCCCCCTACAAATCAGCCGTCCCTGGGACGGCTTTTTTGTGGGCGATCAAAGAGCCGTATCGACCTTGCGTGGGCGACCGCCCTTCTTGCCGTTGGCCCGAGCTGCCTCGGCTTTGGCGGCGCTGCTCTGACGACCATTGCGCGAGGCGATCACCGAGGCCGCCATATCCATCAGCGGTTTGCTCGCCGAAATCAAACCGGCGATGGACACCTGCAGGTCCTTGCCTTCATGGCAAAGCGCGGCTCCGGCGAAACCGATTTTCAAACCGGCGAAATCCTCGGTCTCAAAACCATCGAACTCTGGATAGTTTTTCACTGGCAACAACACACCGCTGCCATCCTCGAAACCGACGGCGAGACATGGATCGAGAAAGATCACCGTCGTTGCATTCAATCCACTGCGACGGCGTAACTCGCCACTCTCGATCGCTTCGTCCAAAACGCCTTCGGTCACAGGGTGATCTACCTGCATTTTTGCACTTATCGTTTTCATAATTCGATCTCCACGCCCTCCGGTGCTCCCATCAGCGTCAATAAGGTCTTGTTTCCTTCAGGCTCATAGCGAGCCGAACCAATCATGTAAGTCGTGCTGGCAACCCTCTTCATCACGACCACTTCATTGCCCTGCCAATCCCATAACTGATTGTCGAGGCAGGCCGTCTGCAATTTGCTCCACCAGATGCCACGGGCTCGCCGCAAATGGGCAGGTTGCCTGAGCGCCTGGCGTAACCCCTCCAGCATGGCCAGAGGAGGTCGATGCGAATGAGGAATGACATCCCAGAGCTCTACGCCGTTGTGCCAGAAGCTGAACCGAAAGCGTGCGCTCCATGTGCCTCCATCGACGTGAACGTGTGGTGGGCAATGCTCGTCACGCAACATGACTACCAGTGACAATCCCTTGTAGCGGCATACATTCATGCTAACCCATCCGTTAGGTTATAGAATCCGAAGATTCGCCATTCCTTGAAAAACCCGATAACTGGCGCTAACCGTTCGATCAGCTGACCACGTTTGAGCCTAGCGTTTCAGGTCGACCGTCCCCTGCCAATCAGGGCAAAAAAGAGTAAGCAATCCTTTCACTGCCAATATCTGGCCGGTGATGAACTCAACGGCGCTGGTGGTTGAAACGAATCCTGTATTTGTACGCCTGCATTTGATAAATACCACCTCAGGCATCCCATTTGATTCTTGGTGTAATCAATCATGCAGCGACATTTCGACGATCTTCAGCTCGGCAGCATCGAACTGTTTTGCCTGGCCGCCGAAGCGGGCAGCTTTACCGCCGCGGCCCTGGTGGCGGGTGTGACCCCGGCCGCGGTCAGCCGCTCGGTGTCGCGGATGGAAGAACGTCTGGGTGTGCGGCTGTTCGCGCGTACCACCCGCAGCGTCAAGCTGACCGACAGTGGCCGGCGCTATTTTGAGGAGTGTCGCCTGGCCCTTGCGCAACTGGTCGAGGCTCAGCGCGAAGTCATGGGTCAACAGCAGGAACCCTCCGGCACCTTGCGTATCAGCATTCCCACCACCTATGCCCACCACCGCATCCTGCCGCTGCTGCCGGCGTTCCGGGCGCGTTTTCCCGCCGTGAAAGTCGAGGTGCACATCAGCAATCGCAACATCGATTTCGTCGGCGAAGGCTATGACATGGCCATCCGTGTGCGGGCGATTCCCGACTCCGGACTGATTGCCCGGCCACTGGAAGACGCCGCGCTGGTGATGATCGCCAGCCCTGACTATCTGAAGCGTGCCGGCATGCCACAAACCCTGGACGACCTGGCGCACCACGAATGCATCCAGTTCGAGCTACCCAGCAGCGGGCGGCGGATTGCCTGGCTGTTCAACGATAACGGCGTGCCGCTGGAGATTTTGGCCGAAGGTAATTACTGCTGTTCCGATGATGTATTGGGCGGCGTGACGCTGGCGAAACACGGCGCCGGGCTGTTTCAAACCTATCGCTTCATCGTCGAAAACGAACTGGCGGATGGCTCGCTGGTGGAAGTGCTCAAGCCCTATGGCGGGCGCTCCCGCCCCTTCACTTTGCTGTATCCGCAAAGCCGCCATGTGCCGTTGCGGCTCAGGGCGTTTATCGATTTTCTGGTTGAGCGTCTTCCGCGCTGAATGTTCGATCACCGCACAGATAATCCAGGGCCGGCGCCTCTTCAATTGACCTTATTAACCAGTTAGTACAATTTATCTCCACAGGCTGAGACCCTCGGCCAATGCCAACAATAATAAGTGGAGAGACCCGATGTCCCCTATCGTTCTGGTGCTCAACGGCCCGAACCTGAACCTGCTCGGTACCCGTGAACCGGAGACTTATGGCCACGAAACCCTGGCGGATATTTCAGCGCTGTGCGGTCGCGCCGCCGAAGAGTTCGGCCTGAAGGTGGAGTTTCGCCAGACCAACCATGAAGGCGAACTGCTCGACTGGATTCATGCCGCCCGTGGCCGCTGCGCCGGGATCGTCATCAATCCGGCTGCCTGGACCCACACCTCGGTCGCCATTCGCGATGCGCTGGTCGCCAGCGAACTGCCCGTGATCGAAGTGCACCTGTCCAACGTCCATGCCCGCGAACCCTTCCGGCATCACTCCTTTGTCTCGTCCATCGCCACGGCGGTGATGTGCGGTTTCGGCAGCCACGGCTATCGTTTGGCGCTGGAGCATTTCAGCCAACGTTTGAAAGGTTAAGCGTGATGACACAGAACACCGTGGTATTGGCCGGGCTGATCGGCGCCGGCATTCAGGCTTCCCGCACTCCGGCGCTGCACGAGCACGAAGGCGATGCGCAGGGTCTGCGCTACCTGTATCGACTGATCGATCTGGATCAGCTGAAACTCGACAGCGGCGCCCTGCCCGACCTGCTGATGGCCGCCGAGCGGATGAATTTCACCGGGCTGAACATCACCTTTCCGTGCAAGCAGACAATCATCCCGTTGCTCGACGAATTGTCTCCGGAAGCCCGCGGCATTGGCGCGGTGAACACGGTGGTGTTGAAGGACGGGAAACGCATCGGCCACAACACCGATTGCCTGGGCTTCGCCGAAGGGTTTCGTCGCGGCCTGCAGGACGTTGCCCGTGAACGAGTGGTGCAAATGGGCGCCGGTGGCGCAGGCGCAGCGGTGGCCCACGCGTTATTGAGCGAAGGCGTACAACTGCTGAGCATTTTCGATGTGGATCACAGCCGGGCTCAGTCTTTGGCGGACAACCTCAATCAGCATTTCGGTTTTGGCCGCGCCGTGGCCGGTCACGACTTGCCAGGCACGCTGGGTCAGGCTGACGGGCTGGTAAATACCACGCCCATGGGCATGAAAAAGCTGCCGGGCATGCCAGTGCCGGTAGAGCTACTTCGGCCGCAGTTGTGGGTGGCGGAGATCGTTTACTTCCCGCTGGAAACCGAACTGCTGCGCAACGCTCGCGCGCTGGGTTGCCGAACCCTGGACGGCGGCAACATGGCGGTGTTTCAGGCGGTGAAGGCGTTTGAATTATTCAGCGGCGTGGTGCCGGATGCCCAGCGGATGCTGGCGCATTTTCAAAGCATGAATGGTTGAAATGCAAAAGATCGCAGCCTCGTTTCACTCGACAGCTCCTACAGGGGTATGGGTACTTGTAGGAGCTGTCGAGTGAAACGAGGCTGCGATCTTTTAAGGGCCCTGCAAATCAGGCCTGCAGATACCGCAACACCGACTCGCAGATCATTTCCCGATGACGCTGCTTGATACTTTCGTCCGGCAAGTCGATCTGAAAGATCTCACCAAAGGTATGACGGTTCGACACGCGATAGAAGCAAAACGAACTGATCAGCAGGTGCACATCCAGCGGATCGAGGCCGGCGCGGAATACACCCTCTGCGGCCCCGCGACGCAAAATCTCGCCCAGTGAATCGAGGATGGTGTTGTTCATCGCCTTGATCGCATCGGAGCGCTTCACATACTCAGCGTTGTGAATGTTCTCGATGCAGACGATACGCACGAAATCAACGTTGCGATCATGGTGGTCGAAGGTGAATTCCACCAACCGCCGAATCGCCTCCACCGGCGCCAGCTCGGCCAGGTGCAAGCGACTTTCGGTGCTGCGGATATCTCCGTAGAGTTTTTCCAGCACCTCGACGTAGAGCTGTTCCTTACTGCCGAAGTAGTAATAGATCATGCGTTTGGAGGTGTGGATGCGCTCGGCGATCGCATCGACGCGCGCACCGGAAAGCCCCTGCTGGACGAACTCGACAATGGCCTCTTGAAGGATGTTCTCGCGGGTTTTTTCCGGGTTGTTCTTGCGACTCTTGCGAGGCTCGGCAATTGGCTTTTCGGGCGCTACGGAGAGTTTTGAAATTATTGTCATTGCGGGCTCACGGCCATCACTGCACAAGTAGGCGATTATGGGCCGCTGCGCACAGTGAAGGAAGCCACGCGGCAGCGGTTTTGTACCCGTGTTTACGATTTTCCTACAACTTTGTCTGACGTACGCCACCACTTCGGGATTTGGCCATGGCCGCCAGTCGCACGGCTACGTTGGCCGCGCCGTACCCCGCATAGCCGTTTTTGCGCTGGATGATTTCAAAGAAAAACCGCCCTTCGAACGGCTCGGTGTACACGTGAAACAGCTCGCCACCCTGGGCATCACGGTCGTAGAGCACGTTGAAATACGCCAGCTCGCTGAGGAACTCGTCGTCGAAATCGAAGCGCGCGGCGAGGTCATCGTAGTAGTTGAGCGGGATATCCAGCAGCGGCACGCCCGCCTCCTTGGCACGGCTGACTTCGGCAAAGATGTCGTCGCAATCGAAAGCGATGTGATGCACACCGGAACCGCGATAACTCGACAGTGCGTGTGAGATCGCGGTGTTGCGATTCTCGGAAATGTTCAGCGGCAGGCGGATCGAACTGCAACGGCTGCGCAAGGCACGGCTCTTCACCAGACCATACGGGTCGGGCAGCACCACTTCATCGTCGGCTTCGAAATCCAGCAGGCTTTTATAGAACAACACCCAGCTGTCGAGGCTGTCGGCGGGCAGTGCCATGGCCATGTGGTCGATGCGCTTGAGGCCACCGCTGGCCACGGCCGCCGGTTGCAGATTGAAGTCGGTGCCATAGACGTCGGCGTCCTGGTCTACCAGGTAAATCAGACTGCCGTCCGGCGCACGCACGGCGGCGAGTTCCAGCTCATTGGGGCCTACCAGCCCGCGATACGGCTGGCCTTTGTAAGCCACGGCTCGGGCCAACGCACTGGCGCTGTCCTTGACCCGCACGGCGGTGGCGCACAGCGATGGCCCATGGGCCTCGAAAAAACTGTGGGCGAAGGAATAAGGTTCGGAGTTGAGGATCAGGTTGATATCGCCCTGACGCAACAGGCTGACACTCTTGGAACGGTGTTGCCCAGCCTTGACGAAACCCAGTCGCTCCAGCCAATGGGACAACTTCGCGCCGAGGCTTTCGTCCACGGCGAACTCAAGAAACTCGATGCCGTTGTATTCGCTGGCGCCTGGGGTATCGAACAGAATGTCGCGATTGGCCACAGGCGTGGCTTCCTGCTCCAGACGCTCGCGGGTTTTCTCTTCCAGGTACAGCAACGAACGCAAGCCGTCGGCGGCGTTGGCCCGGGGTGGCGCGGCGCGGAAACCGTCGTTGAAGATCTCCAGCGACAGCGGGCCTGTATAGCCGCTCTTGATGATCGGCGCGAGGAACCCCGGCAGATCGAACTCGCCCTGGCCGGGGAAACAACGGAAATGCCGGCTCCACTCCAGCACGTCCATGGCCAGGATCGGTGCATCGGCCATTTGCACGAAGAAGATCTTGTCACCGGGAATCTCGGCGATCGCCGTCGGGTCGCCCTTGAGCGACAGCGTATGGAAACTGTCCAGCAACACGCCGAGGTTCGGATGATCGGCCTGGCGAACGATGTTCCACACCTGTTGATACGTGTTCACGTGGCGGCCCCAGGCCAGCGCTTCGTAACCGATCCGCAAACCACGAGCGCCGGCCCGTTCGGCGAGCAGGCGCAAGTCGTCGACCAGGATCTGCTCATCGCCGATGGAGTCGGCCGAGGCGTTGCTGCACACCAGCACCAGGTCGGTGCCCAGCTCTTGCATCAAATCGAACTTGCGCTCGGCCCGCTCCAGATTGCGCGGCAGGCGATCGCGGCGGCAACCTTCGAAATCCCGAAAGGGTTGGAACAGTGTGATCGCAATCCCGAGATCAGCGCACATCTGCCTGATTTCCCGAGGGCTGCCGTCGTAGTAGAGAAGGTCGTTCTCGAAAATTTCCACCCCGTCAAAACCGGCGGCGGCGATGGCTTCTAGTTTTTCCGGCAGGGTACCGCTCAAGGAAACGGTGGCAATGGAACGCTGCATGTGTCGACTCCCGGTGGTGGGGACATTCTTGTTGGGCAAATTATTGGCTTGACGAATCCGCACAGCAATTCAAAGTGTACTACCCGGTTAGTTTTGCGGGCGATTATCGAACACAATGGCGGTTGGCGAATTGACGATTTTTCGTCCACTGCGCACCATCGACACCACATTGAGTCCGGTCACGACCCCATGGACTCGGTTACCAAAGACCCTGAACACCACATAAAAATTTCAAAAAACGGGTACACGCTCATGCGCTCATTCAACGCCTTGTTTGCTTGCTCCACCGATCTCACGCCAGACCTGGTGTCCATCCGAACCTTGCGCCCACTCGGCCGAACTGCGCCGCTCGCTGAATAAAACGTTGTCGTCGCCTGACGAAAACACCTCAGCCGATCAATCTCACCCGCGCCCGTCGCCATCGATTGATCACGCGCCCTTGAAGTCCCGACAAGCCTCGCTTGTCAGTCATTGAACGGATGGCACACACATGTTTCCTTCTCAAAGCTCTCGCGTGGCTTCGGCCCAAAGCGTCGCCACTGGCGGCATCGGCGACAAAATCCGCGGCGCCATGGCCGTCGGCAAAACCCGCTGGGGAATGCTGGCGCTGGTATTTTTCGCCACCACCCTGAACTACATCGACCGCGCCGCCCTGGGCGTCATGCAGCCGATCCTGGCCAAGGAACTGAGCTGGACGGCGATGGACTACGCCAACATCAACTTCTGGTTCCAGGTCGGCTACGCCGTCGGTTTCGTGCTGCAAGGCCGGTTGATCGACCGGGTCGGCGTGAAGCGCGTGTTCTTCTTCGCGGTACTGCTCTGGAGCCTGGCCACCGGCGCTCATGGCCTGGCCACTTCGGCGGCGGGTTTCATGGTCTGCCGGTTCATTCTCGGTCTGACCGAAGCCGCCAACTATCCGGCCTGCGTAAAAACCACACGGTTGTGGTTCCCGGCTGGCGAGCGCGCCGTGGCCACCGGTATTTTCAACGCCGGGACCAACGTCGGTGCGATGTTCACACCGATGCTGCTGCCACTGATTCTTCACGCTTGGGGCTGGCAAGCCGCGTTCCTGTGCATGGCGGCGCTGGGCGGCATCTGGTTGCTGTTCTGGGGCCTGAAGTACTTCAACCCGGAAGATCACCCGAGCGTTAAACAATCGGAACTGGACTACATCCAGAAGGAAGTCGAACCAGAACAATCCCGCGTACCGTTCTCGCGAATCCTGCGCATGCGTGGCACCTGGGCCTTCGCCCTCGCCTACTCGATCACCGCGCCGGTGTTCTGGTTCTACCTGTACTGGCTGCCGCCGTTCCTCAATCAGCAATACAACCTGGGGATCAACGTGACCCAGATGGGTATTCCGCTGATCATCATCTACCTCACGGCTGACTTCGGCAGCGTCGGCGGCGGGATCCTGTCTTCGTTCCTGATCGGTCGCGGGATCAACCCGATCAAGGCCCGACTGATGTCCATGTTCCTGTTCGCCTGCTGCATCATCGGCGTGGTCATGGCCGCCGGTTCGAGCAGCCTGTGGCTCGCAGTCTTCGCCATCTCCCTAGCCATTGGCGCGCACCAGGCCTGGACCGCGAACATCTGGAGCCTGGTGATGGACTACACGCCTAAACACATGATGAGTACGGTGTTCGGCTTCGGTGGCATGTGCGCGGCGATCGGCGGGATGTTCATGACCCAGTTGGTCGGCCACATTCTGACCATCACCAACAACAACTACACCGTGTTGTTCACCATCATTCCGGCGATGTACTTCATCGCGCTGACCTGGATGTACTTCATGGCACCGCGCAAGATTCCGACCGTAAAAGATTGATACACCACAAACGCAGGCCTGATCCCGGGCCTGCGTTTTTTTATGGCCGCGATTTATCCATTTCACCCTTTTTTTCTCACAGCCACAGAGGCACACCATGTCGCCAGGTAACTTGAGCATCGCCAAACGTGCCGTGATCAGCTTCGGCGTCATCGCCCTGCTGGTCCTGTTGCAGGGGCTGTTCGCCCTTAAACAGGTCGCGCAGGTTCGCGCCACCGGCCAGCACACTGAAAACGTCTCCCTGCCCAGCATTCGCCACCTGGGTGAAATCCGCGACTACATCCTGAGTATTCGCGTGCTCAGCCTGCGCATGGCGCTCAACCGCGATCCAAAGGTGCTCGATGCCACCGTCACACGCCTGCACCAAGTGCAGGGTTGGCTTGCAGAGACGCTGGAAAAATTCACTCCGCTGGTCGGTGATTACAACCGGGGGCCGTACGAAAAGTTCGTCGCCACCGTCACCAGCTACCGCCAGGCGCTGGCGCAATACGAAGCGCTGTCGCGGGAGAACCGCAGCGAAGAAATGACCGCGTTGCTCAATGGAAAAATCCAGGACTACTCGACCCAGACCGGTGACCAGTTCGCCGAATTGATGGCGCTTTCCGCCAACGAAGTCAGCCTGTCAGCCAACCAGGCTGACTCGCTCTACAACCAGGTAAAAATCACCGTGATCGGTGCGCTGATAGCGGTCGCACTCCTGACCCTGTGCCTGGCCTGGCTGTTGATTCGCAGCATCGTCCTGCCGATCCGTCAGGCGGTCGACGTGGCCGAGCAAGTGGCCGCCGGTGACCTGAGTCAACCGATCCGCAGCCACGGCGCCGATGAAACCGCACGCTTGCTTAAGGCACTGTCGGCCATGCAGACCAGCCTGCGGGAAACCCTGCAACTGATCAGCGGCACGTCGACCCAACTGGCGGCCGCCGCCCAGCAGATGAATCAGAGCACTCAGCAGGATTCCAGTCGGCTGCAACAGCAGCACAATGAAATCGAACAGGCCGCCACGGCCGTCAACGAAATGACCGTCGCGGTGGAAGAAGTGGCACGCAACGCGGTGTCGACTTCCGACAGCACCAGACAGTCCACACAGCAAGCCAATCAGGGCCAGGCCCGGGTGATTGAAACCCTGGATTCGATTCAGGCGATGAGCGGCAATGCGGGCATCGCGCTGCAACAGGTTCAGACCCTGGCCGAGCAGTCCCGGGAAATCGGCAAGGTGCTGGACGTGATCCGCGCCATCGCCGAACAGACCAACCTGCTCGCGCTCAATGCCGCCATCGAGGCTGCGCGAGCCGGTGAAGCCGGACGTGGCTTCGCGGTGGTGGCCGATGAAGTTCGGGCGCTGGCGCATCGCACTCAGCAATCAACCCGGGAGATCGAACAGATCATTGGCCGGGTTCAGGGCGATACCAACGGTGTGGTGATGTCGATGCACGACAACAGTCAGCGTGTCGCCGAAACCTTGTCGATTGCTGAACAGGCCGGACTGGCACTGGCAGAAATCACCCGGGCGATGGAGCAGATCCATGAACGTAACCTGGTGATCGCCAGCGCCTCGGAAGAACAGGCGCAGGTGGCCCGTGAGGTGGATCGTAATCTGCTGAACATCCGCGACCTGTCGCTGGAAAGCGCCGACGCCGCGACCCGGACCAGCGCCACCAGCCAGGAGTTGTCGCGACTGGCGGCAGGCCTGCAAAACCTGGTGGTGCGTTTCAAATTTTGACCGGGTTCAGCGGCGGCTTTGTTGCCACGCCGCCGCCAACCCGCTGCAGCAAATCACCGCGATCCCGACCACCGTGGTCAGGGTCGGCGTGTGAGAAAACAGCAACCAGCCGAGCAAACCGGCAAAGACAATCTGGCAATAGCCGAACGGTGCCAGCAGCGCGGGGGCGGCATGGCGGAACGCCTGGGTCAGAAACAGGTGCGCCGTCATCCCGCAGGCGCCCAGTGCAACCATCATCAATCCATGCCCAAGGCTTGGCACTTTCCAGAAAAACGGCACCAATGCGCTCATCACCAGGGTGTTGCACAGGCCGGCGAAGAAGTTACTGGTGGTCGGGCTGTCGACTTCACTGAGCTTGCGGGTGAGCAATTGATAGAAGCAGAAAAACAGTGCCGAGCAGAGCGGCAGCAAGACTGCTGGCGTGAACAGATCACCGCCGGGATGGACGATGATCAATACGCCGACAAATCCGCAAATCACTGCGATCCATTGGCCACGAGTGACCCGCTCACGCAGCAGTGGCACCGACAGCGCGGTGACCAGAACCGGAGCGAGAAAGTTGACCGCCGTGGCTTCGGCCAACGGGATGTACTGCAAACCAGTGGTGAAAAACAAACTGGTGCCCAACAGGCACAACGCCCTGAATAGCTGCAGCAACGGCCGTTTGGTGCGCAGGACTCGCAACCCCGATTGCGGCAGGAAAATCCCGGCCATCAGCAAAGTGTGAACCACATAACGGGCCCAGACCACCATGACGATCGGATAAAACCCCGATAGATATTTCGACAAGGCGTCGTGACTGGAAAACAGAAAGGTCGCGACAACGATCAGCAGAATCCCTTTGAAGGGTTGGTTTACACCAGAGAGCGGGGTGCTGATGGTCATGCAAGGCCTCTGTAATCAAATCAGAATGTGGCGAGGGAGCTTGCTCCCGCTGGACTGCGCAGCAGTCCCCAAATCAGCAAAGGTGTTCCGTCACTGCATATAACAGGTCGTTGACGACCGCTTCGCTGCCGAACGGGACGGTGCGGCGGTCCGACAAGCTCCCTTGCCACAGGTTCAAAGGCGCGCCAACAATTCCCGAGTCTTATCCAACGCCATCTGCGCCCGCTGCAACCCGCTCACGCCCTGCTCCAGCAACTTCACGGTGGGAATCTCCAGGCTTAACGGGATATCGGCCGGCAAACACTGCAACAACCCCGCCAGATCACAATCACCATCGCCCGGAAAACGCCGCTCGTTACGCGCCTGACGCAAAATCTCCGCCATGTCCGTTGGCCGTGGCCCCGCGACATCGCATAACTGCGTGTACCGTAACCGTGACGGGGCAACTTTGGCCAGATCTTCCAACCGCGAACCCGATCGGTCGAAATGGAACGCGTCCACCAACACCGCGCCGTTTTCACGGTCAGCGTTTTCGACGACGCGCACCGCTTGTTCGAGATTGCGTGCATCGGTCCATGGCATGAACTCCAGATGCGGATGCAGCCCGTAAGGTGCCGCCAGATCACACAGCCGGGCGAAGTTCTCGGTGAGTCGTTGTTCGTCGGGATCGTTACCGGCCACCAGCAATTCACTGGCACCCAATTGCGCCCCGACCGCCAGAATCTTCTCGAAGTCGGCGACGACGGTTTGCGGTTTAAGACGCAGGATTTCAACATCCAGCACACGAATGCCGGTGTCGTGCAGCCGCGCCAGCGTCTCACGCCGTAAACCGACATCGGCTACCAGCGCAAAGTGATGTTCTTCGGCTGTCGCCGGTTCAAGGCGTAGTCCGACATGGCTGTATCCTGCCCGTGCTGCGACTTCGACCATCTCCGGCGGAGACAACTCCAGCACCGTCAGGCTGGCCAGGGAAAAGATTCGCTCACTCATGCTCATCCCTCGATTGACATCGGGGTGCAGGCACGACCGGTTTCGGCGGCCTCGCGAATCGCCTCAACCAGCGCCAGGGTGCGCGCAGCATCGGCCGCGCTCACCAAGGGTTCGACTTCCCGACGCGCCACGCGCACGAAGTGCTGCAACTGCAAACGCAATGCTTCATCGACGCTGAAGCGTTCCTGTTCCGCCAGCAACGGTTGATGCCATCCGCCATCGACGTCGGCGTAGTGCCAGCGCTTGAGCTGCGGAATGCTCAATGCACCGCCCGTCCCGGCCAGCAAGTAACAGGGCTGATCGGCCTGGCGCGGATAGGCCGGATTCTCCCCGGAACCCAGCTCCCAACTCCAGGGCGCCGCCACCGCGTCGGAACCGGTCAGGCTGCCCAGCGCACCGTTGTCGAACTGCAGCAACACCGCCGCGCAATCTTCGTTGGCAAACCCGCGCACCGCATTGCTGGTGATTGCCTGCACCTGGCGCACTTCGCCGCACAGATGCCGCAGCAGGTCGAGGTCGTGAATCAGGTTGGTCAACAACATCCCCGCACCGGGCTCGCGGCGCCACGACGTTTCGAAATAGCTGTCGGGTTTGCGCAACTGCCAGAGCGCCGTCACCGTCGTCAGCTGCCCCAAAGCGCCACCCTGCACCAGTTCATGGGCGCGGACGATCAACGGATTATGCCGGCGATGGTGGCCGACCAGCACGGGAACTCCGGTGGCTTTTGACGCGGCCACCAGTTCGCGCGCTTCATCCAGGTGCACACCCACCGGTTTTTCCAGTAGCACCGGCACGCCGGCGGCGAGGCAATCGAGCGCCGTGCTGACGTGGAGCGTGTTCGGGTTGGCGACGATCACCGCGTCTGGCTTCGCCTGCTCCAGCATCTGACGGTGATCCGCGAAATACCCCACGCCCCATTCGCCCGCGAGGCCTGCCGCTTGTGGCCCGGGATCGGCTACCGCACACAACGTCGCTTGCGTCAGGGTTTGCAGATGCCGGTAATGCTGCTGGCCCATGTTGCCGGCACCGATCAGGGCGATGCGAAGGGGCGAAGTCATGCTGCGGTCCTCTTGTGATTATTGTCGGAGGGATGAATTCCAATAATTTAGAACCTGGTTCCAGATTCTTACAGGAGTAACGGCAACTTGTGTTCGAACAACGCACAGATTCGCATAGCCCACATATGGGTTTGTGCGGGCAGAATTAGACGAACAACTCCGAAGCCAGGCTTGCGGCAGACAGCTCCTCAGTGAACTTCAACAACAGCGGCGCCAGTTCATGCAACCGTGCCCCCGGCATCCGCGCGCTTGGCCCGGCAATGCTCAGCACACCGATCACTCGACCGTCGCCTGGGTGGCGCACCACCGCCGCAATCGCCGAGGTGCCCACTGCCGAACTCTCTTCGACCCAGGCGTAGCCCTGCTCTCGCGCCAGACGCAGGCGCTCCAGTAACTCAATGTTGGAACGCGGCGCGTTCGGCCCCAGGTCTTTCGGCCGTTCGCTCCCCTGACGCTCCACCAGCGACAACGCTTCGGCATCGCTCATGCACGCCAGCCATGCATGGCCCGACGCGGTGTAGAACAAGGGCGCATCACGGCCCATGTCCGGGTCGTAGCGCAGGCCCGAGCGGGCACCCTGAGACTTGGCGATCCAGACCTGGCGCTCGCCTTCAATAACGCCAAGGCGCACCAGCTCGCCGGTTTCCTCGGCCAGGCGATCGAGCACCGGTTGCACGATATCGGCGCCGCTGCTCGACAGGTAACGGAAACCCATCGCCACCAGTTTGGTTGACAGGTGATAGCGCAGGTTCTCCGGATTCTGTCGCACGTAACCCAGCCGAATCAGCTCGGTGAGCAGACGGTGGGTCGCGCTTTTGGGGATGTCCAGTTGCTCCGCCAACGTCTGCATCGGCAGGCCGCGAGGGTCACTGGTGAGGCTTTCCAGCACGCTGAAAACACGTTCGATCTGACTGCCGGCCATGGGGGGTTCCACTCGAAATTTTGCCGATTCTAAAAGACAAACCACGTAATGCGAAATCTGGAACCCGCTGTCCGATAACCGCCCTCTTTACGCAGTGAATGGTTGCCGGGATCAATCAAGCCTTTATATTTTCTGGAATCAAATTCCAAAAATAACCTGGAGCTTTTAAACGATGCCTGCCGACTCTCCCCTCCTTGCGGACATCGAATGCGATGTGCTGATCGTCGGCTCCGGTGCGGCCGGATTGTCCGCAGCTGTAACCGCAGCCTGGCATGGCTTGAAAGTGATCGTGGTCGAGAAAGACCCGGTGTTCGGCGGCGCCACGGCGTGGTCCGGCGGATGGGCCTGGGTGCCGTGCAATCCTCTGGCGCGTCGTGCCGGCATCGTTGAAGACGTCGAGCAACCGCGCACTTACCTGAAGCACGAATTGGGTGAGCGTTACGATCCGGCGATGATCGACGCGTTCCTTGAGGCTGGCCCGCGAATGGTCGCGTTCTTCGAGCAACACACTGCCCTGCAATTCGCCGATGGCAACGCCATCGCCGACATTCATGGCGACACGCCGGGCGCCGGCACCGGCGGACGGTCGGTGATCGCTGCGCCTTATGACGGACGAAAAGTCGGCAAGCTACTGAAGCGCCTTCGCAAAACCATGCGGGAAACTTCGTTCATGGGCATGCCGATCATGGCGGGGGCGGACCTGAGCGCATTTCTCAACCTGACGCGCTCTTTGCCCGCGGCATGGCACGTGACCCGGCGCTTCACCCGGCACTTGTTCGACCTCGTTGTTCATGGTCGGGCGATGCAACTGGTCAACGGCGTGGCGCTGGTTGCGCGGTTGGCAAAGTCCGCCGAAGACCTGGGCGTCTTGCTCTGGGAATCGGCACCGGTGACCGAGTTGCTTCGCGAAGGCGATCAGGTGCAAGGCGCGATCGTCAGTACCGCCAAAGGCAATATCCGCATCCATGCACGCAAGGCCGTGGTGCTCGCGACCGGAGGTTTCGCCAATGATATCGAGCGACGCAAGGCATTGTTCCCCCGCACACCAACCGGCAACGAACACCTGGCGCTGCCGCCTCTCGGCGTCGCCGGTGATGGTTTGCGATTGGGCGAAAGCGCCGGTGCGCGGGTCAACACCGACATGGCATCGCCCGTGGCCTGGGCGCCGGTTTCGCAAGTGCCGCACAGTGACGGCAGCATCGGCCACTTCCCGCACATCATCGAACGCGGCAAACCGGGGATCATCGGTGTGCTGAGCAACGGCCGGCGCTTCGTCAACGAAGCCGACGGCTACTACGACTACGTGACGGCCATGGTCGCCGCCGCACCGCTGGGCGAAGAAGTCGCCTCCTGGCTGATCTGCACTCATGGTTTTCAACGGCGTTATGGCCTGGGAATTTCTCGGCCGTTTCCGGTGCCGCTGTCATCCTTTATCCGCAGCGGTTATCTGAAAACCGGCAACACTGTCGAGGAATTGGCCCTGGCCTGCGGCATCGACCCAAACGGATTGCGCAGCACGGTGGATGAATACAACCGGTGTGCGCGCAACGGCGAAGATCCGTTGTTCGGTCGTGGCTCGACGCCCTACAACCGCAAACAGGGCGATGCGTTGCAGCAACCCAACCCGTGCGTCGCGCCGATTGAACAAGGCCCGTTCTACGCCGTGAAGGTCCAGCCTGGCTGCTTTGGCACCTTCGCCGGGCTCAAGGTCAATGAACATGCCCAGGTTCTTGGCGAGTCGGGGCAGGCCATCGCCGGGTTGTATGCAGCGGGCGGCGACATGGCCAGCATCATGGGCGGGCACTATCCCGCCGGCGGTATCAATCTCGGCCCGGCGCTGACCTTCGGCTACATCGCTGCCCGGCATATCGCCGATATAGAGTGAGTTTGATCAGTGATTCTCGAGACAAGCATTCGCCCACTCGGTAAAAACCTGTCGCCCTGAAGGAATTCGCTGGGCTATCCGTGTTCAATACAAGTCTGAAATGTTCCGTGCGCAGTAAAAGACAGACGACCGGACTGGCGCCGCTCTCTCTGACCAGCAACACTCATCACCATATTCCAACGAGGACTCACCCCCATGCTATGGAAAAAAGGCCGACGCAGCGACAACGTGGTCGATGCCCGTGGCGATGATGTCGGCGGTGGGGGTGGCGGGATGCGCTTCGGCGGGGGCAAGGGCCTGAGCCTGACCGCGATCCTGTTGATCGTCGGGATCGGCTGGATCACCGGCCAGGACCCGATGCAGATCCTCGGTCAATTGACCGGACAAATGAGCGAGCAATCGGCTCCGGCCACCACCCACACCCGCAAGGCACCGCCGGCCAATGATGAAAACGCCGAATTCGTGCGCTCGATCCTCGGCGACACCGAAGACACCTGGGGCCAGATTTTCCAGCAGGCCGGTCGGCAATATAAAGACCCGACCCTGGTGCTGTTCAGCAATCAGGTGAACTCGGCGTGCGGATTGGCGACATCGGCGACTGGTCCGTTCTATTGCCCGGCAGACCAGAAGGTCTACCTGGACATGGGTTTCTTCCAGGAAATGTCCCAGCGTTTTTCCGCCGCAGGTGATTTCGCCCAGGCCTACGTGATCGCTCACGAAGTCGGACACCACGTGCAGACCTTGCTCGGCGTTTCGGCGAAGATTCAGACCGCCCGGCAGCAGGGCCGGCAAATGGAGGGCGACGGTGGTTTGCTGGTGCGTCAGGAACTGCAGGCCGATTGCCTGGCCGGGGTCTGGGCCAACATTGCGCAGAAGCGCCTGAACTGGCTGGAACCCGGTGACATCGAAGAAGCCTTGAACGCCGCCAACGCCATCGGCGATGACCGCTTGCAGCAGCAAGGTCAGGGCCGCGTGGTACCGGACTCGTTCACTCATGGTACGTCAGCGCAAAGGGTGCGCTGGTTCAAAGCCGGATTTGCACAAGGCCAGGTTGGCCAGTGCGATACCTTTGCCGCGAAGAATCTGTAATGCACAAGTGGTTGTTAGCTCTGTTGATCACCTGCACAAGCGCCCAGGCTGCCGAGCAGGGGGTCAAGGAGATCAGTTCCGGGCGCCTGCTGTTGAGCGCCGGCGAAATCGCGGTGGGCATCGGCCCGACACCGGCGAAGAATATCGAACGAGTGCTGATCATCATTCATGGTCGTTTGCGCAACGCTGAAACCTACCGCCAGAGCGCCGAGCACGCGGCCCAGCAAGCCGGGCAAAGCGATAACACCCTGGTGCTCGCCCCACAGTTTCTCAATGAAACCGACATCGCGAGCCACCCGGTGCCTGACAGCGTTTTACGCTGGCACGGCAATGACTGGATGGCTGGCGGGTTATCCACCGCGCCGTTTACGCTGAGCTCCTACGCGGCGCTCGACGAAATCATCGCTCGCCTGGGTGATCGGCGACAGTTTCCGGACGTGAAGCAAATCGTCATTGCCGGTCACTCGGGCGGCGCCCAGGTAGTTCAGCGTTACGCCATGTTGAGCCACCCTCAGCCAGCCCTCGACACAGCAGGGGTAAAGGTGCGTTATGTGATCGCCAATCCTTCGTCGTATGCCTATTTCAATGAGCAACGACCAGTGGCGTTCAGTCACGCGGGGTGTCCGAACTTCAATCGCTGGAAGTATGGGCTGGCGGACTTGCCCGCCTATGCCAATGGGCAAACGCCTGCGCAGATGGAAGAAAACTACGTCAAACGCGACATCGTTTATTTGCTCGGGCAGCAGGACATCGACCCGAATCACCCGGCGCTGGATAAAAGTTGCGAAGCCAAAGCCCAGGGCGCTTCTCGTTTGATTCGCGGGCGCAATTATTTCAATTATCTGAAACGGCGCCATCCTCAAGGGTTGAGTCAGCAGCTGATCGAAGTGCCCGGCGTCGGGCACAATGGGGACGGGATGTTTACCTCGCCCGAGGGGCAGAAGGCGTTGTTCGGGCAGTGAGTTTTGGGGCGTCTGATCGGACGCCCAATCTCTCAAGCCGAAAGCAGCTGCCGCAATTCCACGCAATCGCGCGCATGCCAATCAGTCAATTCCGGCCACGGATTATCCGGCAGGTTCACCAACACCGTCCGCGTCCCCGCCGCCCGGCCGCAATCCAGGTCGAAGCGGTAATCACCGACCATCACCATTTCACTCGCCGGCACCTTCCAGGCCTCGGCCAGTTTCAGTAAACCACCGGGATGCGGTTTGGGCGGCGCTTCATCGCGGCCCAATACATCCTCCACCGCAAAGCAATCGGCCAGGCCAATCGCCTCCAGCGTGACATGGGCCAGCTCACGGGCATTGCGCGTGAGAATGCCCAGGCGATAGCCACGCCCGGCCAACTCACGCACCAGTTCCACCGCACCCGGCGCCGGTTTCGAACCCCGCGCCAGATCCCGCTCATGCTCCAGCAGCCACGCATGTTTGGCCGCCGCTTCTTCGGCCGGCAACGCCGCGAGGTGGGTCAGGATGTCGTGCTCTGCAGGAATCGCCAACGCCACGCGGATCGCCGCGAAGTCATGCACGGCCACGGTCAGGGTGCCGTCCATGTCGAACACCCAGTGCCGCACTTCGGCCAGGCTCATATCCAGTCCTTGCGATGACGAATCAGGCCTTCCTGAGTGACCGAGGCCACCAGTTGCCCGGCACGGTTGAACACGCTGCCACGGGAGAATCCACGCGAGTTACCGGCCCACGGGCTGTCCATGGCGTACAGCAACCAGTCATCGGCGCGCAGGTCGGCGTGGAACCACAACGCATGATCAAGGCTGGCGACCTGCATGTCTTTCTGCCAGACCGATTTGCCATGGGGCAGCATCGAGGTGGTCAACAGGCCGAAGTCCGACGCATAGGCCAGCAGGTATTTGTGCAGCGCTGGAGTGTCAGCCAACGCACCATCGGCGCGGAACCAGACGTATTTGACCGGATCGGCAGGCTGCGGGTTGTAGGGGTCTTTTTCGGTCACCGGCCGGAATTCGATCGGTTTCGGGCACAGCAGTTTTTCGCGCATGTGCTCCGGGATCAGGTGTGCGCGCTGCTGAGTGAGTTCCAGCTCCGACGGCAGGTTCTCCGGGCCGACCACTTGCGGCATTTGGCTCTGATGCTGGAAGCCCTCTTCGTCGTACTGGAACGAGGCGCTGCAGGTGAAAATCGGGTTGCCCTTCTGGATCGCCGTCACCCGGCGCGTGCTGAAACTGCCGCCATCGCGCACCCGATCGACCTGATACACCACCGGCAACTTCGCATCGCCCGGACGCAGGAAGTAACCGTGCATCGAGTGCACATGGCGTGTCTCTTCGACTGTCTGACTGGCCGCCGACAGGGACTGGCCGAGCACCTGGCCGCCGAACAACTGACGGAAACCCAGGTCCTGGCTGCGGCCACGGAACAGGTTTTCTTCAATCGGTTCCAGGGTCAGCAGGTCTACCAGATCTTCCAACACTTGGCTCATTCAGACTCTCCTCACACAGAGCAATAATGCCGCGCAGTCTTGGCTGCGGCGGTCGATTCAGTTTATGGCCCGGCTCAACATGAGGGCCATTGTAAACGTCCGTGCCTGCTTATCCATGCAAGGTTTGCAGCCATTGCTCACGGGTGATGCGATACAACACGTGCGGGCGCAGCGGATGATCCTCTGCAAGCCGCGGGTGCTCGAAGTCATCGGCGGGGGCATGGTGCATGCCGATCGCCTGCATGACTTTTTGCGAAGGCAGGTTGGTTTCGGTGGTGAACGCCACGACCTCTTGCAGCGCCAAGCGATCAAACCCGCAACGCAGAGCGGTCCATGCCGCCTCGCTGGCATAACCCAGGCCCCAGTGCTCGCGCGCCAGGCGCCAGCCGATTTCGATGGCTGGCGTGAACGGTGCGTCAAAGCCGACCACACTCAGCCCGGTAAACCCGATGAACGCTCCGGTGTCCTTGCGCTCCAGTGCCCAGAGGCCGAAGCCATACTCGGCAAAATGCCCGCGAACCCGCCCTATCAGCGAGGCACTTTCCAGCCGACTCAAGGGCGCCGGAAAATAACGCATCACCTGTGGATCGGCGCACATCGCCGCAAACGCCGGCAAATCCTCATCGCGCCACTGCCGTAATGACAGTCGCGCGCTTTCGAGTTCCAGTATCGGCTCCATCGTGCCCCTCCCCTCGGTTTCCATGCCGCAAGTCTACATCGCTGGTAGGATCGTTCACTCATTCCTACATGCTTCCCCGATAAATCAGCCATGCCCCTGCCCCTGATCTACCACGAAGACTACAGTCCCGAGTTCCCGGCGGATCACCGCTTCCCCATGGACAAGTTTCGCCTGCTGCGCGATCACCTGGTGGACAGTGGCCTGACCCGCGACGCCGATCTGCTGCGCCCGGACCTGTGCCCGGCGGATATTCTCGCCCTCGCTCATGACCCTGCGTACATCGAACGCTACATGGGTGGCGAGTTGTCCCGCGAAGACCAGCGGCGCCTCGGCCTGCCCTGGAGCGAAGCACTGGCCCGGCGCACCGTGCGGGCGGTCGGCGGTTCGCTGCTGGCGGCCGAACAGGCGCTGGAACATGGCTTGGCTTGTCACCTGGCCGGCGGCACGCACCACGCGCATTACGATCACCCTGCCGGGTTCTGCATCTTCAATGACCTGGCGGTGATCAGCCATTACCTGCTGGAAAGTGGCCGGGTGAATCGGGTGTTGATCTTCGATTGCGATGTGCATCAGGGCGACGGGACTGCACGAATCCTGCACAACACCCCGGAAGCGGTGACCGTTTCCCTACACTGCGAAAAGAATTTTCCTGCACGCAAAGCCGAAAGCGACTGGGACATCCCGTTGCCGATGGGCATGGGCGACGCCGATTACCTGAAGGTGGTGGACGATGCGCTCAACTATTTGCTGCCGCTCTATCAACCGGATCTGGTGCTGTACGACGCCGGTGTCGATGTGCACAAGGACGACGCCCTGGGTTATCTGAAGCTGACCGACGAAGGCGTCGCCGCTCGTGATGAAAGCGTGATGCGCCATTGCCTGGGCCGGGATATTCCGGTGGTCGGCGTGATCGGCGGCGGCTACAGCAAGGACCGCAAGGCTCTGGCGCGCCGTCATGGCATCCTCCATCACAGCGCCCAACGGGTGTGGCAGTCATCAGGTTGTCATTGATGTGTGAGTCTTTACCCACAATGCCTGTGGAACCGCCTGTGGATAACCTGAGTGAAAGGGCCTGCAGCCCATGCGGGGTATAGGTTACAGAGCGGTGGTTGTTTTTTAACCAGCCCTCGAATCCTCCCACAGGGAGCAGGGCTGGTAGAATGCGCGGCTTATTCCGCCACGCCGCAGCTCTCGCCATGACCCAGCCCTCCACTTCCCTCCCCCCTCACGTCGCCATCATCGGCGGCGGCCCCGCCGGCTTGATGGCGGCTGAAGTGTTGAGCCAGGCCGGGATCAAGGTCGACCTGTACGACGGCATGCCTTCAGTGGGGCGAAAATTCCTGCTCGCCGGGGTCGGCGGCATGAACATCACCCACTCCGAGGCCTACCCGGCATTTCTCTCACGCTATGCCGAACGGGCGCCGCGGATCGCCCCGCTGTTACGCTCGTTCGGCGCCGAAGCCTTGTGCCAATGGATTCATGACCTGGGCATCGAAACTTTTGTCGGCAGCTCCGGCCGGGTGTTTCCCACCGACATGAAAGCCGCGCCCCTGTTGCGTGCCTGGCTCAAACGCCTGCGCGATGCCGGCGTAGTTATCCACACCCGCCATCGCTGGCTCGGTTGGGATAACAACGGTGATTTGCTAATCGACAGCCCCGAAGGCGAAAAAACCGTTCACGCGGATGCGAGCCTGCTGGCACTCGGCGGTGGAAGCTGGTCGCGTCTCGGCTCGGACGGTGCCTGGATGCTGCCGCTGGAACAGCGCGGTGTAGGGCTGGCGCCATTGCAACCGAGCAATTGCGGCTTCGAGGTGCAGGCCTGGAGCGAATTGATGGTCAGCAAATTCGCCGGCAGCCCGCTGAAAAACATCGCCATCGGCCTCAATGACGACGTACCGCGACTCGGCGAGTGTGTGATCACTGCCACGGGAATTGAGGGCAGCTTGATCTACGCCCTGTCGGCAGCGATCCGCGAAGCGATCAATCAACATGGCTCGGCAACCGTTCACCTCGATCTGTTGCCGGGCAAGCCTGTGGATAAAATCCAGGCGGCGCTGAGCAAACCGCGCGGCTCACGCTCCATGGCCAAACACCTGCACAGTCAGCTTGGGCTAGATGGCGTGAAAGCAGCATTGTTGCGGGAATTGACACCGGCTGACTGTTTTGCCGATCCGGCCCTGCTGGCCAAAGCAATCAAGGCATTGCCGCTGACGCTGGTGAAAACCCGGCCATTGGACGAAGCCATCAGCAGTGCCGGTGGCGTGATGTTCGAGGCGATGGATGAACGTTTGATGCTCAAGCAACTACCCGGCGTGTTCTGCGCAGGGGAAATGCTCGATTGGGAAGCGCCGACCGGCGGCTATCTACTGACCGCGTGTTTCGCCAGTGGGCGAGCGGCGGGGTTGGGGATGGTGGAGTGGTTGAAGCACCGACACTGATCGTTCCCACACTGCGTGGGAACAATCTTCAGAGGATCAAGGCTTACGCTTACGCGGCCCGGTATTGAACACCGGCACTTTACGCACCGGCTTGATCGAAGGCTCCGGCGCCGACGCCTCACCGCTCTCGACCCATTTACCCAGGTTGCGCTTGCCGCCACCAGAGGTTTTGGGCTTCTTCGGTTTTTTCGGCTTCTTGATCACCTGACCGCTGGCATCGGTATCCGGCACGCGGTGTTCAGGTTCGAAGTCCGGCTCCATCTGGCGAGTCAACGTCTGACGGGTCAGCATCTCGATGGCTGACAGTTGATTCACTTCATCAGCGCAGACCAGCGAAATAGCCTGCCCGGTTGCGCCCGCACGGCCGGTACGACCGATGCGGTGGATGTAGTCTTCTGCCACGATCGGCAGGTCAAAGTTGACCACCAATGGCAAATCTTCGATATCCAGGCCACGGGCAGCCACGTCGGTGGCCACGAGGATCTGCACTTCGCTGGCCTTGAAGCGATCCAGCGCCCGCTGGCGAGTTGCCTGGGGTTTGTCGCCGTGGATGCCGTCGGCATTGACGCCCAGGCCCTGGAGTTTTTCCACCAACGCGTCTACGCCGTTACGGGTCTTGGCGAACACCAGCACCTGCTTCCACTTGCCCTTGCGCATCAAGTGAATGAACAGCTCCGGCTTGCGCTTTTTATCCACCGTCACCACCCATTGCTTGACGGTGTTGGCGGCCACGTTACGCGGGCTGACTTCGATGCTCAGCGGGTCGTTGAGCATTTGCCCGGCCAGCATGCGGATCGCATCGGAGAAGGTCGCGGAGAACAGCAGCGTCTGACGTCTCGAGGGCAGGGCTTTATAGATATTCCCCAGCTCCTCGGAAAAGCCCAGATCGAGCATGCGATCGGCTTCGTCCAGCACCAGGGTTTGCAGCTGGTTGAACTTGAGCGCGTTCTGACGGAACAGGTCGAGCAAACGGCCCGGGGTCGCCACCAACAGGTCGACGCCTTTGCGCAGTTTCATCATTTGCGGGTTGATGCTGACGCCGCCGTACACCGCGTAGGTGCTCAACGGCAGGTTCTCGGCATACTGGCGCACGGCTTCGTGAACCTGTTCGGCCAGTTCGCGGGTCGGCACCAGAATCAGCGCGCGCACGGAGTTGGCGCTGACTTTCGGCCCTTCCATGGCCAGCAATTGCAGCAGCGGCAAGGCGAAACCGGCGGTTTTGCCGGTGCCGGTCTGGGCCGCGGCCATCAGGTCGCGACCGGCCAGCACCGCCGGAATCGCTTGCGCCTGAACCGGCGTCGGGGTCTGGTAGCCGAGCGTCTCGAGGGCGCGCAGCAAGGGTTCGATCAGGCCAAGGGTGGCGAAAGTCATGGGAGTACCGTAGGAAAATTCAGCGCGATTGTGCGAAACAAGTGTGCAATGGCGCGCAGTTTACCCTAATTCGCTCGGGATTCTGTCGGCACCACTACGGCAGGGGCCGACCGATCCGTGCCACGGCGCCACTGCGGCATCCCGATCAACACCACGGCACTGATGATCACCGCCATGGCCAGCGCTTCCTCGACACCGATGGTCTCGCCAACGAATACGATCCCCAGCAACACCGCCACCGCCGGGTTGACGTAGGCATAACTGGTGGCTGCGGCCGGCCGCACGTGTTTCAACAGGTACATGTAGGCGTTGAAGGCGATGATCGAACCGAAGAGGGTCAGGTACGCCAGCGCCGCCCAGCCTTCGATCGGCGGCAGACTTTCCAGACGCTCGCCACTCACCGCACTGCCGATCAGCAACACCACGCCGCCCACCAGCATTTCCACGGCACTGGCCATCGCGCCCTGAGGCAACGGCAAGTGTTTGCTCCACACCGAGCCGAAGGCCCAGGACGCCGCCGCGAACACCAGCAACGCTGCGCCCAACGGGCTCGATTGCAGGTTGGAGCCGAGGTTGAGCATG
This sequence comes from Pseudomonas sp. GW821-FHT03E01, assembly GCF_059420765.1. NCBI lineage: Bacteria > Pseudomonadati > Pseudomonadota > Gammaproteobacteria > Pseudomonadales > Pseudomonadaceae > Pseudomonas > Pseudomonas sp. GW821-FHT03E01. The sequence continues at coordinate 184,906 of NZ_JBWKUI010000010.1, read as the reverse complement.
GCAATACCGATCAGCCCAAGCACAATCCCGGCCCATTCGAGACGGGTATTACGCGCGCCCCAGAAATATCCGCACAACAAGGTAAACAGCGGCACCGTCGCCACCGCCAACGCGGCCACGCCAGAGGCCACGCCCGTGTGTTCGGCGACGCTCACCGCACCGTTACCGCATGTCAGCAGCAAAATCCCGATGATCCCCGCCGCTTTCCACTGTGCCCAGGTCGGCGCCGGCGCCCCGCGCCAGCGCAGGTACGCGTACATCAACGTCCCGGCGAGCACGAAGCGGATACCGGCGAGCAACAACGGCGGCCAGTACTGCACGCCAATGCGAATCACCAGGTAGGTCGACCCCCAAATCACGTACAACGCGAAAAAAGCAGCGATCAGCGGTAAGGAAAAACGGCGTAGACCAGACATGGGCAGCTCGATGAACAAGACAAGGAGAGCCGCTATTCTAGAAAGGCCAACAGCGGAAAATAAGCTACAAAACCTGTTTATAGCGCCGGTACACTTTTCAAAACACGGAGTTCGACGCTATAAACCGTGCTTTCGAAAGTCAGTCATTTTTCAGGTAGGCCACGATGGACAAATACGACCGCATGCTCCTCAGCGCCCTGTTGGAAAACGGTCGTGCGTCCTACGCCGATCTGGCGCGCAAGGTGAACCTGTCCGCTCCGGCGGTGGCCGAACGCGTTGCCAAACTTGAAGCCTGCGGGGTGATCACTGGTTACCAGGCGAAAGTCGACCTGTCCAAAATCGGCCTGCCGATCCAGTGCGTCATCGAACTGCGCCTGAACCAGCACGGTAATCAGAAAACCTACGACGAACTGATCAAAATCCCACAGCTCACCGAATGCCATCGCGTCACCGGCGATCCGTGCGTGATCATGCAAGCGGCGGTGGGCTCGATGCCGGAGCTGGAAGAGTTGATCAACCGGATCGCCACGTTCGGGTTCAGCAAGACCTCGATTGTGTTGTCGAGTGCCATCGAAAAGCGCGTGCCGTTGGGTCAACTGGAGGGGAAATAGTGAGGCGACTGACGCCTTCGCGGGCAAGCCTCGCTCCTACGGTTTTTGAGGCGACCCCAATGTCGGGGCGCCCATAAATCCGTAGGAGCGAGGCTTGCCCGCGAAGAGGCCAGTAGAAACACTACAAGACCTTAAAACCCGCGATACCGCTTCAAATGCTCATTGATCTTCGCCGCCGGTACTTTCTGCAGGCTGCACAACAGATCATGGGACAACTCGCGCAATCCATGCTTTTGCCGCAGCTCTTGCGCCAGATGCGCCGTCAGGTTGGCGGCCATTTCCGCATCGGCCATGGCCCGGTGAGCCTTGCCGGTATTGGGCAGGCTGGCGAAGGTGGTGAGGGTGCCGAGTTTGTGGTTCGGCGCAGCGGGCATCAGGCGGCGGGCGAGTAACAGCGAGCAGGCAAAGTTCTGCAAGCGTGTACGTTTGATTCGCCCAAGCTCGTAGTCCCAGAACTTCTGGTCGAACGCAGCGTTGTGCGCCAGCAGCGGCGTGATGCCGACGAATTCGTTGACCTCGTTCATCACCTGCTCGGCCGAGGGGGCGGTGCGCAGCATGGCGTTGCTGATGCCGGTCAGTTGTTCGATGAACGCCGGCACCCGCACGCCGGCATTCATCAGGCTTTGGTAACGCTCGACGATGCGCCCCTGTTCAAGAATCACCACGGCAATTTCCGTGGCCCGGCAGCTGCTGCTCGGGGAGATCCCGGTGGTTTCAAAGTCGATGACTGCTATGCGTTCCAAACCTGTTTCAACTCCGTAAAAATCAATTCTTGAGCAGCAACGCGCCTTCGATCGGTACGTAACGACTGGCGGCGCGGATCAGCGAGTTGGCCGTCAGGCCCGGCACGCCGTAGGCCACCGCCTGCACACCGTGCTTGGCGATGATGCGCTCCAGCAGCATGTCGAAATCACCGTCGCCAGAGGCCAGCACCACTTCGTCGACATGATCGGCGGCGTCCATGATGTCGAGGGTGATGCCCACGTCCCAGTCGCCTTTGGCCGAACCGTCGCTGCGCTGGATGTAGGGCTTGAGCTTCACGACGAAGCCGAGGTTGCGCAGGATCTGCTGGAACTGCTGCTGTTTGCTGTCGCCACGATCGATCGCATAGGCATAGGCCTCGACGATCTGCCCCTGCTTGCTGACGTCAGCCCACAAAGCGGCGTAGTTGAAGTGGCAACCATAGGCCTGACGCACGGTGTAGTAGAGGTTCTGGACATCGGCGAACACTGCGATTTTTTTCACCGTACATCCTCTCTGCGCGTTGGCGCGCGGGGTCGTGGCGCACAGGCGCGCGGGCTGGATCAGGCTCCAGGCCCGAAAAGTCGCCCAGTATGCCAGCCAGAAGGATTGTTCCGCGAATAATCGGCCGTGTGGCGAGGGAGCTTGTCGGAACGCCGCAGCGTCCCGCTAGGGTGCGAAGCGGCCCCCTTGCTTTGAAACCCAAGGGGCCTGCTACGCAGTCCAGCGGGAGCAAGCTCCCTCGCCACAGATGTGTCAGATGAAGGAGTCGTCGTCATCGCCGCCGAAGAACGATGAACTGTCATCATCGTAATCCGCGTCGGTGAAACCGCCCTGATCGCTGGAGTTGTCAGCCACGCGCTGATCATTGCCCCAACCGCTGCTATCGCTCTGATCGTTGACCTTGGCCGGTTCTTCCTTGATGACTTCAACCACTTCCGGCTGCTGATTGTGATGGAACAGGCTGCTGATGCCTTGCGCCAGCATCACGCCACCGGCCACACCCGCTGCCGTTTTCAATGCACCGCCGAGGAAACCGCTGCCGACAGGCTGTTGCGGTGCGTAATTCTGCTGAGGCGGCGCTCCGAAACTCTGCTGAGCAGGCGGTGCACCGAAGTTTTGCTGCGGCTGCGAGTTGAACGACGGCCGTCCTGGTTCACGCCAGCCGCCATTCGAGGGGGCTGCGCTTTGAGTCGGCGCAGGCTGCGGATCACGGGAAGCGCCGCCGAAAATGCTCGACAAAAAGCCGCCGCTTGGCGCCGGCGCCGCTGTCTGCGCCTTGGCCTGTTGCAGTTCGGCCTGCAATTGCTGCACTTGCTGGGTGAGTTGCTTGTTCTGTTCGTCGAGGCTCTTGATGGCTGCCTCTTGCACCAGAATCGCCTGGGTCATGAAATAGCCCGCCGCTGGCTGGCGAGTCAGGTGTTCCTTGATCCGCGTCTCGGCCTGGGCGTCGCGCGGGGCTGAGTCCGTTTCGGCCTGTTGCAGCCGGGAAAACAGTCCATCGATCAGGGTTTGTTCTTCGCTGTTCATGGCGACCTCGTAGATTGCCGGGAATATCAGTGCCCTCACCCACAGTGGATAAGGTGCTCACCAGTAATGGGGCTGATACAGGATGTTTCAATGACCTTTACCGAACGTTTACGTTTGTGCCCCGAAGGGGTTGATCGGTTAAAGTGAGGCACTGCTTTCAACCTGCGATACCGACTGATGAATTCGTTCGATGTACTGCGTGACTCTCTGTATTTTTTCAAGCGCAATCTGGGCCAGATCGTGCAGCTATGCCTGCCGCTGGTGATTGTCGAGGCGCTGCTGCAACAAGTGGTCGACCGCTCCACCGGGCCGGACAGTTTCGCCGGCATCAGTGTAATTGTCGGCTTGCTGGTGTATCCGCTGTACACCGCCGCGCTGATCCTGTTTCTCGATGCCCGCAGCCGAGGAGAATCGCCGCGTACCCGCGACCTGTTGGCAGCCGCGGCGACCCTGTGGCCGCGCTTCGCCGTGCTGACCGCCCTTAATACCCTGCTGATCCTGATCGGCCTGTCGCTGTATTTCCTGCCGGGCATCTGGCTGATGGTGACGCTGGCGTTCGGCGAGTACCTGTTGGTGCTGCGCGGCCTGGCACCGCTGGCGGCGATGAAGGAAAGCCTGCGCATGACCCGCGGGCATTTCATACGCATTCTGGTGTGCATTCTGTGCGTGATGGGCCCGCTGTGGGTGCTCAAGGGAGCGACGCTGGCGGTTTACCCTGACCCGCAGAACCCGGTGATCTCGCTGCTGATCGACAGCGCCCACAGCTTCCTGCAGCTGTTCACCAGCGTGGTGCTGTTCCGTTTGTTCATGCTGATCGCCGATGCACCCGAGAAATCTGATGAGCGGCTCTGACCGCTCTACCCTTGGGCTTTGGCGCTGCTCTCGGTTATGCTCGGGGTCAATCTTGTAACGCGATAAGCCGAGCTATGCCCCGTCTACTGCGCTACACCCTGCTGGGCCTGCTGATCGCCATCAGCCTGATTGCAATGCTGATCTACAGCCTGACCTGGCGCCCCGACGCCAAGGAAGCGCTGCCGGTCAGTTGCAACGCCCAGGCGCCGACGCTGGTGCCCGGTCAGGCGTTGAAGGTGATGACCTGGAACGTCCAGTATCTGGCCGGCAAGCGCTACGTGTTCTGGAACGACCTGGCCGCAGGAGACGACGAATCCCCTACACCTGAAGACATGGCCTTCAGCCTCGACGAAGTGGCGCGGGTGATTCGCGACGAGCAACCGGACATCGTGCTGTTGCAGGAACTCGATGACGGTGCCAAGGCCAGCGACTACCAGAACCAGTTCAAATTACTTCAGGATCGGGTCACCGACCTGTATCCGTGCACCACTCAGGCCTTCGACTGGAAAGCCGACTTCGTACCTGAACCCCACATCTTCGGCAGCGTTGGCCGGCAATTGGCAACCCTGAGCCGCTACCGGATCGAACACGCCGAACGCCTGCAATTGCCGGTCGCGCCGGCCAATGTCATCAGCCGTCAGTTCAAGCCGAAAGACGCCTTGCTGGTCACGTACCTGGCATTGAACGACGGTGGCCAGATGGCCGTGCTCAACACCCATCTGGACCGCACCAGCCAGCTCGACGATACCTTGCAATCCCAGGTGACCGCCGTGGCCAAGGTGCTCGACAAGTTCGAAAGCCAAGGCACGCCGTGGTTGATCGGTGGAGATTTCAACCTGTTGCCGCTGGGCCAGTATCAACGCCTGCCCGCCGAGCAACGCACGCCCTACTCTGCCGACAGCGCGCTGCATGTGCTGTGGGACAAATACCCGATGATCCCCACCAACAACGAAGCCAGCGGTATCGACCGGGCACAATGGTTGACCCATTACCCGAATGATCCCGGCTTGAACGGGCCGGACCGGACCGTCGACTACCTGTTTTACAGCCCTCGCATCAAACGGGTCGAAGCGCGGGTGCGGCAGGACGATACGTTGCGCATTTCCGATCATTTGCCGGTGATTGCGCGGTTTCTGTTGCCGGCCGTGCCATAAAACACCTGTGGCGAGGGAGCTTGCTCCCGCTCGACTGCGCAGCAGTCGTAAACCGATTGACACCACTCACCTGAAAAATGATGTGACAGAATTTGGGGCTGCTTTGCAGCCCAACGGGAGCAAGCTCCCTCGCCACAAAAATCCGTGCCCTACTTACGAGGCTTAACCCGCGCCGTCGCCTCGGCCACCAGCGGATCATCCGGCCAGTAGTGCTTCGGATACCGCCCCTTCAAATCCTTCTTCACCTCGGCATAGGTGCTGCGCCAGAAGTTCGCCAGGTCCTGCGTCACCTGCACTGGCCGCCGCGCCGGGGACAACAGATGCAGTTTCACCACTTGCCGGCCGCCGGCAATCCGCGGAGTCTCGGCCAAGCCGAACAACTCCTGCAACCGCACCGCCAGAATCGGTGGCTGTTCACTGTAATCCAGACGAATCGATGAACCCGACGGCACACTCAAATGATGCGGCGCCAGCTCATCCAGCCGTTGCGGCAACGGCCACGGCAGCAGGTTGTGAACGATGCTCGACAGGTCCAGATTGGCGAAGTGACTGAGCCGCGAGACTTTCCCCAGATAGGGCATCAGCCAGTGTTCGAGGCTTTTGAGCAATGTTGCGTCGCTGACATCCGGCCATTCGCTCTCGCCTTTACCCGCGAGATCCAACTGCCGCAACAACGCCACCCGCGCCTGCCACTGACGCAGCTCTGGCGTCCAGGGCAACAGCTCCAGACCTTTGCGCCGCACCAGATTCACCAACGCCTGACTGCGAGCACTTTCATCGAGCCCGGTCAGCGGTTCGCGGCTGAGGATCAACTCGCCGACCTTGCGCTGACGCTCGGCCCGCAGCACACCTTCGCGCTCATCCCAATCCAATTGATCGACACACCGCACCTGTTCGGCCAGCACCGAATCAAACAGCGCCGGATCAAAATCCGTCGCCAGATAAATCCGTTCTTCACGCTGGCCCTGACGACTGCCCAGATCGGCGATCACCAGCCACGGTTGCTTCATCAGGCTGTCCGCCTCGGCAAATAGCGCCGCACGACCGTTGGCCAGGCGATACTCCGCGCCACCGGCCCGCCGCTGTTGGGCGACCCGATCGGGATAAGCCAATGCCAGCAGCGCACCGAGCCAACGCGGATGTTCGGGGTCGCTGACCGGCTCCGACGCTTTGCCGCGCAAATAACCGCGATACTGTCGCGCCAGCTGCCGAGCTCGTTGAACACCGCCCTGCGCACCGCGAGCGGCCCGTTCTTCACCGGATAACAGCACCAGTCGGCTGTGCAGGTCCGCGCCAGCACCACGCAAGATATCGCGCTCACCAAGCAGCGCCGCGACATCGCAGGCCATGTCGGCCAGGCCGAGCGCCTGGCCACGCAACAGCAAATGGGCGATTCGTGGATGGGCCGGCAGTTCGGCCATGGCCTGACCGTGACGGGTCAGCGCTTCGCCCTCCAGCGCGCCCAAGCGCTCAAGCAGATCCTGGGCCTGTGCATAAGCCGCCGCCGGAGGAACATCCAGCCAGACCAACTGCCCCGGCGTCACGCCCCAACGACCGAGTTGCAAGGCCAGCCCGGCAAGGTCCGCCGAGAGGATTTCCGCACTGGCGTAAGCCGCCAGTTGCTCGTGTTGATCCTGCGACCACAAGCGATAACACACGCCGGGCTCCAAACGCCCGGCCCGGCCTGCGCGCTGCGTGGCACTGGCTTTGGAAATCCGTTGGGTATCCAGGCGAGTCATGCCGCTGCCGGGGTCGAAGCGCGGCACGCGCGCCAACCCGGCATCGATCACCACGCGCACGCCATTGATGGTCAGGCTGGTTTCGGCGATGTTGGTGGCCAGCACCACTTTGCGCTTGCCCGCAGGCGCCGGGTCAATCGCCGCCCGCTGCGCCGCCAGGTCCAGTTCGCCGTGCAGCGGGCACAGCAATACCGGCGTGCCCTCGCCCAAGGCATCGGCCAATTGTTGATGCACCCGCCGAATTTCCGCCTGCCCCGGCAGGAACACCAGCAGGCTGCCGGCTTCATCGTTCAGCGCGTCGAGGATGGTCTGCACCACCTTTGGCTCGATGAACTCACCGGGCTGAAACGGCCGGCCCCAGCGCATCGCCACCGGGTACATGCGACCTTCGCTGCGCAGGATTGGCGCGTCATCCAGTAACCCGGCCAGGCGTTCGCCTTCCAGGGTTGCCGACATCAAGAGGATCTTCAGCGGTTGATCGTCGCGGAACAGCTCCCGGCCATTCAGGCTCAGGGCCAGCGCCAGGTCGGCATCGAGGCTGCGCTCGTGGAATTCATCGAAAATCAGCAACCCCACGCCTTCCAGCGCCGGGTCATCCTGCAGGCGCCGGGTGAGGATGCCTTCGGTGACCACTTCGATGCGGGTATTGGGGCCGACCTTGCTGTCAAGACGAATGCGATAACCCACGGTTTCGCCGACCTTCTCGCCCAATTCACTGGCCAAGCGCTCCGCCGCCGCCCGCGCTGCCAACCGGCGCGGTTCGAGCATTAGAATGGTCTGCCCGGCCAGCCACGGCTCATCGAGCAAGGCCAACGGCACCCGGGTGGTTTTACCGGCACCGGGCGGTGCTTCGAGCACGGCTTCGTGGCGTGTAGCGAGGGCTTCACGCAGGGCGGGTAAAACTTCATCAATTGGCAAAGAAATCATGCTGGCTCCCAAACAGAGGGCCGAGTATAACGGCGTTCAGCGCGGTCCTAATTCATATCGACGATGCTTCGTTTCCAGATAACCCAGGAGATTTCAAATGCGTGCTCCCTTTCGCTTGATCGGCGGTGTATTGATCGCGTCCTTGCTGACCCAAATGACCGCCTGCGGTTCGATTTTCTACCCGGATCGTCGCGGCCAGATTGACGGCAAGATTGACCCGGCCATTGCCGCGCTGGATGCAGTGGGCCTGCTGTTCTATATCATCCCCGGCCTGATCGCCTTTGCAGTGGACTTCACCACGGGTGCCATTTACTTCGAGCCCGGCCGGACCGCCCAGGTGGCGCCGGAAAAACTCAAGGAAGCCATCGGCGCCGACGGCAAGGTCGATAACCACAAGTTGCAGACTATTCTCGAAAGTGAACTGGGCCGCAGCTTCCCGCTGGACGATCCGCGTCTGATCCAGCACAAGGGCAGCGCCCAGCAACTGGCTATGTTCGGCCTGCAACCGGCTGCATAATTCGTGCATTTGAAGGAACCACAGCACTGATGACGACCCCTACCGACCACGCCCGCCTGCTGCGGCTGGCGACGCGCGCCTCGGTGGCGGTCGCGTGCATATTGATCATCGCCAAAGCCATCGCCTGGTGGCTGAGCGGCTCGGTGAGCATGCTCGCCGGGTTAACCGACTCGGCACTCGACGGCATTAGCTCGCTGCTCAACCTGATGGCCGTGCATTACGCCTTGCGCCCGGCCGACGATGATCATCGATATGGGCACGGCAAGGCCGAATCACTGGCGGGCATGGCTCAGGCGCTGTTCATTGGTGGCAGTGCCGTGCTGATTTCCCTGCAGGCGATCGAACGGTTGAAACATCCGGAACCGATAGGCGCAGCGTGGCTCAGTATCGGGGTGATTGTGTTCTCCCTCGTCCTGACCGTGGCCCTGCTGATGTTGCAGCACCGGGTAATCAAGGCTACCGGCTCCAACGCGGTGAGCGCCGACTCCTTGCATTACCGCTCGGACCTGCTGCTCAACGGCGGCATTCTCGTAGCGCTGGTGCTGGCAGGGTTTGGCTGGCAGCAAGTCGACCCGTGGTTCGGCCTGGGGATCGCTGCTTACATCCTCTGGAGCGCGATTCAAATCGCCCGGGATAGTTTTGCAGTGCTGATGGATGAAGAATTGCCGACCGATGTCAGCCAGCACATGCTCGAACTGGCCTGCAGCGTACCCGGCGTTCTGGGTGCCCACGACTTGCGCACGCGGATTTCCGGCAACCAGTGGTTCGTGCAATTGCATCTGGAATTGCCGGGGGACTTGACCCTGTCAGTCGCCCACGGCATCAGCGATCAAGCCGCCGATGCGATTCATGCCGTCTACCCGCGAGCCGAAGTGCTGGTGCACGCCGACCCGCAGGAAGTGGTAAAGACCGCCAAGGCTCAGTAACTCACCTGATAACCGCGACTGCTCAGGCAGTTGCCCTGGGCCTGTCGGTAAACTTGCACCACCGACGGATCCGGTCGGTAGGTGGCAGTACGTGGATCGAAACCGCTCTGTTGCACGGCCCAGCGATAACATTCATAAGCGTCCCGGCTGACTTCCTCCGGCGACTGGCCGTTGGCCGGATACGCCACCACGTCATAACCATTGCTCACCGGTGGCGGCTGCACAGGAGGGTCGACCACGACGTAATCCTGAGTGTTCTCCTGATAGGCGTAATATGCGCCGGCCGCCAGGAACAACAGCGTGCCGCCGATCCACACTTCACGGGCGTAATCGGGCAAGTAGCTGACGCGAATCCCGCGAGGCGGCTGAACCACCACATAACGCGGGCCTTGCGGGCGATACCAGTAGCCACCGGAATAGAAATAATCCTGGCCACGATACGGCACGCGGAAGTGACGCTCCTCCGGGAAGCGGTCGATCACGTACCCAGGACGATACTGCGGGCCGGGGCCCCAGCCTGTGCCGTGCCCCTCCGGACGACCGGGCCAGCGACGGTCATCGTGACGCGGCTCCCGCCCCCCGGTCTGCCATGGCTGGTTGTGATTGTTACGCCACGGTTCGTCCTGATAGTAGCCACGCCGCGGTTCCTGGGTCTGGCGCACGGTATCGGGCCGACTCTGGATTGGCAGATTATTACTCGGTTGTTGCGGCGCTCGCTCCTGAACGTTTGGATCGTGTAGCGGACGGTTCTGCCACTGGCCACCCTGAACGCTGGAGTCGTGCGGCGTACGGTTCTGCCACTGGCCGCCCTGATTGTTGGACTCGTGCGGCGCCCGGTTCTGCCACTGGCCACCCTGATTCTGGTCGTGGCGCTCAAATTGGCGGCTGTTGTCGCCACGAATGATTTCGGTGTTCTGCGGGTGTGGCTGATTGCTGCCGCCACGGCCCTGGCCCTGTTCATTGCCCCGATGATCAGGCCCACGCTGCCCGCCATCGGGGCCGCGGTTCTGTGGTTCATCGGCAAGCGATTGTGCAGTGACACTTACACACAGCAAACCAACACCGGCCAAACGCCAGATGCGCGATTTCATGCTTTTCCTCACGGCGGGTTAGGGCCTGTACGTAAGACTGGGAAAGCGCAGGCCGGTTCTGCAACAGGTTATCAGTCACGTAACTTTTTTATTGAGCGGCTTTTTATTAAGGGCATGCCAAATTGCGGGCAAGAAAAAAGGGAGACCCGTCGGCCTCCCTTTGAGAACTTCGTCCGTGCTCGACGCTTATGACGTCGGCTCACCTCACGCCGTCTTCTGGACAGTGTGTAGCTCGGGGGCCGACGCATCCCCGGTGGGGGTGGCGACCGCAGCTGGCCTGATTGGGCGAGCCGCACTGGACTGTTTGTCCGAGCAGTGATTCTGGTGATAAGAATAGGCCCGGAGCACCGACAGAGGATTGCGAAGATTGCTCAAATAAACATCACTTGCGCAATTTTTAACTCAGGATAGATAATCTGCCGCAATAGTTATGACAAAGGCCTGATTGATGAGCAAACTCGACCGATACGACCTGAGTATTTTGGCGGAATTACAGCGCGACGCGCGCATCTCCAATCAGGAGCTGGCCGAACGCATCGGCCTGTCGCCTTCGCCTTGCTCGCGACGGGTCAAGCAACTGGAAGACGACGGCTACATCTCCCGCCAGGTCGCCTTGCTGGACCGCAAGATGCTCGGCCTGAGCCTGACCGCCTACGTGCTGATCGGCATGGACCGCCATACACCCGAGCGTTTCGAGAACTTCGAAGCCGCCATTCGCACATTACCGCAAGTGCTGGAATGCAGCCTGGTGACCGGGATGGATGCGGATTATCAGCTCAAGGTGGTGGTGCCGGACATGGATCACTATCAGAAGCTGCTGCTGGGGCATCTGACCCGGATTGAAGGGGTGACGAGTGTACGGTCGAGTTTCGTGTTGAACCAGGTGCTTAACAGCACGGAGTTGCCTTTAACTCATTTGCGCAGCTGAGAATGCTTTGTGGCGAGGGAGCTTGCTCCCGCTCGGCTGCGAAGCAGTCGCAAAACCAGTGAACGCAGTGTGCCAGATTAAACCCGGTCGCTGATTTTGGAGCCGCTTCGCGCCCCAGCGGGAGCAAGCTCCCTCGCCACAATCCGACGCAGGTCAATACCCCGCCAATCCCCCTTGGCGTATACTCCTCCCGCCTTTTTAGCCCCGCCCGCGCTGGAGATGTTCAATGGATCCTGCTGTTTTCGAAGAGTGGATGATGACTGGCCTGGTCAGCATCCTGATCATTTTCATGGGTTTCATCGTCTGGGATCTGGCAAAAAAATCCAAAGCCGGACGCTTCGGCTCGTTCATTCTGTTCTTTGTGCTGGGGTTGGGTGTGGCCGCATTCGTGATCAAAAGCGTGGTCATCGGCCTGATCGAATCCGGCACGCTATAAACGCGCCGGCACTTCCTTCCACTGTCCCTGATCGAGCCCTTCGATCGACCAGTCACCGATTTTGACCCGCACCAGGCGCAACGTCGGCAAGCCGACCGCCGCGGTCATGCGCCGCACCTGACGGTTGCGCCCCTCGCGAATCACCAATTCCAGCCAACTCGTCGGCACGCTTTTGCGAAAGCGCACCGGCGGGTTGCGTGGCCACAGTTGCGGCTCATCCAGTTGTCGCGCTTCGGCCGGCAAGGTCATACCATCGTTCAGCTCGACGCCCTCGCGCAAGCGCTGCAACTGCTCGGCGGTTGGCTCGCCTTCCACTTGCACCCAGTAAGTCTTGGCCAATTTGTGTTTCGGGTCGGCAATCCGCGCCTGCAGCTGGCCGTCGTTGGTCAGCAGCAACAAGCCTTCGCTGTCGCGGTCCAGCCGTCCTGCCGGGTAAATCCCCGGAATCTCGATAAAGTCCTTGAGCGTCGCCCGCCCTTCGCCGTCGCTGAATTGCGTCAGCACATCGAAAGGTTTGTTGAACAGAATCAGCTTCGGCTCGGCCGGGGGCGCTTTGGCGATACGGCGCGGGGCGGAAGAAGATGACACAGGCTTCACGCCAGGGCGGCGGGAAACGGGACGTTGAGGACGGGACATGGCGAGAAGAACATCTAACGGTCAGGGCTGCTAATGCTAGTGCCCCAACCGTCAAATGACCATGAGAACAATCAGCGGAACGGCGGCTCGTCGAAGCTGCGCAGTTTGCGTGAGTGCAGCGAGTTGAGCTCGGTGCGCAACAGATCCACCGCCTCGATGCCGATCTTCAAGTGCTGGCTGACCGCGCGCTCATAGAACGCGTTGGCCGACCCCGGCAGTTTAATTTCGCTGTGCAGCGGTTTATCCGACACACAGAGCAACGTGCCATAGGGCACCCGCAAGCGATAACCCTGGGCCGCAATCGTGCCGCTTTCCATGTCCACCGCCACGGCGCGGGACAGGTTGATCAGCGGACGCTCCTGCGCCCAGCGCAGCTCCCAGTTACGGTCGTCGTAGGTCAACACGGTGCCGGTACGCAGGCGTTTCTTCAGTTCGTCGCCCTTCTCACCGGTGATGTTGGCCGCCGCTTGCTGCAACGCCAACTGCACTTCGGCCAAGGCCGGAATCGGAATGTTCGGTGGCACCACCCGGTCGAGAATCCCGTCGCGACGCATGTAAGCGTGTGCCAGCACGTAATCGCCAATGGTCTGCGACTGACGCAAGCCGCCGCAGTGGCCGATCATCAGCCAGCAATGCGGACGCAGCACGGCCAAATGGTCGGTGATGTTCTTGGCGTTGGACGGGCCGACGCCGATGTTCACCAAGGTCACGCCATGGCCGTCGCTGGCGATCAGGTGATAGGCCGGCATCTGGTAACGATGCCAGACCACGCCAGCGGCAATCGCCGAGGCTTCGCCGTGGTCCATGCCCTTTTCGATGATCACGTTGCCCGGCAACACCATGCGTACAAAACGCGGGTCTTTGCGCAGTTGTTCCAGGCCATGAACGATGAACTGGTCGACGTAACGGTGGTAGTTGGTCAGCAGAATCCACGGCTGCACATGCCGCCAGTCGCTGCCGGTGTAGTGCACCAGTCGGCGCAGGGAGAAGTCCACCCGCGCGGCATCGAACAGGGCCAATGGCAGCGGATCGGTGTTTTCCCAATCGTACAAGCCATCAGCGATGCCATCGGTGGCGGCCGACAGATCCGTACTCGGGAACACCCGCGCCAGTACCGCCGCCGTAACGCCAGAGCCGGCCAGTTCATCGCCCTGCTCGACCACATACGGATAAGGAATGTTTTGCTGGCTGACGCCGACTTCCACGGTCACGGTGAAGTCGTGCATCAACGGAACGAGTTGCTCCAGCAGGTATTTGCGAAAGGCTGCCGGATGAGTGACGGTGACGCTGTAGGTCCCCGGCAATTGAACCTTGGCATAGGCGCGAGTGGTCTGTGGGACTTCGCCCTGGCAGAGGTAGGTCAGACGCAACTCGGGATAACGAAACAGGGCACGCTGTTCAGCGTCCGGCTCGACGCGATCCTTGAGATAACGCTTGAGCGCTTGATTCAGCGCTGTGGTTGCACGCTCGTGCAAGACAGCAAGCCGATCAACGGCTTGCTCGGCGGTTTGAACGACAATAAACGCTTCGGTCACGATCAGCTTCCTGTGTTCTGGCTTGCAGACCTTCATCTTGCCTGCATCATCGCTTCACGGGAACAGTGAAAAAAGATCGTAGCCTTCGGCAACTCCTACAGAGGGTCGTCGTACACCTGTAAGAGGCTGCCGAAGGCTGCGATCTTTTCGCCCTTCAGAAGCCCTGCGGTGTCGAGCGGGCCACAATCGCTTCCACATCCAGCCCTCGCGGCAACGTTCCATACACCCGACCGGCCGAACCGAGGCGGCTGGCGATGAACGCATCACTGACCGCCGCATTACCCGCCTCCAGCAACAGCCTGGCCTGAAGCCCCAAGGCGATGTCTTCGGTGAGCTGGCGGGCGCGGTATTGAATGTCGTCGGTGTCCTTGAACGCCTTCTGCAACTGGCCGATGTGTGTGGCCAGGCGTTTGTCGCCATGGCCATCGCCCAACTCGTTGAACAGCACATCGAGCACGCCCGGTTCTTTCGACAACGCGCGCAACACGTCGAGACATTGCACGTTGCCGGAACCTTCCCACGTCGAGTTGACCGGTGCCTCACGGTACAGTCGCGGCAAGATGCTTTCTTCGACGTAACCGGCGCCGCCCATGCATTCGGCCGCTTCGTTGATCATCGCGGGCGCGCGTTTGCAGATCCAGTACTTGCCCACTGCCGTCACCAATCGAGCGAATTTCGCTTCGTGGTCGTCATCCAGATGATCCAGCGCTCGCCCCATGCGCAGGCTCAACGCCAGGGCGGCTTCGCTTTCCAGGGCCAGGTCGGCCAGCACGTTTTGCATCAAGGGTTGTTCGCTGAGCAACTTGCCACCGACCTGGCGGTGGGCGCAGTGATGGCTGGCCTGGGTCAGGGCCTGGCGCATCAGCGCGCTGGAGCCGACCATGCAATCGAAACGGGTCATGGCGACCATTTCGATAATGGTCGGAACGCCCCGGCCCTCTTCGCCGACCATCCAGGCCAGGGCGCCACGGAACTCCACCTCGCTGGAGGCGTTGGACCAGTTGCCGAGTTTGTTTTTCAGCCGCTGTATGTAGAACTGATTGCGCGTGTCATCCGGACGATGACGCGGCAGCAGGAAACAGGTCAGCCCTTTGTCGGTCTGGGCCAGGGTCAGGAAGGCGTCACACATTGGCGCCGAGCAGAACCACTTGTGGCCCACCAGTTCATACGCCTGGCCCGGCCCACCGCCCCCCACCGGAAACGCCTTGGTGGTGTTGGCCCGCACATCGGTGCCGCCCTGTTTCTCGGTCATCGCCATGCCGATGGTGACTCCGGCCTTATGGGCCATACCGACATTGCGCGGGTCGTACTCGGTGGCGAGGATTTTCGGCAGCCATTGCCGGGCCAGATCCGGTTGCAGGCGCATCGCCGGGACGCTGGCGAAAGTCATGGTCAACGGGCAACCGCTACCGGCCTCTGCCTGACTGTGCAAATACGTCATGGACGCGCGAGCCACATGAGCGCCCGGTTGCGGATCGGTCCAGGGCAACCCTGTCAGGCCATGCTCCACCGCCGTGTGCATCAACTGGTGATAAGCCGGGTGAAACTCCACCAGGTCGATGCGATGGCCGTAACGGTCATGGCTGACGAACACGGGTTTGTTTTGATTGGCCGCAAACCCGGCCTCCATCAGCGGCCCGCCGGCCAATGCGCCGTAAGCGTCGATCCGCGACTCGGCCCAACCGGCATCGAACCGTCGCGACCATTCCTGCAAAGGCAGGTCGATGCGATAGAGGTTGATGCCATCCAGCGACGGTGGCTGGTTGGTGACTTCGTGGGTTTCGGCGAACTGATGCAGGTTCATGACGGGACTCCTTTGGTCAGCCAAGGGCTTCAGTTAAGCACCGCCCCGAGGCTGAACAAAGTGGCATATCTGCCTAAATGTCGGCGCTTTCGCCTTGTCCAGAACAGAGCACCCGTCGATAGAGCGCGGCCTGCAAGTCCTCGAATTTCACCGGTTTGTTCAGGTAGTCGACCACGGTGTCGCTCGGGCAGTGCACTCGGTCCGCACTCAGGGCAATCATGAACACGGGTAATTCGGCGCAACCCGGCAACGCACGGATCCGGCGGCAGATGGAGGCGCTGTCCACTGGCGGCAACTGGCAATCGAGCAATACAGCGTCAACGGCTTCACATTGCAATTGATCGAGCGCAGCAAGGCCATTGTCAGCGGTGCGTACCCGGAACCCGAGCTTGAGCAACATGCCGCGCATCACCAATTGATTGATGCTGTTGTCATCGACCAGCAATACCGTGCACTCCTGGGGCAAGCGCAGGCCGGTGGTCTGCCGGGTGATCGAGGGAGCAGGCTCCACCAACGACAGCTCGAATTCGACGTCCAGCTGGAAGCGGCTTCCACGGCCTGGTTCGGAACGGTGGCTCAGGCGCCCCCCGAGCAATTCGACCAACTGCCGACAGATCGCCAGGCCAACGCCAAGACCGCCATATTCACGGGTCATCGAGCCGTCGAGCTGGAAGAAGCGCTGGTACAGCGTCGCCTCCCCCAGATCGGTAAAACCGATGCCGGTGTCGATCACCGCAAAAGACAGCGCCAGCCGACCGGGCTCCGCCGCCGGTTTACCCGTCACCCGCAGCGCCAGACCACCGACTCGGGTGAATTTGATTGCGTTGTCCAGCAAGCATTCCAGGCATTGCACCAGCTTGCCGCTGTCGCCGAACAAACGATCCGGCAACCCGGGTGCTACCTCGACCTTGAAGTCCAGCGACTTGCTCGACGCATTGCCATCGAACTGCCCGCGCAAAGACTCGACCATACTGCGCAAGCTGAACGTGTCCGGATAGACCTTGAGCTTGCCGGCCTGCAATTCGGTCAGGGTGAGGATGCCGTTGACCATGCGCATCATGTCCCGCGCCGAACCTGCCGCCGTTTGCTGATACTGCTCCAGCTCTGGGTTCATCTCGACGGTCTGCATCAGCTCCAGCGAACCGATCACACCGTTCATGGGCGTGCGCAGTTCGTGGGTCAACGTGGCGAGGAATTCGTCCTTGAGCCTATTGCTGTGAGCCAGTTGCTGGTTCAGCACCTCAAGCTTCTGGCCGGCGTCGAACAACGTCTGTGCCTGATGCTCGCGCATGGCGTTGATACGATCAGCCAGGGCCAGGGACAGCAACGCCACTTCAAGCGCCGAGCCGATCTGGCTGGCGTACATGGTGAGGAACACGTTGGGCAAATACCCCAACACCATCATCGTGTTGACGACGCCACCGAGCAAAAATGCCGACCAGGCAATGATGAAGTAGCGCGCCACCCTCAAGCCACGCCACCAGGCGAAAACCCCGGCAGCGAAAATCGCTACGGTAAAGACCAGTGCCAACGCCGTCGCCAGACGCAGGGCCAGGGCGTAACTGGTCATCAGAGATAACCCGACCACCAGCGTACTGAACGCGATCAGCGCCAATAGCACACGGTCCAGCCAGCGGCTGTGGGTGGCCGTCCGCAGGAAGCTGCGGGCGAACTGGCTGCCGAACAACCCTGAACAGCCGATGAAGAACGGCGTCGCGGCATTGGCCCACCACGGATTGTTCGGCCAGAAATACTCCACGGCCGCACCGTTCACCGACAGCTGATACAAGCCGAACGAGGCGATGTAGACGATGTAATAGAGGTAACTGGTATCGCGCACACTGAGGAAGATGAACAGGTTGTAGACCAGCATCCCCAGCAACACGCCGTAAATCAGCCCCAGCACATAAAGCCGCACCGGCTGCTCTTCAAGGTAAGCAGTGCTCGACCACAAGGTGACGGGCGCCTGGATCGAGCCTTCGCTTTGCAGACGCAGGTACACGGTTTGCGCCTGCCCGGGCGCAAAGCTCAGACCGAACAGATAGTTGTTCTGACGAATTTCGCGAGTGGCGAACGGCAACGCATCGCCCGTCTGTCGGACCAATTGATAGTCGCCGCCAGCATCGGGCAAGTACAAATCAAGGTGATCGAGGGGTGGATAGGCCAATTCCAGCAGCCAGGTCCGTTGCGCCGACGGATTGGTCGGACGGTATTGCAGGTCGATTTTCAGCCAGAACGCCGAACGCGAATAGCCGGCGTTGAGGGTGGCTTTATCGTGGGGTTTGAAGTGCCCGGCCGCGGCTTGCGCACGGACATCGGCAATGGTCGCTTGACCGCCCGGGTCTTCATAAACCTGCATCGTTCGGCCCAGGGGAAGGCTCTGGGTGAACTCGTCGAACTCGACGGCGCTCGCCAGGAGGGGCAAGCACAACAGCAACATCAGCAAATAGCGCATTTAAGCCCCAGCGTGGCCTGTCCGGTTCTGTCAGGAAGCCCCCCATTCCTTTTGAGTAGACGTAAAACCGGTATTACCTGTTATTGGTTTGGATCCACTCTAGCATAGCCGTTAGTGGCCATTGAACACCATTGAATTTTTTCCTAAAAAGGCTCTAGCACGGGCGTTCCAGCGCTATGTATTGAGCTAGAGCTGTTGGCTTGATCAGGATGCGACAATGTCCCGGCGAGTGATGAACACCTGTGGCGAGGGGGCTTGCCCCCGTTCGGCTGCGAAGCAGTCGTAAATCTGCCGACGCGGTGTTCCAGACAGAAGGCAAAGGGGGCGCTTCGCACCCCAACGGGGGCAAGCCCCCTCGCCCACAATGTATCGGCCGGACTGGACGTCGCAACACCCGAAAAACATGTTTGGTGGTAAGCTCGCGCACCATGAATATCTACAGCTCTCGCCCCGTTGTCCTCTGTCTCTCCGGCCACGACCCTAGTGGTGGCGCCGGCTTGCAGGCAGATATCGAAGCCCTGCTTGCCCAGGGTTGCCATGCGGCTCCGGCCGTCACCGCCCTGACCGTGCAAGACACAGTCAACGTCACTGACTTCCGCGTGCTCGATCGCGAGTGGGTACTGGCCCAGGCCAATGCCGTGCTCAACGACTCCGAAGTCGCCGCCGTCAAGCTGGGCATGCTCGGTTCCCTGGAAATGGTCGACACCGTGGTCGAACTGCTTTCAGCGCACCCGCATTTGCCAGTGGTCTGCGACCCGGTGCTGCGTGCCGGCGGTGGCGGACGACTGGGCAAGGACGAAGTCGGCTACGCCATGCGCGAACGCTTGCTGCCGTTGTCGATCATCGCCACCCCTAACCTTCCCGAAGCCCGCATCCTCGCCGAACTGCCCGAAGGCACCGCCGACGAGTGCGCGGAAAAACTCCTGCCATTCGTCAAACACCTGCTGATCACCGGCGGCCATGGCGACGAACACGAAATCCACAACCGCCTGTACAGCCGCGACGGTCGCCGCGAAACCTTTACCTGCCAGCGCCTGCCCGGCAGTTATCACGGTTCCGGTTGCACGCTGGCCAGCGCCCTCGCCGGTCGCCTGGCCCAGGGTGAACACCTCGCCAGTGCCGTACAGAGCGCGCTTGACTACACTTGGCGCACCCTGCGAGATGCGGAACAGCTGGGCAAAGGCCAGTTCGTGCCCCGCCGCCTGCCGCTGGATTTCTGTTCGTAACTTTCGATGCGTAAAGCGCAGAGGCTTGTCCGATGAAACTACGTGGCCTGTACGCCATTACCGACAGCCAGCTACTGGCCGGTAAATTTCTTTCGTACGTGGAGGCGGCGCTCGAAGGCGGCGTCACCCTGCTGCAATACCGCGACAAAAGCAGCGACGAGGCCCGCCGCCTGCGCGAGGCCGAAGCCCTGCGCGATCTGTGCGATCGCTACAAGACCCAGCTGATCATCAACGACGACGCCGAACTGGCCGCGCGACTGAATGTCGGCGTGCACCTGGGCCAGACTGATGGCCCACTGATGCCGGTGCGAGCACTGCTCGGGCGTCAGGCGATCATCGGCTCGACCTGCCACGCGCAACTCGAACTCGCCGAACAAGCCGCCAAGGAAGGCGCCAGTTACGTCGCCTTCGGCCGCTTCTTCAATTCCAACACCAAGCCTGGCGCCCCGACATGCAGCCTCGACTTGCTTGATCAGGCCCGCAGCAAACTGCACCTGCCGATCTGTGCGATCGGCGGCATCACCCTGGACAACGCCGCCCCGCTGGTGGCCCACGGCGTCGATCTGCTGGCGGTGGTGCATGGCCTGTTCGGCGCCGAGAGCACGGCTGAAGTGACGCGTCGCGCCCGCGCCTTTAACGAATTGTTCAAATCCTGATTTTGAGAGCCAAATAATGTCTCGTTCCGAAACCCTGTTTGCCAATGCCCAGAAACACATCCCCGGAGGCGTGAACTCGCCTGTTCGTGCGTTCAAGAGCGTTGGCGGCACGCCGTTGTTCTTCAAACACGCCGAAGGCGCCTACGTCACCGACGAAGACGACAAGCGCTATGTGGATTACGTCGGTTCCTGGGGCCCGATGATTCTCGGCCATAGCCACCCGGACGTGCTGGACGCGGTGCGCAAACAGCTTGAGCACGGACTGTCCTACGGCGCCCCGACCGCGATGGAAACCGAGATGGCCGATCTGGTCTGCTCGATCGTGCCATCGATGGAAATGGTGCGCATGGTCAGCTCCGGCACCGAAGCGACCATGAGTGCGATCCGTCTGGCCCGTGGTTTCACCGGTCGCGACAGCATCATCAAATTCGAAGGCTGCTACCACGGTCACTCTGACAGCCTGCTGGTCAAGGCCGGTTCCGGCGCCCTGACCCAAGGCGTACCGAGCTCGGCCGGTGTACCGGCGGCGTTCGCCAAACACACCCTGACCCTGCCGTTCAACGACATCGACGCAGTAGAAGCCATGCTCGCCGAAGTCGGCCAGGACGTGGCGTGCATCATCGTCGAACCGGTGGCCGGCAACATGAACTGCGTACCGCCGGCACCGGGTTTCCTCGAAGGCCTGCGGACCCTGTGCGACAAGCACGGCGTGGTGCTGATTTTCGACGAAGTGATGACCGGTTTCCGTGTCGCCCTCGGCGGTGCCCAAGCCTTTTACGGCGTAACACCGGACCTGAGCACCTTCGGCAAGATCATCGGTGGCGGCATGCCCGTGGGCTGCTTCGGCGGCAAACGCAAAATCATGGAACACATCGCGCCACTGGGCCCGGTCTACCAGGCCGGTACGTTATCGGGTAACCCGCTGGCGATGGCGGCTGGCCTGACCACGCTGCGTCTGATCAGTCGTCCGGGCTTCCACGCCGAGCTGAGCGACTACACCAGCCGCCTGCTCGATGGCCTGCAACAGCGCGCCGATGCCGCTGGCATTCCGTTCGTGACCACTCAGGCCGGCGGCATGTTCGGTCTGTACTTCAGCGGCGCCGACGACATCGTCACCTTCGATGACGTGATGGCCAGCGATGCGAACCTGTTCGGGCGCTTCTTCCACCTGATGCTCGAAGGCGGCGTGTACCTGGCGCCGAGCGCCTTCGAAGCCGGCTTCACCTCGATCGCCCACGGCGAAACCGAGTTGAAACTGACGCTGGACGCCGCCGAACGTGCCTTCGCCGCACTGAAGTAAATCTGCGACGCTGACGTTGGCGATTGCCAGCGTCAGCTTTCACCTACATCCGCTCCCTTTTTCCTGCTCAGCTGCCAATAATCCCCCGCAAAGTGGGTGATATAGTCCCCGCGCAGCAGAAAAACGAGTAAAGACTTTGTAAGGTTGGCCCTGCTTATTTCATAATGCGCGCTTATTGGATCCCTCGACGGGTCCGCGCGCCCCTCAGAGGTAAGTCGATTCCCATGAACCGCACCGGCCGCACCCTTGCATTGGGCTGCCTGTTGCTCCTTCAGCCCCTGCTCGCGCTCGCACAAGCAGGCGGCAACTCGTTGTTGATCCCGGCGATGGGTCGCTGCACCCTCAATACTCAGCCGCAAGACCTGACGCAAGCGCTCGCCGCCTGCCAGAAAGCGTCGGATGAAGGGGATGCGCAAGCGCAATACGAGTTGGGTGAGTTCTACTACGAAGGCAAGAACGTGCCGCGCGACCTCAATAAAGCCCTGAGCTACTTCGAAAAGGCCTCGCTGCAAGGTCATGCCCAGGCGCAATTCAAACTCGGCACCATGTTCTTCCATGGCGAAGGTGTACCGGCCAATAACATTCAGGCGTATATCGTGCTGAAAATGGCTGCGGTCAACGGCGCCGAAGACGCGCTGGACACCGCCGACGAAGTCGCCGAAAAAATGCCCCGCGAAGACCTGGAAGTTGCTACCCAGGTGCTGGGGCAAATTTTCCGTAAATACCTGATGGAATTGCAGAGCGCCGACGGGCGTACGCCGTTTTCGCCACTTCCCTGAATTGAACACGCCCCCCTGTGGCGAGGGAGCTTGCTCCCCGCTCGGCTGCGCAGCAGTCGTAAAACCCAAGAACGCGGTGTGCCAGACTTATCGTGATTGCAGATCTCGGGGCCGCTTCGCGCCCTGGCGGGAGCAAGCTCCCTCGCCACAAAAAGCCATTCTCACCTTAGAAAAACCTGCTGCTTACTTCTCAGGCATCGGCATCGGAAACGGCATGACATTACCGACCGCGCCGCGGGCTTCGCTGATTTTCGGCGTGCCAAGGCGTTCGACCTCGTCGATGCGCACGATCGAATGCATCGGCACAAAACTGCGCACAACGCCTTCGAACTGAGCCTTGAGCTTTTCTTCGCTCGGATCGACGACCACTTGCGTGCGCTCGCCAAAGACGAACTCTTCCACTTCCAGGAAGCCCCACAGATCACTTTGATAGATCTGCTTGGCGTACATTTCGAACACCTGGCCCTGATTGAGGAAAATCACCTTGTAGATTGGAGCTTCACGTTTGGTCATGGTGGGCGGGTAACACATCGGGGATAAAAATGAGGGCGCGAACTATAGCATAGCCACCGGACGCGCAGCGGTAGGAACCTTGGGACATGTTCCCTATAATGCGCGGTTCTTTGAATCACGTGATGAATCTTTCCATGGCCAAGAAGCTTTACATCGAAACCCACGGTTGCCAGATGAACGAGTACGACAGCTCGCGCATGGTCGATCTGTTGGGTGAACATCAGGCCCTGGAAGTCACCGCCCGCGCTGAAGACGCCGACGTGATCCTGCTCAATACCTGCTCGATCCGTGAACGCGCCCAGGACCGGGTGTATTCCCAGCTCGGCCGCTGGCGCGAACTGAAACTGGCCAATCCGGAAATGGTCATCGCCGTCGGCGGTTGCGTGGCCAGCCAGGAAGGCGCGGCCATCCGTGATCGCGCTCCGTATGTCGACGTGGTGTTCGGCCCGCAGACCCTGCACCGCCTGCCGGAAATGATCGACGCCGCGCGCGCTACCAAACTGCCGCAAGTCGACGTCTCGTTCCCGGAAATCGAAAAATTCGACCACTTGCCCGAACCGCGCATCGATGGGCCGAGCGCTTACGTGTCGGTCATGGAAGGCTGCAGCAAGTACTGCACCTTCTGCGTGGTGCCTTATACCCGCGGTGAAGAAGTCAGCCGGCCGTTCGACGATGTGATTGCCGAGATCATCCACTTGGCCGAAAACGGCGTGCGCGAAGTGACTCTGTTGGGGCAAAACGTCAACGGCTATCGCGGGACCACTCACGACGGTCGCCTGGCCGACCTGGCGGAATTGATCCGGGTGGTCGCCGCCGTCGATGGCATCGACCGGATTCGCTACACCACTTCGCACCCGCTGGAGTTCTCCGACAGCCTGATCCAGGCCCACGCCGACGTACCGGAACTGGTAAAACACCTGCACTTGCCGGTGCAATCGGGCTCCGACCGAATCCTCGCGGCGATGAAGCGCAACCACACCGCGCTGGAGTACAAGTCCAAACTGCGCAAACTGCGGGCCGCCGTGCCGGGGATCTGCATCAGTTCGGACTTTATCGTCGGCTTCCCGGGCGAGACCGAAAAAGACTTCGAACAGACCATGAAGCTGATCGAAGACGTCGGTTTCGACTTCTCCTACTCGTTCGTCTACAGCCAACGCCCGGGCACCCCGGCCGCCGACCTGGCCGACGAAACGCCGGAAGAACTGAAAAAAGAACGCCTGAATGCCCTGCAACATCGCCTGAACCAGCAAGGGTTCGAGATCAGCCGACAAATGGTGGGCTCCATTCAGCGGATTCTGGTTACCGATTATTCGAAAAAAGACCCTGGCGAACTGCAGGGGCGCACCGAGAATAACCGTATCGTCAACTTCCGCTGCGACAATCCGACCCTGATCGGCCAGTTCGCCGACGTGCACATCGACGCCGCGCAACCACACTCGCTGCGGGGTTCGCTGATCCAATAACAGCAGGCCATAGAGCCTTTGTGGCGAGGGAGCTTGCTCCCGCTCGGTTGCGAAGCAGCCGCAAACAAGACACCTCGATCCTGAAAGATTGAGGCTGGATGATTTGGGAGCGCTTCGCACTCCAGCGGGAGCAAGCTCCCTCGCCACAGTTATCCAGTGAGACTGCTTTAAGAGCTTTCGCACCCAGGCGACTGGCGTTATCCTTTATTTCATCAATATTGCCCCAGGGCGGCTAAATACGACCTTGAACGCACCCATAGAACCACATCGTTTCATCCTCGAGCCTTTTGAAGCTCGCCGCTTCGCCAATTTGTGCGGGCAATTCGATGAGCATCTGCGCTTGATCGAACAGCGCCTGACCATCGAGATCCGCAACCGCGGAAACCAGTTCGAACTGATCGGCGAGCCCAAGCACACCACCTCCGCGGAAAACCTCCTGCGTCGCTTGTACCGGGAAACCAAGGGTACCGAGCTGTCGCCGGACATGGTTCACCTGTTCCTGCAGGAATCGGCCGTCGAGGAACTGGACAACCACTCCCCCGCCGAACCGTCCGTCGCCTTGCGCACCAAAAAAGGCATGATTCGCCCTCGCGGCTTGAATCAACTGCGCTACGTGAAAGAAATCCTCGGTAACGACATCAATTTCGGCATCGGCCCGGCCGGTACCGGCAAGACCTATCTGGCTGTTGCCTGCGCGGTAGACGCACTGGAACGCGAGCAGATTCGTCGCATCCTGTTGGTGCGTCCGGCGGTTGAAGCGGGTGAAAAACTCGGTTTCCTGCCCGGCGACCTGTCGCAAAAAATCGACCCGTACCTGCGCCCGCTCTACGACGCGCTCTACGAAATGCTCGGCTTCGAATATGTCGCCAAGCTAATCGAGCGCCAGGTCATTGAAGTCGCGCCACTGGCCTACATGCGCGGCCGCACGCTGAACAACAGCTTCATCATCCTCGACGAAAGCCAGAACACCACCGTCGAACAGATGAAGATGTTCCTGACCCGGATCGGCTTTGGCTCCACGGCGGTCATCACCGGTGACATCACCCAGGTCGACCTGCCACGCGGCACCAAGTCCGGGCTGCATCATGTGATCGAAGTGCTCAAGGACGTTCCGGGCATCAGCTTCACCCACTTCCAGCCCAAGGACGTGGTGCGCCATCCGCTGGTACAACGCATCGTCGAGGCGTACGAGCGCTTCGAAAATCGCGCTGCCGATGCCGCGCCAAAGGACACCCCGCACGATGCTTGAGCTTGATCTGCAACTGGCCAGCGACGCACCTGCCCCGAGTGAAGCCGAGTTCCGGAAATGGTGTGAACTGGCCCTGCGCCAGCGCACCGCCGACTCCGAGCTGACCATTCGTCTGGTCGACGAAGAAGAAGGCCGCGAACTGAATCACACCTGGCGGCAGAAGGATTACGCCACCAACGTGCTGTCATTTCCTGCCGATGTGCCGGACGAGTTGCTGGATATCCCGTTATTGGGCGATCTGGTGATCTGCGTGGCCGTGGTCGAGCGCGAAGCCGCCGAACAAGGCAAGGCACTCAACGCCCATTGGGCGCATCTGGTCATTCACGGCTGCTTGCATCTGCTTGGTTACGACCATATAGATGACGACGAAGCCGAAGAAATGGAAGCACTGGAACGAACGTTGCTTGCAGAACTGGGTCATCCGGACCCTTATGCGGACGACGAAACAGACACATCCCCTATCGTTACAACAAAGGATTCAGAGTAATCGCTATGAGCGAAGATCGATCGAGCAACGGGCAGAAGTCTTGGCTGGGTAAGCTCACCCAGGCTTTTGCCCACGAGCCGAAAAACCGCCAGGAGCTGCTGGAGCTGCTGCGCGATGCACACCAAAACAAGTTGCTGGACAGCGAAGCGCTGGCCATCGTCGAAGGCGCCATCCAGGTTGCAGACCTGCAAGTACGGGACATCATGGTCCCGCGCTCGCAGATGATCAGCATCAAGGCGACCCAGACACCTCGCGAGTTCCTGCCCGCCGTGGTCGACTCGGCCCACTCCCGCTACCCGGTGATCGGCGAAAGCCATGATGACGTGATGGGCGTGTTGCTGGCCAAGGACTTGCTGCCGTTGATCCTCAAGGAGAACGGCGACAGCTTCAACATCAAGGACCTGCTGCGCCCGGCCACCTTCGTGCCCGAGTCCAAGCGCCTGAATGTGCTGCTGCGCGAATTCCGCGCCAACCATAACCACATGGCCATCGTCATTGACGAATACGGCGGCGTGGCCGGTCTAGTGACCATCGAAGACGTGCTCGAACAGATCGTCGGCGACATCGAAGACGAGCATGACGTCGAAGAAGACAGCTACATCAAGCCGCTGCCCAGCGGTGACTTCCTGATCAAGGCCCTGACGCCGATCGAGAACTTCAACGAGTTCTTTGACAGCGAATTCTCCGACGACGAATTCGACACCGTCGGCGGACTGGTGATGAGCGCGTTCGGGCACTTGCCAAAACGCAACGAAATCACCGAAATCGGCGCCTATCGCTTCCGCATCCTGAACGCCGACAGCCGTCGGATTCATTTGCTGCGTCTGACACCTATAGCTCGGTAACTCTAAGGATTGAAATGCGCTGGATGACCCGCCCCGGCTGGCCCGGTAACCTGCTGGCCGTGGCGGCCGGTGCACTCACCACCCTGGCCTTGGCGCCATTCGATATCTGGCCGCTGGCATTGCTGGCGGTCGGTTTCTTTTACGCCGGTTTGCGCGAACTGAGCCCCCGTCAGGCCCTGGGCCGTGGCTGGTGTTTCGGTTTCGGCCTGTTTGCCGGCGGAACCAGCTGGATCTACTACAGCATTCACAACTTCGGCGGCGCATCTGTACTGCTGGCCGGGTTCTTGATGCTGCTCTTCACCGCAGCGATTGCCTGGTTCTTCGCCTTGCCCGCCTGGATTTGGGCGCGCTGGCTGCGCCGTAACGAAGCGCCGCTGGCCGATGCCCTGGCGTTTGCGGCGCTGTGGGTGGGTCAGGAAGCCTTTCGCGGCTGGTTCCTCACCGGTTTCCCGTGGCTGTATTCCGGTTACAGCCAGCTCGACGGCCCATTGGCCGGGCTCGCGCCGGTCGGCGGGATGTGGCTGATTTCCTTCGCGCTGGCCCTGACCGCCGCACTGGTCTATAACGCACCGCGCCTGATTCGCACCGCTCGCAAGGGCTTTATTGCCGCTGGCGTGTTGCTGCTGGCCGGCCCGTGGGTGATCGGCCTGGCGCTCAAGGAACACGCCTGGACCAGCCCTTCGGGTGCGCCGCTGAGCGTCGCGGCAATTCAGGGAAACATCGAACAAAGCATGAAATGGGACCCGTCGCAGATCAACGCGCAGTTGGCGCTGTACCGCGACATGAGTTTCAGCTCCAAACCCGTCGACCTGCTGATCTGGCCGGAAACGGCGGTCCCGGTACTCAAGGAGTCCGTCGAGGGCTATCTGGACATGATGGGCAGCTTCGCTGCAGAGCGTAAGTCCGCGCTGATTACCGGCGTGCCGATTCGACAGGAAGTCCATCACGAAAAGCGCTACTTCAACGGCATTACCGTTGTCGGTGAAGGCGATGGCACTTACCTGAAGCAGAAACTAGTGCCATTCGGCGAATACGTTCCGTTGCAGGAAGTCTTGCGCGGCCTGATCGCGTTCTTCGACCTGCCGATGTCCGACTTTGCCCGTGGACCGGCCGATCAACCGCTGCTACAGGCCAAGGGCTACCAGATTGCGCCGTACATCTGCTACGAAGTGGTCTACCCGGAATTCGCCGCCGGCCTCGCCGCCCACAGCGATTTGCTGCTGACCATCAGCAACGACACCTGGTTCGGCACCTCGATCGGCCCATTGCAACACTTGCAGATGGCGCAGATGCGCGCCCTTGAGGCCGGCCGCTGGATGATCCGCGCCACCAACAACGGCGTGACCGGCCTGATCAACCCGTTTGGTCAGATCACTGCCCGGATCCCGCAGTTCGAACGCGGTATTCTATACGGCGAAGTAGTGCCAATGCATAACCTGACGCCGTATCTGCAATGGCGTTCGTGGCCGTTGATCATCATTTGCTTGCTGTTGTTTGGCTGGGCGTTGATGGCCAACCGGATGGCGAAGACCGTTTAACCCGGCAGGATCATTCCCATGCACTGGCGTGGGAATGATCACTCCTCAACAGGCTCGCCTCGATAGAACATCCAATACCCGACCTGCCCCACGAGCTCATTCATCAACTGCCCCGATTGCCAGATCGATTTGAATTCCGGCATCCAGCCACCCAGTGGCCGCGCATTGTCCACGCCTAAAAACCCCACCGGCGCCGGCACCACCTCAAATCCGGCCTGCTCAAAGCTCCACACCGCCCGCGGCATATGCCACGCCTGAGTCACGACCACCACCCGTTTGATCCCCTGCGGCAACAATACCTGGGCGCTGAACTGCGCGTTTTCCCAGGTTGTGCGGCTGCGCCCTTCCTGCCAGCGTACCGTCACGCCAAAATCATCGAGCAACGAATCTGCCATCAGCTGCGCTTCAGTCGGCGGTGTCCCGTAATGCAGGCCGCCGCTGGCCAGAATCGGCAAGCCGGAAGCCTTGGCCAGACGCGCGGCATAGCGCTCGCGCCCAAGACCTACGCCGGTGGGCTGGTCGACGCCCCAGGCCAGGTCGCCACGCTCACGCCCGGAACCCAGCACCACGATCGCGTCGGCGCGCTGGCCCAGGGTGGCCCATTCCTCGCGCACGAGCGGCGGCTCGCGCTCCAGAACCCTGGCAGTCCACTCCACCATGACTGGCAGGCTCATCAACCAGAAGCCACCCACCCCCATAACGAAGCACGCTCCCGCCAGCCTCGGCCTTGAGCGGCGCCACCACCAGGCGAGTACCAGTAACAGCAAAAGAACGCCGGGCGGCAATAGAAGTTGTTTAATGAAATAACGAAAAGGCATCGGGCATCTCCATAGATGCCCGAAGCCTAAGTGGGTTAACGTAATGCGACAACAAATGCGGAAGGACTTTATTTCAAAAAACCATATGCGATGGTTTCAAGTGTCCTTACTTGAACTGCAGAGACCGGACCTTTACCGCGCCTCCGCCGGGTGTCTTATCCTTGAGCCAGAGGATCTTGGCCGTACGTGGTGCCTCGAGTTGCTTCATTGCTGCTGACAAGCATCCGTGCGTTTCACGTTCACTACGGTCCAGATAGGCCTTGACCAGTTCAAACTCTGCGGGGGTCAAACCACGCAGTTCCAGCTCCAGGGGACGCTCGTCGCGAAGCCGTCCAGCGGTTTTGGCCGCGTCCAGGGCCATTGCGAGACGGTCGATCAGTCTTTCGTACAACTCCGGTTTTGTAGCTTTTTGCTGTGAATCAACCATCCATCACCTCATTGAAGATAAGACTCACTCCCCTTTTAGAGCTTAGCTTCGCTGAAAAAACCGGCTGAGCGCCGCGACCAACGGCCCTTGGGGCGGGAATTGACCGCGCCCTTGCGTGTAATCAGGGTTTCCCTCGGTAGAGTGCCGTCATGTATGCTACGGCGCTTCCTGTAACTCCACTTCCAGCTCGGCTGGGCAGCGAAACGCCGATTGGGCGTCATCACCGTCCAGCGTTGCATTGAAGAGGATTAGGCCACCCCTATTCAGTTCAAAAGTAGCCATGCACGAACAATATCAGCCCCGTGAAATCGAAGCCGCCGCCCAGTCGTTCTGGGACGAGCAAAAGTCCTTTGAAGTCAGTGAACAGCCAGGCAAGGAGACTTTCTACTGCCTGTCGATGTTCCCTTACCCCAGCGGCAAGCTACACATGGGGCACGTGCGCAACTACACCATCGGCGACGTGATCTCCCGCTACCAGCGCATGCAAGGCAAGAACGTCCTGCAACCCATGGGTTGGGACGCGTTCGGCATGCCGGCGGAAAACGCCGCGATGAAGAACAACGTAGCGCCCGCCAAGTGGACCTACGAAAACATCGCCTACATGAAAAGCCAGCTGCGCAGCCTGGGCCTGGCGGTGGACTGGTCGCGCGAAGTGACCACCTGCAAGCCCGATTACTACCGCTGGGAACAATGGCTGTTCACTCGCCTGTTCGAAAAAGGCGTGATTTACAAAAAAAGCGGCACTGTGAACTGGGACCCGGTCGACCAGACTGTTCTGGCCAACGAGCAAGTGATCGACGGTCGCGGCTGGCGTTCCGGCGCGCTGATTGAAAAGCGCGAAATCCCGATGTACTACTTCAAGATCACCGCTTACGCGGATGAGCTGCTGGAGAGCCTCGACGAACTGACTGGCTGGCCTGAACAGGTCAAGACCATGCAGCGCAACTGGATCGGCAAATCCCGCGGCATGGAAGTGCAGTTCCCGTACGACGTCGCTTCCATCGGTGAAGCCGGCGCGTTGAAAGTCTTCACCACCCGTCCGGATACCCTGATGGGCGCGACCTACGTTGCCGTGGCCGCCGAACACCCTCTGGCTGCCCTGGCGGCGCAGAACAACCCTGAACTGCAAGCGTTCATCGCTGAATGCAAGGGCGGCAGCGTTGCTGAAGCCGACGTCGCCACTCAAGAGAAAAAAGGCCTGCCGACCTCGCTGTTCGTCGAGCACCCGCTGACCGGTGAGAAACTCCCGGTATGGGTCGCCAACTACGTGCTGATGCACTACGGCGATGGCGCGGTCATGGCAGTTCCGGCGCACGACGAGCGTGATTTCGAGTTCGCCCACAAGTACAACCTGCCGATCAAATCGGTGGTGCGCACAAGTGCCGGTGACACTAATCCTGCCCCGTGGCAGGACGCTTACGGCGAGTACGGCACGCTGATCAATTCCGGCGAGTTCGATGGCCTCGACTTCGCAGGCGCTTTCGACGCTATCGAAGTCGCACTGATCAAGAAAAACCTCGGCGCCTCGCGCACCCAGTTCCGCCTGCGCGACTGGGGCATCAGCCGTCAACGCTACTGGGGCTGCCCGATCCCGATCATCCACTGCGATACTTGCGGTGATGTACCGGTCCCGGAAGATCAACTGCCCGTGGTGCTGCCGGAAGACGTGGTACCGGACGGCGCTGGTTCGCCGCTGGCACGCATGCCCGAGTTCTACGAGTGCGCTTGCCCGAAATGCGGTGCACCGGCCAAGCGTGAAACCGACACCATGGACACCTTCGTCGAGTCCTCGTGGTACTACGCCCGTTACGCCTCGCCGCACTTTGAAGGTGGCCTGGTAGAAAAATCGGCGGCCGACCACTGGTTGCCGGTGGATCAGTACATCGGCGGTATCGAACACGCGATTCTTCACCTGCTCTACGCGCGCTTCTTCCACAAGCTGATGCGCGATGAAGGCCTGGTGAGCTCCAACGAGCCATTCAAGAACCTGCTGACCCAGGGCATGGTGATCGCCGAGACTTACTACCGTCGCGAAGCCAACGGTGCCTACACCTGGTTCAACCCGGCGGACGTCGAACTCGAACGCGACAGCAAGGCCAAGGTTATTAGCGCCAAGCTGATCGCAGATGGCCTGCCGGTGGAAATCGGCGGCACCGAGAAGATGGCCAAGTCGAAGAACAACGGCGTCGATCCACAGTCGATGATTGACCAGTTCGGTGCAGACACCTGCCGCCTGTTCATGATGTTCGCCTCGCCACCTGACATGAGCGCGGAATGGTCCGACTCCGGAGTAGAAGGTTCGCACCGCTTCCTCAAGCGCGTCTGGCGCCTGGCTCAAGCGCACGTCACTCAGGGCCTGCCGGGCAAACTGGACGTCGCCAGCCTGAATGACGAGCAGAAAGCCATTCGCCGTTCGATCCACCAGGCCATCAAGCAGGCCAGCCACGACGTCGGCCAGAATCACAAATTCAACACCGCCATCGCCCAGGTGATGACGCTGATGAACGTGCTGGAAAAAGCCCCGCAAGGCACCGAACAGGATCGCGCGCTGATTCACGAAGGCCTGGAAACCGTGACTCTGCTGCTGGCCCCGATCACCCCGCACATCAGCCACGAGCTGTGGCATCGCCTGGGCCACGCCGACCCGGTGATCGACGCCGGTTGGCCGGTGCTGGACGAAAGCGCGCTGGTACAGGACAGCCTGCAACTGGTCATTCAAGTGAATGGCAAGCTGCGCGGCCACATCGAAATGCCAGCCAGCGCCAGCCGCGAAGAAGTCGAAGCCGCCGCACGGGCCAACGAAAACGTCCTGCGCTTCGTCGATGGCCTGACTATTCGCAAAGTGATCGTAGTGCCCGGGAAACTGGTCAATATCGTCGCCAGCTAAAAATTGGATCGGGCGCCAGGTGAGCCTGGCGCCGAGTAAAACCTTTCGGGCCGCTTGACCGGCCCACATGGTTTCAAGGGGAGCAACAAGATGATCAAACGCAATTTGCTGGTGATGGGCCTTGCAGTCCTGCTGAGCGCCTGCGGTTTCCACCTGCGTGGCACCGAAACCACCGAACTGGCGATCAAGGAACTCGACCTGAGTGCCCGCAATGCCTACGGCGAAACCGTGACACAATTGCGTCAGGTACTGGAAAGCAGCGGCGTCCGGGTCTACAGCGGCGCACCTTACAAACTGGTGCTGACCGATGAGCAGGAAAGCCAGCGCATCCTCAGCTATGCCGGTGCCGGCCGTACTGGCGAGTACCAGGTGAACACCGTGCTCAATTACGACATCCGTGGTCAAGGTGGCCTGCCACTGCTGAGCGACAAGCTTGAAGTGCAGAAGGTGTTCATCCACGATGGCAACAACCTGGTAGGTTCCGACCAGGAAGCCAACGATGCCCGCCGCGAGACTCGTCGTGAACTGGTTCAACGCATGATGCTGCGTCTGCAACAGCTCACTCCGACTCAGTTGGAGCAGCTGCAACAGACCGCCGACGCCCGGGCCAAGGCTGAAGCCGCCGCGCTGGAAGCAGCGCAGAAAGCTGAAGCGGAGACTCCGCGTCAGTCGCCTGTCGAACTGCCGCAGCAATAAGACTTACGGGGCGCTCAGGCGCCCCGTTCGCCTCCTCTTATGAAACTCGCCCCCGCCCAACTCGGTAAACACCTGCAAGGCGCTCTTGCGCCGGTCTACATCATCAGTGGCGATGACCCACTGCTGTGCCAGGAAGCCGCCGACGCCATTCGCGCCGCTGCTCGCCAACAAGGTTTCGATGAACGCCAGGTCTTCGCCGCCGACGCCAGTTTCGACTGGGGTACGCTGCTGCAGGCTGGTGCAAGCATGTCGCTGTTCGCCGAAAAACGTCTTCTGGAACTGCGCCTGCCCTCCGGCAAACCTGGTGACAAAGGCGCCGCCGCGCTCATCGAGTACTGCTCGCGCCCGGCAGAAGACACGCTACTGCTGATCAGCCTGCCCAAGCTTGATGGCAGTGCGCAGAAAACCAAGTGGGGCAAGGCGCTGGTCGAAGGTCCGCAGACCCAGTTCGTGCAAATCTGGCCCGTGGACACCAACCAGTTGCCGAGCTGGATTCGTCAACGACTGTCCCAGGCCGGGCTTTCCGCCAGCCAGGACGCCGTCGAACTGATCGCCGCTCGGGTCGAAGGCAACTTGCTGGCTGCCGCCCAGGAAATCGAAAAGCTCAAGCTGATGGCCGAAGGTGGTCAGATCACCGTCGAAACCGTGCAAGCGGCGGTGGCCGACAGCGCGCGCTTCGACGTCTTCGGCTTGACCGACGCGATCCTCAACGGCGAAGCTGCTCATGCCCTGCGCATGCTCGAAGGGCTGCGCGGCGAAGGCGTCGAACCGCCGGTGATTCTCTGGGCGCTGGCCCGTGAACTGCGCCTGCTGGCCAACCTGTCGCTGCAATACAGCCAGGGCGTGCCGCTGGACAAAGCCTTCAGCCAGGCCCGACCGCCGGTCTGGGACAAGCGCAAACCACTGATGAGCAAGGCACTGCAACGCTACTCGGCACAACGCTGGGCGCAATTGCTGCTTGAAGCACAGCGCATCGACGCGCAGATCAAAGGCCAGGCGGCGGGTTCACCCTGGATGAGTTTGAGCCGGTTGACGTTGTTGATGGCTGGGCAGAGATTGTCGTTGCCTGCCGAATAACCTGTTTTCCAGCCTGCACCAACCTCTGTGGCGAGGGAGCTTGCTCCCGCTGGGTTGCGAAGCGACCCCGAAACGGTTTTACGACTGCTCCGCAGCCGAACGAGAGCAAGCTCCCTCGCCACAAGCCATCATTTCCTACATATCCCAGGGACTAGACAGAACCCCAACTTCGGCCGATGATTTGTCCCGCAAAATCCACTCACTTGCGAGAGATCATCATGAGTAAAAAGCCATCCAAGCATGGCCCCAACAAGGCCAAATCCATCATCGCCCAGCCACTGTTCCGCAGCCGTCAGGAACGAGCCGGCAAGGGCAAAGGCAGCTACCGCCGCGAAGCCTTCCAGTCTAATAGCTGGGAGGCTTCTTACTTTCTGGCAGCCTGAAAGGCAAGCCATCGCTCAACATGTTAAGGTCTGCACCTGATTCGTATCCTCTGGACCTGTGCATGCCCCTTTGTCTTTCCCGTCGTTGGCACCTTCGCCAATTGATAGCTGCCTCCAGCCTCGTTCTGCTTGTCGCCTGCGCGGAAAAACCCACCGCCGCCGACGCCCAGCCGCTTCAAACCCAAGCCGTTGCCACGGCCCCTGCGGTCGTTCCGCCGGTGGTTCCGACTGGTGAGGATCTCGACATCCAGCCCACCCAGACCTTTGCCGAATGGCAGGCGGGCTTTCGCAAAGACGCCCTCGCCGCCGGCATTCGCGCCGACCTGTTCGACCGTGCCTTTGCCAATGTCAGCTTGGACGCCAGCGTGATCCGTGCCGACCGCAGCCAACCGGAATTTACTCGTCCGGTGTGGGAATACCTCGATGGCGCGCTGTCGCCGCTGCGGGTACGCAAAGGTCAGGCACTGGTCAGCCAGTACGCCGATATCCTGCAAAGCATCGAACAGCGCTATGGCGTCGACCGTCAGGCATTGGTCGCGGTGTGGGGCATGGAGAGTAACTTCGGTCAGTTCCAGGGCAACAAGTCTGTGATCAACTCCCTGGCAACCCTGGCCTATGAAGGTCGACGCCCTGGCTTTGCTCATGCGCAGCTGATCGCTGCCCTGCAGATCCTGCAACAGGGTGATATTGAACCCGAGAAAATGCTCGGCTCCTGGGCGGGCGCCATGGGCCAGACCCAGTTCATCCCGACCACCTACAACACCCACGCCGTAGACTTCGACGGCGATGGCCGCCGTGACATCTGGAACAGCGCCGCTGATGCACTGGCCTCGACCGCGCACTACCTGCAAAGCTCTGGCTGGCAGAAAGGCCAGCCGTGGGGCTTCGAAGTCCAACTGCCGAGCAGCTTCAATTACGTCCTGGCCGATGGCGCGATTCGCAAAAGCGTCGCCGAGTGGCAGCAACTGGGGGTCACCCTGCCCAATGGTGTCCAGGTTCCGGCCGGTTCCGAACACCTGTCGGCCGCCCTGCTCCTGCCGGCAGGCTATCGCGGCCCGGCATTCCTGATCTTCGATAACTTCCGCGCAATCCTCAAGTACAACAACTCGTCGTCCTACGCCTTGGGCGTGAGCCTGTTGTCTGAGCGTTTCAATGGTGGTGGCCTGATCAACGGTCTATGGCCAAAAGATGACTTGCCGCTGAGCCGTACCGAGCGAATCGAGCTGCAAACCCTGCTGAGCGCCCGGAACTATGACGCCGGCACCCCCGACGGCATCATCGGCGCCAATACCCGTAAAGCAATCCGCAGCGCGCAGCAGTCGTTTGGCTGGCCGGCGGATGGGTACCCTACGCACAAGTTGCTCGAAGGTTTGCGTAACCGCTAAAAGCAAAAGATCGCAGCCTTCGACAGCTCCTACAGGGTTTTGTGTACACCTGCAGGAACTGCCGAAGGCTGCGATCTTTTTTTGCGATGTGTTGTTACTTGATCACCACATCCTGCTCCAACACCAACGTCTTGCTCCCCGCATCCAGCCTGACCAGTGCCCCCATCGGCAACGTCAGGTTCGGATCGCAATGCCCGCTGCGCCACCCCGCCAGCACGGGTATGCGCAACGACGCGAAGGTCTGCTTGAGCAAGCCCTCCAGCGCGATGGTGTCCACGCCCGCCACATCCCCCACCAGAACCCCGCGCAACTTGTGCAGCGTGCCGGCCAGACGCAAGTGGGTCAGCAGCCGATCAATGCGATAAAGCGGCTCGTTGATGTCTTCGATGAACAGGATGGCGCCCTCGGCGTCGATCTCGTAAGGCGTGCCCATGGTCGCGGCGATCATCGACAGATTGCCCCCCAGCAAACGCCCGTGAGCAATGCCTGGCGAGACGGTCGTCAACGGGTAGGCCACAGGGTGCGCCAGCACGCTGTCCGCCGTCACTTGCCCGCGCAACATGTTGAAAAACGAGGACTCGGTGGGTTTCTGCTTGTCACCCAGCAGGTCAGCATTGAGCATCGGGCCGTGAAACGTCACGAAACCCGCATAACGGCTGATTGCCAGATGCAGTGCAGTGATATCGCTATAGCCGATGAACGGTTTGGCATTGTTGCGCAGTAACTCGAAATCGATCCGATCGAGCAAACGCGGCGTACCGTAACCGCCACGCAAACAGATGATGGCGTCGACCTCGCTGTCGGTAAATGCCGCGTGCAAGTCATTGAGCCGCACATCGTCGCTGCCGGCCAGGTAGCCGTCTTTCTCGTAAACGCCGGGGAACACTCGCAGCGAATAGCCGCGAGCGCGCATCCAGGCAATCGCTTTATCGGTGTCCAGGGCAGCGGGGCCGGCAGGCGCAATGACGCCGATCAGCCCTGCAGGCGGCAAGGCCGGAACAGGGACGTGAGGACAAAGGGTGTGGGTCGGTCGAGCAGTCATCCATGATTCTCCCTGTGTGAATGCTTCAGCACACAGTAGTCAGGAACGGGAATAAACAAAAGAGGGTCAGTCGCACCACGGCTTGCAGGAAAAGCCTGCAGAGGATGTGGGCACCACCAATGAAAACGCCCGCAAGGACTAACCTTGCGGGCGTGCTCTTTTCTCAGCGCGGAATCAGGACGACATCAATTCGGCCTTGACCAGCTTCGCCTGCTCGTCGGCGTGGTACGAGGAGCGTACCAGCGGGCCGGAAGCGACGTTCTTGAAGCCCATCTTGTAGCCTTCCTCGGCAAACCAGGCGAAGGTGTCCGGGTGCACGAAGCGCTGGACCGGCAAGTGGCTGCGGGACGGTTGCAGGTACTGGCCCAGGGTCAGCATGTCGATGTCGTGTTCGCGCATGCGTTTCATGACTTCGATGACTTCTTCGTCGGTTTCGCCCAGACCCAGCATCAGGCCGGACTTGGTCGGAATGTGCGGCATCATCTGCTTGAAGCGTTGCAGCAGGGTCAGCGACCACTGGTAATCCGACCCCGGACGCGCAGCCTTGTACAGGCGCGGCACGGTTTCCAGGTTGTGGTTGAACACATCTGGCGGCTCGGCGGCGGTGATTTCCAGTGCGACGTCCATGCGGCCACGGTAGTCCGGGACCAGGGTTTCGAGCTGTACGTTCGGCGACAGTTTGCGGATTTCGCGGATGCAGTCGGCAAAGTGCTGGGCACCACCGTCACGCAGGTCGTCACGGTCTACCGAGGTGATGACCACGTATTTCAGTTTCAGGTCGGCGATGGCAATGGCCAGGCTTTCCGGCTCGTTCACGTCCAGTGGCTTCGGACGACCATGGCCAACGTCGCAGAACGGGCAACGACGGGTGCAGATATCGCCCATGATCATGAAGGTCGCGGTGCCGCCGGAGAAGCACTCGCCCAGGTTCGGGCAGGATGCTTCTTCGCAAACGCTGTGCAGCTTGTGTTTGCGCAGCAAGGCCTTGATGCGGTCGACTTCCGGGGAAACCGGGATGCGCACGCGAATCCAGTCAGGTTTCTTCGGCAGTTCGGTGGTCGGGATGATCTTCACCGGGATGCGTGCAACCTTCTCGGCGCCGCGCAGCTTGACGCCGGCTTCAACCTTGGCACGCGGGGCCGGACGCTCGGTGACATCGAGCGTCGGGATCATGGTTTGCACTGCATCAGTAGTCATATCAATCGATTCCGCCCGTTAGGGTCGTCTGCTCAGCATAGTCGAGGTGTTTGACGAGCTGCGCGCGCAGCCGGGCACTTACCTCGGCAAATTCAATCGGTCCTGCGTGATCGCGCAGCTGGGTCATCGCCAGCCCGGCATAGCCGCAGGGATTAATCCGTCGAAACGGTTCCAGGTTCATATCCACGTTCAGGGCCAGGCCATGAAAGGAACAACCGTGGCGGATCCGCAGACCCAAGGACGCGATTTTCGCGCCATCGACATAGACACCCGGTGCATCCGGCTTGGCGGATGCGGTCACGCCGTAACTGGCCAGCAACTCGATCAGGCACTGCTCCATGCGGCTGACCAGGTCACGCACGCCGAACCCCAGCTTGCGCACATCCAGCAACAGGTAGGCCACCAACTGGCCCGGACCGTGGTAGGTCACCTGCCCACCGCGGTCGACCTGCACCACCGGAATATCGCCTGGCAGCAACAGGTGTTCAGCCTTGCCGGCCTGGCCCTGGGTGAACACCGGCGGGTGCTCGACCAGCCAGATCTCGTCGGCGGCATCGCTGCCGCGTTCGTTGGTGAAGCGTTGCATGGCATGCCAGACCGGCTCGTAAGCCATCTGGCCAAGTTCGCGAAAGCCCAGCGTGCCAGGCATCACAGCACCATGTGCACGAAGCCGGTAGCCCGCAGTTCGCTGTTGATGTTGTACAGCTGGTCCTGGTCGGTGGCGACGATGT
The DNA here is from genome assembly GCF_059420765.1 of Pseudomonas sp. GW821-FHT03E01. Taxonomy (NCBI): domain Bacteria; kingdom Pseudomonadati; phylum Pseudomonadota; class Gammaproteobacteria; order Pseudomonadales; family Pseudomonadaceae; genus Pseudomonas; species Pseudomonas sp. GW821-FHT03E01. The sequence continues at coordinate 145,909 of NZ_JBWKUI010000010.1, read as the reverse complement.
GCAACTGAATCGTGGTGTACTTGCCGTTGGTGCTTTGGCGCTCATCAACGCGGTCATGGTTGATCGTCGCGTGTTTCTTGACGATCTCGATGATCTTGTCTTTGTTGCCCACACCCGTATCGCTGATCACCTTAACCGGGTAATCAACGTTGGGGAATTCGATCTTAGGCGCCTTTACTTCGGTATCGGTCATGGCGTAACGGCCTCGTAAGCGTAAGCCGTGGCGACAGCAAGGCCCCACGCCGGATCAGCGTGGGGCCATGCAGGTGCACACTATCAGTTGAACAAGCCGTAGAAGAATAGACGGATGCTATCCCACATGCGGCGGAAGATACCACCCTCGTCGACTGCGTCCAGAGCGATCAGGTCGGCGCTGTGCACCACTTTGTCGTCCAGTTTCACTTCGACTTTACCGATCACGTCGCCCTTGGCGATGGGTGCAACCAGTTGCGGGTTCATGGTCATGCTGGCAGCAAGCTTCTTCAGCTGGCCTTTTGGCAAGGTCATGGTCAGGTCTTCAGCCAGGCCGGCCTTGACTTGATTGGTGGTGCCTTTCCAGACAGGTGCCTGAGCCAGCTCGGCGCCTTTCTGATAGAAGGTCTGGGTTTCGAAGAAGCGGAAACCGTAAGTCAGCAACTTCTGGGTTTCGGCAGCACGAGCCACTTCGCTGTTGGTGCCGAACACCACGGCGATCAGACGCATGCCATCACGTACGGCCGAAGACACCATGCAGTAGCCGGCTTCGTCGGTGTGACCGGTTTTCAGACCGTCGACAGTCTTGTCGCGCCACAGCAGCAGGTTGCGGTTAGGCTGCTTGATACCGTTCCAGAAGAACTCTTTCTGCGAGTAGATCGCGTAGTGAGCCGGGTCTTCGTGGATGATCGCGCGAGCCAGCACGGCCATGTCGTGAGCCGACGAGTAGTGCTCCGGGTTCGGCAGACCGGTCGGGTTCATGAAGTGGGTGTTGGTCATGCCCAGATCAGCAACGGTTTTGTTCATCAGGTCGGCGAATGCGTCTTCGCTGCCGGCGATGTGCTCGGAGAGCGCAACACTGGCGTCGTTGCCCGATTGAATGATGATGCCGTGCAGCAGGTCGCTGACGGTAACTTGCGAGCCGACCTTGATGAACATCCGCGAACCACCGGTACGCCAGGCGTTCTCGCTGACGGTCACCGGATCGTTTTCGCCGATCTGGCCACGACGGATTTCCAGGGTCGCGATATACGCGGTCATCAGCTTGGTCAGGCTGGCCGGCGGCAGACGCTGGTCACCGTTGTTCTCTACCAGCACGTTGCCGCTGCTGGCGTCCATGAGTACGTAGGCTTTGGCGGCCAATTGCGGTGGCGACGGCATCATCTCGACCGCGAAAGCCGCGGGAGAGAGAAGCAGCGGGACTAGCAGGCACAGGCGTTTGGCAAAGGTGGTGATGTTCATCCGTCTCTCGAAATCGCTAATGGAAACTGCCCTAGGGCAAAACTAATCAGACAACTTTTCAAAAAGCTGTCACGTGTTCAGTTGCTCACTCTGTAACCCTTGCCGGGCTTTTGTTCTTCAACGAGCCAACAACCCGGTTCGCCCCCCAAAACTGCAAGCGAACCGTCAATCAAGTACTACGTGTTACTCGGCGCTGACCAGGCTCGGTGAACCGAGATTGGCCAGCCGCACGCTGTTCTGCACCTGCTGGATTTCACCCGCAGAGCCGATCGGCCCCATGCGCACCCGATGCAGAGTCTGCTGGTTACGCACGATCGAGCTGATGAACACCGGAGCGCTCACCATCCCGCTGAGCTTCGATCTCAGGAGCTCTGCAGCGTCCGGGTTGGCGAACGCGCCCACCTGCAGATACTGGCCAGAGGCTGGTACAGAAGCGTTTTTTTTTGCATCGATCTGCACGGGCACAACGGCCGCGGCGTGTTGCTGCGGCGGTGGCGTCCATTGCTCGACGGTGCCAGTGGAAGCGGTCATGGTCGGCGCGGCATTTTGCGCCACTTGCGGCTCGTTGAGCATCAACGGCGCCGGACGACCTCTCTGCGCCCACCATTCCTGCGGGTCGATGCCTTCGACCTTGACCCGCGCCGTGCCGATTTCAGCGTAGCCAAGCTTCTTGGCGGCCGCGTAGGACAAGTCGATGATCCGGTCTGAATAGAACGGCCCACGGTCATTGACCCGCAGAATCACCGTCTTGTTGTTGTCCAGGTTGGTCACCCGAACGTAACTTGGCAGTGGCAAGGTCTTGTGGGCGGCGCTCATGCCATACAGGTCATACACCTCGCCGTTGGCGGTGTTCTGGCCGTGGAACTTGGTGCCATACCAGGACGCCGTGCCCGACGCGACGTAGGTCTTGGATTCCTGCAGCGGGAAGTAGGTCTTGCCCAGCACGGTGTACGGGTTGGCTTTATAAGGACCGCTGTGCAGGGTCGGCGTGGCATCCGGGATGCGCGATACGTCGACGTCCCACCAGGGTGCGCCATCCTTGTGCGCCCGGTTGATGTCCAGGCCGGGGGCCGAACGAACGGCGGTGGAAGACTTCTGAGTCGGTGAGCGGCTGGTCGAACAACTGGCGACCAGCACCGCCAACGCGGCGAATGCCATGAGCTTCAGGGGTTTATTCATAGGCAATGCCCGCATTACTTGACGCCCCGTGCTTGGACCAGCTGTTCAGACAGTTGATGTACGGCCATGGCGTACATCACGCTGCGGTTATAACGCGTGATCGCGTAAAAATTCGTCAGGCCCATCCAGTATTCAGGGCCATTGTCACCTTCCAGGCGGAAAGCCGTGACCGGCATATCATCGCGCAGCGCATCATGACTCGACCAGCCCAGCGCCCGCAACTCCCCGACGGTTTTCGTCGGTTCGATGCCGTCGGTCAGCCCCTCGTCCACCTGATCGCCGCGCACATCGGCACGGCTGACCACAGGTTCGCCGGCGACCCAGCCGTGTTGCTTGAAATAACTGGCGACGCTGCCGATGGCATCATCGGGGTTGTTCCAGATATTAATGTGGCCGTCACCGTCGAAATCCACCGCATAGGCGCGAAAGCTGCTCGGCATGAATTGCGGCAAGCCCATGGCTCCGGCATAGGAGCCTTTGAGGGTCAACGGGTCGACCTGCTCTTCACGGGCCAGCAGCAGGAATTCACGCAACTCCTTGCGGAAGAAATCAGCACGGGGAGGATAGTCGAAACCCAGGGTCGACAAGGCGTCGATCACCCGATAATTGCCAGTATTGCGACCAAAAAAGGTTTCGACGCCGATGATCGAGACGATCACCTGCGCCGGCACACCGTATTCCTGCTCGGCGCGAGCCAGCACCGCCTCGTGCTGACGCCAGAAGTCCACGCCACGGGCGATGCGCGCGTCGGTGATGAACATCGGGCGATATTCTTTCCACTGCTTGACGCGTTCGGCGGGTTTGGAGATCGCGTCCAGAATCGACTGTTTGCGCTCGGCTTCGCGGAACACGCCCATCAGCTGTTCACCGGCAAAGCCGTAGTCACGGGTCATTTCACCAACGAACTCGGCCACCTGGGGTGAGCCTTCGTAATCGCCGGCCAATGCTTCCTGCACGGAACCAAGGATGCTCACCAGGCCGACCCACGGTGCGTATCGAGTCGCCCAGCCACGCATTACTTGCATTGAAATCTTCACCTTATTCAAACCTGCGCGATCCACTTGCGATGGGTATGGATCGACATCAAAACCCCAAACGCTGACAGTAGCGTCACCAGCGAAGTTCCTCCGTAGCTAATGAACGGCAACGGCACCCCCACCACCGGCAACAGGCCACTGACCATACCGATGTTGACGAAAACGTAAACAAAAAACGTCATGGTCAGGCTGCCCGCAAGCAATTTGCCAAACAGTGTCTGGGCCTGGGCGGTAATCACCAGCCCGCGACCGATCAACAGCAGGTAAATCAGCAACAGCGCGCAGATACCGACCAGGCCGAACTCTTCGCCCAGGACCGCAATAATGAAGTCGGTGTGGCTTTCTGGCAGGAAGTCCAGGTGCGACTGGGTACCGAGCAACCAGCCCTTGCCGAACACGCCACCGGAACCGATGGCCGCTTTCGACTGAATGATGTTCCAGCCCGTGCCCAGCGGATCACTCTCGGGGTCGAGGAAGGTCAGGATTCGCTGCTTTTGATAGTCGTGCATGATGAAGAACCACATCGCCACGGCCACCGGCACGGCGGCGGCGATCACGCTGAGGATCCAGCGCCAGCGCAGGCCACCCATGAACAGCACGAATGCGCCACCGGCGAGGATCAGCAACGAAGTGCCGAGGTCGGGCTGACGCACGATCAGAATGAACGGGACACCGATCAGCACCAGACTGATCCCCACGTGCTTGAGCTGGGGTGGCAAGGAACGCTTGGCCAAATACCAGGCGATGGTCGCCGGCATCAGGATCTTCATGAATTCCGAGGGCTGGAAGCGGATCACCCCGGGGATATTGATCCAGCGGGTGGCCCCCATGGCGTTATGGCCCATGACGTCCACCACCACCAGCAAGATCACGCCGACCACATAGCCGAGCGGCACCCAGCGGGCCATGAAGCGCGGTTCGAACTGGGCGATGACGATCATCGATATCAGGCCGATGCCGAAGGAAGTGGCTTGCTTGGCCAGCAGATCCCAGCTCTTGCCGCTGGCCGAATACAGCACGAACAGGCTGCCGGCGGCGAGGGTCAGCAGCAGGATCAGCAGCGGGCCGTCGATGTGCAGGCGTTGCAACAGCGTCGCACGGCGACGCATCACATCCTCGCTGGAGAGCATGCGATCGAAATTATTCTTCACGGGCCGTAGCCTCCGCACTGATAGGGCTGGCGTATTCGGCTTTCAGTCGTCCGTCCTGGTCGAGGAGCCAGGCGTCCATCACTTGACGCACCACCGGCGCGGCGACGCCGGAGCCGGACTCGCCGTTCTCGACCATCACCGACACCACGATTTGCGGGTTGTCGGCCGGCGCGAAGCCGACGAACAAGGCGTGGTCGCGGTGGCGCTCCTGCACCTTGGAGCGGTCGTACTTCTCGCCCTGCTTGATCGCAACCACCTGGGCCGTACCACTTTTGCCGGCGATCCGGTATTGCGCGCCGATCGATGCCTTGCGCGCCGTACCCCGGGCACCGTGCATTACCTGCTGCATGCCGTGATTGACCTTGGTCCAGTCCGACGGGTCGCGCAGGATAATGTCCGGCATCGGATGTTCATCCTTCGGCTTCTCGCCCTCGATGGTCTTGGCCAGGTGCGGACGATTCCAGACACCCTTGTTGGCCACCAGTGCCGTGGCCTGCGCCAGTTGCAACGGAGTGGACTGCATGTAGCCCTGACCGATCCCCAGAATCAGCGTCTCGCCCGGGAACCAGGCCTGACGACGGGTCACGCGCTTCCATTCCCGTGTCGGCATCAGCCCCGGCGACTCTTCGAACATATCCAGGGAGACCTTCTGGCCAATGCCGAATTTGCTCAGGTAGGACGACAACCGATCAATCCCCAGCTTGTGCGCCAGGTCATAGAAGTAGGTGTCGTTGGAACGCATGATCGCCGTGTCGAGATCGACGAAGCCGTCGCCGGTACGGTTCCAGTTGCGGTACTTGTGATCGTAGTTGGGCAGCATGTAGTAACCCGGGTCGAACACCCGGGTCGACGCCGTGACCACGCCCGCATCCAGGCCGGCAATCGCCACCGCTGGCTTGATGGTCGAACCGGGCGGGTACAGACCGCGCAGCACGCGGTTGAACAGTGGCCGGTCGATGGAGTCACGCAGCTCGGAGTAGGCCTTGAAACTGATGCCGGTGACGAACAGGTTCGGATCGAAACTCGGCTGGCTGACCATCGCCAGCACCTCACCGGTTTTCGGGTCCAGCGCTACCACCGCGCCACGGCGACCGCCAAGCGCGGCTTCGGCAGCTTCCTGCAATTTGATGTCCAGGCTCAGGACGATGTCCTTGCCGGAAATCGGTTCGGTACGTTTGAGTACCCGCAGTACACGGCCACGGGCGTTGGTCTCGACTTCTTCGTAACCGACCTGACCGTGCAATTCGGGCTCGTAGAAGCGCTCGATGCCGGTTTTGCCAATTTGATGGGTGCCGCTGTAACTCACCGGGTCCAGAGACTTGAGCTCTTTCTCGTTGATCCGCCCCATATATCCCACCGAGTGCGCAAAGTGCGCGCCCTGCGGATAGTGACGAACCAGCTGCGCGACCACTTCCACACCGGGTAGACGGAACTGGTTCACCGCGATGCGGGCGATCTGCTCTTCGGTCAACTCGAACAGGATCGGCACCGGCTCGAACGGCCGACGCCCCTGACGCATACGCTTCTCGAAGATCACCCGGTCCTCGGGCGTCAGCTCCAGCACTTCGACGATCACGTCGAGCACTTGCTGCCAATCGCCGGAGCGTTCACGGGTCATGCTCAGGCTGAAGCTGGGCCGGTTGTCGGCCACCACCACGCCATTGCGGTCGTAGATCAGCCCGCGAGTCGGCGGAATCGGCTGCACATGGACGCGGTTGTTTTCCGACAGGGTCGAGTGGTACTCGTACTGGATCACCTGAAGGAAATACAGCCGCGCGATCAGCACGCCGATCAGCGTCACCACCGCAATAGCCCCGAACACGACGCGGCCACGCACCAGACGGGCGTCTTTTTCGTGGTCCTTGATGCGGATCGGCTGGGACATGAGGGCAGAACTACTTGTGGTAAGGGTGGCCGGACAGCACTGTCCAGGCACGATACAGCTGTTCACCGATCAGAATCCGCACCAACGGGTGCGGCAACGTCAACGGCGACAACGACCAGCGTTGATCCGCCCGGGCACAGACTTCCGGCGCCAGCCCCTCGGGGCCGCCGACCATGAAATTCACCGTGCGCGAGTCCAGCCGCCAGCGATCGAGTTCGACCGCCAGTTGCTCGGTGCTCCAGGGCTTGCCGTGGACTTCGAGGGTGACAACGCGCTCGTTCGGCCCGACCTTGGCCAGCATGGCTTCGCCTTCCTGACGGATAAAGCGCGCCACGTCGGCGTTCTTGCCGCGGGTGTTGAGCGGAATTTCCACCAGTTCCAGCGCCAGCTCGGAAGGAAGACGCTTGGCATATTCATGCCAGCCTTCTTCCACCCACTTGGGCATGCGTGAACCGACGGCGATCAGTCGCAGTCGCACAGCGTTCCCTTATTGCTGGTCTTTGTTGAGCTTGGTGAAATGCTCATGGGTGTTCTCAGGGCTGTGGTGTGCAGCGCTGGCAGAACGGCTTTGCTCGGCACCGGCCCACAGGCGTTCCAGGTCATAGAACTGGCGCGCCGAGGCGGTCATCATGTGCACGATGACGTCGTCCATATCCAGCAGCACCCAGTCGCTGTCGCCCTTGCCTTCTTCACCCAGCGGCTTGACGCCTTGGGCTTTGACGGCTTCGCGGACCTTGTCCAGCATCGCGCCGATCTGGCGGTTGGACGTACCGGTGGCGATGATCATGTAGTCAGTGATGCTCTGCTTTTCACGAACGTCGATCACCTGGATGTCCTGGGCCTTGACGTCTTCCAGGGCCGCTACGGCAACCTTGACCAGCTCTTCGCCGGCCAGTGGCGCGCCAGTTGGTGCTTCTACTGGCAGCGGTGCGCTCTTGAATGTGCCCTTGCGCTTTACTTTGTTTACGTCTTTGTCAGTCATATAAAACTCGTTTTGCTCGTATGTTCGGGCGCTTCGATACACGCATTCACGTGCCTTGAAGCGCGCCCTTTTTCAGTTCGACGCACGGTAAAGTCCGTGCGCATCGATGTAGGCCAGGACCGCGTCGGGCACCAGGAAACGTACCGACTTACCGCTGGCCAGCAGTTGACGGATCTGGGTGGCGGATACCGCGAGCGGTGTCTGCCAGACGAATGCAATCTGTCCGCTCGGCCCTTTGAGGGCCAGCGGGTCGCTCACCGAACGTGCTGCCAGCAGGTTGCGCAAGGCATCCGGCGGTTCGCTGTCGGCATCCGGGCGTTGCAGCACCAGGATGTGGCAATGCTGGAGCAACTCTTCCCAGCGGTGCCAAGTGGGCAGGCCGCAAAATGCGTCCCAGCCCAAAAGTAGAAAAACCTGGTCTGAAGCGGCAAGTTCGGCGCGCATCAGTTCCAGGGTGTCGATGGTGTAGGACGGCTTGTCCCGCTGCAATTCGCGGGCATCCACCACCAACGGTGCCACACCGGCCACCGCGCACTTGACCATCGCCAGACGGTCCTTCGCCGATACCTGCGGCTTGTCCCGATGGGGCGGCCTGGCACTGGGTGTCAGACGCAACTCATCGAGAGCCAGCGATTCGGCGACTTCCAGCGCACCGCGCAAATGGCCGATGTGCACCGGGTCGAAGGTCCCGCCCAGTACGCCAATGCGTCGAGGCCGGGGCTCGCTGGCGGTCACTGGGGCTGACGGGTCGAGGTCGCCCAAGTCAGAGCGACTCCTGGCCGCGCAGCTGACCGTCACCGACCACGATGTACTTCTCGCAGGTCAGACCTTCGAGGCCCACCGGGCCGCGGGCGTGCAGCTTATCAGTAGAAATGCCAATCTCGGCACCCAATCCGTATTCGAAGCCATCGGCGAAGCAGGTCGGGGTGTTGATCATCACCGAGGACGAATCGACTTCAGCCACGAAACGCCGGGTGTCAGCCAGGTTTTCGCTGACGATCGAGTCGGTGTGATGGGAGCCGTACTGGTTGATGTGCTCGATGGCCTGGTCCAGCCCGTCGACCACGCGGATCGAGAGGATCGGCGCCAGGTATTCGGTAGTCCAGTCTTCTTCAGTGGCCGCGACGGCCTCGATGATCGCCCGGGTGCGCTCACAACCGCGCAGCTCGACGCCTTTTTCGCGGAACTGGGCAGTCATCGCCGGCAGAAACTCTTTGGCGACGGCCTGATCGACCAACAGGGTTTCCATCGCGCCGCAGATGCCGTAACGGTAAGTCTTGGCGTTGAATGCGATGCGCTGGGCTTTCGGCAGATCGGCGTGGGCACTGACGTAGACGTGACAGATGCCGTCCAGGTGCTTGATGACGGGCACGCGGGCATCGCGGCTGACCCGTTCGATCAGGCCACGGCCGCCGCGGGGCACGATGACGTCGACGTATTCGGGCATGGTGATCAGCGCGCCGACGGCGGCACGGTCGGTGGTTTCGACCACTTGCACCACCGCGGCCGGCAGATCGGCCTCGGCCAGGCCGCGCTGGATGCAGGCGGCAATGGCGCGGTTGGAGTGAATCGCTTCGGAGCCGCCACGCAGGATGGTCGCGTTGCCGGACTTCAGGCACAGGCTGGCAGCATCGATGGTCACGTTAGGCCGGGATTCGTAGATGATCCCGATCACGCCCAACGGCACGCGCATCTTGCCGACCTGAATGCCCGACGGCCGGTAACTCATGTCGCGGATCGCGCCGACCGGGTCCGGCAAGGCCGCGACCTGACGCAAACCGACGATCATGCCGTCGATGCGCGCCGGGGTCAGCGCCAGGCGTTCCAGCAGGGCCGGCTCAAGACCATTGGTGCGGCCAGCGGCCAAATCCAGTTCATTGGCTGCGGTCAGCTCGGCGCGCGCAGCATCCAGCGCATTGGCGGCCGCCTGCAAGGCGCGGTTTTTCTGCGCGGTGCTGGCACGGCCGATCACGCGGGAAGCTTCGCGGGCGGCGCGACCCAAACGGGTCATGTAGTCAAGAACGGACTCAGTCATGGTCTGTAATGGTCTTTGCTAGGCTTGGTAAAGAATAAAGCGGCAGATTATAGCTGTCGCGCCCCCCGACTAACAGCGGTGACGGGCGGATGGTCGAAATGGAGGGCAATTTGCCGACGTTCAGCCGTGATTAAGTTGCATATTGTTATCATCACGACTCAATCAGCCCTGATAAACGCTGTTCATCATGACTAACCTGACTGTTCGTGCGTCCGAAACGCGCCCGCCCAAGGCTCTGCCGGATGCATTTTTCGACCGCGACGCCCAAACGCTGGCCCGGGATCTGCTGGGCAAAATCATCCGCCACCGGGTCGACGACCTGTGGCTCAGCGCCCGGATTATCGAGACCGAAGCCTATTACTGCGAAGAAAAGGGTAGCCACGCCTCCCTGGGCTACACAGAAAAGCGTAAGGCTTTGTTTCTGGATGGCGGCCACATCTATATGTATTACGCCCGCGGCGGCGATTCCCTGAACTTCAGTGCCCAAGGTCCGGGCAATGCGGTGCTGATCAAATCCGCCTATCCATGGGTCGATGAACTGAGCGGGCCAGCCAGCCTGGCGCAGATGCTGCTGAACAATCCCGACGCCCAGGGCCGCCCTCGCCCCTCACAAAAGCTGTGCGCCGGGCAGACGTTGCTGTGCAAGGCGCTGGGGCTGAAGGTGCCGGTCTGGGACGCCAAGCGTTTTGACCATGAAGTGCTGCTGGTGGAAGACATCGGGCCTGCGCCCGGCCATATCATCCAGACCACACGCCTGGGCATCCCCCAGGGGCGCGACGAACATTTAATGTACCGTTTCGTCGATGCGGCTTACGCGCCGTACTGCACTCGCAATCCGATGCGTCGGGGTCAGGTCGAAGGGCGTGATTATTTTTTGCTGACTTGAAACGTGCCCGGGCAAACGGGAATCCCAGTGGGAGCGGTCGTTCAGCATTTGGGAGATTCATCCCTTTGGGGCCAAGTGAACATTCGATGGAGTTGTTTTTATGGGCCCATGGCTCGATAGCGTGATCGGTTGGCTGACGGTCAATCCGCAGTGGCTGGCCATGGCAGTGTTCGTAGTGGCGTGTGTGGAGTGCCTGGCGATTGCCGGGCTGATCGTACCCGGTACGGTGTTGTTGTTTGCCGCGGCAGTACTGGCCGGCAGTGGCGCACTGTCGCTGGGTGAAACATTGCTGCTGGGTTTCCTCGGCGGCGTGCTGGGCGACATCGTTTCGTATTTCCTGGGACGACATTTCCACCAGAACATCCGGCGCCTGCCGGGGTTGCGCCATCATCCGGAATGGATCGCCGGGGCCGAAGCGTATTTTCAGCGTTATGGCATCGCCAGCCTGTTAGTCGGACGCTTTATCGGCCCGTTGCGACCAATGCTGCCGATGGTCGCAGGTATGTTCGATATGCCCTTCCCCCGCTTCGCCGCCGTCAGCCTGTTGGCCGCCGCGGGCTGGAGCGTTGCCTATCTGCTGCCCGGCTGGGCCACCGGCGCGGCGATTCGCTTGCCATTGCCCGAAGGGTTCTGGCCCGAGGCCGGGATCGTTGCCGGCAGCATCGCCGTCATGGTGGGCTTGAGCATTACCAGCAGCATGCGCCGCCATCGCAAGGCGACGATGCTGATCACCGGCATGAGTTTTCTAATTCTGGCGGGACTGTTCATCGGCTATCCGCACCTGACCGCCCTCGACCAAGGGTTGATGACCCTGGTGCAGGAACACCGCAGCCCGATGCTCGATGAAGTAGCCGTGGTGTTCACGCTGATTGGCGAGTTCCGCAACATGTTTATGATCAGCGCCCTGTTGACGGCCCTGCTGTTGCTGACGCGACAATGGCGGCACGCGATCTTCGCCGGCAGCACGTTGCTTTTCACCGCGCTGGGCAACACGGCAACCAAGCACTTTTTCGCCCGCATTCGCCCGGAAGTGCTGAGCGATCCACTGACCAGCTACAGCATGCCCAGCGGCCACGCCTCGGGCTCGTTCGCGCTGTTTCTGACGCTAGCGGTGCTGGCTGGCCGCGGACAACCGCCGCGAATGCGCCTGACCTGGTTGTTGCTGGGTTGTTTGCCGGCGCTGGCGATTGCCCTGTCGCGGGTTTACCTGGGGGCGCACTGGCCTACCGATGTACTGGCCGGCGCGATGCTGGCGGCATGCGTGTGTGCGGCGAGCCTGTGGCTGACGCAACGCCAGGTGCCGCTCAACGCCATGCCACCCAAGGTCTGGTGGCTGGTGTTGCCGTCGTTGCTGGCGTTGTTCGGCTTCTTTGTGTTGCGGCATTTGCCGCAAGCTTTGTTGCGGTATGCATATTGAGGATTGAAAGATCGCACCTGTAGCGGCTGCGATCTTTCAGTGGACATCAGGCAAACAACTCACCCTGCAGTTCATCCAGCAACGCCTGAATCGCATCCAGCCGTTGCTGCGGATCATCGAGTTGCAGCAAGTCGATCTTGTCCACCTCGGAAAACGGCAACAGATACGCCAACTGATTGGCCAGCGACTGTTGCCCCGTCGCTTCGGTGCCCATGCTCAGTGCTTCGACCATCGGGTGTTCCGCCAAGGCCTTGAGCAGCGCGACCAGGTCGGCATCTTCATCCTGTAGCGGTTGCTCAGGTTCATCTTTGAGCCACTCGACTTCGGCGACGATCAACTGGTCGCGCTGCACCTCGGTGCGCACCACGTGAAAACGCCGCCCGCCCTTTACCCGAATGCCCAGCAGGCCGTTGTCCTGCTGATGGAAATCGGTGATCCGCGCCTCGCACCCCACCCGCGCGTAGCCTTCAGGAGCGATGCCGACTTCTTCGCCCTCGAGAATACACACTACGCCGAAGCCGCTGCCCTGTTTCATGCAACGGCCGATCATGTCCAGGTAGCGTGCTTCGAAAATCTGCAAGTCGAGGATGCAGTCCGGAAACAGCACCGTGTTCAGCGGAAAAAGCGGCAGACTCATAGACATTTCCTTACACCACCATCGACACCGCCAACGGCAGGAATACCGCCGTGGCCACGCCCATCAGACTCATCGCCAGCGCCGCGAAGGCGCCGCACTCCTCACTTTCCTGCATGGCCACCGCCGTGCCGACCGCATGGGCGGTCATGCCCAGAGCCATACCGCGGGCCTCCGGGCTGTGGACACCGAGACGAGTCAAAAGACTCGGCCCGAAGATCGCTCCGATCACCCCGGTAATCAACACGAACACCGCCGCCAGCGCCGCGACGCCACCAATCTGCTCCGCCACCAGCATGGCAATCGGCGAGGTCACCGACTTGGGGGCCATGGTCATCAGGATCATGTGTTCGGCGCCGAACCACCAACCCAGCAGCACTCCCATGCCCGTGGCGACCACGCCACCTATCACCAGCGTAGTAAATATCGGCCAGAACAACTGTCGAATCCGCCGCAGGTTGAGGTACAGCGGCACCGCCAGCGCAACGGTGGCCGGCCCGAGCAAGATACTGAGGATCTCGGTGCTCTTGCGGTACTCAACGTAACTCAGGCCGCAACTGACCAGCACGCCGATGACCAGCAGCATGGAGACCAGCACCGGTTGCAGAAAAATCCAGCGGGTTTTCTCGAACGCCGCCAGCACCAATTGATACGCGCCCAGCGTAATGCCGATGCCGAACAGCGGATGATGAATCACCGACGCCCAGGCGCCGTGCCAATCGAACATCATTGGCTGTCCTCGGAATGGGAGTGACGCTTGACCAGGCGCTGCATCAGCACCCCGGCGAAGGCCATCGACAGCACCAACGACAACACCAGCGCACCGGTGATCGCCCAGAAATCCGCGGCAATGTCAGTGGCGTAGACCATCACGCCCACGGCCGGCGGCACCAGCAGCAACGGCAAATAACGCAACAGGCTGCTGGCCGCAAGGTTCAGCGGTTCGCCGACTTGACCGCGGCTGATCAGATACCCCAGCAGCAACAGCAGGCCAATGATCGGCCCCGGCAGCACCGGCAAAAACAGATGATTGAGGGCTGTGCCGAGCAATTGAAACAGCACCAGCCAGGTCAGGCCACGTAACAACATCCATCCTCTCCCGCGCTCTCCCCCACCAAGAAGGGGCCCGACATTATAAGCACGCTATGAGTCGGCATTCGCCAAAAGCATGGTCAGTTGACCGGAGCAATTTGTCATGTTGATCTAAAGTGGTTCGCAGGGAGGTCAAGTCCCCCACTCGAAAAACTATAAATCCGATGAACCCAAGGAGAGTCTCAATGCCCTATGTTCCAGTTGCAGAGCTCAAAGATTATGTCGGCAAGGAACTCGGACGTTCCCAATGGCTCACCATCGACCAGGAACGCATCAACCTGTTCGCAGAAGCCACAGGCGATTATCAGTTCATCCATGTCGACCCGGTCAAAGCCGCGCAAACGCCTTTTGGCAGCACCATCGCCCATGGTTTCCTGTCGTTGTCGCTGATCCCCAAACTGATGGAAGACATCCTCATCCTGCCCGAAGGCGCGAAGATGGTGGTCAACTATGGCCTGGACAGCGTGCGTTTCATCCAGCCTGTGAAGGTTAATTCCAGGGTTCGACTCAAGGTCGACATGAACGACGTCACCGAGAAGAAACCCGGCCAATGGCTGCTCAAGGCCACCGCTACGCTTGAAATCGAAGGATCGGACAAACCGGCCTATATCGCCGAGCCATTGTCCCTCTGCTTCGTCTGACACATGCCTGATTGCGAAGCAGCTCATGCTGTTTCGCGCTGTGTCTGTGCCGTGTCTCTATAAATGCGACACATAGCTGCGGCATACTCCGTCGCCTAATTGCCCGGATCCCGCTATGCGCTCACTTGCACTCCTTGCCCTGACCCTGATGCTCACCGCTTGCGGCGATGGCGAATCGCTGTTGCCCCCCGACGCCCGCCTGCCGGATGGCGGACGCTATCGTGGTGATCTGGTCAACGGCCTGCTGCAAGGCGAGGGTCGCATCGATTACCCGAACGGCAGCTGGTATGCCGGTCACTTCGACAAAGGCCAATGGCATGGCCAGGGCGAATGGCACGGCAGCAACGGCGAGGTCTATCGCGGGCAGTTCCAGCAGGGGCTGTTCGACGGCCAGGGCACGCTGACCACCACCGGCAGCAGCTACACCGGCGGTTTCAAGGCCGGTCGACGGGACGGTGAAGGCACCCTCAAAGAAAACGCCATGACCTATCGCGGCGAATTCAAGGCCGACCAATATTCAGGGCTCGGTCGTCTGGAACTCGAAGACGGCAGCCAGTACCAGGGTCAGTTCGCCCACGGCAAACCCAACGGCGAAGGCCAGCGCAGCGATGCCAGCGGCAATCAGTTCACCGGGCACTTCGTCGATGGCCAACTGGAAGGCAACGGTACTTTCAACAGCGCCGATGGCGATATCTACGTCGGTGGGTTCAAGAACAATCAATTGCATGGCAAGGGCCGCTACGAAAACGCCGATGGCGATGTCTGGATCGGTCAGTTCAAGGAAGGCGTGCTGAACGGCAAGGGCGAGTTGATCGGCGCCGATGGCAGTCATTACATCGGTCAGTTCAGCGACTGGCGTTTTACCGGTCAGGGCCGCTTGAACCTGGCCGATGGCAGTTTCTATATCGGTCAGTTCGACGGCGACAACTATCAGGGCAAAGGCACGTTGGTGCTGACCGATGGCACAGTGCTGAGCGGCACCTGGATCAACAGCCAGCGCGTGCGCGACGCCGACGGCAAGCTGCTGCCCGACACCCTGGAACTCGGCTTGCTGGCCCAGGGCCGCTTGCTCGACGAAGCACTGGCCAACGTGCCGGCCTCGACTCCGGCGGTCGAACTGTACACCTTGACCCTGGGCGGTGACGGCAAGCAGAGCGTGTTCCTGCGCGAATCCGACTACGTCGCCAACATGCTCGCCAGCCGTTTCGGCGCTTTCGGCCAGATTCGCCTGGTCAACCATCGCGACCACCTCGGCGACCGGCCGATGGCCACCCGGGAAAACCTGCGCCGCGCCGCCCAGACCCTGGCCGAGCGCAGTGGTCCGGAGGACTTGCTGTTCATTTACCTGACCAGCCATGGCTCCAGTGAACACGAGCTGGTACTCGACCAGCCACGCATGGAGCTGGCCGACCTGCCGGCCGACGAACTCGCCGCCGTCCTCGCGCCCCTGAAGAAGCGCGACAAGATTATCGTGATTTCGTCCTGTTATTCCGGCGGCTTCATCCCTGCCCTCAAGGATGAACACACCCTGATCATGACCGCCTCGCGCGCCGACCGGGTGTCCTTCGGGTGCTCGGAAGAAGCCAACTTCACCTATTTCGGCGACGCACTGTTCGCCCAGGCGCTGAACCAGACCGACGATCTGGAGCAAGCCTTCAAACGGGCCAGCGCCACCGTGGCCGAGCGTGAGCTGGCCGACAGCTTCGAAGCTTCCGAACCACAGATCTGGGCGCCGAAAGCCGTGCTCGCCCATTGGCAATTGTTACGCAAGCAGCAGGCACGAAAGGCATTGCAAAGTGTCTCTATCAGCAAGGATGAAAAGAGCAACTAAGCTGAACAGTATCAAGGGGGAATAACTATGTACTTGACGCCTCAGCATGTATTGCTTGCCGGAGCTACCGGGTTAACCGGTGAACATTTGCTTGACCGTCTGCTCAACGAGCCAACGATTGCACGCGTATTAGCCCCCTCACGCCGGCCACTGGCCGAACACCCTCACCTGGAAAACCCGGTCGGCGACCCGACGGAGTTTCTGCCGCAATTGAACGGTCGCGTCGACGTCGCCTACTGCTGCCTCGGCACCACGATCAAGCAAGCCGGCTCCGAGGAAGCGTTTCGCGCGGTGGACCTGGACATGGTCGTGGCCTTCGCCAAACGTGCCCGGGAAATGGGCGCACGGCACCTGATCGTGATCAGTGCCTTGGGGGCCGACCGCAGATCGCCGATTTTCTACAACCGGGTTAAAGGCGAGATGGAACACGCATTGCGCGCGCAGAATTGGCCGCAGCTGACCATCTGCCGGCCTTCGCTGTTGCTCGGCGATCGCGCCGAGCCGCGACTGGCCGAACGGGTTGCCGGTCCGTTGTCGAAATTGATTCCGGGCAAATACCACGGCATCGAAGCCTGCCAACTGGCCCGCGCCATGTGGCGCCTGGCGCTGGAAGAACAGGATGGCGTACGGATTGTCGAGTCGGATGAATTGCGCAAGTTAGGCAAGTAATCCAGCAGCGCCCGCGAATAGAGCGCGAAGCGCTCTTCTATAATCCGCCGGTCGCCTGAAACCCAACACCTAAAACCGTCAACAACGACAACGGCAACAGCAATGTGTCGAGCAAAGCACTGGCCGGCAGATCAACACCGGGATAACTCGGCGCTTCTGCGCCAAATCTGTCCATGGCGCAGCACCCGCCGTTCATTGCATACAAATCCAGACGCGTCCCCGAATACACCACCGGTGCCCCGGGTTTGGCGGCATCGAGGGTGCGCGCCGTGGCGCAGCCCGCCAGTTGCACCGCCAGCAGAATGATCAGCAGCCTATTCATCACTGCTCAAATGGTGCTCGCCCCAACGCGGCAGCATGTCTTGCGGAATGTTCAGCAGATTGAGAATTCGCGCCACGACGAAGTCGATCAAGTCATCAATGGTTTGCGGCTGATGATAGAAGCCTGGCGATGCCGGCAAAATCGTCACGCCCATGTTCGACAGCTTGAGCATATTTTCCAGATGAATGCTCGAATACGGCGCCTCGCGCGGTACCAGAATCAGCTGGCGGCGCTCCTTCAACGTCACGTCGGCCGCCCGCTCGATCAAGTTGTTGCAGGCCCCGGTCGCGATCGCCGACAAGGTCCCGGTGGAACACGGTACCACCACCATCGCCGCTGGCGAGCCGGAACCCGATGCCACCGGCGACATCCAGTCTTCCTTGCCGTACACCCGAATCTGCCCGGCGGCGGCACCGGTGTATTCAGTGAGGAAGGCTTGCATCATCTGCGGCTTGGAGGGCAGCGAGACATCGGTCTCGGTGGCCATCACCAGTTGCGCGGCCTTGGAAATCAGGAAGTGCACCTCGCGGTCTTCACGCACCAGGCAGTCGAGCAGGCGCAAGCCGTACTGGGCGCCCGAAGCGCCGGTCATCGCCAGCGTGATGCGTTCCGGACCATTGTTCATTGCAGCGCCTCGGCCAGTTTGCCGTGCAGGCCACCGAAGCCGCCGTTGCTCATGATTACCACGTGAGTGCCGGGTTGGGCCTGGCTCTTCACGCGCTCGATGATGCCTTCCAGCGAATCGCTGACAATCGACGGCACGGTGCACAACGCCGCCGTGGCGCCCAGGTCCCAACCGAGGTTGGCCGGCGAATACCAGATCACCTGATCGGCATCGACTACGCTTTCCGGCAAACCATCACGGTGAGCACCGAGCTTCATGGAGTTGGAGCGCGGCTCGATGATCGCGATCAGCGGCGCATCGCCGATGCGCTTGCGCAAACCGTCGAGGGTGGTGGCGATGGCGGTCGGGTGGTGGGCGAAGTCGTCGTAAATGGTGATGCCACGGACTTCCGCGACTTTTTCCATCCGGCGCTTCACGCTTTTGAACGCGCTCAGTGCCGCGATGCCCATCGACGGCACGACGCCGACGTGACGCGCGGCGGCCAGGGTGGCCAAGGCGTTGGCGACGTTGTGCTGACCGGTCATGTCCCACTCGACCACGCCTTGAGCGACGCCTTCGAACATCACTTCGAACTTCGAGCCATCTTCACTGAGCAGTTTGACCTGCCATTGACCGCCGGCGCCGGTGGTTTGCACCGGAGTCCAGCAGCCCATCTCGATCACGCGCTGCAAGGCCGGCTCGGTGGTCGGATGGATCACCAGGCCTTCGCTCGGAATGGTCCGCACCAAATGGTGGAACTGTCGCTCGATGGCCGCCAGATCAGGGAAGATGTCCGCGTGATCGAACTCCAGATTGTTCAGGATCGCCGTGCGCGGGCGGTAGTGAACGAACTTGGAGCGCTTGTCGAAGAATGCGCTGTCGTATTCGTCGGCTTCAATCACGAAGAACGGCGTATCGCCCAGACGCGCCGACACCGAGAAATTCTGCGGCACTCCGCCGATCAGGAAACCCGGGCTCATGCCGGCGTGTTCCAGGACCCAGGCGAGCATGCTGCTGGTAGTGGTTTTGCCATGCGTGCCGGCAACCGCCAGCACCCAGCGGCCTTGCAGCACGTGATCGGCCAGCCATTGCGGGCCGGAGACGTACGGCAGGCCTTTGTTCAACACGTACTCGACCGCCGGGTTGCCGCGGGACATGGCATTGCCGATCACCACCAGGTCCGGGGCCGGATCGAGCTGCGCCGGGTCGTAACCTTGCGTCAACTCAATGCCCTGGGCTTGCAGCTGAGTGCTCATCGGCGGATAGACGTTGGCATCGGAGCCGGTCACATGATGGCCTAGCTCTTTGGCCAGAACCGCCATCGAACCCATGAAAGTGCCGCAAATACCAAGAATATGAATGTGCATAGTCGACCTCGTAAAACATGGCCGCAGGTTAGCGTAGGGAGGGGAAAATCGCACTCTTTAGCTGAACGTGACACAACCGCTTGGCTGATCGAGCGCATTTTTTTGTGGCTGAGGGAGCAAGCCCCCTCGCCACAAAAACGGCTATCGTGCGATGCCGTGTTTGCG
Source organism: Pseudomonas sp. GW821-FHT03E01 (assembly GCF_059420765.1). Taxonomy (NCBI): domain Bacteria; kingdom Pseudomonadati; phylum Pseudomonadota; class Gammaproteobacteria; order Pseudomonadales; family Pseudomonadaceae; genus Pseudomonas; species Pseudomonas sp. GW821-FHT03E01. Next base: position 126,578 of record NZ_JBWKUI010000010.1, on the reverse strand, counting down.
CAGCTTCCGGTAGAGGGTATTGCGGCTCACACCCAACTGTTCGGCGGTGTGGGTCATGTGCCAGCGCTGCTGTTCCAGTGCGTTGAGCAACGCCAACCGCTCGGCATCGTCCAACGGATACTCGGACGGCGCTTCAATCGTCGCCACCGTCACCGGCCGGACCTGACGAATCATCGCCGGCAAATCTTCCAGCCCGATCCGACCGCCGTCACACAACGCCGCCAGGGTCCGCAGCACATTGCGCAACTGCCGCACGTTCCCCGGCCAGGCAAAATCCAGCAAGGCCTGCCGCGCCGCTGCATCAATCAATACCGTCTCCCCGCCCGCCTCTTCGGCCAACAGAAAGTCGAGCAACTGTGATTTATCCGTGCGCTCGCGCAACGCTGGCAATGCGACTTCCAGCCCATTGAGCCGGTAATACAAATCCTCGCGGAAACTGCCGTCCTGCACCCTTTCGAGCAGGTTACGGTGAGTGGCGCTGATGATCCGCACATTGACCGATTCCGGCTCGCCGCCAATCGGCACCACCTGACGGTCTTCCAGCACCCTTAATAGCCGGGTCTGCATGCTCAGCGGCATGTCACCGATTTCATCCAGGAATAAAGTTCCGCCATCGGCCTGCTGCAACTTGCCACGCATGCCCTCCTTGCGGGCACCGGTGAAGCTGCCGCCGCGATAGCCGAACAACTCGCTTTCGATCAGGCTTTCGGGGATCGCCGCGCAATTGAGGGCGACGAACGATTTTTCCGCCCGTTGACTGGCCTGATGCACGGCCTTGGCGAAAGCCTCCTTGCCTGAGCCGGTTTCGCCGTTGATCAGCAACGGCACGTCCCGTTCGAACACCCGCAAGGCCTTGCGGAAGTCTTCCTGCAACGCGGCATCGCCCAGGCAAATACCCGACAGCCGTGGACGCTCGGCCACTGCCGGGCTTTGCACCACCGGTGCAGGAATGCTGCGCGGCTGCCCACGCAATACAGCAAACAGCCGCCGCCCGTCGCGGGTGCGCAACGGCCAACTGGCGCTGGCATTGGCGCTCGCGCGGCCGAGCAACTCATTCAGCGAGCAGTCGAAAAACGCCTCCACCGGCTGGCCCAACAGCCCGCCACGAATATGCCCCAGCAAATTCAGCGCGCTCTGGTTGACCGCACAGATCCGCCCTTCCCCGTCGAACGCCAGCAGCCCTTCGCTGAACAGTCCGACGGATTCGGCCTGCAAGTGAAAACGCAGCAGCCATTGATTGTCGAAGTAACGCAGGAAATAACAGCTCTCGATCATCTTCGCCGACAGATTGACCAGGGCCATGGTGTGAAACTGGCTCTGCCGCGAAACCTCATGACGCGCCGAAGACACGTCAAGCACCGCCAACAGTTCACCATGAGGGTCGAACACCGGGCTTGCCGAGCAGGTCAGGCCGGTGTGGCGGCCACGAAAGTGTTCGTCCTGGTGAATGGTCAGGGACTGGCGCTCCACCAGGCAGGTGCCGATGCCGTTGGTACCTTCGCAGGCTTCGCTCCAGTCGGCGCCAAGCCAAAGGCCTGCGCGTTCGAAAATCTTCCGTTCGGCGGGCGCGGTGACGCAGTTGAGGATCACCCCGCGAGCGTCGGTCAGCAACACTGCGTGGCCGGCGCCGGAGAGTTGCTGGTGGAGGCTGGTCATTTCGTTGCCGGCGATCTGCAGCACTTGCTGCAAACGTTCGCGGCTTTCCAGGAGACGGCCATGCTCCAGCACCGTCGGCGCCATGGTCAGGGCCGGGTCGAGGTGATAGTCCTCAAGGCAACGCAGCCAGGAGCGGGCAATAGACGGATCGCTGCCGGGACCGTGCAGGTGGGACTTACCCTGGGTCACGGTCAACACTTGCTGGGCATGGCGACTCAAATGGTTGTCGTGCATTTCTTATTATTCTCCCAGAGGGCTGTGCTGAACCCTCTTTAAGGGGCTGGCACATACCTTGTGGCGAGGGAGCTTGCTCCCGCTCGAGTGCGAAGCGCTCGCCAAAAATCATGACCGGCAGACATTTCTGGACTGCTTCGCAGCCAAGCGGGAGCAAGCTCCCTCGCCACAGAGGATTACCTGTGGGCCATTTGAGGCCCAGCATCCTCCAGCCATCGACGCATTGCAATGCTGGCAAGACCCATCGGTCACAGGCTGTGCCACAAGCGGTACAAAGTGTCACACGGGTTGTACCGCAAGCGTCACAAGCACCGCCCAGCCGTCCGACAAAAAATACACAAGCCCTTGATTTAACTGACTTGCGAGGCGGTGGCCCAACCTTTGCTCTACGCTTGTTACCGCGCTCTGGCGCGTCCTCCCTTATAAGCACAAAAGCCAAGGAGAAACCCATCATGCGTTACGCTCACCCCGGTACTGAAGGCGCTATCGTTTCGTTCAAGAGCAAATACGGTAACTACATCGGCGGCGAGTTCGTCGCGCCTGTCAAAGGTCAGTACTTCACCAATACTTCGCCGGTCAACGGCCAACCGATTGCCGAATTCCCGCGCTCCACTGCCGAAGACATCGAAAAAGCCCTGGACGCCGCCCATGCCGCCGCCGATGCCTGGGGCGCCACGTCCGCCCAGGCACGCTCGCTGGTGCTGCTGAAAATCGCCGATCGCATCGAACAGAACCTGGAACTGCTGGCGATCACCGAATCCTGGGACAACGGCAAGGCCGTGCGTGAAACCCTCAACGCCGACATCCCGCTGGCCGCCGACCATTTCCGCTATTTCGCCGGTTGCATTCGCGCCCAGGAAGGCAGTGCCGCCGAGATCGACGGCAATACCGTGGCCTATCACATCCATGAACCGCTGGGCGTGGTCGGGCAGATCATCCCGTGGAACTTCCCGATCCTGATGGCCGCCTGGAAACTCGCTCCGGCCCTGGCCGCCGGTAACTGCATTGTCCTCAAACCTGCCGAGCAAACCCCGCTGGGCATTACTGTGCTGATGGAGCTGATCGGCGACCTGCTGCCACCTGGCGTGCTCAACGTGGTGCAAGGCTTCGGCAAAGAAGCCGGTGAAGCCCTGGCCACCAGCAAACGCATCGCCAAGATCGCCTTCACCGGTTCGACTCCAGTCGGCTCGCACATCATGAAATGCGCCGCCGAGAACATCATTCCGTCCACCGTGGAGCTGGGAGGCAAGTCGCCGAACATCTTCTTCGAAGACGTCATGCAGGCCGAACCGTCCTTCATCGAGAAAGCCGCCGAAGGTCTGGTGCTGGCATTCTTCAACCAGGGCGAAGTTTGCACCTGCCCGTCCCGCGCTCTGGTACAGGAGTCGATCTACGACGAGTTCATGGAAGTTGTCATGAAAAAAGTCCTGCAGATCAAGCGTGGCGACCCGCTGGACACCGACACCATGGTCGGCGCCCAGGCGTCCGAGCAGCAATTCGACAAAATCCTTTCGTACCTGGACATCGCCAAGGGCGAAGGCGCCGAGCTGCTGACCGGTGGCAAGGTGGAAAAACTCGAGGGCAGCCTGGCGACCGGGTATTACATCCAGCCGACCCTGCTCAAGGGCACCAACAAAATGCGCGTGTTCCAGGAAGAAATCTTTGGCCCGGTGGTGAGCATCACCACCTTCAAGGACGAAGCCGAGGCCCTGGCCATCGCCAACGACACCGAGTTCGGCCTGGGTGCCGGCCTCTGGACCCGCGACATCAACCGCGCCTACCGCGTGGGCCGCGCCATCAAGGCCGGTCGCGTGTGGACCAACTGCTACCACCTGTACCCGGCACACGCCGCGTTCGGTGGTTACAAGAAGTCCGGCGTCGGCCGTGAAACCCACAAAATGATGCTCGATCACTATCAGCAGACCAAAAACCTGCTAGTGAGCTACGACATCAACCCGTTGGGCTTCTTCTAAAAACCGGGGGGCGATACAGGTATTTCTGTATCGCCCTTCAGAAGGCCATCGCGGGCAAGCCCGCGATGGTGCCCTTAAACGCCTCCTTCATCGCTCTGCCGGTCTGGCATTGGCTTTGCATTCCCGCTCTACACACTGAATGCCATACCCGAAAGTCCAACAAATCAAACAATAAAAAAGACAGAGAGGACTTATGACTTCTACTACGCAGAGAGGACCTATGACTTCTACTACACAGCTCAAACCCACACTCGGCACCCTGCATCTATGGGGCATTGCCGTCGGCCTGGTGATTTCCGGCGAGTATTTCGGCTGGAGTTATGGCTGGGGCACCGCAGGTACCCTGGGTTTTCTCGTCACCGCATTGATGGTGGCGACGATGTACACCTGCTTCATTTTCAGTTTCACCGAATTGACCACCGCCATTCCCCACGCTGGCGGGCCGTTTGCCTACAGCCGCCGAGCCTTCGGCGAGCGAGGCGGACTGATCGCCGGCATCGCCACCCTGATCGAATTCGTCTTTGCGCCACCGGCAATTGCCATGGCCATCGGCGCCTACCTCAATGTGCAATACCCGGAACTGGACCCGAAGATCGCCGCTGTTGGCGCCTATTTCGTGTTCATGACCCTGAATATCCTCGGCGTGAGCATCGCGGCCACCTTCGAACTGGTGGTCACCGTGCTTGCCGTCGCCGAATTGCTGGTGTTCATGGGTGTGGTCGCACCGGGCTTCAGCTTCAGTAACTTCGTGCTCAACGGCTGGTCGGGCGCCAACGAATTCAGCATGGCCTCGATTCCCGGCATCTTTGCGGCCATCCCGTTCGCGATCTGGTTTTTCCTCGCCATTGAAGGCGCAGCCATGGCCGCCGAAGAGGCCAAGGACCCGAAACGCACGATTCCCAAGGCTTACGTCAGCGGCATTCTGACCCTGGTGTTCCTCGCCATCGGCGTGATGGTCATGGCCGGCGGTGTCGGCGACTGGCGCCAACTGTCGAACATCAACGACCCACTGCCTCAGGCGATGAAAGCCGTGGTCGGCAACAACTCGAGCTGGATGCACATGTTGGTGTGGATCGGTCTGTTTGGCCTGGTGGCGAGCTTCCACGGGATCATTCTGGGTTATTCGCGGCAGTTCTTCGCCCTGGCTCGCGCCGGTTACCTGCCGGCCTCCCTGGCCAAACTGTCGCGCTTCCAGACCCCGCACCGGGCGATCCTGGCGGGCGGCGTGATCGGTATCGCGGCGATCTACAGCGATGGCCTGGTCAACCTGCAAGGCATGACGCTGACGGCTGCAATGATCACCATGTCGGTATTCGGCGCCATCGTGATGTACATCATCAGTATGCTGAGCCTGTTCAAACTGCGTAAAACCGAACCCAACCTGGAGCGCACCTTCCGCGCGCCGGGCTACCCGATCGTACCGGGGATCGCGCTGTTTCTGGCGGTGGTGTGCCTGGTGGCGATGGCCTGGTTCAACGCGCTGATCGGCTGTGTGTTCCTCGGTTTCATGGTGGCCGGTTACCTGTATTTCCAACTGACCGCCAAGCAACGCGCCGATGCGCCGGCAGATGCGATGCTCGAAGGCGTCTGAAATGCACCGGCGCCGGGCTGATTCCCGGCGCCAGCCCTATTGAAGTGCACCAGAACCCGCTCCCACAGGGGTTTAGTGGTGCATTTGAGATATTTATTGAATCAGGAGGACACCGTCCCATGGCCGTATTTGCCCATACCGTCGGCGCCCAAACCTACCGCTTCGACAGCCTCAAGGAGGTCATGGCCAAAGCCAGCCCGGCGCGCTCCGGGGACTTTCTGGCCGGCGTTGCCGCCCTCAACGATGGCGAGCGGGTGGCCGCGCAGATGGCCCTGGCCGACACCCCGCTGGCCCACTTCCTGGAGGAAGTGCTGATTCCTTACGAGGCCGATGAGGTCACCCGACTGATCATCGACACTCACGACAAACAGGCTTTTAAAGCGGTCAGCCACCTCACCGTCGGCGGTTTCCGCGACTGGCTGCTCAGCGAAGCCGCCGATGAACAAAGCCTGCGCGCCCTCGCCCCCGGCCTGACCCCGGAAATGGTCGCCGCCGTGTCGAAGATCATGCGCGTGCAGGATCTGGTGCTGGTGGCGCAGAAAATCCGCGTGGTCACCAAGTTCCGCGGCACCCTGGGCCTGCGCGGTCGGCTCTCGACGCGCCTGCAACCCAATCATCCCACCGACGAACCGGCCGGCATCGCCGCCAGCATTCTCGACGGCCTGCTGTACGGCAATGGTGACGCGATGATCGGCATCAACCCGGCCACCGACAGCATCGCTTCGATCTGCGCCATTCTGGAAATGCTCGACGCGATCATCCAGCGCTACGACATTCCGACACAGGCCTGCGTGCTGACCCACGTCACCACCTCCATCGAGGCGGTCAATCGCGGGGTTCCGCTGGACCTGGTGTTCCAGTCAATTGCCGGCACCGAAGCGGCCAACGCCAGTTTCGGCATCAACCTCAACGTTTTACAGGAAGGCTACGACGCGGGCTTGAGCCTGAATCGCGGCACATTGGGCCAAAACCTGATGTATTTCGAGACCGGCCAAGGCAGTGCCTTGTCGGCCAACGCCCACCACGGCATCGATCAACAGACCTGTGAAACCCGCGCGTACGCCGTGGCACGGCATTTCAAACCGTTTCTGGTGAACACCGTCGTAGGCTTCATCGGCCCGGAATACCTCTATAACGGTAAACAGATCATCCGCGCCGGCCTCGAAGACCACTTCTGCGGCAAGCTGCTGGGCGTCCCCATGGGCTGCGATATCTGTTACACCAACCATGCCGAAGCCGACCAGGACGACATGGACACTCTGCTGACCTTGCTGGGTGTGGCCGGGATCAACTTCATCATGGGCATCCCCGGCTCCGATGACATCATGCTCAATTACCAGACCACCTCGTTCCACGACGCCCTCTACGCCCGGCAAACCCTGGGCCTGAAACCAGCGCCGGAGTTTGAACAGTGGCTGGCGAACATGGGCATCTTCACCCAGGCGGACGGCAAAATTCACTTCGGCAACAGCCTGCCACCGGCGTTCCGCCAGGCATTGGCGCAACTGGGATGAGTGTTTATATGTATGAACCACCTGTCGATCCGCAGAACCCATTGCTGGAACTGCGCCGCCTGACCCCGGCACGCATTGCCCTCGGCCGTACCGGCACCAGCATGCCGACCCGCGCGCAGCTGGATTTCCAGTACGCCCATGCCCAGGCCCGGGATGCGGTGCACCTGCCTTTCGATCACTCGGCGCTCAGTTCGCAACTGACCGAGCGTGGGCGTGAGAGTTTGCTGCTGCACAGTGCCGCCACGGATCGGAACAGCTATTTGCAGCGCCCCGATTTGGGGCGCAAGTTGAGTGATGAGTCAGCGCAGACTCTGCGTGATTACTCGCGAGCCCATCCAGGCGGGGTGGATCTGGCTGTTGTGGTGGCCGATGGTCTCTCGGCACTGGCCGTTCATCGCCACACCTTGCCGTTTCTGGCACGCATGGAAGAACAGACAGCTATCGAAGGCTGGTCCCTGTCGCCGGTGATTCTGGTGGAACAAGGCCGGGTTGCGGTGGCTGACGAGATTGGCGAGCTGCTGGGCGCAAAAATGGTGGTCATTCTGATCGGGGAACGCCCTGGATTAAGCTCTCCAGACAGCCTGGGGCTGTATTTCACCTATAATCCCAAGGTCGGACTGACGGATGCCTACCGCAACTGCATCTCGAATGTCCGGCTCGAAGGCTTGAGTTACGGCATGGCGGCACACCGTTTGCTGTATTTGATGCGCGAAGCCTGTCGGCGGCAGTTATCGGGGGTCAGTCTGAAGGACGAAGCCCAGGTTCAGACGCTGGAGTCGGACACAGGAGCAGGTTTGAAAGGTAATTTCCTACTCAGTCCGTCGGATGCCTGAACCGTTTCCGCATTGCGTTTCTATTCCGGTTTAAGGCAGGATCGATGCACGGCCGCCAAGGGTTTCCTATCGCCGTCACCATGTAAGACAGCCACTTGAAGACGAGACCTACCATGCGGATTATTCAAGCGACCCTCGAACACCTGGACCTGCTGACCCCGTTGTTCGTCAAATATCGCGAGTTTTACGGTTCCCTGCCGTATCCGGACTCGTCCCGAGCGTTCCTCGAAAAGCGCCTGCGGCGCAAAGAGTCGGTGATCTACCTGGCCCTGGCCGATGACGACAACAACAAACTGTTGGGTTTCTGTCAGTTGTACCCGAGCTTCTCGTCTCTTTCGCTCAAACGCGTGTGGATCCTCAACGACATCTACGTCGCCGAAGACGCCCGACGCCAGTTGGTGGCCGACAACCTGATCCGCACCGCGAAGAAAATGGCCAAGGAAACCAATGCCGTGCGCATGCGCGTTTCCACCAGCAGCAACAACGAAGTCGCGCAGAAAACCTACGAATCCATCGGATTCAGGGAAGACACCGAGTTCAAGAATTACGTATTGCCGATCAGTGACGAACTTTAAGCTCACCAAGAAGATCGCAGCCTTCGGCAGCGCCTGCATCGACCGAGGCAACCTCGAAGCTGTAGGTGCTACCGAAGGCTGCGACCTTTTCCGACAAACCCTGAAACACATCGACATTCCTCGCTACAAACTCGACGCGTTTTTCACTTTTCACCCCGTATAATGCCCACACCTCACGGCTCGTAAGAAAAATCACACCCCGCTGTAGTCTTACGCGAAGCTATCCGCACAGGCCTGCTGAGTCGGGCCATCACCACAGGTGCTTTCCATGGATTTCAACCCGATCGACGTTATTCTGCATCTCGATGTTTACCTCGAGATGCTGGTGAACAACTACGGAGCATGGATCTACGCCATCCTGTTCATGGTGATCTTCTGCGAAACCGGACTGGTGGTGATGCCGTTCCTGCCGGGCGATTCCCTGCTGTTCATCGCGGGCGCCGTGGCGGCCGGTGGCGGCATGGATCCGGTACTGCTGGGCGGCCTGCTGATGCTGGCGGCGATCCTCGGCGACAGCACCAACTACGTGATCGGCCGCACCGTCGGCGAACGGCTGTTCAGTAACCCGAACTCGAAAATCTTCCGCCGCGATTACCTGCAACAAACCCACGATTTCTACGACAAACACGGCGGCAAAACCGTGACCCTGGCGCGCTTCATGCCAATCATCCGTACCTTTGCTCCGTTCGTCGCCGGCGTTGGCAAAATGCCTTACCCGCGTTTCTTTGCCTTCAGCATTTTCGGCACCATCCTCTGGGTGGGTGGCCTGGTAACCCTCGGTTACTTCTTCGGCAACGTACCGTTCATCAAGAAAAACCTGTCGCTGCTGGTGGTGGGTATCATCCTGGTGTCGCTGCTACCGATGATCATTGGCGTGATCCGCAGCCGTCTCGCTAATGCCGCGTCCAAAGCCGAACCCCGCTGACTGACGATGTGGTCCCTTAGCGCCTGGCGACGCCGGCGCACCCTGGCCAGGCATCCGATTGCCGACGACATGTGGCAACGGGTGCGCCATCACCTGAGCTTCCTCGATGGCATCAGCGCGGCCGAAGACCAGTGGCTGCGCGAAGCCAGCGTGCTGTTCCTGCAAGACAAACACCTGACCGCCCTGCCCGGCGTCGAACTCCACCAGGAGCAGCGCCTACTGCTCGCCGCCCAGGCCCAATTACCGCTCATGCATTTGGGTGATCTGAACTGGTATCAGGGCTTTCACGAAGTCATCCTCTACCCCGACGACTTCCTCAGCCCCCAGCGCCATCGCGATGCCAGCGGCGTCGAACACGAATGGGATGGTGAACACAGCGGCGAAGCCTGGCAGCAAGGCCCGATCATCCTCGCCTGGCCCGGCGTAATGGCCAGCGGTGGCTGGGAAGGCTACAACCTGGTGATCCACGAACTCGCACACAAACTCGACATGCTCAACGGCAACGCCAATGGCCTGCCACCGCTGCACGCCGACATGCGCGTCAGCGACTGGGCCAAGGTCATGCAGGAAGCCTATGACGACCTCGACCGGCAACTGGAGCGCAACCCGGACGCTGAAACCGCCATCGACCCGTACGCCGCGGAAAACCCCGCCGAGTTCTTCGCGGTCACCAGCGAATACTTCTTCAGCGCCCCGGATCTGCTTTACGAGGCTTATCCACAGGTCTACGAGCAGTTGAAGTTGTTTTACCGTCAGGATCCGCTGGCCCGTCTACGGCAACTTCTGGCCGAAGACCCGGTCTATCAGGCACGCGACTAAGGTCTCTACGACCCTTAGGTGCATGGCATCAACGGCGGAATATGCCTATAATCGCCGCCACTTTTTGGTCAATCCGGCCAAGTATTTTTGGTCAACTAACGGGGGCACCGCCCAATGAGCTACAGCAAGATTCCGGCTGGCAAAGACCTGCCGAACGACATCTACGTCGCGATCGAGATCCCGGCCAACCACGCGCCGATCAAATACGAAATCGACAAAGACAGCGACTGCCTGTTCGTTGACCGTTTCATGGCCACCCCAATGTTCTACCCGGCCAACTACGGTTACATCCCGAACACCCTGGCTGACGACGGTGATCCCCTCGACGTGCTGGTCGTGACTCCTTACCCGGTTGCTCCAGGTTCGGTGATCCGCGCGCGTCCAGTCGGCATCCTGAACATGACCGACGACGGCGGCGGCGATGCTAAAGTCATCGCAGTCCCACACGACAAGCTGTCCCAGCTGTACGTGGACGTGAAGGAATACACTGACCTGCCAGCCCTGCTGATCCAACAGATCGAGCACTTCTTCGCGAACTACAAAGACCTCGAAAAAGGCAAATGGGTGAAAATCGAAGGCTGGGACGGCGCAGACGCCGCCCGCGCCGCGATCACCAAGTCGGTCGCTGCCTACAAAGGCTGAGAAGCAACGGTTAGTTTCTAGCCTCACGCTTCAAGAAAAACCCCGGTTGATCCGGGGTTTTTTGTGCCTGCCTGGAACGCTTTTAACAATGAGTTTTGAGCATTTCGGCCTGGGTGTTTGCCTGTTTATTTTTTACGAAAAGCGTCTTACATCCGGTCTTAAATTTCCCTCGAAATTTGAACGGGTCGTTTATTCAAACCCCCATCCTGCGCCCGTAGACTCGTGTTTATGAAAAAGAACACTAGCGGCCCACGGTTCAGAGCGCTCCTCGAAGCAGCCAACATCACAACGACAGGATTTGCCGCTTTCTTCGACACGGAAGCGCAAAATATCCATAACTGGTACACCCGTGGTGTGCCCGCTTATCGCATGGAGGAAGTCTCCCGACTTCTGTCTGTCAACAGTGACTGGCTGAAAACCGGCGAAGGCCCTAAAGAGTCCTCACGCCTGCGTGTGCTCGACGAGTCCGGCAACACCTTCGACGCCCAAGCCATCCGGGGCATCTACACGGTGATCGAACCCATCGACGTCGAACTGCCCTTCTTCAAAGAGACCGCCACCGCCCCAGGCTCCAACAAAACCCACGTCGTCGAGGACCCCGGCCAATCCATCCGCCTGCCCCACAGCCACCTCGACTCCCTGGAAATCAAACATGCCAATGCCATCTGCACCCATATGATCGGCAACAGCATGGCGGAGAAGATTGAAGACGGTTCTACCCTCGCCATTGATCGCGGGCTTACGCAGATTATCGATGGCGAGATCTATGCGATCGAGCATGACGGGATGTTACGAATCAAATACCTGCACCGGATGCCGGGAAATGCGCTGCGGTTGCGCAGCCACAATCGTGCCGAGTATCCGGATGAGATCTTCAACGCCGAGCAGATCGACAAGCAGAACATCAGGGTATTGGGATGGGTGTTCTGGTGGTCGACGCTCAACAAACGCAGACCGTCCGTACCGTTCCTGTAAATACGAAGCCCTGTAGCAGCCTTCGGCAGCTGCTACGCCTCAGCGCAATCGCTCTATCCCGCACACCAAGCTGGGAATTCCTCAAAAAAATCAGTATGCTGCGCCCCACATTTGCGCATCGACCCTTTCCAAGGCTCAGATCGCACCGACAAGGCAGATCACTTTCTCGCCAAGTCCCACAGCCGGACGCAAGATCCGGGTGTACGTTTTGAAGGCTGGCGCGGTTTACCAAAAATAAACCAAGCCAGTCCCCGAGAAGCCGGCCACAAGCCGGCTTTTTAATGCTTTTTTGAAAACCACTCTCATCTACTGAGAACCGCGACAGCCTTGCTGGATCAAGGGTTTCAGCCTATTTTTGTTCCTGTGACTTCCGTTTTGATCCACCCTCTTCCGCAGCTAAGTGGGGGAACTGGTGGGGGAACTGAGGGTAGAAAAATGGGCAAGCTGACCGCGAAACAAGTCAAAAACCTGACCGAGCCTGGAACCTATGAAGACGGCGATGGATTACGCATGGTCATCAAGGATTCAGGTCGAAAATTTTGGGTGCTGCGCTTCCAGATACACGGCAAACGGCGAGAGATGGGGTTGGGCGGCTATCCTCAACTCGACCTGAAAAAAGCCCGAGCCGCCGCTTATGAACACAAAGTCCAGATCCTCAACGGCACAGATCCCCTAGCAAAACGACAGGCAGAACAAGCCGCTCAGCGTGAAGCCGAACGCCAAGAACTGGCACAGCTGATTACCTTCGAGAAACTGGCCGCCGACTACCGCGATGCCCACGGTTCGAGCTGGTCAGAGAAATGGCGCAAGGGTTGGCTGAGGAAGCTCGAACTCTACGCTTTCCCTACAATAGGGAAGCTGTCAGCTGACCAGATCGAGACCAAACATCTGATCAAAGTACTGCAGCCACTATGGTCAATCAAAACGCGGACGGCTGACGAAGTACGTGGGCAAATCGAACAGATCCTGGATGCCGCCAGAGCCCGAGGCCTCAGGACCGGAGAGAATCCGGCACGCTGGCGCGGCCATCTAGAAAACCTGCTCAGCCGGTATGAGAAAAAGAAAGCTCGCAAACGCCAGCATCATCCCGCGCTGAAATGGCAGGACCTGCCGAAGCTCATGGAAGCCTTGCGTAAGGACACCAGCCACGTTTCTGTCGCGGCTCAGTTACTGATCCTAACAGGCGCTCGCTCACACATGGTCCGATTCGCACGCTGGGATGAATTCGACCTTGAGTCCGGTCGCTGGTCTTTACCTGATGAACGAATGAAGACCCGCCAGGCTTTCGCGATCCCGTTGGCACCAGAGATGATCTCATTACTCAAGAATCTTCCAAAACTCGTCCGCGAAAGCCCCTACGTATTTCCAGGGAGTGGTCGCAGCGGCGTCATGCACGCCAATGGCATTCGTAACCTGTTGCACGGCCTCGGCTATCAAAATATCACTCGCCATGGATTCCGCTCAACGTTCCGCGATTGGGCAGGCGAGCAGACCAGCTTCCCTCGAGAGATTTGTGAGCTGGCATTGGCTCATGATGAGCGAGGTGAAACCGAAAGCGCTTATTCCCGATCTGATTTCTTCGATAAACGTCGAGAGCTGATGGAGCGTTGGGCGCAGTACGCTACATCCAAAGATGGCGACGAGACTCCAACTGCACAATCTCATCTAAACCTGTGAGCAATAGCTCGCAAGGTAACAGTCTTTACCCTCTCTAAACATGTAACATCTCGATTATCAAGGACTGGGGTGCGTCATGGGATACGTCGTCGTGTTTATCGCCACTCGTTGGGGTAGCGAGCTAGGAGGCATCAACGTCTTCAATACTGGATTGGCCAAAGGGATGGCTAAGATTCTTCCAAAGGACAGCTGCTGCATTTGTTATGTCGCTGAAATGCCTGCCGGTCCCTCCCTAATGGACGGTGTCGAGCTGAGAAAGTACTCAGGCGACGCGGATTTAATTGCCGACGATATTTTGTCCCAACATTTCTCTTCAGAGCTTCTTCCTCGTGGGGTACTGGTTGTAGGTCACGATGTTAAAACCGGTCAGATCGCCATTGACTGTGTTAACACGCTAAAAAAGAAAGTTCGTGAGTCAGAAATCATTTCCGCTGTGGTAAGCCACATGGATTACGCCGAATATGGCCGCAATAAAGGGCAGACGTTAAGCCAGGTAACCAGTCGGTCACAGGCCCAGCACGAGACAGTTGCTGCGGCCGATTTTGCTTTCGCCGTTGGTCCTTTGCTCGAAAGTAACTTTCAAATTGCCCGTAAGCGCGGTGATAAAGGAAAGGGGCGAGTGCATCGGCTTATTCCCGGAGCTGCCGAAATCCAATGTCAACCAGAAGATGAGCGTCAAGGACTGCGCTTCTTCATCTCTGGTCGTCTCAACCGGGAAGACGATACGATCAAAAATGGATTTCTTGCGATCGATGCGTTACTAGAAGCCTATCAAACCCAGCGGGAGTTGGGTCAAGGGCGCTGGTCCAATCGAGGGTGCCTTTATGCCTGCGGTGTTGATCCAATCGAGGATGAAGAACTGCTTACACCGTTGATGATGCGAGCTCGGAGTTCGACAGCATTCGAGATCGAGGCCCAGCCATTCTCAACCGATCAGGGGCAGATGTACCAATGGCTAGCGTCCTCTCACATTGCGTTAATGCCGTCTTGGCATGAGGGATTTGGCCTAACCGGCTGGGAGGCTCTTTGTGCTGGTGTACCTTTGGTTTGCTCCCGGCAGTCTGGCCTCGCTCTGTTAATTGAGGACTTGAGGCAGCAGTTGCCGAGTGTGCCATTCGAAAGCGTCGAGTTTGTCAGTCTTGCTGGTAGCATCAAACCAGGAATATCGAACGAGCAGGACCGCACAACCATCGCACAGGCACTCATTCGCATCGTCAATGATTATCCGCGAAGGAAAAAAGCTGCAGCGATGCTAGCCAAGAGCCTTCAGGCGGAATACACCTGGGATCGATGCGCATATGTACTAATCGAACAGATAGGTTGGGACTTTCCAAGTTCAGTGAACTGGCGCACTCGCCAGAAAGTAGCCTCAAGAGATACCACGGGCGCAGAGGAGTCTGGGACCATTGCACTTGCGCTGGAGGCCTGCGCCGATGGGCATATCGAACGAGACTGGAGCGTTTTATGTTCCGCGTTCAATGCGTTTAGTAATTTGGGAAAGAACGCTGGTATTGCGGAACGGAAATATTTACTGCAACAGCTAGAAACGATAGGGCAAGCTTTGTCCCAGGCTTTGGAGGGGCAGCTCCAAATAGATTCTGGAGAGACTCATCTAACGATACGTGATACCGGCTACTTGGATTTATGCTGGCGGTACATGGCCGCAAGTTCCAGCATAGCCCCTTCCTTTCGCGAATTCACCCGGCTGATAGCCCCTGAGATGTTGAACGCAATTTGCTCTGATAGCTTTTTGTGCAGAGAGTTGCTGTATTACGTCTGCCGCTTCGCCAAAGAATTCCCTCATCGCTCGAAATCACTCGCGACCAAATTCCTCAAGCCTTTTACTTTGCTATTGGAAAACGACAACCTTGTACAAGTGCGGCTCGCGCGCATTGCGATTGTATATCCAGAGATCTTACTAGTAATTAAACCAGGCATACACTTGAAGGGATATGAAGCCGAGACAGCGAGATGCCAAAAACTGCTGGCTTTACCGCACGACGTCACATCTCTTCTGCATGAGGCTCCGGCCTTGGCACCCTCTCTACTTGCTCTGTCAGGGCTTAAGCCAGATGCAGTTCGCCAGTCGGTAGATCAAGCGTTCAACTTCTTTCGTGACTACCATGGCTCTGAAATCAAACTGGCTTGGCGCGGAGATAAGCGTCTATATGCCGGGCTACTCACATCTGGTATCCCCAGCCACCAAATTTTGCAACTGCTCAATTCAATGGCTGGGGATGAGGAGGAGGCGGTCCGCTGGGCTGCAATAGATCTCGCCTTCTCGAGTACGCTTCGGTCGCGTTTAGAATCAGCAGCTCTATCTCGCGCTAAAAGTGAGTGGGATAACTTACTCAGTAGCCTAGGGGCTATCGTCGATAAAGCAGTAGCCTTTGACTCTGGACATCCTTGGCTTCAACGCGAATTCCTGCAGCTGTACGCACGCGAGCATGAACGCACCTCTAAAAAACCAACTCTGCGAAAATTTTCGATCTACGATTTTCCGCATTCACGACGGTTATTCGGCCCCCTAATCGGCATGCCGACTAATAATCTCAACGGTTCCATGCATCCGGAAGTGCGGGGCGCGTTAATTGATGCTCAGAGGAGCATCAAGAGAGTTCTGCTGGTGCTTCCACCTATCCAGGTATCTTCAACGGGGCGACATGAAGCCTCAACCACTAGCACCCCACCGCTTGGCTTGGGATTAATCGCCACACACCTTTCGCTGACTGGTCATGACGTACAGTTAGTAGACTGCCATCGATATCCGCAGTTTTACAGAAACGTTTCAACGCATGCCCACACGTTCGACCTGATTGGACTCAACGTAGTATTGAGTACTGTTCGATCAGCACATCAGCTACTCAAGGAAATTCGACGACAGACCTCGAGGCCAGTCCTTGTTGTTGGGGGCCCAGCCGCAAATCTAAATGCTTGGCAGTTCTCGGCAGAAGATGATGAGGAATGGGGATCATGGGATTTCGCAATATCTAATGATGCGTTTGAGAACCTTACCCGCTTGGTGACCGCGCTGGACACGCAAGGGCCTTGGCCGTCGTCGAGATATTTAATTGCCAACGAGAACAGTTCAATCGTCGCATTGAGGGATGTCCAAAGTACATCTGAAAGTGTAGAAGCAATACACGCCGTAAATCATCGCAGTCCACTTTGGGAGACATTAAACGTTGATCGGCGGGTGTATTGTGGCCCGACAGGTCGTTATGAGCCTGCAAAGACGCGTTCTGGCAGTGACACGTTGTACGAAGCCCACGTAGTTATGTCGCAAGGGTGCGATTGGAATTGCTCTTTCTGCACAGAACGTAAATCACTGAGCGGAGGAGAGCGCCGCAGATCAGTTGATTCAGTGCTAAGCGAGCTGAATGGCTTGGCGCGCACGTATCCAAACCTGCGAATCCAGTTCATTGACGACAATCTGCTTCCCCAAGTAGCAGCCATAGATAATCTCGATAAAGTCTCGCAGGCAAAAGCAATGGAATGGGCAGACGCATTCCTTAAAGGACTTCACAGCATCAGCCAATCGCACAACGAGCTATTTGTTTGGAGGGGAATTTTCAGGCTTGAGGATTTTTTCCATTACGAGGCGTGTTGGCCAGGTAATAGCTTTGTGTCTATGTTGGTTAGATCAGGATGCCGGATGCTAGCTTTCGGCGTGGAGCACGGCGACGAAAAACGTCGGCGACGCCTGAAAGCCGGGACGACCTATAGGAACGAAGATATTGTCGCACTGTTTTCACGCTTGAAAACTGCTGGAATACACACGAAGGCATACTTCATGCTAGGTGGGCGAAGTGAAACTCGCCAGACTGCAGAAAAGACAATCGCGTTTGCTCTGGAGTCTGGTGTAACCCTTGCCTATTTTGCGCTCTATAAGGAGTTTGTCAAAGCAACTCGAGAACTCAGCAAAGAGTCCTTACCCGAGGATGAGGAAGCTGCTCGTTACTTATCTTACAGCCAACTATGGCCGCGATGGGACGAGGAGTTGTTATCTGAAACGGTTGGTAATCAAGAAAAACCCAACCTACAGTCGACACTATCTGATGAAGAGGTGGCAACCTACATGCAACTGGCCGACTTGGGTTTCCGCTTCGACGACCTGGTCAAGTACAACGACTACCACAGCGACACTGGCCCCTCCGCGAGCGTGCTGTCCCTAGTGACTTGGAACTCATCAACCGAATATTTTAAAGCTGTAGAGCAAGCTTATTTTCGTTTTTATCTTAGGCCTAAATTTGTCGATGACTATAAAACGCTAATTGCGAATGGATACTGAAGGTCCTGCTCTAATGATCGATTCGAGCAAATCAATGTGTCTTCGAGGAGTTTAAAATCCTAATAGTTCCCCAATCAACTCCGCTCTCTATCTTTGAAACATAAGGAGCAAGGGGCCAGAGACGTCCGGCCCTTTGCCTTTACTCGGAAAGCTCCGGCCAAGTGAGCTCGCTCACGCCGCGTGCCGGAGATTTAGCTACTCGATGTCAGCGTTACCCTGACACTCAAGGGTTCCTCAAGCGTCGCACGTCTGTGAGGTTCACAGGAACCATGGAGGTGGGTCGGCCTGCCATTCTTCATACCACCGGACAACTAGTTGGTACGGATGCTGGCGACACCGGCGACACCGGCGACAAACTACGCCCACTATGGCTTTGGACGTGGCGACACCTGTGGCGACACCTGTGGCGACAGTCGCCACAGGTGTCCCCAGCTTCGGATAATGGCTTGACCAATCTTAACCACAAGCGTAGTTACTGGCGCATGGATTGCTGTCGTTGACAGCACCCGCCCAGGTAGCCCGAACCTTCAAGGCTACGCCACACCGTGGTGGTTCTTCCTAAGTGCGATCAGCGTCCGGTGGCTCGCACAGTCACAATCCCCTTGTGATGGATGCCGACTACTCCAATGCGTCTGTGCAGCAGACTGCCTACCTCATCACCAACTGCCCTGCAGCAACCTCATCCCCTGGCCCATCTCGCTGCGCCAGACTGCGCCCGTCTCTTTCTCCCGGAAAGAGACGGGCGCTCCTACCGCTGCTGCAGCCCACGCCTTATCGGGCTCTGCGGCAACTCACCGCGTGACAATCGGCGTGACAAAAACGATTCGACACGTCTCGCATTATCGCTGGCGAAGGTGCTGCAGCCCAGGACAGGCTGCACCTGACTGACAGTCAGGCATGCCCCGCTCGCAACAATGATGCCCTCCTCCCGCCCAGGATCTCGCGGTACCGGATTCGTTAACCGGTGCAGCCTCCACCCGCCCGCATCCTCGGATGCGTTCAGGAGGCCAGATCGATGGGAAATGCCCGCGCTCTTGGTCGTACAGAGCCGTCCGTTCCGCGTTAGTGAACACCCTCACAGGTCGCAGGGGCCTTTATCCCTGATAACACTCAACATCCGTGGCGGGAGCGTGAGGACAACAGTGAAAGAACAGGAGATCGATCATGCTGCAATCAACCTGGAGCTTGCCGCCGCAACCCTTGCTGGAGGCCCGCCAGGCACCCTTGGATTATCCGGTGGCCGCCCTCGGTGATCTGCTGGGGCCGGCCGTCGAACGCATGGCCGCAGTGATGGGTGTGCCGCAGGCCATGGCCGCGCAATCGGTGCTCGCGACCTCGGCCTTGGCCACTCAGGGGCATGCCAATGTGCAACTGGATGGCCGGGTCTATCCGCTGTCGCTGTACCTGCTCACCATTGCGGCCTCCGGTGATCGTAAGACGGCGGTGGATAAGCTGGCCTTGCAGCCAGCCCGCGAATGGGAACGCCTGCAGTGGCAGGCCTACCGCGAAAAACTCAGTCGCTACCGCGCCACCCTTGTGCAATCTCAGAAGCAGATGGCAACGATCGATAGCCACACCGACACGCCAATCCAGATAGAGCCAGAGCCCGTAGCACCACGACTGATCAGCAGCGAACCGACCATCGAAGCCCTGACCAAAAGCCTGTGCTTGGGTCTGCCCAGCATGGGGCTGTTCAGCGATGAGGGCGGCCAATTCCTCGGTAGCAGTACCATGAGCAGGGACAACCGGCTCAAGGCCGTGACCACTCTGTCCTCGCTGTGGGACGGCAACCCCATCGATCGCTCTCGTTCCATGGCCGGAGAAAGCCTGCGCGCCTATGACCGGCGCTTGAGTCTGCATTTGATGCTGCAACCTTATTTGGCGGGACAACTGCTCAAGGATCCGCTACTCAACGGCCAAGGCATCTTCGCCCGTTGCCTGATCACTTGGCCACAGAGCTTGGCCGGACAGCGTTTTTATCAGCTGGTGGATCTCACCCAAGACATCAGCATCAAACGCTACACCCAACGAATCACCGACCTGCTGCAACGTCCCTGGGTGATCGGCAGCGATGGCGCGTTACAACCCAAAGCCCTGCCCTTGAGAAGCCTGGCCCGGCAAACTTGGATCAACCTACACGACACCATCGAAGCCCAACTCGGCGAGTTCGACGAGCTGGCCAACGTGCGCCCCAGCGCCTCCAAGGCCGCGGACAATCTGCTACGAATCGCCGGCGTCTTTGCGGTACTGGAAGACCGCGACCTGATCGAGGTCACCCACATCCAGCGCGCTTCCTCGCTGATGGATTACTACCTGACCGAGATCCAACGGCTGACCGAACAGGAACCGATCAACACCCAGCGGGAAGAAGCCGATCGGCTGCTGCGTTGGCTGCAGGAAAAACAGTGGTGCCGTTTCACGGTTCGAGATCTGTTGCGCAACGGCCCGCGCTTCGCCCGCAAAAGCAGCCATCACACGTTGGCCCTGCTGGTCGAGTTGATCACTCATCAATGGCTGGGCACTGACGGCCACCACTTCGAGGTGCGTCATGTTTCGACTCAATGAAGCCCTACGCAACCGGCGCGCCCAGGCGAAAAAAGCTCATCATTTACAACTTGTCGCCACCACTGTCGCCACTTTGTCGCCACGCTCCACGCCAGGTACCACGGGGCTTGTCGCCACTGTCGCCGCAGTCGCCAAAAACCAAGGGGACTGCTCACACATCAGCGATCTGATTGAGCGCCTCCACCAGGAAGGTGCCGAGTTGTTCTGCCTGGACAACCGGCTGTGTTTTCGTCCCAGTGACTGGGGCCAACTCCCCCCCGTGAACGGCCAGTGGCGCGAGCTATTGGATTACCTGTGCCAACAGGCGAAGGAGCTCCAGGATGGCCCTGGTCGGCAGGCGTGACGGTCGCAACGTTGGTTATGGTCGCCAACTGAGCTATGCCGGTCCGCAGGCGCTTAAGGATCTGTTCGGCGGCGGCCATTTCGCCACAGTCAAAGCCCACAGTGATCGTTGGCTAGCGTTCGTTAAGTGGTGCCGATCCGAGCAAGGCCCTGGCTACAACGATGCGCGGCAAATCGA
Source organism: Pseudomonas sp. GW821-FHT03E01 (assembly GCF_059420765.1). NCBI lineage: Bacteria > Pseudomonadati > Pseudomonadota > Gammaproteobacteria > Pseudomonadales > Pseudomonadaceae > Pseudomonas > Pseudomonas sp. GW821-FHT03E01. The sequence goes on along the minus strand of NZ_JBWKUI010000010.1, from coordinate 105,788 downwards.
TCGGCAGACGCTACTCAACTATGCCCAGTACCTTCGCCAGCAAATCGACCACGGCGACCTCCGCATCGCCACCGCGCAAAACCGGTTGTCCAGCGTCAACCGAACGCTGGCGGCGCTGCGCGGTGATCAGTATGTGAAAGTCCCGAGCCCGAGCCAGGCGTTAGGGCGGCAGCGTTCGACGGTTCGCACCATTGCGCCACAAGGGCAGGATCGACAGCACATTGAGCGCATCACTCAGGCACTTGGCGAACAGGGGCAACACCGAATCTGCGCCATCGTACTTCTAGCACGTGAAACCGGTATGCGACTGCGTGAAGCGATCCTAGCCGACCTGCCCAGATTGCAACTTGAGGCGGAAAGGCTCAATCGGATCAATATTCAGGATGGGACCAAAGGCGGTCGATCAGGGGCATCAGTTCCAAGGTGGATAGCCGCGACCGCCCAAGTCCGAACTGCGCTGCATATCGCGCAAAACGTCTCACCACGTAGTAGCCGCAACCTGTTAGCTCACAACGAAAGCTACCAACAGTTCATCCAACAAGTCGTTTGCCCTGCCCGGGAAATTCTGCATAGCCATGGGCTAAAGGGCTTTCACGAACTACGGGCCGCCTATGCGTGCGAACGCTACGGTGAAATCACCGGCCACCCAGCGCCTGTAAACGGTAGTGACGGTAATCGACTAGATAGTGGACTTGATCAAGCTGCTCGCCAGCAGATCAGCATTGAGCTTGGCCACAATCGAATTGATGTGGTGTCTGCATATATCGGGGGCAGAAAATGACCAAGCCTTTCGACATGGAGCTATTTTTAAGGGGGGTGCTCACAGGTTCAAATGCCACCCGGCAGCGCCACATCAGGCAAGCACAGACGGTGCAGACCTCCATACTGCGGCGTTGGCAACTCGATAACCCATGGAGATGGCAATACAAGCATATAACTTGGTTTTTGGATAGCCATCTTAAATCACGTTCTTCGGCCACTCGATATTACTACATCCTAACTATCCTTTTGATATCCAAAAGAATGAGAAAGGATGAATTCTGGACACTGAAATTAAGAAGACGTTTTTAATAATTAACACCCCCTACACAGATAAAACATATCCAGCGACAGACAATAAAAGCTTAACGCCTATGATTCCGCTGACTCTTCAATAACTATGTCTTTTTTCGTTGCCGTATAGAACCTATCGCTATCGACTTGCCTCATATCAACCATAAATCTATCAAAAATTTCGTGTATATCTTTGTATGGCTTATTAACTTCCAGATGAGCAGCTATTTGCTCAACAATCTGCTCATACGGTTTTTGATCGATGACCGTAGACTCAGCCCAAGTTCGACCTGGATGTAAGGTATCCCAAGGAGAGCGCTTATTTGCACGAGTATCGGAACTATCACCATGTTTTCCCAAACCAAAACAAACTTTGGTTTCCGCGTTCCAAATAGGCCTAAAAAAATTGATTAAATAATTCTCCGCAGATGTTTGGAAACCACTCTGCACGATCAAAAATCTACACTCAAAGTCGCTAATATTAAGCGTCGAGTCCACCTTACGAATATTTCTAGCGTGCTCTCTTAGCCTAGCGGAAAGCTTCGTGCCCTGACCAACAGCATCTTTAGCTGACGCTTCATCGGGAGCAGCTTGCCCTATATAAATGGGGTGATCTGTATTCGACAATAACCTGTAAGGGACAAAATCACCTCGGTAGTAAATTGCATAAACTCCAGCCCCATAAAAATCTGGAATTTCAGACAACGGATGCCTAGGTTGCGCCACAAGAGTCAACGCAACTACTCGACCTGCCGTATTGGGGGCTGAAGGGTCGAAAATAGACGTCGGCCGGAGTATAGGATCAAGCTCTTCGGCCGCAGCAGAGAGCCTCCGAGTGATCTCATCTAATGTCAAACGAGCACGTTTGGTTCTTCGCACATCATCGCCTGCTTCAGCAGCAGCGACACGATCCGCTAACGTGTGTAACTCTAAGAGTAAAGCATCAAGTTCCGATACCGACTTCCTAACTGCCATTCCGCAAAGTTCCCTTTATTTCATCGCAGCATCTCACAGACGCTCCCAGCTACATGCTGTGCAAGCTTTACAGGAACAGCATTCCCTAGCTGCCGCATAACTTCTCCCCATGTGCCATCGAAAATGAAATTATCCGGAAAAGTCTGAATGCGAGCGCATTCTCGAACAGTAAAATAACGCACCGAGCCGTCAGGGCGGCGCAACATGTTTTCTCCACCTGGAACACCATGATCGCCCGCTTTCAATGCTTTTGCTGGCTCATCCAACGGGCTTCCTGTATGGCCTGGGTAGCTTCTTGCCCCAGGCTGAAATCGGTGTGCCTGTATCAATGGGGAACTTTTTTTCTCAGGATCGGGCAGGTCAGCAATGGCATCTCGAACCGTCTGCCAAGGATGGGGGAGCGTTGTCGCATCGACCTCCTGCAGCGCTGCAAGTTTTTTTTCCATTTTTGCTGGGCGTTCAGGTCGATGACGCTTTGCCACCTTATGCTTATCCCAGTACTCACCTGTTACCCATTGCTCACGCAATAGTGCATCCGCACTATGCGTTTCAATCGGAAACGTCCACGGCCGATGTACATCGGCACGAAAACCTACAATGAAAACGCGCTCACGTTTTTGTGGAACGCCATAATTTGCTGCATTCACCAAGCGAGCCACGACGTGATACTCACTTTTCCGGCCCTTGGTTTTATGCTTTTCTAATCGAGCTAAATGCTCAAGCCATTCTTCGCCAATTTTGGCTTCAAAGCTCGGGTACTCAAGCTGAAGCAGGATGTAGTTAAAATAGTTGTAGAAGGAGGCTCGCGTAAGCCCTCGCACATTTTCAAACACAAAAGCCCGCGGCCTTACTTCCCGCACAGCCCGCACTGCCTGGGGGAACATATCGCGATCATCTAAAAAACCGCGATGCTTTCCTCCCATTGAAAATGGCTGACATGGAGGGCCACCCGTAATCATATCGAGGCCTTCAAACCCTCCAAAGCTAAAGTTCCGAACGTCGCCTTCGGTCACATCTGGCCAATGAGCGATTGGTTCTACACCATGTCGTTTGTTGGTGCGCAACGTTTCGCAAGCGTGCTTACTCCACTCAACGACCGCTTTATGGCCAACGCCGCTTAGGGAAAAACCAAGCCCGAGACCACCTGCTCCCGCGAACAGCTCGATTGACTGCAGCCCATTAGAGACTGCCCCCTCGCAATGCGCAGGAGCACGTGGGAAAATAGTTGTGGCCATTATTCACCTCTTAACCAGGTGGCGTGGTTGACGGTGTCTCGGTGGCTGCCGAGACACCGTCACTTTTGAAAATAGGGGGGAGATTCTACACACATGTGGACCGTGTTTAACGGAACAAACTAGCATTCCATGCATCTGGCATCGCGGCCCCCAATTTACTGTATATAAACACAGCTAAAACTTTGTGAAAAGGCTTCTCCGACCAGCACGCCGTTTCGCTCATACAGTCCTCACCTTTGCCACCCCTCCTTTCTCCATTTTCAACGAATCGCTTCGCGTGCAATCCCCTTTGGGTGATTCGCTTTAGTGAGGAGAAACACAGCTCAGCAGGTTCCAGAGGTTCAGCGGACCTACCAGAGGGCTAGCAGCGGTCCTTACCGGCTTATGAGATCCTATAAAAGGGAAAGGAACCCTCACCAAGAGGTACGATTATTTTAATCGAGCCGTAGAGACGTCTCCAAGAAACGATAACAAGAGCTGCTCCAGCTTATTCAAGTCCTTTAGACCACACTCCCAGACCACCAGTGAGTCCCATCCCGCGTCCTGGAGCCGCCTAAGGTTGACCTCGTCGCGCGCCTTGTTACTCTCGAGTTTCGTCTGCCAAAATTCCTGATTCGACTTGGGGATTCTCGCGAGGGCGCACCCTTGATGACGGTGCCAGAAACAGCCATGCACGAAGATAACTTTACGCTTTCGGGAAAAAACCAGATCCGGCTTGCCGGGCAGTTTCGCGTCGTGCAGCCGATAGCGAAATCCCGCAGCATGCAAAAGGCGCCGAACCACCATCTCGGGGTGAGTGTTCTTACCCTTGACCAAAGACATTACGTGGCTGCGCTCACTAGCGCTGATGGTATCTACCATAGCTTTCATCCTTTAATCACTGCGCCTGCAACCAAGACCGTGCTCCATGGTTCGCCTTCCTATTCCTTGGCTTTCTCGCTAGAGTTGAATTTCTCGAAGTTCGCCTAAAAGGATTGCTATTGGATGGCACTACCTCAACCGCCGAAAGGCTTGGTTTCTCGCCCAAATGTCAGAGTCGACGCCGGGCTTATGGCGTTCTGGACTCCAGGCCAGCGAACTCTGAGATCCAAATGCACAGAACTCGCCATGATTGACAAGTTGGACAATCGTCAAGGCTTGGTAGTGCTAGTCCTGGCCTCATTTTTTGAAGTTGCTGATCGCTCAGGTACGCTCCTCAAACCGTCGAACGCAGTTAGTGGTACGTCTCGGCCGAGGCCAGGCACCAAGGTGGGAAAATGACTCAGGAATTAGATCTCACCCCTGCTCCGCGGGTGCTTCAGATGCTCGGCGAAATCAATCTCGAGCAGTGGCGTTGCCTAGCGGAATTAATCGACAACTCGATCGACGGCTTTATCGATTCGGCACGAGCCGGTGGCCCCATTGAGCAACCCGAAATCGCGGTTAGTATCCCTACCGCCGATACTGAGAACGCGCGTGTTTCCGTTAAGGATAACGGCCCGGGGATGTCTCTGGGGGTGCTTGAAAATGCCCTTCGAGCTGGTTGGTCGGGTAATGATCCTCTATCGAAACTCGGCCTTTTCGGCATGGGCTTTAATATTGCAACGGCACGGCTTGGTCTTGTCACGGAGGTTTGGACAAGCCGCAGAGGTGATCCAGAGCAGGTTGGCGTCCGCATTGACCTCGAAGAACTTCGGTCCTCAGGCAATTATAGGGTGCCCCGCCAAACTAGACCCAAGGCGAACCATGAAGACCACGGCACGGAGATCATCATCACCCGGTTGAAGTCCGAGCAACGGACTTTTCTCGCTCGTGCGAATAATCGAACTGCCATCAAAAAACATTTAGCGAAAGCATACTCCTCCCTCCTCTCAAGTTCGGAGGCGGGCGCTATACGATTGACGCTAGGCGGCGCAAGGATTACTCCACTTCGTCCATGCGTCTGGGACGAGAGCCGATCAGTGGAGCTACCTGATGGCACAGTGGTAAGCGCAGTAGAACGCTTCGACGTCGCGCTGGCGCCGAGGCGATATTGCGAGCATTGCATGCGCACGTTAACGAGCGAGCAAGAACAATGCCCCACTGGCAGCTTGAACTGCAAAATTATCGAGACGCCACGCAAGGTCAGGGGCTGGGTAGGCATCCAACGATACTTAGACAAGACAGACTTTGGTGTCGACTTCATCAGGAATGGTCGAAAGATCGAGATCGGAAATAAGGATCTCTTCACTTGGAGTGATGGAGAGACTGACGAGATTGAGTATCCAATTGACGACCCCAGGAGTCGCGGTCGCTTCATTGGGGAAATCCATCTCGATCATTGCCAAGTAAGTTATACAAAGAACCGCTTTGAGCGCGACGACCCGGCATGGAACGAGATGGTTCGCGTGATCCGCGGTGAGGGGCCCTTACGGCCTAATACCGCACGCCAGAAGGGGTTCGATGGAAATCGAAGCCCACTTTATAAGTTATTTCAAGCGTTCCGCCGGACAAGTCCTCAGGGCAAAAATGGACTTTGGTCTCGAGTGATGGTGGTCCAAGACAATGATCGAGCCCAACAAATGGCTAGTTCATTTGCCAATGCAGACCCCGATTATCTAACAGATGAAAGGTGGTGGCAGCTAGTCGAAGAACAGGATGCAAAAATTTTAGGCGATGTATCTGGCGCGGGTGATGGCATCGCTATTCCCGAAGGTTTTCTCGGAGGAGTTTCAACCCCAGAGAGCTCTGGCGTTAATGAAGAAGCGAGCGCTGGGGCCGGCGAGCCGTTGTTGCTGGCGACTCCTCAGGTAACGCCCCCACCAGCGCGCCGACCGATTTTTGAGCTTACCCGCAAATACATTCATCCTACATTCCGTGCGGAGTTCGAAATAGAGGCATTCTCTGTAGACCCCACAGATCCGCAACTGCCTGTGGGGCAACCTTGGACTGTCCGTTTGGAGGACGTCGCTACACGCACCTATTCTTACCTAGTCGATTTAACACACGAGGTATTTCGGTCTTCGACAATGACCCCGCTAGACGCTCTTCTTGTCGATATCACATATCGAACGATCGAGTTTCTCCGAGGCCATAGCCAGGATGCGACAGTAGCTGGTGTTCTCGCCGAATTTCGTGCGGAGTATTGTGGAGATACGCGATTAGATGAACAGGAGATCATCGCCGTTGCGGGCAGTATTCTGAACGACATCTGCCGTGCCGCAGCCAGCCTTGTAGGTGAGAGTATGGCCAGAACAATATATGAGGAGCTGTCGGTGCGCGAGAAGGAAGGGATCGCTCGTCGAATGGCTGGGCGAGGCGTCGCCGATCCACGAGCGCTGATCGAAAGTGGTAGATATTGGGAGTATGCCGACGGCAGCACTGTCCGGAAGTTGTTTGTTAGGCATCCTGACATTTTTCTCGATGGTAAGTATTGGGAAGATGCCTATGCAGTACTCGACTTTGGTGCAGCGGACGTTACGAGCGATGCGCGGTCTTCAACAGTCGCACGCTATGACGCATATCTCGGAGACGCCATCTGGCTCGCAGATCAGACGCCCGCAGACCTCGCACTAGCATCGCGCGATGCCGTAATTCGTGCGACTTGCTCGCTTCGCCTTCTAAGGCCGGATGCAGTGATGTGAGCGCAGAGCCATTTCTTGACGCACAGCGTCTATTAAGAGGACCGTGGCAAGCTTTCGAGCGTGACGTAGCTCGGTTGCTTGTGTGTAACGGCTTTGAGGACGTTCGACTGATCGGCGGTTCCGGCGATGCAGGCGCCGATGTTCTGGGTGTAAAAAATGGCGAACTATGGGTAATCCAATGCAAGTTCACCTCCAATGGATACCCATCAGCCACCGCAGTTGATCAAGTCGGCGATGCAGCCCGCTACTATCAGGCCGATCGAATTTATGTTGCGACAAGTCGTCGGGTCGGCCCAGCCATGCTGGCGTCAGTTCAACGATGGAGTGCGCTTGGGGTAATAATTGGAGTGCTGGAGCCAGCAACCCTTTTGGAAATGGCGCGCCGAAGCCCGGAATATCCACCCTGTAGACGTGAACTTCGTGACTATCAACTCGAAGCCGTTGATAAGTTCGTCGGATGTCTGCGCGAAACCGGCCGTGCCCAGGTAGTGCTGGCGACAGGGCTTGGGAAGACAGTCGTATTGGCTGAAAGCATAGCTCAGCTATTTCGTGATGAAGCCATACCTGGAGGGCGGGCATTAGTACTCGCAGGCACAAGAGAATTGGTCGATCAACTGCAAAGGGCATTTTGGGATCAACTTCCAAAATGGATCCCCACACATAGAATGATCGGCGGGGAATCCCCGTCAGAATGGGATGGGATTACCTTCGCGACCGTACAAAGTGCTGTGTCACGATTGGAGGACTTGCCAGAATTTGGCCTCGTGCTCATTGATGAAGCGCACCACGTCGGTTCAGACAGTTTCCGTCGAGTAACCGATAAAATGGCAGAGGCAATGATCGGAGGAGTTACCGCGACGCCGTGGCGCGGCGATGGTTATGATATCGACCACTTGCTTGGCCCTCCGGTTGTTCGAGTTGGCATCGCGGAGGGGCTCCAAAGAGGCTTCCTTTGTGAGGCGGACTATCGGTTGCTTGCGGATAACATTGATTGGTCATTCGTGCGATCGCAGTCTCGCAATCGATACTCGCTCACCCAATTAAATAAACTTCTGTTGTTACCAACTCGCGATGAAGAGGCGGCGCGCGCAATTCGCGACACCTTCGATAAAGAGCTTCGACGCTCGGCGATAATTTTCTGCTCCTCTGTGACACACGCGAAAAGTTTCGCGGCAATGTTGAGACTATTCGGCTTTCGCTCCGAGCCGATCACAGGTGACATGGCACCTCGCGAACGCGACCGAACAATGGCTGCATTTCGCAAGGGCTCCTTAGATGTTGTCACAACCCGCGATTTATTCAACGAGGGCGTCGATGTCCCCGATGTCGATATGATCGTTTTCATGCGCGTCACACACAGTCGACGGATATTTGTACAACAACTGGGCCGAGGGCTGCGTATTAGCCCCAGAAAAAAGAAAGTTGTCGTTCTCGACTTCGTTAGCGATTTACGCCGCATTGCCGAGGTTATCGAGTTGGAGAGGGCCGCTCGAGGAGACATCGAGAGGCTACGTCTACCGGGCGTCGTCCAGTTTCGCGACGAGGGCGCAGGCACCTTTGTGTTGGATTGGATGAAGGATCAGGCTGATCTTTTTACTCGCGAGGGAGATCCGACACTCGAGCTCCCCGCGTTCGATTTTCCGGCGCCTCACAATAGAGGGGGAACTCAATGACGGCAATTCCAACCGCAATACGTGACGCGCTTAGGGAAAAACTCTGGGAACAGTGTGATGACCTCGGATGGATGTCGCTCCAAGACACAGAGCGTGCACGCTACTACGAGCTTTGGACGCGAGATGCCTCTATTGGTGGGCAACTGGCACATGTAATGGATGCAAGGAAAGTTCGAGTCTACATTAAGGACTCCTTAGTGAAACCTTACGTTCGGGACCGGTTATCACTGAGCGAAACCGAAGTCTGGCGAATGCTTGGTTTGACCCATCTCGACCTCGTAGCTCAGGCTTTTATCAAACCACACGGTCGAAGACTTGAGGATGGCCGTGTCATCGGGTGGGGCCGCAGTCGCGACTGGAAGTCAATTTTAATGACGATTTTCGAGCGCGGTCGCGCGCAGAAATCCTTTTCTTCATTCGGAATCGTTCTACTTGAGAGTGGTAAAACCGAGAGTGAGCGTACCCGCGATCTCGTTAGAGAGGCAGCCGAACGGCTCGGCATCAATAAGTTGGTCTGGCTAGAATGAATATGAAGGATAAATACTCCGGCTGGTACGTGAAGTCAGCTGCGGAGGTGGTGGCGTTATGGGATAACGCAATCTTTGTTGCCGACGCAAACGTTTTGTTGCATTGCCTACGCCATCCCGCTGCAGTGCGTAATGAGCTTCTACGACTATTTGACGCACTCAAGGCATCACTATGGATTCCATATCAGGTTGGGCTAGAGTTTCATCGCAATCGCTTGGATGTCGAACTTGGTGCTCAGGACGCCTATGAAACATTAATTAGGGACCTAGATGCGGTCCTTGAGAAAGCACGCGAGAGACTGCGACAGCTACGCGCGCATCCGACTATCAGCGTGCCCAAAGAGCTTGCCGCATTAGATATATTCGCAGCGGACTTTCGTGGGCGCATGATTGCTGCGCAAACAGCACACCCTTCGGAGGAAATCGCTGAGGCTGTTTCTAGACTTACACAATTGTTGGATGGTCGCATTGGTGATAAGTGGACGCGTGAACAGCTTAACGCGTTGAAGAAAGAAGGCGAGGATCGCTACGCAAAAAAAATCCCACCGGGCTATAAGGACGCCAAGAAGGATGCGGGGGAGTTTGATAAGTTTGGCGACCTCATCATCTGGAAAGAAATGATAGCGAAAGCTAAAGTGGATAACCGTCCGATAGTTTTTATCACAGATGATGTTAAGGAGGATTGGTGGTGGATTCACAAAGGAAGAAAACTCGGTCCTAGACCAGAACTGGTGGAGGAATTCAAAGCTGAAAGTGGGCAAGATTTCCATATCTATGAATTTAGTCAATTTCTTCGATTTGCAGCCGAACGCTTTGCGGAGATGAAGGCTAATGTTGGGCAGGTAGAAGAGAGTCTTCTCGCTGACGAGAAAGCTCGGCAACGACAAAGCGATGCTGCGGAAGCCATTGGGAATGAGATAAAGATCCGGCGACTGGAAGACGAGCGAGATGAAATAATTGCGCTACTGTCCGGGGTACCTGGCACCTCAACGATGACTGTGGCCACAGACCGTGCCGGCCTCCGCACACGTTTGAAAGAGCTCGATGACTTGATTGCGATAAGTTTGAACAAACTTGGTGAGAACGCCGATAGCGAACCTCCCGCTGACGATCGCTGAAACTAATTCAGTTGGCGTATCACAGCCAACTCCAAACGACAAAAAAGCCGGCCGAATGCCGGACAAGATCGCCCAAAAAGTGGGGGAACGGATGGGGGAACGCAAAGCCATACTGAAACGCTAATTTATTGTTTTTCAAGCACCTGCATCGATAAAAAGCTAACCACAAGCCGGCTTTTTAATGCCCGGAATAATCCTGCGCCCTCCCCCGAACCAACCTCAGCCCCCTCATCAAGCACCGCACTCCTTGTAGCAGCTGGCGAAGCCTGCGTCCGGCCACGAAGCAGTCGTAAAATCAGGCAACCGTTTCTTTCAGGAAGACCGTGTACAGCGGATATGCGAGAACTTCGGTCGAGCGCGACCCCGGCTCGAACGCAGCCTCGCAGGCTCGGCAGCTGCTACGGATTGGATAAAGGCCTCAGCACTGCCGAGACGATCTCCCCTCACGGATAACTAAACCCCTTAACCAACGTCAACTCCCCCACCGCCCGCATCGGCACCAGGAACGTTTCCATTTTTTCATCAGGCGTCCCCTCCTCCGTAATCACCGTCACTTGCGCGGTGGTCAGCGGCTGAACCGCATCCTCCTGCCCTTCGTCATCACTGCGATACCCGCCGCCGTAGTAGTTCACGTACACCAGGTATTGCCCCTTGATCGGCGCGGGCATGGCGAAGATTTCCGGGCCGTAGCCGGTGGTCACGTCCACATCCAGCGCCGCACCATTGGGTGCGACACGATCGCCGTACCAGATGTGCGCGCCGTCGGGCGTAATCAGGTGCAAGTCCAGATCCGTGTTGTCGCTGTCCCAGGACAGCAGCACCCGCAACTTGGCCGGGGTTGCGCCGCCGCTGGCGTTAAGAAACTGCGTGCGGTGGCGTTGTTGGCCATCGGGGCTGCGGACTTCAACGCTGTTGCTGCCTTTGGGGAATGAGAACGGGCGGTCGAAGTGACCGGCGGGGTCGATCTTCAGTGGCATGCTGACGCCGTTGACGATCAGCTTGCCGGGTTCATTGCTCTTGGGGGTGGATTGGATCTGGCCGGTAATGCGCGCCGTATTGGCCTGGCCCACCGGGGTGTTAACCGACGACGCCGGGTAATTGACCGTCTGACGAAAGCTTTCGCCTTCGCCTTCAGGGGCGCCGGTACGCCAGCCGCCAATGGGCGTATCAAGTTTGACGGCGGCAAATGTCGCTGGCAGTACGCAAAAAGCGCAAAACAACAGCAAGACCTGTGGATAACGGAGTTTCATGGCCTATTCCAGCAAGAGGTGACGGGCGAGCCCTTCGATGTAGGTTTCATCCTGGCCGTTAGGGTGTGCTTCGAAGGCCAGGTGCAGGTATTCGTGGGTCAGATCGAGGCGGTCTTGCAACGACAGCACGCCGCGTACGTAGATGCGCTGGCGTTCGCGGTCGACAAACGGACGACCAAAGGCCAGGCGGCAGACCGCAAAGGTGCTGACTTCGTTGTAGCCGACTTCGCTTTCGAGTCGTTGGCGCCAGCCGCGGCGCTGGTTTTGCAGCCAGTCTTGCGCGGCGGGCAGCGCTTCGCAGGAGGCGACCGGGTTGTCCCAGCGACTGAGGCTGGCGCGCGGGTAGGCATGCAGCAGGATGGCGTCGTAGCGTTGGCCGGCATTGGCTTGTTCGACGGCTTGCTGCCAGGAGAGTTTGTCCGGCCCCGGTTGGTCGGAGTGATAGGTGACGTTGCTGCCTGCGAGAACCAGATCGCTGGTCCACGAGGCGATATTGCGCGACTCAGTGGCGGCCGGACGTGGCGCGACGCGCTGTCGACTGCTGCTGTCATCGATGCTCAGACAGTCGCCGTTGCGAGTGGCGTTTTGCAGCAGGTAGGTGCGGATCGCGACGGCCAGGGCTTTGGCCGCTTCGACGGGTTCAGGCCTGGCTTCGCGCTGCAGGACGCGGGCGACGTATTCTTCACGATCGAGGCGGGCGATGAGTTTGTCTTTGAGCAAGAACAACTCGCCGTCGCTGTGGATATCGAGTTGATTGCCGTTGGCGAACTCGACGCGGTAGTCGCCTTGCAAAGGGCCGGGCGCTATAACGCGATCCCCCGACAACACGCGTTTCAGTGGATAACGCGCGAACAGACCGACCTCAACGCACTTCCCTGCCTCGGCTGGCCACGACGAGGGCAGCACCGTCGCCAGCGCCTGACCATAATGGCGCAACACCATTTGGCTGGTGCCACGCCCACCGGCCCAGATCGGCGTGCCGTCTACCGTCCAGCCCGCGAATCCGCCTTGGCGCGACGAAGGATCCTGATCCCCCAGCCAGCTCCAGGTTTTCACCCGCAACCGACCACCGAGTTCACCCACGACATTGCCATCCGCGGCATTGAGCACCACATCGAGCAACACCCTTCGCGCCTGATCCTGCGCCGGCATCACGGCCAACACCTTCAACAACTCCGCCACCGAAACCCGGGTCTGCGGTTGCAACGACGGCAAATCCAGCAACCATTTCGGCGCTTGTCTGGCCTGCCAATACTCGCGCCACTGTGCGCCGGCAATGCCCAGGCGCGCAGGCTCAAAGTACAAGCCGCAAGACTTCACCAATGCCTGATCACGCCCGATCGTGCCGCCCGCCGTGCAGCAATAAACTTCTTCCTTCGATTGCCCGCGACATTCATAAGCGGGTTCGCGCGCGCCGGTGTCCACCAGCCAGCCGTAGACAAACAGCTTCCACAAGCTGCCCAACGGCGTCTGCAAATCATCAGGCAATGGCTCACGCGAGATCACCTGAGTCTGGCTCAACGCAAGCAATTCACCCTTGAAGCCCAGGCGCAACGGCTCGTCCTGCGCTGTCGCCAGCGCAGGAATCAAACACAGCAGTAACCAGACCAGAGGCCGGGTCATGTCAATTGACCGTGACCTGGCCAAGCGCCTGCTTCTGTTCCTGAGCCTGGTGCTGTGGCGCGTAGACCTGCGTGAAGCGCACCGGCGGCAGGTTGAACTGGCCTTTTTGCGAGAAGCGCACCAGATGACGCAGGCGCAACTCACCGCTCAGCGCATCCACTGGCACCGCATAGGCCATTTGCCCCGGCTCGAAACGGGCCTTCTCCAGCGAGGTCGGCTCGGTGCCGGCCTTGCCCATCAGCTTGATGCCCCACGTGGTGCGCTCGACGTCCGCACCCGGTGGCAGCGGCACTTCGAGCATGCCGTAGCGCAGCGGTTTCGCGGCTTTGCTGGTGATGATCACTTCGTCCAGGTACAGGCTGTCGCTGGACAACGGCTTGGTGCCGACCGCTTCGAGTTTGAATTCGAACGCTTCATCACCCGGCACCAGACGCGACAGGCGACGGGTGATGGTCACAGCCATCGGATCGATTGCCGGTTGTTTGGTCTGGAAGCTCAACATGGCGCGTAGCGGGCGCTCTTGCGTCCCGGTCAGCGACAATGCCGCCGGCACTGGCGAGGAGCCCTGCCACGTCCAATACATCTCACCGGTATCACTGTAACGTTTCTTCCAGCCCTCACCCGGTGCCAGTGCGATGGTCGGAGAGGCCTGCTCGATGCTGCGTTGCAACCAGGTCAGCGCCAACGCGCGTTCCAGGGTCGATTGCTGTGGCAACAGGCGTTGCAACAACGCTTGTGCATGAGCCTGATCGAAAGTCTGCAGCGACAGGTTCAGGGCTTCGACAAACGGTTGAGCGCTGGCGGCCACTTGCTGTTGCGCAGCATCCACTTGACGGCTGAATGCCGGCGGCAGATTGACCTTGGCCTGACGCGCCAAAGACGCGGTCAACACCCGAGCACTGGCCAGCCCCAAGGCCGAATCCGGATCGTTCATGACCAGGCTCTCTGCGCCATCGTCCATCACGCTCGCGGCATTGCCTTCGCCGGCTTTCACCAGGTCGTCGATCAAACCGCTGAGCAGCGTGTTCACCGGCAATTGCATCTGTTTGGCAAACGACAGAATCAACGCCCGCTGCAACAGTGGTGTGTTCTGCGCCTGTTTCGCGTACACCTCCAACACCCGCTGCCAGTGCTCCGGCGGCAGGCTCAGTTCCAGCACTTTGCTGGCGTGCCAGTCGGCGTAATAGGCGTAAGCGGTGAGGAATGCATCCGGCTCGCCGTCAAAGCCCCACCAAGTGAAGCACGCCGACGGCCCGGCCATTTGCACCAGACGCAGGCGGCTGTTCTGCATGATCAAACGCAAGCGATCACGGATCTGTGGGTTCGACGACAGCGTTGGATAGGCGATGCTCAGCGGCAGCAGACGGCTGGCGGTTTGTTCGACGCCGCCATACGGATAGCTCAGCAGATCGTCGAGGGCCGAACGGAACACCGCTTGCGGGCTGTCATCCAGACGCAGGCGAATATCCGTGGCGTCCGCCGGCAAGGTCAACGGCGTGTCGCCGCTGACCGCGTCCAGGCTTTGGCTCTGGGTCACCTGCCAGCCTTCGCCAGTCGCGGTCAGGCGTACGGCTAATGCATCAGCGGTTTTGCCATCCTGCACCAGCTCGGCGGTCCAATCGCCATTGGCCAATGTGAATGCCGGCAATGGGACGTAGTTGACGCCGTTGTTCAGTGTGACCGGCACACGTTGCTCGGCACCGGCGTAATGAATCACCAGCTCAGCCTTGACCGGTTTCTCGGCCTGACTGAAAGCGAATACACCAAGATCCGGTTTGTCGCCGTTACGGAATTTGGTCGGGCCGCTCCACTTCAGGTACAGCGGTTTTTCCGAGCGCACGAATTGCTTCTTTTGCCCGACCTGACCGTCATCGGCGATGGCGCGGGCGGTGATGCGCCAGCGGGTCAAGGAGTCCGGCATCTTGAAGGTGAAGCGGGTCTTGCCGTTGGCGTCGGTGATCAATTCCGGCTGCCACGCGGCGGTGTCGACGTCTTCACGACGCGGCCGCTCCAGCACTTTCACCCCACGCTCGCTGCGGTTGGCTTTGCCCGGCGCACCCGGGCTGCCCGGCAGTGCCACGTCGTAGCTGATGAACGACAAACTGGCGCTGGTGCGCACGTTGTTGCGGCGCGGGTGGTAGAAGAACTGGTCGATGGTCGGCGCCACTTCCGGTTGCAGCGCGTAGATCATTTCGTCGACCACGCTGACCGTCAGGTGCGCCGGAATCGGCTTGCCGGCGAACTGGGTGGTGAGGTCCACGGACACGGTATCGCCGGGTTGATACGCCTCTTTGTCGGTAGTGATCGCCACATCGATCTGTGGCGCGACCACCTTGATACCGGCGTTCTGGAAGCTGTACTGACCGCCCTTGGTGTAGAGCACGGAGAACGTCAGGTTCGGCGCGAAGTTGTCCTTCACCGCGATGCGCGCGCGGTATTGGGTGTCGCTGAGTTTTTCCATCTTCAGCCAGTCGGCGCCCTTGGACAGCAACGCCGTGGCCTCGACCTTGTCGCGCTCGAGCGACAACAACGCATCGCTGACCGGCTCGGGGAAGGTGATCAACGCGAGGGCTTCGTCACCAGCCTTGTACTCGGGTTTGTCGAGGACGATTTCCACGGTGCCGGGCACGGCTTTGACGCCATCACCCGTGACCGAATGACCGGTCGCGCCAAGCACGCGGCCATGATCATCTTTCAGCGTCAGGTTGTAAGTACCCGGACGGTCGAAGGCCAGGCTGAAGCCTTTGTCCTTGGCGGCGAGTTTTCCTTCGCCAGTGGTCTGATCTTCGAGTCGCACCCAGCTGTAGCTGCTCGGGTTGACCGCTTTGCTCTGCTCGCTGCCACCTTCATTGGCGTAGCTGAAGGCAACCTTGTCGCCCACCGCGCTGAACCGTTGCGGCGCGCTCAGGCGGAAACTGGCGGCACCACGGTCGATGAGGATTTCCTTGGTGGTCTTGACCCGGTACGCCGCGCCATCACTGGCGAACACGGTGAGCATGTAGCGGCTCGGTTTCTCGGCGGCGGGCAGGTCAAGCGTCGCGTTGCCCTTGGCGTCGGTGGTCAGTTCGGCGCTGGTCAGCTCCACCGGGAATTGCCCCAGGTATTGCAGTTCGTTATCGACCATCGACAGTTGTTGGGCGCGCAGGCTCAGGCTCACCTTGGCGTCGGCCACTGGTTTACCGTCCGGGTACAACAACACCAGACTGCCCTTGACCGGTTCGCCGGTGCGGTAATCTTGCTTGGCCAGGTTCAGAGAAATCTCGAAGTGCGGCTTGATGTACTCAGCCACGCGGAAGGCACTGCTGTAGGCCTGATCCTTGTAGCTGAAACGCAGCTCATAACCACCTGCCACCGCATTGTCCGGCAACTGGAAACGGCCCTGGGTGCCGGCCTTGGAATCGAGCTTCAACGCCAACGACTGCAGCGCAGTACCGGTGGCATCGAGCACCGTCACATTGACATCGGCAGCGGTCGGCGCCACGGAATCCCGGGCATTCTTGAACTCGCGACCGACGATTTTCAACGACACCCAATCACCCGGCCGGTACAGCGGTCGATCGGTAAACGCATAGAGTTTGGTGTCGTAGATTTCGCTGTCGTAATAGAAGTTCTCGGAGACGAACACCCCGCCCTCTTCGTCCTCGCCGATCACGAACGAACGCTCGGGGCTGACGTGTTTCAGGCGCAGCAAACCATCGGCATCGGTAGCGCCACTGCTCATCACGCCCAGGCCGTCGGTCCATAGCACATTCACTTTTGGCACCGAACTGCCTTCGTGTTTGCGCGCAGCCCACACCAGCAATTCATCACCGGCAATCTTGCTCACGGCCACGGTGTTGGAGACGAACACCATAGTGGTCGCGCGGTACTTGCCGATCAGCGCTTCCACCAGATACAGGCCCGGTTTCAGGTTGCCCAACGGGATGTACACGTTGCCCGGCGAGACGCTGACGAACTCACTGGAAGAACCAACCAGTTTCACGCCTTCAGGCGGCTGGATCGGTTTGGCTTGCCATAGCGGATAACGGAATTGGCTGACCACCGGCAGGCCCGGAATCAAAGCAAATTGTGGCTGTGCATCGTAGGGCGTTGGCGCGGCGATGGCGGTGCCCATCTTCAGTTCCGGCACTTCCTCGGTGACTTGTTTACGCGACTCGTAGGAAAACGCCCGCTGCATCACCCGACGGGATTTGCGGTACCAGTTGTCCCACAGGTACGCGAGGGTGTTCGACAGGCCTTCGCCCTTGAACTGGCCGTCGCTGACCACACGGTGCAAGTTCTTCTGGCGCTTGAGGAAATCCAGCGGCTTGTCGATGCGATACACCCGAATGTCCGCACCGCCGTAAGGCTCCATGCGGAACCGGCGATAGTCACGACCCGGCGCTTCGAGGCGTACCACCGCTTGTTCATCGCTGGCGAAACTACTGTCGGCCAACAGGAAAAAGCTTTCACCGGCTACCGGCGTATAGCCGCTCGGCTCGACGGTGTCTTCGGCGTTGACTGCCGACAGCGGCAGAACCAACGCAAGCAAAAGAGGCAGTTTTGAGCAAATGCGCAGCATGCGGGCACCGATCATTGGGAGAGAAAGTTCAGTCGATAGACGCCGATGAAGTTGGGGTTGGCTGCGTCGGGTATCCATCGGGTGTCCTTCCATGTCATGAGTTGCTGCAGGCTTGCGGAGCGCATGCCGTTGTCGGTGGGGGTGGTGGTGCCGGTGTGATAGGCGATGAAGCGGCCCATCCAGATCATCAGGTGCTGGTCATCGCCCTGATCGAAAAACATCAGGTCGCCGGGCCGGGCCTGGGCCAGGTCGCGGCCGACCAGATGACTGTTGAACTGAATCAGTTTGATCGCGTTGACGTAGGGCCCGACCTTGCCGCCGCCCTGCTGCCATTGCTGGGCGAGGCCGCGTTGGGCGTCACTCAGTTGCAACTCCGGCGGCAGGTAGCGGTTGGACAGGCCATTGCTGCGCAGCCATTTGTCGTCATGGACTTTCAGCGCTTCGTTGGCGGCAAACCGCACCAGCCCGGCGCAGTCCTGCTGATACCAGCGCGGGCTCGGGCCTTGGGTCAATTGTTCCTGGGCGATGCGCACGAACCAGGCACGGAATACCTGGGATTGCTGCGGGTCGAGCGCGGCGGCTTCGCTGGCGAATGTGCGGGTCCCCAGCAGCAACGCCAGCAAGCCGAGGCCTCGGATGAGTGCGGTCACAGAGCTTTCCACTCCAGCGGCAGCCATTGCCAGTGGCCGTCGGGCTCGCTGCCTTTGGGCAAGGTCAGGGCGTATTTGCCGTAGCCGCCAAGGGTGCGCAGTTTCGGGATCAGGTAGGTTTGCGCGGCGTTGTAGAACACCGGCTCCATGTCCTGCGGCAGGCTGTCGAGGGTTTCCTGCTGCATCAGTTGCGCCATGGAGTCGGGGCCGAAATAGATCGGCATCAGCAGGTCTTTCGGCAGCACGTCAGCCAGCGGCGGGAAGCGTTTGTCGAGGGTGCCCAGCGCTTTGTCGACGAGTTTGTCGTCGAGGGAGAACAGCAGCGTCGAACCATGGCGCGCCAGGCTGACGCGCATGAAGGCTTTGCCGGTGATCGCGTCCGGCTGCTCGGCATCCTTGGCCTTATAGGGGCCGAAGTTGGAGCTGACCTGGCGCTGCCACTGATGGGTTTTACCGTCCTGTTTCTCGACCACCGGGAATGCGTGCTCGGCAACATTGCCTTCGTAGGCACCGACCATCGAGCCGAACAGGTTGCCCAAGTCACCGTCGAGTTTGGCACTGTCATCGTCATTCAGGCTGGCCACCAGCAGCGGCGTGTACAGCCGCGAATCGGCGTACCAGCACAGGCCGGCGGCACCGGCCATATGTTCGGTCAGGGCCTGGGCCACGGACTCTTCGGCGCCAAGTTTCACCAGCAGCGGTTTCTGTTGTTCGGCGGCCAACGGCAAGGCCACGCAAGCGCTGGCGCCCATCGGCATGGCTTGCCAGATCGGTTTGAAGTCGAAGTCCGGCTGCTTGTCCAGTTCGTCCATGGCGAGGAAGCTGTGCCAGCCCTTGTCATCCATGTCGAAACGCAGGCCGGCAAAGTTCGGGATGAAGCGCTGATAACCCATGGCCAACACGCTGGAGTTGACCGAGAGGCGTTGTTTTACCTCGGGCGCACGGGGCGGCAGGCCGAAGGCTTCGGGGAACAGTTTGTCGCCGTTGAGCAAGGCGGCGATCGCCTTGGTCGAAACGCCGCCGGTTTCCTCCAAAGCCCCGTTATCCGGGTCGTAGAGTTTGGCCGGATTGGACAGCACCACCAATTTGTCGCCATGGGAAGCAAACACCAACGACTTGCTGGCGTTGTAGTTGAGCTGATAGAGGGTGACGGCGTCGGCACCGACTTTCACTTCGCCGAGCTTGCTCAGTTGCGAATCATCCAGCGCCACTTTCGCCAGCGGCTCCAGCACCTTGGCCAGTCCGCCGCGATCCATCACCAACAGGAAATCCTTGAGACGCCCATCCGCCCCACGCCACAGCGCCACATCCGCCGGTTGGTCGAAGAGCTGCTCGATCAGGCTGTCCTGCAGCTTCAGGTCATGCTCGTAAATAATCCGCCGCAGACTGCCAATCAAACCGAGACGGTCGGCGTGAGCTTCGTAATAGAAGACGAAATCTTCGGTCAGGGTTTCCTTGAGGAACGGCACGGCCAGCAAATCCTTGGGCAGCTGACTCAAGGAATGGGTTTCGAGCAGACCGTCCGGCCGGCTCATGCCCAGTTTGTCACTGGCCAATTGCGCAGGCGGGGCCTTGGGTTTGTGCAGGAACCAGCCCAATCCGCCCGCCACTCCGGCCACCAGGCATAGCCCGATCACCAGCGCTGGCCAGCGGCGAGGAGGTTTGGCAGCGGGTGCGGCGGCCGGGGAAGCTGCTGGTGGAATCGTGTTATCACTCATGTTCACGCTCATTTTCACAAGGCTGAATTCAACCGTGGTGCGGGATGTTTAATAGTTGAAAGTCTTGACCAGCAGCAGGTCGCCGATCGCCCGCAAGGGCACGATGAACGTCTCGCGTTTTTCGTCGACGGTGTTTTCATTGAGCACCAGATTGATTTGCGAGGTGATCACCTCGTTCTGGTTGCTGTTCTCATCGAAGTTATAGCCGCCACTGCCGTAGTTGCCCCAATAGTTCACGTAAACCAGATAGGTGCCGTGCATCGGCGCAGTCATGGTGAACATTTCAGGGCCAGGGCCATCGACCCCGTCCGGGTCCAGCCCACCGCCGTTGCTCATCGCCGGACTGGCCCAGAACGCGTGCTGGCCGTCGGGGGTAATGATGTGCAGGTCGAGTTCGGCCTTGGGATCGTCCCAGCCCAGCACCACGCGAATCCGCGCCGGGGTGCGCAGGTTATTGGCTTCATAGAATTGAACGCGCTTGAGCGACTTGCCCTCGGAACTGCGCACTTCGACGCTGTTGGAACCGGCGCCGAACGCATACGGGCGGGCAAAACGCCCTTGATCGTCGGTGTACAGATTCAGGGGATTGCCGTTGACCGCCAGGCTGTGGGGCGGACGGAGCGTGCCGAGGGCCTTGAGCTGGCCTTCGATCATTGTGCGATTGCGCTGCACGCCCCGGTCGATGGGCGGTGTGGGATAGGCGACGCGAGGGTTTTCACTGCGGTCCAGCAAGCCGTGATAGCGCCAACCACCCACCGGTTCCGATAGCTCGGCCGTGGGCTCGGCCCGCGCCACTTGAGCGCAGACCAGCGTAATCAGCAGTGAAAGAACCCAACGCATGTGACGCCTCCTGCCATGCATAACGAAACCTGGCGCCTGATCCTCGGCGCGTTACAGATCAAAAAAACTGCGTTTCGTCAGAAGACCCTGAATATAGGGTCGTTGAAGGCGCGAAGATTAGCCATTCGGCAGTTTTTTAACAATCGGATACATCTATATTTGCGGTGAGAATCACGGTGTTTGTTGGGCGTGAGCCGAATAGCGATCTTATTCGGCTCATAAAGTGAGCCGAATAATCCACACAACCTATATAGACGACATACATCTGTGGCGAGGGAGCTTGCTCCCGCTGGGTAGCGTAGCGGCCCCAAAACCATACATCGCGTTTATTCAGGCCTACCGTGTCCAGAGGCTCGCGACTGCTGCGCAGCCGAACGGGAGCAAGCTCCCTCGCCCCAAGGTGTGTTGTCACCCCGGAACTGCTGCTCCAAATGGCCCAGCTCATTTGCCCATACCCCCCATGTCTGCTAGTGTCGCGCCGGTTTAACGTCAACCGGAAATAGCCGCCATGGCCCGCAAAAAAGCTGCACTGGATTTCGAACAATCCCTCGCTGACCTGCAAACGCTGGTGGAGCGTCTGGAGAACGGCGAATTGTCGCTGGAAGACTCGCTGACCGCTTTCGAGCAGGGCATCGGGCTGACCCGTGATTGCCAGGCGGCGCTGGCCCAGGCCGAGCAGAAGGTTCAAGTGCTGCTCGAGCGTGATGGCGAGTTGGCCGAGGAACCCTTCGACGCGGATCAGCCAGAATGATTGCAGCGTATTCGGCAGCCAGCCAGGCCCGCGTCAATGCAGCACTGGAAATCCTGTTCAACCCGCCGAGCCCTGAGCTCGCCCGCCTCTATGAAGCCATGCGCTACAGCGTGATGAATGGCGGCAAGCGCGTACGTCCGCTGCTGGCCTACGCCGCGTGTGAAGCGCTGGGCGGCAAGGCCGAGCAAGCCAACGGCGCAGCCTGCGCGGTTGAGCTGATCCATGCCTATTCGCTGGTGCACGACGATTTGCCGGCCATGGACGATGACGACCTGCGTCGCGGCCAGCCGACCACCCATAAGAAATTCGACGAAGCCTGCGCGATTCTCGCCGGCGACGGTTTGCAGAGCCTGGCCTTCAGCGCCCTGCTCGACCCACGCCTGAGCTCGTCGGATACCGAAACCCGGCTGCAGATGGTCAGCGCCCTGGCGCTGGCGGCAGGCCCGGCGGGCATGGTCGGCGGGCAAGCCATCGATCTTGGCTCGGTGGGACTGAAGCTCGATCAAAAAGCCCTTGAATACATGCATCGGCACAAGACCGGCGCGTTGATCGAAGTCAGCGTCAAACTCGGTGCCCTGGCCAGTGGCCGTGCCGAGAAGGACGAACTGAAGTCGCTGCAAAGTTATGCACAGGCCATCGGCCTGGCATTTCAGGTCCAGGACGACATTCTCGACGTCGAAAGTGACACCGCCACCCTAGGTAAACGCCAGGGCGCCGACATCGCCCGGGACAAGCCGACCTACCCGGCACTGCTCGGTCTCGACGTGGCCAAGGCCTACGCTCTGGAACTGCGCGACCAGGCCCTGCACGCATTGCGACCGTTTGACGCGGCAGCCGAGCCCTTGCGCGATCTGGCCCGGTACATCGTTGACCGCCGCAACTGACGGCGTATCCGCCAAAAAAGACCAACGCGTGGGCAGGGGGCGATGCATCAGGTAAACTGCCGCATCTTTTATACCTATAACGATTCGCCTGATGCCCACGACGTTTCATGAGATTCCCCGTAAGCGCCCGACCACGCCCCTGCTCGACCGTGCCAACACGCCGGACGGCCTGCGCCGGTTAGGCGAAGCCGAGCTGGAAACCCTGGCTGATGAGTTGCGCCTGGAATTGCTCTACACGGTCGGCCAGACCGGTGGGCATTTCGGTGCCGGCCTGGGCGTGATCGAGCTGACCATCGCGTTGCACTACGTTTTCGACACCCCGGACGACCGGCTGGTGTGGGACGTGGGTCATCAGGCCTATCCGCACAAAATCCTCACCGGCCGTCGCGCGCGCATGAGCACCCTGCGCCAGAAGGATGGCATCGCCGCCTTCCCGCGTCGTTCCGAGAGCGAGTACGACACCTTTGGCGTCGGCCACTCCAGCACCTCGATCAGCGCAGCGCTGGGCATGGCCATTGCCGCCCGCCTGCAACACAGTGATCGCAAGGCAATCGCGGTGATCGGCGACGGCGCACTGACCGCTGGCATGGCCTTCGAGGCGCTGAACCACGCGCCGGAAGTGGACGCCAACATGCTGGTGATCCTCAACGACAACGATATGTCGATCTCGCGCAACGTCGGCGGGTTGTCGAACTATCTGGCGAAAATCCTTTCCAGCCGCACTTACGCAAGCATGCGCGAAGGCAGCAAAAAGGTCCTGTCGCGCCTGCCCGGCGCCTGGGAAATCGCCCGTCGCACGGAAGAATATGCCAAAGGCATGCTGGTCCCTGGCACGCTGTTCGAAGAGCTGGGCTGGAACTACATCGGCCCGATCGATGGCCACGACCTGCCGACCCTGATCGCCACCCTGCGCAACATGCGCGATCTGAAAGGCCCGCAATTCCTGCACGTGGTCACCAAGAAGGGCAAAGGCTTCGCCCCGGCGGAAGTCGACCCGATCGGTTACCACGCCATTACCAAACTCGAACCGCTGGACGCTCCGGCCGCCGCGCCGAAAAAAGCCAGCGGGCCGAAATATTCCGGTGTGTTTGGTGAGTGGCTGTGCGACATGGCCGCAGCCGATCCGCGCCTGGTCGGGATCACCCCGGCGATGAAGGAAGGCTCCGACCTGGTGGCCTTCAGCGAACGCTTCCCGACGCGCTATTTCGACGTGGCGATTGCCGAGCAACACGCCGTGACCCTGGCAGCCGGCATGGCCTGTGAAGGCGCCAAACCGGTGGTGGCGATCTATTCGACCTTCCTGCAACGCGGTTACGACCAGCTGATTCATGACGTCGCGGTACAAAACCTCGACGTACTGTTCGCCATCGACCGCGCCGGCCTGGTGGGCGAAGACGGCCCGACGCACGCAGGCAGCTTCGACCTGTCGTTCCTGCGTTGCATCCCCGGCATGCTGGTGATGACCCCGAGCGACGAAAACGAACTGCGCAAAATGCTCAGCACCGGCCACCTGTACAGCGGCCCGGCGGCGGTGCGTTACCCGCGTGGCACCGGCCCGAATGCACCGATCGCGAAAGACCTCGAACCGATTGAAATCGGCAAGGGCGTGGTTCGTCGCCAGGGCAGCACAGTCGCCCTGCTGGTGTTCGGCGTGCAACTGGCCGAGGCACTGAAAGTCGCCGAGAAGCTGGATGCGACGGTCGTCGACATGCGTTTCGTCAAACCGCTCGACGAAGCACTGGTTCGCGAAATCGCCGGCAGCCACCAATTGCTGGTGACCGTCGAAGAGAACGCGATCATGGGCGGCGCCGGTGGCGCGGTCAGCGAGTTCCTCGCCCGCGAGAACATCCTAAAGTCGGTGCTGCACCTGGGCTTGCCAGACATCTATGTCGAACACGCCAAGCCTGCGCAAATGCTCGCCGAATGCGGGCTGGATGAAGCCGGGATCGAAGAGGCGGTGCGTCAGCGCCTGCAATTGCTGAATATCTGATTCTCTGGCTACATGCAAAACCCTGTGGCGAGGGAGCTTGCTCCCTCGCCACAGGTTAAAGATCGGGTGCGATCAACTGACAGAGCTTGGCCGTCGCTTCGATCATCTGCCCACTCGGTCGTTCCAGGCCTTTATCCGTCACTAACAGCAATTGCCCCTGCGCCACCGCCGTCACCTGGGGCCAAGCCTTCCACGCCTCGAGCTGCGCCTGATCGCTGGCCAGAATCACCTCGGGGTTGCGCTGCAACACCGCCTCCACACTGACCTGCGGTGCAGGCTGTGGCAGGTCGGCAAACACATTGCTTGCCCCGCAAACCTGTAGCGCATCACTGATGATCTGCCTTCCGCCCACGGTGTACAGCGGCCGATCCCAGACTTGATAAAACACCCGCAGCGGCTCGTCCCTTCGATAGCGCTGGCGCAAGGAGTCGAGTCGCTGACGCAGTTTTTTGGCCAATGCAACGCCCCGCTCCGCTCGCCCGAGTTGCGTGGCTATCGCTTCGATCTGCACAGTGAGTTGTTCGAGGTTATGCGGTTCGGCGACATAGGTGGGAATGTTCAGCCGTTTGAGCTGTTCACGCTGAGCCGGCCCCACACTGCCCGGCCAGAGCAGCAGTAAATCAGGTTTGAGGCTGAGCAACCGTTCGATGTCCAACTGACCGTAGCGGCCCACCGAAGGAATGTCTTTGAGCTCGGCCGGACGCTCACCGGCATCCAGCACTCCGACCAGCAGGTCAGCCGAATTCAGTTCAATCACGATTTCGGAAAGCGACGGTGCCAGGCTGACAACCCGCTCGGCCGCAGCTGCCGGACCACCGATGGCCAGCAACAGGACTGCCAGCCAGACGCATCGCATCAGCCGAGTTGACGCGGGATACGGTAGAGGTAGAACAGCACCACCGTCGACAACGCCAGCAGCATCAGCGGCACGGCTTCCAGACCAACGAAGACTGCCAGTGCGCCGATCCAGGCGGGCAGGCCGGCGACCAGAAACGCAGCACGGCGTTTCGCGGCCAGGGCGATCCAGGCGGCGGGTTCTTCAGGGGTATCGAGGGCTTTTTGGGTCGCGATCAGCGCATGTTTGTAACCGCCAAAGAACTTCAGGCTGACAAACATCGACGCCACACCGGCAATGAAAAACGGCATGGCCAGCACCGGCAGAATCGCCTCGCTTTGGCCGAATAAGCCATTGACCACGAACAGCGGCAGCAAGGCCAACGCCAGATATTGCCACCAGTTGACGGCCAGTCGTCGCCGTACCTGACCGCGGGTCACGCCCTGTCAGCCTCGCCCTGGTGCTCGTTGCCCATCATGTGGTCGAGCTTGCTGGCCTTGGTCGCCAGGTAGAGTTTGTTATGCGGGTTGTGCCCTGTGTGCAACGGCACGCGCTCGGCAACCACGATGCCCATGTCAGTCAAGGCTTTGACCTTGCGTGGGTTGTTGGTCATCAGTCGCAGGGATTTCACGCCCAGATGCTCCAGCATTGGCAGGCACATGGCGTAGTCGCGCTGATCGGCGGCGAAACCCAGACGCTCGTTGGCTTCAACGGTGTCAGCACCGCCGTCCTGCAATTCATAAGCGCGGATCTTGTTCAGCAGGCCAATGCCACGGCCTTCCTGACGCAAGTAGAGCAATACGCCACGGCCTTCACGGGCGATCGCCTGCAACGCCGCCTCGAGTTGCGAACCACAGTCGCAACGCTGGCTGAACAAGGCATCGCCGGTCAGGCATTCGGAGTGCAACCGACCGAGTACCGGAGCACCGTCGGCGATCTCACCCAGGCTCAGCACCACGTGCTCACGCCCGTTCTCTTCATCGAGAAAGCCGTGCATGGTGAATTGCGCAAAAGGCGTTGGCAGCTTGGAAGCGGCGACAAAAACGACAGGCACCGGTGTGCTCCTGATCTATAAGTACTGAAGATTCGCAGAGGCGGCATTGTAACAGCACGTTCCTACAGACGCTTAGGCTGAATTATCGGCCATAACGATCAAAAAGTTTGATATCTGCCCCGCGCCCGCATTGAACGTTTTCATTTCGAGCCGAACGGATAGGGCTGTTTCCAGCGTTCGAAGACCGGTTTCAGCTGACCGCTTTTTACCAGCAATTCCATACGCTGGTCGAACAGCACCATCAACTGCCGTGCCCGAGGGGTATCGGCGAAGCACAGGTACAGCGGTAAATCCGCGATGTGCGTGCGGCGGAACTGCGACGGATCCTTGGCTCGGCTGACGATAGAGTTAACCTCGTCCAGCGCGTCAATGTAGTAGTCGACGTGGTTGTGGATCAGCATCGGCAGAATCCCGGTACGCCGCGCGACTTCGTTATAGCGCTGCACGTTGGGCAGGTAAGCCTGGTACTTGTAGCCGCGTACCCAGGCCAAACGGTAATTGCCCAGATTTTCCGGGGTCGGCGCCGGATTGGTGGCCAGGCCCAGTGCATAGATCGGATCGGTATCGAAACTCCAGCGCGGATAGAGCACGTCACTGACTTCATCCCGATAGGCACCGACACACGCGTCCACTTCGCCACGCTGTGCCAGGCCCGTGGCGCGCGTATACGGTTCGATTCGAATATCCAGTTTGACGCCCGCAGGCTCGAACACTTCGCGCAACACGTCCCAGCCCAAACCACGACCATCGGCGGCGGTAAAGTCTTCCCACGCTTCGCTGGCCAGGTGAATCACGGACGGCGTCGTCGGTGCATCCCCCGCCTGGGCGAACGAGCAAAACGTCGCGAAAACCATCACCATCAACCAGCGAGCCATCTTTCGTCCTCGACTGTAGCCTTCAGGCGAAAAGCCAGACCAGCCCTTGCATCGCCAACCACGCGAACACCCCCGCAAGCACGTCGTCGAGCATGATCCCGACGCCACCGTGCACATGCCGGTCGATCCAGCGAATCGGCCACGGCTTGAGGATGTCGAAGAAGCGGAACATCAGGAACCCCGCCAACAACCAATACCAACCTTGCGGCACCAGCCACAGGGTGATCCACATCCCGACCATTTCGTCCCAGACGATGCCTTCATGGTCGTGCACGCGCAAATCGTCGGCGACCTTGCCGCACAGCCAGAAGCCGAACAGCATGGTGATGCCGAGCATCAGCCAGTAGCCCCAGTCGGGCAGCATCTGCCACAACGGAATAAAGGGTAACGCCACTAACGAACCCCAGGTGCCCGGCGCTTTTGGCAGGGTGCCCGAGCCGAAGCCGAACGCCAGGAAATGCCACGGATTGCGCCAGACCGACGGCGGTACGAACTCCGACGGAACCTGTTTGGGATGATCTGTCACGGTGTCTCCCGAAAATGTTGGTAACCCCGGATTGGCGGGGTGATGTCGTGTCCGTCGGCGTCCAGCAGAATCACGCCCTGCCCTGCAACCACCTGCCCGAGCACATGGATCGGCCAGCCGTCCGCCAGTAACGATGGCAACTCGGCAGG
Organism: Pseudomonas sp. GW821-FHT03E01; assembly: GCF_059420765.1. Lineage (NCBI taxonomy): Bacteria > Pseudomonadati > Pseudomonadota > Gammaproteobacteria > Pseudomonadales > Pseudomonadaceae > Pseudomonas > Pseudomonas sp. GW821-FHT03E01. The sequence goes on along the minus strand of NZ_JBWKUI010000010.1, from coordinate 77,899 downwards.
CGGCAAGGTGAAGGCCAGCACGTAATCGTCACCGCCACTCAGGGCGGCTTGCTCCGCGTCGGATTGACCGAGGAAAGCCAGCAGCGCCTTCGACAACGGCAGCCTGCTGCGCTCTACCCGAATCCCGACTTTCGACGCCAGGGCAATATGCCCGCAGTCGGCGAGCAAGCCATCGGAGATGTCCAGCACCGCCGTGGCCCTGCCGCGCAACGCCTGGCCCAACGCCAGTTGCGGTTGCGGCGACCAGTAATGGGCCAGCAATGGCTCGGCGATGGCCGCGTCCGCTGTCCGCTGGCCGAGCACCAGCGGCAATGCGCCCGCGCCGTTACCCAGCTCACCGCCCACACAGAGTAAATCGCCCGGCCGTGCGCCGCTGCGGGTCAACGCCAGACCGGTCGGCACCCGGCCGAACACGGTCATGGTCAGGCTCAACGGCCCGCGAGTAGTATCGCCGCCCACCAGTGCCACACGGCAATTCTGCGCCATGAGGTTCAAACCACGGGCGAACGCTTCCAGCCAATCGGAAGTCCCGGTCGGCAAGGTCAAGGCAAGGGTAAAGGCAACGGGGGTGGCGCCCATGGCGGCCAGGTCACTGACGGCCACGGCCAGCGAGCGCTGGCCGAGCAGAAACGGATCGCAGGGGTCGGCGAAATGCACACCGGCCACCAGCGTATCGGTAGAAATCGCCAACTGCTCCCCGGGAGGAACAGCCAGCAAGGCGCAGTCGTCGCCGATCCCGAGGGCAACGCCTTCACCGCCCTGCGCGCAAGGCGCGGCGGCGAAGAAGTTGCGGATCAGCTCAAACTCACCCATGGCAATGGCAGTTCAAGCGCCAATCAGCGCTTGAACGCCTTCACTTCGGCTTCACGCAGACGCGGGGCCAGCTTGTCGAGCACACCGTTGACGAACTTGTGGCCGTCGGTGGAACCGAAGACCTTGGCCAGTTCGATACCTTCGTTGATCACCACGCGGTACGGCACGTCGACACGCTTGAGCAGTTCCCAGGTGGACAGGCGCAGAACCGCCAGTTCAACCGGGTCCAGCTCTTCGATGGTCAAGTCCAGGCAAGGCTTGAGCGCGGTGTCGATCTCGGTCTTGAACTGCGGAACCCCGTGCAGGATTTCGCGGAAGTACGCGCCATCGACATCGGTAAAATCGTTATCGACCCGGAACTGCGCTTCGATCTCGTTCAGCGACTGCTTGGCCATGTGCCATTGGTACAGCGCCTGGGTCGCGAGCTGACGGGCCTCGCGACGCTTTGCGCTTTTCGATGGCTTGCCGGCATCCGCAGGCTTTGGATCGCGCGGGTTGAAACGATCGCTATCGTCGCTAATCACTTGGCCTCCAACTGCGCCAGCAGGCTGACCATTTCCAGAGCGGACAGGGCAGCTTCAGCACCTTTGTTACCGGCCTTGGTGCCGGAACGTTCGATGGCTTGTTCGATGGAATCAACGGTCAGTACGCCGAAAGCGACCGGTACGCCGAACTCCATGGACACCTGGGCCAGGCCCTTGGTGCACTCGCCAGCCACGTATTCGAAGTGCGGAGTACCGCCACGAATGACCGCGCCCAGGGCGATGATTGCCGCGAACTCGCCCTTCTGAGCGACTTTCTGCGCAACCAGCGGGATTTCGAAGGCGCCAGGCGCACGGATGATGGTGATGTCGCTTTCGCTCACGCCATGGCGAACCAGGGCATCAACTGCACCGCTGACCAGGCTTTCAACCACGAAGCTGTTGAAACGGCCCACTACCAGAGCGTAGCGGCCTTTAGGGGCGATGAAGGTACCTTCGATGGTCTTCAGGGTCATTCGTTAGATCTCTTAAAGAGCCGGGACGCGTTTTCTACGCATCCCTCAGTGATGTGTTAGCCGCGAATCAAGGACTGGAAACAACCGGTCATTATTCGGAGGGCACGTATTCTACAACTTCCAGATCGAAACCGGATATCGCATTAAATTTCATCGGCGCAGACATCAGGCGCATTTTACGCACGCCCAGGTCCCGAAGGATCTGCGAACCGGCACCCACAGTGCTGTAGGTGGTCGGCTTTTTCACCGCCAGGTGGTCGGCGGTTTCGCGGATGTGCGCCAGCAACACGTCGCCATCGAGCGGGTGACCGAGCAACAGCACCACACCGCTGCCAGCCTCGGCAACCGCGGCCATGGCGGCGCGCAGGCTCCAGCGGCCCGGTTGCTTGACCATCAGCAGGTCACGCAGCGGGTCCATGTTGTGCACCCGAACCAGGGTCGGTTCTTCGGCGCACACGTTGCCCAGGGTCAGGGCCATGTGCACGTCGCCTTCCACCGAATCACGATAGGTCACCAGGTTGAACTGGCCCAGTTCGCTGTCCAATGGCTGCTCGGCAATCCGCTGAACGGTACGTTCGTGGATCATCCGGTAGTGGATCAGGTCGGCAATGGTGCCGATCTTGATGTTGTGCTCGGCGGCAAACGCTTCGAGTTCGGCGCGACGGGACATGGTGCCGTCGTCGTTCATCACTTCGCAGATCACACCGCTCGGTTCAAAACCGGCCATGCGCGCCAGGTCGCAGGCCGCTTCGGTATGGCCGGCGCGGGCCAGGGTGCCGCCGGCCTGGGCCATCAGCGGGAAGATGTGGCCGGGGCTGACGATGTCTTCAGCCTTGGCGTCTTTGGCGGCAGCGGCTTGTACGGTACGCGCACGGTCGGCCGCGGAGATACCGGTGGTCACGCCTTCGGCGGCTTCGATGGACACGGTGAACTTGGTGCCGAAGCCGGAACCGTTGCGTGGCGCCATCAATGGCAGCTTGAGCAGTTCGCAGCGCTCGCGGCTCATTGGCATGCAGATCAGGCCACGGGCGTGCTTGGCCATGAAGTTGATGTGCTCAGCCTTGCAGCACTCGGCGGCCATGATCAGGTCGCCTTCGTTCTCGCGGTCTTCGTCATCCATGAGGATGACCATCTTGCCTTGGCGGATGTCTTCAACCAGTTCTTCGATGCTATTGAGCGCCACAAGGCACCCCCTTGAGTCAGGATTTGAGGTAGCCGTTTTGGGCCAGAAAGCTTTCAGTAATAGTGCCGCCAGACTTTTGTGATGAGCCCGGTTCAGCAGCTTTGTCACCCAGCAGCAGGCGTTCCAGATAACGTGCCAGCAAGTCCACTTCCAGGTTCACCCGGCGACCTGGCTTGTAAGAAGCCATGATGGTTTCACTCAGGGTGTGCGGAATGATCGTCAGCAGGAATTCGGCGCCATCGACCGCGTTCACCGTCAGGCTGGTGCCGTCGACGGTGATCGAACCTTTATGGGCGATGTACTTGGCCAGTTCTTTCGGCGCACGGATGCGAAATTCCACGGCGCGGGCATTGTCGCTGCGCGAGACCACTTCGCCGACACCATCGACGTGACCGCTGACCAAGTGCCCACCGAGGCGGGTGGTCGGGGTCAGGGCTTTTTCCAGATTCACTGGGCTGCCGCTCTTGAGGTCATTCATGGCGGTGCAGTCGAGGGTTTCGCGACTGACGTCCGCCGCAAAGCCATTGCCCGGCAGTTCAACCGCCGTCAGGCACACGCCGTTGACGGCAATGCTGTCGCCCAGTTTGACGTCGCTCAGGTCGAGCTTGCCGGTTTCTACGTAAACCCGCACATCTCCGCCTTTTGGGGTCAATGCACGAATACTGCCGATGGATTCGATGATGCCGGTAAACATGGAGTCCTCCTCGAGAACAGGGCCTTCTGGGCTGCAGCCGGGAATTATACGCTGACCGTTGGGACAGGTATGGCAATGACTCGCCAGTCATCGCCAACCGCGCGGATTTCGGTAATTTTGAGCTCGGGCGCATCTTTCATCTGCGCCAGCGGCCAGTCCAGCAACGGTCGCGCCGTGGAGCCGAGAAACTTGCCGGCAATGAAAATCTGGAACTCGTCCACCAACCCTTGCTGAGCAAACGCCCCGGCCAGACGCGGACCGGCTTCGACCAGCACCTCGTTGACGTCACGGGCAGCCAGTTCAACCAGCAACTTGCGCAGGTCGACCTGGCCATCGTCGCCCGCCACGATCAGGCACTCCGGACCGTTGGCGTATTGCTCTTCGATCGCCATGCACGTCGCAACCAACGCCGGACCAGCCTTGAAAAACGGCGCGTCCAGAGGCACCCGCAGGCGACCGTCGATCAGCACGCGCAGTGGCGGACGGCTCATGGCCAAGGCGGTTTGTTCGGGATCGAGGCCCAATTCATCGGCACGCACGGTCAAGCGGGCATTGTCCGCCAGCACCGTGTCGGCGCCGGTCAGCACCACGCTGGCCTGCGCGCGCAGCCGTTGTACCGCCGAGCGCGCCGCCGGGCCGGTAATCCATTGGCTCTCGCCGCTTTCCATCGCTGTGCGACCGTCGAGGCTCATGGCCAACTTGACCCGCACGAACGGCAAGCCGTGTTCCATGCGCTTGAGGAAGCCTTCATTGAGCTTGCGCGCCTCACCTTCCAGCACGCCACTTTCGGTGGCGATTCCCGCCTGGGCCAGACGTTGCAGACCGCGACCGGCAACTTCCGGGTTCGGGTCCTGCATCGCCGCAACGACGCGCGCCACACCGGCATTCACCAGTGCATCGGCGCAGGGCGGCGTACGGCCGTGGTGGCTGCACGGTTCCAGGGTCACGTAAGCCGTGGCGCCTCGCGCCTTGTCGCCGGCGGCACGCAAGGCGTGGACTTCGGCATGGGGCTCGCCGGCGCGCACATGCCAGCCTTCGCCGACAATCTGCCCGTCACGCACCACCACGCAGCCAACCCGCGGGTTGGGGTGCGTCGTGTAATGACCTTTGCGCGCCAGTTCCAGGGCACGGGCCATGTAATGGGCGTCGAGGATGGCTTGTTCCGGGGAGGTGGTCATTCTTTCACCGGTTCACGGGCGAGGCGATCGATCTCTTCGCGGAACTCGTTGAGGTCCTGGAAGCGTCGGTACACCGAAGCGAAGCGGATATAGGCGACTTCATCAAGCTTTTTCAGCTCGGCCATCACCAGTTCGCCGACCACGAGGGATTTGACCTCGCGCTCACCAGTGGCGCGCAGCTTGTGTTTGATGTGCACCAGCGACGATTCCAGGCGCTCGACACTCACCGGGCGCTTCTCCAGCGCTCGCTGCATGCCGGCACGAAGTTTTTCTTCGTCGAACGGCTGGCGACTGCCGTCGGTTTTGATCAGGCGCGGCAACACCAGTTCAGCGGTTTCGAACGTCGTGAAGCGTTCGCCGCAGGCCAGGCATTCACGCCGGCGGCGCACCTGTTCGCCCTCGGCGACCAGACGCGAGTCGATGACCTTGGTGTCGTTGGCACCGCAGAAGGGACAGTGCATGGTGGCAGGCAACAAAAAATGGGAGGGCCATGGTAGCGCATCCCCGTGGCAAGACAAGCCATAGGGTTTGCGGTATACAGACGGGCTATAATGTTTTCACCTTGCTGGAGCCGCCAATGTCGTTACGACCGCTCGTTTTGCTCAGTCTTTTCAGCCTGCTGGTGGCCTGTGGCAGCGATGCACCCAAGCCCCAGCCACCAACACCAGGCCCAGCGCCGCAACAGGCGCAGAAGAAGGCCAAGGCGTCTGCCGAGCTCGGCCCGCTGCCGGCTTACCAACGTGAAATCAGTGGCACCCTGATGGGCGTGCCGGCCGACGCCGAAGTCGAACTGGCGCTGCTGGTGATCGACGAAAAGGATCGCCCGCAACAATTGCTCGCCAGTGCCAACCTGATTGGCACCAATCAGGTGTTGCCGTTTCGCCTGCGTTTCAACCCTGAATCCTTCCCGGTTGGCGCTCGCGTTGAACTGCGCGGCCGCGCCAGCCAGTCCGGGCAGTTGATTCTGCATCTGCCGGCGCAACTCATCACCCAGCCGACGACCCAGGCCCTGGGTCAGTTGCAATTCGTCAAAGCGCCATGATTGCACCGCTCGGCCTGCAACAGGCGTTGGGTGAACTGCTCGGTGACGCACAGCTTGTAGCCTGTGAATTGCCGGGCACCGAGCTGAAACTCTGGCTGATCGACGGCGACAACATGGACCGCGCTTTCAGCCCCGAAGAAACCCGGCGGATTCTCCACGAGCCGCCGTACTGGAGTTTCTGCTGGGCCAGTGGGCTGGCCGTGGCCCGCTATCTCGCCGAACACCCGCACTGGGTCGTAGGCAAACGGGTGCTGGATTTCGGCACCGGTTCCGGCGTGGCTGCGATTGCGGCCGTGAAGGCCGGGGCGCTGGAAGTGGTGGCCTGTGACCTGGACCCGCTGGCGATTGCCGCGTGTCGGGCGAATGCCGAACTCAATGATGTGCAGCTGCGCTACTCGACGGATTTTTTCGCCGAAGCGGATCGATTTGATCTGGTTCTGGTGGCCGACGTGTTGTACGACCGGGAAAATCTGCCGCTACTCGACGAGTTTCTCAGCCGTGGCCGGGAAGCGTTGGTGGCGGATTCACGGGTGCGGGATTTTCGCCATCCGCTGTATCAGCGCATCGAGATGCTGCAGGCGATGACCTTGCCGGACCTGGCCGAACCCGAAGAGTTTCGGCATGTGAGCCTTTACCACGCGCGGCGCGGTTAGCAAAAAGCTTCGCGGGCAAGCCTCGCTCCTACAGGGTTGGGTGGCGATTTCGAAATCAGCGCGGACCTGTAGGAGCGAGGCTTGCCCGCGAAGACGTCCTGCCTGGCAGCACATCACTCAATGATCACCCCGCTTTCAGCCGCCCCCCACCAAGCCTTATAGTGGCCTCATCCACGCTTTTACGAGATCCCCCATGAGTCAGGAAACGCCGTACATCTTCGACGCCACGACTGCCGATTTCGACCAGTCGGTGATCGAGAACTCTTTCCACAAACCGGTACTGGTGGATTTCTGGGCCGAATGGTGTGCGCCGTGCAAGGCCTTGATGCCGATGCTGCAAACCATCGCCGAGAGCTATCAGGGTGAGTTGCTGCTGGCCAAGGTCAACTGCGACATCGAGCAAGACATTGTTGCGCGTTTCGGCATTCGCAGCCTGCCGACCGTGGTGCTGTTCAAGGACGGTCAGCCGGTGGACGGTTTTGCCGGTGCGCAACCGGAATCCGCTGTGCGCACGATGCTCGAACCTCATGTGCAAATGCCGCCTCCAGCCGCCGCCGACCCGTTTGAACAGGCTCAGGCGCTGTTCGATGAAGGCCGTTTCGCCGACGCCGAAGCCACGCTCAAAATCTTGCTGACTGAAGACAACACCAATGCCAAGGCACTGATCCTCTACGCCCGCTGCCTTACCGAGCGCAGCGAGCTGAGTGAAGCGCAAGCCGTACTCGACGCGGTCAAGACCGATGAACACAAGGCCGCGCTGGCCGGCGCCAAGGCGCAGATCCAGTTTCTCGGCCAGGCCAGGGATTTGCCGGATGCGGCAGACCTGAAAGCACGCCTGGCGAAAAATCCGCAGGATGATGAGGCGGTCTATCAGTTGGCGATCCAGCAACTGGCCCGTCAGCAATACGACGCGGCGCTGGATGCGTTGCTGAAACTGTTCGTCCGCAACCGCAGCTACAGCGAAGGCTTGCCACACAAGACCTTGCTGCAAGTGTTCGAACTGCTGGGCAACGATCACCCGTTGGTGACCACGTACCGTCGCAAGCTGTTTGCCGCGCTCTATTAAGCTCTTTTTTGCGGCTTACTCGATCCAGCTGTAGAGCGGCGTATCCCCGCCGCTCACTACTTTGACCTCTGCGCAGTGGCGCAAGCGCACCAACAAGCGCTTGCCCGCCGCTGCGCTGCCGGTCAGCCCTTCCAGTTGCTCCAGCAAATCCGGCCCACTCAATTGCCCGGCCTTGCGCAGCAATTCTTTGGCGATCTGCCATAGCGCATCATCCTGATTCACCGGTTTGACCGGTGTTGCACTCGCCTCGGGTTTGGCAGCCTGCAACTGCGCACCGAGCTGCGCCCAGTCGCCCTCATCCAGTTCAAGGGTCAAATCCACCGGCCAGTCGCCGATGCTTCCGCGTATTCGCAACATAAGTCTGCTCCAGCACATACCTGACTCGCATGCTCCCATGGGTCTTGCACAACGCCAAGCAGACGGTCAAACTCTCGGCACTTTCGTTATAAGATTACATAACAAATTTTTCATTTTACTTTTCGGAGACCCGTCATGCGCCGTCTGCTGCTCGCTTTGCCGTTTGCCTTGTTACCGCTGGCTGTCGCCCACGCGGCTGTCGAGCAAGATCACGACCATGAGCACGGCAGCCTCGGTGCCCACGAACACGGCGTCGGTCGCTTGAATGCGGCGCTGGACGGCCAGACCCTGGAGCTGGAGCTGGAAAGCCCGGCAATGAACCTGGTGGGTTTCGAGCACGCCGCCACCACCGATGCCGACAAGGCCAAAGTCGCCGCCGTCCGTGCCCAACTGGAAAAACCACTGACACTGTTCAACCTGCCGAAAGCCGCCGGGTGCGTGGTCGCGACCCAGGAGCTGGAAAGCCCGTTGTTCGGTGACAAACCGGATGCCGACGATGAGCATGAAGAAGCCAAGGATGGTCACGAGCATCAACATGACCACAGCGAAATCCACGCCCGTTACCAATTCAGCTGCTCGGCCCCGGGCGCGCTGAAGACCCTGGACCTGGCGACTGTCTTCAACACGTTCCCGGCTACCCAGAAGATTCAGGTACAACTGGTCAGCCCGAGCGGGCAGCAAGGGGTTGAGGTGACGGCCAAGGCGGCTGCCCTGAAATTCTGATCCGACACCAATCCTGTAGGAGCGAGTCTTGCCCGCGAAAGCGATCTGTCAGTCAACATCTCTGTTGGATCTACTGGCCTCTTCGCGGGCAAGCCTCGCTCCTACAGGGGGTAATGTTGAATGTGAAGTCGAGACAAACCTCATGAAATCGGCGCCATGACCCAAGCACTCATCGAATTGTCCGACCTGGGCTTCAGCTGGCCCGGTCACCCGCCGTTGCTGGACATCCCGGCGTTTCGCCTGGAGCCTGGTGAAACCCTGTTCCTCAAAGGCCCCAGCGGCAGCGGCAAGACCACCCTGCTCGGCTTGCTCGGCGGTGTGCAAAAGCCTGATCGCGGCAGCATCCGGCTGCTCGGCCAGGAATTGACCGAACTGTCTGCCGGGGCTCGCGACCACTTCCGGGTCGATCACACCGGCTACATCTTCCAGCAGTTCAACTTGCTGCCGTTTCTGTCGGTGCGGGAGAACGTCGAACTGCCCTGTCACTTCTCGAAACTGCGCGCCGAGCGGGCGAAACAACGCCACGGCAGCGTCGATCAGGCCGCCGCCACCCTGCTCGCCCATCTGGGCCTGAAGGACGAAAACATTCTGGCCCGCCGCGCCGATTCGCTGTCCATCGGCCAGCAGCAACGGGTCGCTGCCGCGCGTGCGTTGATCGGTCAGCCGGAACTGGTGATCGCCGACGAACCGACCTCGGCACTGGATTACGACGCCCGCGAAAACTTCATTCGCCTGCTGTTCGCCGAATGCCGCGAAGCCGGCTCGAGCCTGTTATTCGTCAGCCACGATCAGAGCCTCGCGCCGCTGTTCGATCGCCACCTGTCGCTGGCCGATCTCAATCGCGCCGCCACCCCGTCCGAGGTTTGAGATGTATTTGTTTCGTCTAGCCATGGCCAGCCTCGCTAACCGTCGCTTCACCGCGATCCTCACCGCGTTCGCCATCGCCCTGTCGGTCTGCCTGCTGCTGGCGGTGGAGCGGGTGCGCACCGAGGCCAAGGCCAGTTTCGCCAGCACCATCAGCGGCACCGACCTGATCGTTGGCGCGCGTTCCGGCTCGGTGAACCTGCTGCTGTATTCGGTATTCCGCATCGGCAACGCCACCAACAACATCCGCTGGGACAGCTTCGAGCAGTTCGCCAACAACCCGAAAGTGAAGTGGGCGATCCCGATGTCCCTCGGCGATTCCCATCGTGGTTATCGGGTGATGGGCACCACTGAGGCGTACTTCGAGCATTACCAGTACGGCCATCAACAGCATCTGGAACTGGCCGACGGCCGTGCCTTCGCCAGCGATCCGTTCGAAGTGGTGCTCGGCGCCGAAGTGGCCGACGCGCTGCACTACAAACTCGGCGACAAACTGGTGCTGGCCCATGGCGTGGCGGCGATCAGCCTGGTCAAGCATGACGACAAACCGTTCACCGTGGTCGGCATTCTCAAACGCACCGGCACCCCGGTGGACCGCACGCTGCACATCAGCCTCGGCGGCATGGAAGCGATCCACATCGACTGGCACAACGGTGTACCGGCGCGGGGTAACGGTCGGGTCAGTGCCGATCAGGCGCGCAACATGGACCTGACGCCGCAAGCAATCACCGCGTTCATGCTCGGCCTTAACAACAAGATTTCGACCTTCGCGCTGCAACGTGAAATCAACGAATTCCGTGGCGAACCGATGCTGGCGATCCTGCCGGGTGTGGCGTTGCAGGAGCTGTGGAGTTTGATGAGCACGGCGGAAAAAGCCTTGTTCGTCGTCTCGCTGTTCGTGGTGCTGACCGGGTTGATCGGCATGCTCACGGCGATTCTCACCAGCCTCAACGAGCGGCGCCGGGAGATGGCGATTCTGCGTTCGGTGGGTGCGCGGCCATGGCATATCGCGACTTTACTGGTGCTGGAAGCGTTTGCCCTGGCGCTGTCGGGAGTGATTGCCGGCGTGGCGCTGCTGTATGTCGGCATCGCCGTGGCGCAGGGTTACGTGCAGTCGAATTACGGTTTGTACCTGCCACTGGCCTGGCCAAGCGAATATGAATGGACGCTGCTCGGTGGCATCCTGATCGCCGCGCTGCTGATGGGCAGCGTGCCGGCCTGGCGCGCTTATCGCCAATCCTTGGCCGATGGCCTGTCGATCCGCCTGTGAGGACGTTGAACATGCCCCGCGCTCTGCTTGCGCTGTTGATGCTGGTTGCTCTGCCGCTGTGGGCGGCCGAGCCGAAAGACCTGACCTGGTCGGAAATGATCCCGCCGGATGCCCCGCCGGAAGTGCCGAACATGACGCCGCTGCACGACCTGTCGAAGATGAGCGACGCATTGTCCGCGGAGTCGGCCCCGGCCGCCAAACAGGACATGCCGAACGCGCCGGTGGTGAAAAGTCTCGATGGCCAGAACATTCGCTTGCCGGGGTACATCGTGCCGCTGGAGGTCAGTGAAGAAGGCCGCACCACGGAGTTTCTGCTGGTGCCGTATTTCGGCGCCTGCATCCACGTACCGCCTCCGCCGTCGAACCAGATCGTGCACGTCAAAAGCGAAGTCGGCGTGAAGCTCGATGAGCTGTACCAGCCGTACTGGGTCGAAGGTGCGTTGCAGGTCAAGGCGTCCACCAGCGAATTGGCGGATGCCGGGTATCAGATGGAGGCGCAGAAGATTTATGTGTATGAACTGCCGGAGTGAACACCGGTAGTTCGGTGTTGAATGAAAGGACGCCTTCGCGGGCAAGCCTCGCTCCTACAAGGCAATGTTGAACCTGTAGGAGCGAGGCTTGCCCGCGAAGAGGCCCTCGAAGGTTCCGCAAAAATCTGGGCCATCACTGATTCGTTGAGCTGAGTCAAAAGACCGTATCAGTTGGATCCCTACCATTGGACATCGAACATTTTTAACGTCCTTTGGAGCCCCCATGCACAAGTCCCTGCTCAGCGCTTCGCTGCTTGCCCTCGCGCTCGCAGCCCCGCTCACCCATGCCCATGAGGCTGGCAATATCATCGTTCGGGCCGGTGCGATCACCGTCAATCCGACAGCCGACAGCTCCAGCGTCAAGGTCGATCAAGGCCCGCTGAAGGGCGCCGACCTGGGTGGCAAGGCCACCATGAGCAGCGACACGCAACTGGGCCTGAACTTCGCCTACATGATCACCAACCACCTGGGGATCGAACTGCTCGCGGCCTCGCCGTTCGAGCATGACGTGAAGCTCAAAGGCACCGCGCTCGGCGCCGCCAACGGCAAACTCGGCACCCTGAAACACCTGCCGCCGACCCTGAGCCTGGTCTACTATCCGATGGATGCCAAGTCCGCATTCCAGCCGTATGTCGGCGGCGGGATCAACTACACCTGGATCTACGACGAGCACGTCAGCAGCGAAGCCAGCGCCAATGGCTTCAGCAACTTCAACGCGAAAAACTCCTGGGGCCTGGCCTGGGAAGTCGGTGCCGACTACATGCTCACCGATAAGGTGATGATCAACGCCCAGGTGCGCTACATCGACATCGACACCCGTGCCACCGTGGAAAACAACGCCGTGGCTCCGGGCACCCGCGCACGGGTGAACGTGGACGTCGATCCGTTCATCTACATGGTCGGTCTGGGTTACAAGTTCTAAGCAACATGTGATCAGCTTTTGTGGCGAGGGAGCTTGCTCCCGCTGGGCTGCGAAGCAGCCCCAAGATTGATGGCGACTGCTGCGCAGTCGAACGGGAGCAAGCTCCCTCGCCACGGAACTGCATCGGTCATATTCGACACACAAAAAAGGCGCCTTCAAGGCGCCTTTTTCACAACTGTGTAAAACCTCAGCGCCCCAACAACCGCGCCAGGCCAACGCTCATCGGCGTCTGCTCCGGGTAGGTGAACCGCTCCAGCAAACGCCGGTTATTCGCTCGTGAATGGCGGATGTCACCGGAACGCGCCGGGCCAAAGCTAACGGGCGGCAGCTTGCCGACCACGGCTTCAAGGGCTTCAAGCATCTGCTTGAGAGTCGTCGCCTGATTCCAGCCGACATTCACTGCGCCGACCTCGACCTGCGGTTTCTCGATGGCTTGCACCAGCACGTCCACCAGATCCTCGACGTAGACAAAATCCCGAGTCTGCTCGCCATCACCGAACACGGTGATCGGCAGGCCTTTCTGCGCGCGCTCGCTGAAAATGCTGATCACACCGGAGTATGGCGAAGACGGATCCTGACGCGGGCCGAAGATGTTGAAGAAGCGGAAAATCACCGGTTCCAGACCATGCTGGCGGCGATAGAAATCGAAGTAATGCTCGCTCGCCAACTTGTCCACCGCATATGGCGTCAACGGTGCCTTGGGCGTGTCTTCGTCGATCGACTCGCCCTCGCCATTGTTGCCATAGACTGCTGCGCTGGACGCGTACAACACGCGTTTGACACCGGCCTGACGCATGGCCTCGCAGACGTTCAGCGAGCCGATGAAGTTGCTCTGGTGAGTTTTCACCGGGTCATCCACCGAAGCCTGCACCGAAGCCACCGCGGCCAGATGCGCCACCGCGCTGCAACCGAGCATCGCCTGCGCCACCAGGGCGGCATCAGCGACATCGCCTTCGATCAGTTCGACGAGGGGATTGTCCATCGGCAGGTTGCTGCGCTTGCCGGTGGACAGGTCATCGAGAATTCGCACCGAATGACCTTTGGCAAGCAAGGCATCGGTCAGGTGCGAACCGATGAAACCGGCGCCGCCGGTGATTAAAACAGGGCCGTCAGCCATGGCGATAAAACCTATCCAGTAAGCCCGGGAGTGCCGCGCGCCAGGCGCGGGGCTTGATCCCGAAGGTGTGCAGAATTTTCTTGCAGGCCAGCACTGCGTGTTGCGGTTCTTCGGCAGCGTCGGGCCGCGCGGCGTGAGCCTGGGCGGTCGGCGCTTCGATGGCCAGCGGATGCAGGGCGCGCGCTTCAGTGAGAATCGCCTGCCCCAGTGCCAGCGGTGTGGTCGCCTCATGCCCGGCGTAGTGGTAGGTGCCCCACAGCGGCGCAGCACAATCGAGTTGCTTGAGCACCGAAATGATCACTCGGGCAGCGTCGTCCACCGGCGTCGGATTACCGCGACGATCATCCGCCAACAGCAGTTCTTCAGCTTTCTCGGCTCGGGCGAGGAATCGCCCGAGGGTGCCCTCGGGGCTGTCATCGAGCAGCCAGCCGAAACGCAGCAACACATGCTGTGGACAAGTGGCGCGCACGCTTTGCTCAATGCGCCACAAAGCTTGACCGCGCAGGCCCAACGGTACCGGTTCGTCTTTTTCGCTGTAGGCGGTCGCCCGGGAGCCATCGAACACGCGATAACTCGACGGTTGCACCAGCACGATGTTGTGATGCTGGCACAATTCGGCCAGACGCTCGATGGCGCGCTCCTGCCCGGCCAGACGCTGTTCGCTGACGGTCTCCGCCTGGAACCAGTCGAAATAGTAGGCGAGATTGATCAACGCATCTGGACGGGTATCGTCGAGCAGTTGCGTCAGGCTCGCGGCGTCCCAGCCGTCTTGTGGTGGGCGGGGGGCGAGGAAACCGATGTCTTCCTCCGCACCGAGGCGAATCAGCGCCTGCCCAAGGGCATTTCCGCCGCCCAGTAACATAAGGCGCATTCGCATAGAGTCAGCAGGCCCAGTCTGATTGGAACGATGGCTTTATCGACAGCGCCCGCAGGCGATGTCCTCAATAATTGCCGGAATCGTTGCATTTTGCGGGTTTAGTGCGCAACCGTCACCCGTAAAGTGTAGTTCCCGGGGATTTGTGGTGCCGCTACTGGCCTCAGGAGCAACACAGAGCCTGAGCGGTACTTGCAACTTCCCGTCCCCACCCGCATAAATTGGCTCATGAACCTGCCCATCCCCGCAGACAGCGCGCTGAACGGTTTCCACCCCGCCGTCAGCGCCTGGTTCAGCAACACCTTCGCGACGGCTACCGCCGCCCAGGCCCGGGCGTGGCCGTTGATCCGCCAGCGCCGTTCAACGCTGATTGCCGCGCCCACCGGCTCCGGCAAAACCCTCACCGCGTTTCTGGCCGTGCTCGACGATCTGGTCCATCGCGGCCTGGAAAACCCGGATGGCCTGCCGGACGAAACCCTGGTGGTCTACGTTTCGCCGCTCAAGGCCCTGTCCAACGACATCCGGATCAACCTGCAAAACCCGCTGGCCGGCATCACCGAGCAGTTACGCCTGATGGGCCTGCCCGACGTGCCGATCAGCACTGCCGTGCGCACCGGCGATACGCCGCAAAAAGACCGCTCGGCCATGCGCAAAACCGCGCCGCACATTCTGGTGACCACTCCGGAATCCCTATACGTGCTGCTCGGCTCCGACTCCGGCCGGAAAATGCTCGGCACCACGCAAACGGTGATCGTCGACGAAATCCACGCCATCGCCGCCAGCAAACGCGGCAGTCACCTGGCCCTGAGCCTGGAGCGCCTGCAAGCGCTTTGCCCGCAACCGTTGGTGCGGATCGGCCTGTCCGCCACGCAAAAACCCATCGAGGCGGTATCGCGTTTTTTGGTTGGCGGTGATCGCGACTGCGAAATCATCGACATCGGCCATGCCCGCCCACGGGATCTCGATATCGAAGTGCCGCCCGTGCCGTTGTCAGCGGTGATGGCCAACGACGTGTGGGAGCTGGTCTATGACCGCCTCGCCGCCCTCGCCCGCGAACACCGGACCACGCTGATTTTCGTCAACACCCGGCGCCTGGCCGAACGCCTGAGCCGACACTTGAGCGAACGCCTCGGCAAAGACGCGGTGGCCGCCCACCATGGCAGCCTGGCCAAGGAGTTTCGTCTGGACGCCGAGCAACGGCTCAAGCGCGGCGAGCTGCAAGTGCTGATCGCCACCGCCTCGCTGGAACTGGGGATTGATATCGGCGACGTCGACCTGGTGTGCCAGATCGCTTCGCCACGCTCGATTGCCGGTTTTCTGCAACGGGTCGGCCGCTCCGGGCACCAGGTCGGCGGCACGCCCAAGGGCCGATTGTTCGCCACCACCCGCGACGACCTGATCGAATGCGCCGCTTTGCTCGATTGCGTGCGCCGTGGCGAACTCGACACCTTGTTGATCCCCGAAGCGCCGCTGGACGTGCTGGCCCAGCAGATCATCGCCGAGGTCAGTTGCCAGGAATGGCACGAGCAGGCATTGCTGGAGACGCTGCGTAAAGCCTCGCCTTACGCCAAGCTCGACGAAAAGCATTATCAGGCGCTGCTGCACATGCTCGCCGAGGGCTACAACGGTCGCCAGGGCATACGTAGCGCGTACCTGCACCGGGACGCCGTAAGCCGCACCTTGCGCGGTCGTCGGGGCGCCAAGCTGACCGCCGTGACCAGCGGCGGGACGATTCCCGACAACGCCGACTACAGCGTGTTGCTGGAGCCTCAGGGGCTGAACATCGGCAGCGTCAACGAAGACTTCGCGGTGGAAAGCATCGCCGGGGATATCTTTCAGCTGGGCAATACGTCGTATCGAATCCTGCGGGTCGAAACCGGCAAGGTCCGGGTCGAAGATGCTCAGGGCCAGCCGCCGACCATTCCGTTCTGGCTCGGTGAAGCACCCGGTCGCAGCAATGAACTGTCGTTCGCCGTGGCCCGCCTGCAAGCGCAACTCGATGAACTGCTCGCCACCACACCCGGCGATCTGCAACCGGCCCTCGACTGGCTGACCGACACCCTCGGCCTGAACCTCGCCAGCGCCGAGCAACTGGTCGACTACCTGGCCCGGGCCCGCCTGACCCTCGGCGCCTTGCCGTCCCAGGACACACTGGTGATGGAGCGCTTTTTCGACGAGTCAGGCGGTACGCAACTGATCATCCACTCACCGTTCGGCAGCCGCATCAACCGCGCCTGGGGCCTGGCCCTGCGCAAGCGTTTCTGCCGCACCTTCAACTTCGAATTGCAGGCCGCCGCCAGCGAGGACGCCATCGTGTTGTCGCTGTCCACCAGCCACAGCTTCGAGCTGGACGACGTCTGGCGCTACCTGCACAGCAACAGCGCCGAACATATCCTGACTCAAGCGGTGCTCGAAGCCCCGCTGTTCGGCGTACGCTGGCGCTGGAATGCCGGGGTCGCCCTCGCGCTGCCACGCTACAGCGGCGGCCGCAAAGTGCCGCCGCAGATCCAGCGGATGAAAAGCGAAGACCTGATCGCCAGCGTGTTTCCCGATCAGATCGCCTGCGTGGAAAACCTCGCCGGCGAGCGCGAGATTCCCGACCATCCGCTGGTGGAACAAACCCTCGACGATTGCCTGCACGAGGCCATGGACAGCGAAGGCTGGCTGGCGTTGTTGCGGCGCATGGAACAGGGCGATATACGCCTGATCAGCCGCGACCTGCCGGCGCCTTCGCCAATGGCGGCGGAAATCCTCAGTGCCCGCCCCTACACCTTCCTCGACGACGCGCCGCTGGAAGAACGCCGTACTCAGGCGGTACTCAACCGTCGCTGGAGCGATCCGCAGTCCACCGACGACCTCGGTGCACTGGACGCCGAGGCGATTGCCGCGGTGCGCGACGAAGCCTGGCCAACGCCAACCGGCCTCGATGAAATGCATGAGGCCTTGATGAGCCTGGCGTGCATCACCGACGCCGAGGCCCGGGCCAACCCCAATTGGCTCGAATGGCTGAACACCCTGGCCGACAGTGGCCGCGCCAGCCGTTTGCAGATCAACGCCAAGCAATCGCTGTGGCTGCCACTGGAGCGACTGACCTGCCTACGGGCGATTTATCCACAGGCCATGTTGTTTCCGTCGTTGGAGGCGTTGCCCGGTTTCGATGAAACCTGGGAGACGGACGAAGCGGTGCTGGAAGTGGTCCGCGCGCGACTCAGTGCGTTTGGTCCATTGCCGCTGAAAGCGATTGCCGAACCGCTCGGTTTACCGGCGCTTCAAGTCACTCAGGCCCTGGCCCAACTGGAACGCGAAGGTTACGTGCTGCGCGGGCAATTCAGCCCCGGCGCCCGCGAAGAGGAATGGTGCGAACGGCATCTGCTGGCGCGGATTCATCGCTACACGGTCAAACGGCTGCGCCGGGAAATCGAGCCAGTGGCGTTGCAGGATTTCATGCGCTTTCTGTTCGACTGGCAGCATCTTTCCAGCATGAGCCGAGGCCAGGGCAGCGCAGTGTTGCCGGCGATCATCAGCCAGTTCGAAGGCTACCCCGCCGCCGCTTCGGCATGGGACAGCGACATTCTGCCGGCGCGGCTCAAAGACTATTCGGCGAGCTGGCTGGATGAGTTATGCCGCAGCGGCAAACTGGTCTGGACCCGCCTGACCGCGCGCAACAAGAGCACCGGCACGGCATTGCGCAGCACGCCGATTCTGCTGCTGCCGCGTAATCAGGTCGGGTTGTGGAGCAGCTTGACCGAGCAGACGCCGGTCAACGAGTTGTCGCCCAAAACACAAAAGGTCCATGCAGCACTCAGCCAGCACGGCGCGCTGTTTTTTGATGAGCTGATGCACGAGGCCCATCTGCTGCGCTCGGAACTGGAAATCGCCTTGCAGGAACTGGTCGGTGCCGGACTGGTCAACGCCGACAGTTTCGCCGGGTTGCGGGCGCTGATCACCCCGGCCAGCAAACGCCAGAATCGCAGCAGCCGACGCGGGCGTGGAGCGTTTGTCGGCGGGATGGAAGACGCCGGGCGCTGGGCCTTGCTGCGCCGCAGTGCGGTCGCGCCGGTTGTGGATAAACCGGTTGTGGATAAACAACGCCCGACGTCCACACCCACAGAAACCCTGGAACACATCGCCATGACCTTGCTGCGCCGGTACGGTGTGGTGTTCTGGCGCTTGCTGGAGCGCGAGGCGGACTGGTTGCCGAGTTGGCGGGAATTGCTGCGCACGTTCCATCGGCTGGAGGCCCGGGGCGAGATTCGTGGCGGGCGGTTTGTCAGTGGCCTGGCCGGCGAACAGTTTGCCCTGCCCGAGGCGATCCCGTTGTTGCGCGAAGTCAGGCGGCGCCCCCATGACGGTAGTTTGATCGCGGTGTGCGGGGTCGATCCGCTGAACCTCGCCGGCACCCTGCTGCCGGGCGCGAAAGTGCCGGCGCTGGCGAGCAATCGGCTGGTTTATCGCGACGGCTTGCCGACCGCCGCCGAGATCGCCGGCAAGCAGCAATTCTGGCTGGAGCTGGATCAGCAATCGACTACAGAAGTACGCAACACACTGATCCGCCACTCCCCCCTGTAGGATTCAATCTCCTGTGGCGAGGGAGCTTGCTCCCGCTGGGGTGCGAAGCGCCCCCAAAACCTGTAAACCAATTTCTCCCGGATGCACCGCGCTGTATGGCTTTGCGACTGCTCCGCAGCCGAGCGGGAGCAAGCTCCCTCGCCACAAGGTTTAATACCAGCCGCGAGATATTTGACCTGCACGCAAATATCAAATGCCCATCCCTGTATTTTTCCGCACGCCCCAAACCCCGACACTGCGCTCCATCAATCAATCCATCGGAGTTGCAGCCATGCCCATTGCCTTGCTGGCGCTGACCCTTAGCGCTTTCGCCATCGGGACGACGGAGTTCGTCATCGTTGGCCTGTTACCCACCATCGGCGCCGACCTGGGCGTCAGCCTGCCGTCTGCCGGTTTGCTGGTCAGTTTGTATGCACTCGGGGTGGCCGTCGGCGCGCCGGTGCTGACCGCCCTCACCGGCAAAGTCCCGCGTAAATTGCTGCTGTTGTCGCTGATGGTGCTGTTCACCCTCGGCAACTTGTTGGCCTGGAAAGCGCCGAGCTACGAGTCGCTGATCATTGCGCGGATCGTCACCGGCCTGGCCCACGGGGTGTTTTTCTCAATTGGCTCGATCATCGCCACCAGCCTGGTGCCTAAGGAAAAAGCCGCCAGCGCGATTGCCATCATGTTTACCGGCCTGACTGTGGCGCTGGTCACTGGCGTGCCGCTGGGGACGTTTATCGGTCAGCATTTCGGCTGGCGTGAAACCTTCCTCGCGGTGTCTGCACTGGGTGTGATCGCCTTCATCGGCAGCCTGCTCTACGTACCGAAGAACATCGCCCACAGCAAACCGGCTTCGCTGTTGCAGCAGTTGCAAGTGCTCAAGCAACCGCGCCTGTTGTTGGTGTATGCCATGACGGCGGTCGGCTACGGCGGCTCGTTCATCGCCTTCACCTTTCTGGCACCGATTCTTCAGGACATTGCGGGCTTCAGCGCCAGCACCGTCAGCCTGGTGCTGCTGGTGTACGGCATCTCGGTGGCCGTCGGCAACATCTGGGGCGGCAAGCTGGCGGATAAACGCGGCCCGATCGGCGCCCTGAAAATCATCTTCGCCCTGCTAGCCGCCGTACTGTTCGCACTGACCTTCACCGCCGCCAATCCATGGCTGGCCCTGGCCACTGTGCTGGTCTGGGGTGCGGTGGCGTTCGGCAACGTGCCGGGGCTGCAGGTGTATGTGGTGCGTCAGGCCGAACATCACACCCCGCATGCGGTGGACGTGGCGTCGGGCCTGAACATCGCGGCATTCAACCTCGGCATTGCCGGTGGTGCGTGGGGTGGTGGCTTGATCGTGGCGCATATGGGCCTGATCCATACCGCGTGGATCGGTGGCCTGGTGGTGTTGGTGGCATTGGCACTGACCGCCTGGAGTGGTCGTCTCGATCGATTGGGTCCGGTGTATGCCGAGCCGGCTGAAGGTTCGGCCCGGATCGTTGTCGGGCACTGATAGATCAAAAGATCGTAGCCTTCGGCAACTCCTGCACGCCTGTGGGAAGCTGCCGAAGGCTGCGATCTTTTGCTTTTACCGTCCGTAGCCCCGTCGAAACTTTCTCGCACACCCGGCAGTCATCAAAAGACAGGGCTGTCCGAGGATGGGAGGCGACATGGCGGCGATTCATATCGGCATTTCAGGCTGGCGCTACACGCCCTGGCGGGGAGCCTTCTACCCGAAGGGGCTGACCCACAAACGCGAATTGCAATTCGCGTCACGGGCGGTCAACAGCATCGAAATCAATGGATCATTCTACGCCCTGCAACGGCCCGAACGTTACGCCCAGTGGTACGCCGAAACCCCGGCGGGCTTCGTGTTCAGCGTCAAGGCGCCGCGTTTCATCACCCACATCAAGCGCTTGCGGGAGATCCATAAACCCCTGGCGAATTTCTTCGCCTCCGGGGTGCTGGAACTCAAGGAAAAACTCGGCCCGATCCTTTGGCAGTTCCCGCCCAGCTTCAAATTCGACCCGGAGCTGTTCGAACACTTTCTTGAACAACTGCCCCACGACACCGAACAGGCCGCCGCCCTTGCCCGCCAGCACGAACCACGTCTGAACGGTCACGCCAGCATGAAGGCCTACGGCAAAAAACCAGTGCGTCATGCCGTGGAAATTCGCCACGAAAGCTTCGTCGATCCGGCCTTCGTCCGGCTGCTCAAACGCTACAACACCGCGTTGGTGATTGCCGACACCGCCGGCAAATGGCCGTACCGCGAAGACCTCACCAGCGATTTCGTCTACCTGCGCCTGCACGGCGCCGAAGAACTCTACGCCAGCGGTTACACCCCTCAAGCGCTGCAACGCTGGAGCGAGCGGATCGAGGCCTGGCATCACGGCCAGCAACCGGCAGATCCGCAATTGATCGCGCCCCGGCAAAAACCCAAGACTCGCAGATCCCGGGAAGTGTTCTGCTATTTCGATAACGACATCAAAGTCCGCGCGCCCTTCGATGCCCGCCACCTGCTTGAGCGTTTGCATCTCGACAAAGACCTGGTCACGGCCCCCGGCGAGCCGGTTGCCGAAGGAGCGCTGCCATGAGCATTCCCGAACCGGTCGGCGGAACGGATGAACAGCAACCCATCATCAATGCCGTGAGCCGCTTCACCGTGCTGACGGTCAACACCCACAAGGGGTTCACCGCACTCAATCGGCGCTTCATCCTGCCCGAGTTGCGCGAAGCGGTGCGCAGTGTGTCCGCCGATGTGGTGTTTTTGCAGGAGGTCCACGGCACCCACGAACAGCATCCCCAGCGCTACAACAATTGGCCGGCGATGCCCCAGTACGAATTCCTTGCCGATAGCCTGTGGCCGCAATTCGCCTACGGGCGCAACGCGGTCTACCCGGCGGGCGATCACGGCAATGCACTGTTGTCGAAATTCCAGATCATTCGCCACGACAACCTCGACGTGTCCATCAGCGGCCATGAAAACCGTGGAGTCCTGCATTGCGTGTTGCGGATGCCCGGCGATGGCCGGGAAGTGCATGCCATTTGCGTCCATCTGGGTCTGCGCGAAAGCCACCGGACGGCACAGCTCAAGCTGCTGATCCGACGCCTGGAAGAGTTACCGCAAGATGCCCCGGTGGTGGTCGCCGGCGACTTCAACGACTGGCGCCAACGCGCCGATGCGTTGCTCAAGCCTTGCGGTTTGCGTGAGGTCTTTGCCGAGCAGCATGGCAAACCGGCGCGCAGTTTCCCCGCGCGTTTGCCGGCGTTACGCCTGGACCGCATCTACGTGCGCCATCTCAAGGCCAGCCATCCGCAAGTGCTGGCGGCACGCCCCTGGTCACACCTTTCCGACCATGCGCCCCTGTCGGTGGAGATCGAGTTATGAGCAGCCCATCGATGGAAAAAACCACGGTCGAACACGTCTCCCCTCCTCCCCCCGTGCGCGAGCCTGCGGTGACTGAAGTTGAATACGGCTGGCACGGTAACAACCGGGTCGAGTTGCTGGAAAACGGTGAGGCGTACTTTCCACGGGTGTTTGAAGTGCTGCGCCAGGCCCAGAGGGAAATCCTCCTGGAAACCTTCATTCTGTTCGAAGACAAGGTCGGCAATGAGCTTCAACAGATCCTGATTGAAGCGGCGCAACGCGGTGTGCGTATCACGGTCAGTCTCGACGGCTTTGGTTGTGGCGAACTGAGTACGGCGTTCCTCGCCGCCCTGAGCAACGCAGGCGTGCACCTGCAAATATTCGACCCTGCCCCGCGTCACCTGGGCATCCGCACCAACTGGTTCCGCCGTCTGCACCGCAAGATTGTGGTGGTCGACGGCACGATTGCGTTCCTCGGCGGGATCAATTTTTCCGCCGACCATCTGGCCGACTTCGGCCCCGAGGCCAAGCAGGATTATTCGGTTGAAGTGCAAGGCCCGGCAGTGGCCGATATTCATCATTTCGCCCTGCTAAAAAGCGGTCGACCGGCTCGGGCCAAATACTGGTGGCAGCGCCGCCGGCAGCGGCACGCTGAACTGGCGGTCAGCGATCATGACGGTCAGGTGCGGCTGGTGTATCGCGACAACGCAGAACACCCAAACGATATCGAAGAGGTGTATTTGCAGGTGCTGCGCAGTGCCCGGCGTCGCGTGGTGATCGCCAATGCCTACTTCTTTCCGGGCTATCGGCTGCTGCGCGAGATTCGCAATGCGGCACGCCGGGGGGTCGAGGTGCGCCTGATTCTTCAGGGACAACCGGACCTGCGGGTGGCCAGGCTCGCCGCGCGCATGACCTACGATTACCTGCTGCGGGCCGGGGTGGTGATCTACGAATATTGCGACCGCCCACTGCACGGCAAAGTCGCCCTGGTCGACGAGGACTGGAGCACTGTCGGCTCAAGCAACCTCGATCCGCTGAGCCTGTCCCTGAACCTGGAAGCCAACGTGCTGATCCGCGACCGTATCTTCAACCGCGATCTGTACGAGCGTCTCGACGAGTTGAGCAGCAACCATTGCAAGGTCATCTCGGTGGACACAGCCCCTCGCGGGCGAATCTGGGACATGACCATCGGCTTTCTGGTGTTTCACTTCCTGCGGCATTTCCCCGCATGGGCCGGCTGGTTGCCGGCGCATAAACCACGCCTGAAGCCCTTCATCCACCCACCCGGGAGCGCCAAGGCATGAGCCATTCCCAAGCGCAGCCTGCGTCGCACTCCGACACGCCGGGCAAACACCACTGGCACCGCTGGAAAAGGCCGCTGACGATGCTGTTTTTCCTGGCGCTGATCGTATTGTTCACGATGCTCGCCCAGCGCATCGAATGGAACGAAGTGTTCGATACCCTGGCTGATTTCAAAGTACGCACGTTGATCATTGCGTCAGGTGTGACCCTGGCAAGCTTTCTGGTCTATGCCTGTTTCGACCTGATCGGGCGCACCTACATCCGGCAGAACCTGACTTGGCGGCAGATCCTCCCGGTGGGGATCATCAGCTATGCCTTCAACCTCAACCTGAGCGCCTGGGTCGGCGGCGTCGCCATGCGTTATCGGCTGTATTCGCGGCTCGGCGTGAGCAAAGGCAACATCGCAAAAATCCTCGGGCTGAGCCTGGCGACCAACTGGTTCGGCTACATGGTGATTGCCGGCGCGGTGTTCAGCAGCGGCCTGATGCGAATGCCGCCGGGCTGGAAAGTGAGCAGCAATGCACTGCAGGACGTGGGGATTTTGTTGCTGTTGTTGAGCATGGGATATCTGGCGGCCTGCCGGTATTCCAGGCGCCGGAAATGGTCGGTTCGCGGCGTAGATATCATTCTGCCGTCGCTGCGCATGGCAATCCTGCAACTGGCCCTCGGCGCACTGAACTGGGCGCTGATGGCGGCGGTGATCTTCACGTTGCTGCCGAGCAAACTGGACTATCCGCCGGTGCTTGGCGTGTTGCTGATCAGCGCCATTGCCGGGGTCATCACCCATATCCCGGCCGGGCTCGGTGTGTTGGAGGCGGTGTTCGTGGCGCTGCTGCAGCACGAAGTATCGCGGGGCAGCCTGGTGGCGGGGTTGATCGCTTATCGGGCGATCTATTTCATTCTGCCGCTGCTGATAACCGTGGTGATGTACCTGGTGGTGGAAGCCAAGGCCAAGTCGTTGCGGATCTCGAAGAAACCTCGGTGAGATGTGGTTTGCCTGCGAACGACCGCAAGACCACCGCCTCTCTCAACTCGATTGAATGATGCTCAACCGCTCACCCACCACCATCTCGGTGATCCAATCCACCAGAATCGAGGTGTACGCCTGTTGCGAAACCGGGTCGCTCAAGGCGTGATCCGCACCATCGATGATCCGGTGAGTCAGCGAGTGAGTCTGCTGACACGCGGCGCGGTAACTCATGATCGTCGCGTGGGGTACATAGGCATCGGTCTCGGACTCCACCAGCAACACATCCCCGGTGAATTGCGAGCAGGCGTGCAACGCGCGATTGCTGTCGGCGCGCACCAGCGTGCCGCGATAGTCGCGCAAGTCGGCTTTGTCCAACTCACGCTTGGGCGTGTGCCACAAGTCGTCGCGATACAATGCCGGTACCCGCAGCGCCAACCAGCGCACCGGACGCAACGTCGTCAGGATCGCCGCCAGATAACCGCCATAACTGGTGCCGACCACCGCGATCGCAGAGGTGTCGAGCGCCGGGTGGGCGAGCAAGCGGTCGTAGGCTGCCAGCAGGTCGCGCAGGTTGTCTTCGCGGGTGACCCTGGACAACGGAATGCCGGTCCCGCCGGTATGGCCACGCAAGTCGAACGTCAGGCACACACAACCCAACCCGGCAATGCCTTTGGCCCGCTCCAGGTCGCGCTCCTGGCTACCGCCCCAGCCGTGGACGAAAAGCACCCCCGGGACTTTCGATTTGGGGCTGAGAAAGGTCCCGCTCATCTGTTCATCGTCGATGTCGATCTGAATGGTTTCGCTTCTAGCCGTCATAGGATTTGACCGTCACGTACTTGAGAAGAAAATCACTGTGTTCCGCCGGCCCGCGGTACACCTCGATAGCGTTCGCCGGCAGCGATTGATCGCTATAGGTTTCGACCGAGGACACGCGAATCGCACGCAGGCCGGGGTCGTGGACGAAGCTCTGCAACGCTGCGACTTCGGCGCTGCTGGCACCGCCCAAACGCCAGGATTGTTCGAGCACGCCGCTGCGTTGTCGGCCGTTGCAGTCCAGCCCCTGGGCGATGTCGTAGTTGCGCCGCGAAGCATAGAAACCGGGGTAGGCTTCATCCGCCGCACTGTCGAATACCTGTGCCTGCTGGATCGCCAGCCTCACGTCATCCGGCAGTTCCAGCGCCAGCAGGTCCTCGTAATAACCCTGCACCACCAACAGATTGGACCCTCCATAAACCTGCTCGCCCTGAGCGTCTTCGGTCAAGTATTGATCACCGCAATAACTCAGCACTTTGTCGCCGATGAAGCTTTGGCCGACGCTGTGGGTGATCACCTCGGTCAAGTCCTGTTCCAACACCACGCCTTCGGTGAACAGTGTCTTGGCCTCGGGGCGAGCGAGGATGGCGTCGAACTGGTCGAGGCTCTTGATCACTTCCTGACCGCGTCCGGCGCAGGCGTGAATAGGCTTGATGCGGATCGGGCCGCTGTAGAGCAGGTGCTCCGCCGCCGGGCGCGCATCGTCCAGGGAGAACACGCTGAGGCCATCGAGCACGACGCTGCGCACCCGTTCGCAAAACAACGTTGCCCAGCCTTCGGGCGCGAACGCATAGCGGTTCAACAGCCCATGACTGATGGCTTTGGTGCAGATGAAATCGTGGTCGACGTAACCGCCCCACAAATCCTCCGGCCCTTTGACGCCCAGCTTCCGGGCGGTAGCGGCGCCCACCAGCGTCTGGGTCGGCAACAGATAGCGGTCACGACCGCTGTGCAGTTGCGGGTCGTAACTGCCGCCGTATTCGAGCCCGACGATCTGCGCCAGCCAACGAGCCAGCGCCCGATTGGTTTCAACTTCGTGCAACGGGGCATCGGGCCGTACCGAATGGGCGAGTACCAGTTTCTTGCGATTTGTTGGGGTCATGCGTCCCCCTTCAATCTGCGTTGGATAAATGTAGCTGGAGGGGTGCAGGGATCAGGCCAATGGCGGCTGATGAAGAACGACTGTTAAATCAGCCGGTTGCCCAGACAGTAATGGCATTACGCCTGTTTGATTATGCACGACGCCCTTCAGGACTCCGGCATTTTGCACGACTCAAACCTCCCACATTTTCTTGATCTGGCGTGCTCTGGCTACCGGGCCACAACAGCTGGCGGCGTCACGCCAAACCGCGTCCGGTAATCACTCGGCGCCAGCCCGGTAATCTTTTTGAACGTCGCACGAAACGCACTCGGGTCCTGATAACCCACGGTCCAGGCAATGTGATCAATGGTGCCGTTGGTGAATTCGAGCATCTCGCGCGCCTTGCCGACGCGCAGGTGCTGGCAGTACTCGGTGGGTTTCAACCCGGTCGCCGCACGGAATCGCCGCAGGAAGGTGCGCTCTTCCAGCTCCGCCCGTTCGGCCATTGCCGCCAGCGAGACATCGACCGCCCCGGTGCTTTGCAGCCAATGCTGGACCTTGAGAATCGAGGCATCGCCATGGCTGAGAATCGGTGAAAAATTACTGCCGCATTCGCTCCCGCTGTCGCTGTGCTCCACCACCAGAAAGCGTGCCGTGCTGGTGGCGATGCTCGGCCCCAGTAAACGGTTCACCAGGCGCAATCCCAGCTCTGACCAGGCCATCAGCCCGGCGGTGGTGATCAGATCGCCGTCGTCGACGATGGGCGTGTCGGCCTTGAGCTTGATCGCCGGGTAACGCTCGGCGAAGGCTTTGGCAGAGGTCCAATGAGTGGTGGCGCTACGGCCGTCGAGCAGGCCGCTTTCAGCCAACAGGATCGACCCCACGCAAACCCCGCCCAACGTCGCACCACTGGCGTGTTGCTGACGAATCCAGCGGATCAGCCCCTGCGGTGCCTGGCCCTCGGAAAAGCCGCCAATCGACGGCGGGATCAACACCGCGACCAACGCTTCGGCCGGGCCGGGTTGACTGTCATAGACCCGCTCTGGCACCTGATCGCCCTCGACCCGCCAATGACTGACCCGCAACAACGGCAACTGCGCCGTCTGATGCTCGGCGGCAATCCGGTTGGCCACCCCGAACAGATCCGTCAGCCCATGCACCGCCGCCATCTGCGCGCCGGGATAGATCAGCACGCCCAATTCGACGACTGCCCTTTCTACGCCCATTGTCAGTTTTCCCCCTTCTATTGTCGGTGCGGCCAATCCTCGGACGGCCTGCAGAACCTGATACTTGAATCACACCCAACAAGCACTTCGAGGAAACACTCATGGCCAAGCAAGCACTCATCGTAGTCGATATCCAGAACGACTACTTCCCCCAGGGCAAGTGGCCTTTGGCGGGCGCCGATGCCGCCGCAGACAACGCTGCACGGCTGATCCAGGCCTTTCGCGAGGCCGGTGACGCGGTGGTGCACATCCGCCACGAATTCACCTCCGACGCCGCGCCGTTCTTCACCCCGGGCTCCGACGGCGCGAAGCTGCACCCCAAAGTCCTCAACCGCGCCGATGAACCGGTGGTGCTCAAGCACTTCGTCAACGCGTTCCGCGAAACCGAACTCAAGGCCATCCTCGACCAGCAAGGTATCGAACACCTGGTGGTCGTCGGCAGCATGAGCCACATGTGCATCGACGGCGTCACCCGTGCCGCAGCGGACTTCGGCTATACGGTCACGGTGATCCACGACGCCTGTGCCACCCTTGATCTGGAGTTCAACGGCGTCACCGTCCCGGCCGCCCATGTGCATGCCGCGTTCATGTCGGCTTTGGGTTTTGCCTATGCCAGCGTGGTGTCCACCGATGACTTTCTGGCTGGTTAGATGAGAAGCTCGTTCCACAGGATTGCGCTTAACTGATCGGAATCATGCTGCTTCCCTTCTTTTTCATACACCTGCGCAACCGTCGAAAAAATCTCACGCGTGAGCTATTGAGGGCTGCAAAAATAGCCTGTAGTGTTATCACGCGTGAGTTTTTTCACAACGGGATCAGCACCATGAAAAGCAGCTCTCCATCAGATCCGCCTACCGGGTCTGTTACCGATTCAGCGAGCCGCAAAGGAGAGCGCTCGAAACCCTCCGCGAAAAAACCATCGAGCTTCTACATGAAGCAGATGCGCGCGGGCCTGGGTGCCGCCGGCTATGTGAAACACGAGACTTGGGTGCTTCCCGAAAATCGAAGCCTGCTCAAGCAGATGGAGAAACAGCTACGCCAACCGATTCTGGCTGGCTCATTCATGTCGGAGAATTACATGAGCGCAGGTAATAACTGGAACATCGATCGCCTCTACAGCGCCCTCCAGGCCCTCGACGAAGTGGTTGCGAACGAAATCACCCTCTCCCTCGTTCAAGGCTCCGAATCCAGCATCAAGCTGGAAATGAACGATTTCGGTGGCTTGCCGATTTACATCGCGGTGGTTGGCGATCAGATCATCGTCGATACGGTCCTGGTCGATGTCGAATCGATCAACAACGTCCCGGCATTCAATGATGCCGTTTTGCGCAGCCGGGAAATGTTCCCGCTGTCCTCGATCGGTATCGAGTCCATGCCCAACGGGCAGGTCGTTTACAACATGTTCGGCGCGCTGAGCTCCGACTCCAGCCTGACCAACGTTGTGACTGAGATCAAAACCCTCGTCGACAACGTCCAGCGCGCCAGCGAAGCCTTTGAACGCTTCTTCAATTAATTATTCGGGAACAGGATATATCCAATGACTCAGTCCATCTGGAGCAAATTGTTCACCGCGCTGCGTGGCGGTGCCAACGAAGTCGGCGAATCGATCGTCGACCAACAGGCCCTGCGCATTCTCGACCAGGAAATTCGCGATGCTGACAGCGCGCTGGCCAACGCCAAGCGTGAGCTGGTCACCATCATGGCCAAGCACAAACTGTCGGCTGACCGCGTCAGCGAGTACAACGCCAAGATCAAGGACCTGGAATCCAAAGCCCTGGCCGCGATCCAGGCCAACCGCGAAGACTTGGCACTGGAAGTGGCCGAAGCCATTTCGACCCTGACCAATGAACTGGATGTCGAGCAAAAGCAGGCCACCGAATTCGGCGGTTACGCCGACAACATGCGCAAAGACATCACCAAGGCTGAAAACCGCATCAAAAGCCTGCGCCAGCAAGTGGACATGGCCAAGGCTCGTGAAAGTGTACAGAAAGCCCAGGTCAGCGCCTCGATCGCCAGTGGCGGCGCCAACGGCAAGCTGGAAACCGCCGTCGGTACACTGAACCGCCTGCAGGCCAAGCAGCAGCAACGCGCCGCTGAACTGCAAGCCCAGGACGAACTGGCCGATGCGTCGACCGGCACCGACCTGGAGCGCAAACTGCGCGAAGCCGGCATCACGCCGGACGAAGGCAGCGCCAATGCGATCCTGGAACGCCTGAAGAAAAAATCGGCCGAGTAAGCAATACCCCAGCAGAAAGGGCATTCATTGCCCTGATGCCAGTCAGTCAAGTGCACTGACCCTGTGGCGAGGGAGCTTGCTCCCGCTGGACTGCGCAGCAGTCCCTTCTTTTTGGGGATAAGAGGGGCCGCTTCGCGGCCCAGCGGGAGCAAGCTCCCTCGCCACAACTTTACTCAGTGCTTGTTCTATCTCTTAACTGGCAGGCATTAATTGATCGCCCTTCTTTACTGCCGAATTGAGGTCAAGGATGGATACCCTGAAGGGTTTCAAGACAGTCGCCGGCTTGGCCATCTTCATGGTTGCGCTGCAACTGCTCAATGTGGCGACCGGCTACAGCCTTAACGCCTTCGGCCTGGTTCCGAGAACCTTGCACGGACTGGTCGGCATCATCACCTCGCCTTTCTTGCACACATCCTTTGCGCACCTGAGTGCCAACCTGATTGCCTTTTTGATCCTCGGCACCCTGGTCATCGCCGAAGGGCTCAACCGGTTCATGGCCGTCAGCGCCATCATCATTTTGCTGGGCGGTTCGCTGATCTGGCTGTTCGGTTTTGCCGGCGTGCATATCGGTGCCAGCGGCTGGGTGTTCGGGCTGTGGGCGTATCTCCTGTCGCGCGCCTGGTTTCAGAGGAGCTGGAGCAACCTGATAACGGCCAGTGTCGTGGCCCTGCTCTATGGTGGGCTGATTGTTGGCTTCCTTCCGCGCCGGGGCATTTCCTTCGAAGGGCATATTTTTGCTGCAATCGCCGGGTATATTGCAGCCAAGGTACTGTTATCTACGCCGCGCAGCAGGTTTAATGCCGCCCGGTAACCACACTCGAGCACTCAGATGCCCGAGTGATTACGTCGCCAGGAATGAGCCCCCAAGGAGTCAGGGATGTAATGTCGATTTTCCTTTTATTGCGCGCGTACGCGGCGTCCTTCTTCCATCGCTTCGGCTGGGCCGGCCTGGCCATTGCGCTGGGCGTACACCTGAGCACGGCCTGGCTCGGCCTGGCGTTTCTGGGCGAACAACACCTCATCGCTCCCGCCACGTTCACCTACTTCTATCTCACCACCACGCTCACCGTCGGCTACGGCGATCTTGCGCCACAGACAGCCGCGGGACGGATTTTCGTGGCTACCTGGGTCATGCTCGGGGGCATTGCGCTGCTGACGGCGGCCATCGGCAAAACCACCAGCAGTGTCATCGATGTATGGAGAAAAGGCATGAAGGGCAAAGGCGATTTCACCGGCAAGGTCGGCCATACCGTTCTCATCGGCTGGGAAGGCGCGTCCAGCGAGCGGGTTATTGAGTTGCTGCTGCAGGACGAAACGTCCAATGACAACCTGATCGTCATTTGCGATTGCGACCTCGAAGAAAACCCCATGCCGGGCAAGGCCGCCTTTATCAAAGGTGAAAGCCTGTCATCCGCCGCGCTTTTGCTGCGTGCCGGCGTGCCTGGCGCCGAACGCGTACTGGTGCGTACCCATTCAGATGATCTGACCCTGGCCACCGTGCTGGCGGTCAATCAACTGAGCCCGGTCGGGCATGTGGTCGCCCACTTCAATGAAAGTGAAATCGCCGCGCTCGCCAGCGCCTACGCGCCCAGCCTGGAATGCACCTCAAGCATGGCCATCGAGATGTTGGTGCGCGCCTCTCAGGATCCGGGCTCGTCAGTGGTCATCAATGAATTGCTGTGCGTGGGCCAAGGCGCCACCCAATACCTGATGAGACTGCCCGAAACCTTTGAAACAACGTTCGGCGATCTATACGCACAGATGAAAGAACGCCATAACGCGACCCTTATCGGCTACCGCGCCAAAGGCGCCCGACAGCCTTCAATCAACCCGCCCGGCGCCACTCGCGTCAAGGGCGGCGAACTCTTCTACATCGCCTCTACTCGCCTCAAGGAAATCTCCAATGGGATGGTTTAAACAGTTGCTGGGGCTTGAGGCCCCGAACGCGGGCACGAATACCGATTCGAAATGGACAGCCAACGATAACCTGCCAGTCACCGGCCCGCTGGGCCTGGCAATGGGCAAGGGCGTGATGTTCGACACGACCCTGAAACTGTTACTCGACGAAAAAACCGCGGTAACCATTCCCGGCTCCCAGCAGATCTGGAGCGCCGGCACCATTGAGCTCGGGCAGTCGACCTGGTTGTCGCGCTATTACATGAACGACGAAGACTACTGGCTGCAAGTGCACACCACCGGCGACATCGCCGGGCAGGTCGAGTCGGTGATCCTGTTCAACTACCTCAGCTACGTCACCATCAACAGTGAAGCGGAGCTGCGGCGGCTGGCCGGCCCTCAAAGCCTGATCGGGCTGCCGACCTACACCCTCAACGGTGTCGAATACACCCGCGAATGGGGCACCGAGAACGGCCAGACCGAACTGGTGCCGTTGAGCGAACACCTGAAGAATCCGGACGAAACATACAGCATCCAGCACTGTTCGATGTTGTACGCCCGCGAAACCGGCCTGACCGATCGCCGGGAATTCCTGCTGTTTTCCGTCGAAGAAGACGCCGAAGGCACCATCAGCTTGAGCACTTCGCTGGGTATATCGCTGTACACCACCGACCTGAACACTTTTTAAAAAGGAAGAAGTCCATGCTTGAAGCGCTCTCTATCTCCCTGAACAAAGCCGCCGTGCTCGGGTTTGTTTTGTACATCCTCGGCGCCGCCGCGTTGTTCGCGCTGTTCCAGTTCATCTACACCCGCATCACACCGCACCGGGAATTCGAGTTGATCCGTGCGGGCAACGTTGCGGCCGCCATCGCCCTGGGCGGCGCCATCATCGGATTCGCCATTCCGGCCAGCAATGTGATCGCCTACTCGATCAGCATTCTGGACTTCGTCGTCTGGGCGGTGATCGCCGCTTTCGTACAACTGCTGGCGTTCCTGGTGACCAGCCTGGTGCTCAAAGGCGCCTCTGAACGCATCAAGAAAGGCGAAATCGCTGCGGGTATCTATGTCGCGGCAGTGGCCATCAGCGTCGGCATGTTGAACGCCGCGTGCATGACCCCTTCCCAGAACTGATTGCGCCACGGAGATTGCGATGAAACGAAGCAAGTACGTTCAGCTCTCGCTGGCGGCATCGGTCGCCATGGCGATATCAGGCTGCGGGCCGACGGAAAAAACCTACGAGATACACAAAAAGTACAACTTCCAGTCCGTCCAGCAGTGCGCCGATGAAAAACTCCCGGTCGACATCTGTTCTGACGCCTATATGAAGGCCATGGCCCAGCATCGAAGCATTGCGCCGGTGTACGACAACCAGGCTGATTGCGACGCCGACTTTGTCGCCGACTGGTGCCAGCAGGATTCCGCCGGCAAATTCATCCCCAAGCTCGGCGGTTTCGAACTGAGTGCCGATGGCGAGGTGACGCAGTCCGAAGTGGACGCGGCCAAGGCTAAATTGCCCGCATCGGAAGCGAATGCCGCAGGGTCGGGTTTCTCCGGCAGTAGCCTGCTGACCGGGCTGCTGATCGGCAACATGCTCAGCAGCAACCGCAACAGCTACTACTCCGAACCGGTCTACCGCTATCGCGATGATCGCGGTGACTACTCGTCCTCGACACTCAGTCAGCGGGTATCGTCAGGTTCAACCTTCAACAGGTCCAATCAGGCGCGCTACGGCAGCAGTGGCAGTTACACCGACACCATCACCCGCAGCAAGCCGGTGTCCGTTGCATCGTCCACCTCCCGCGGCGGGTTCGGCAGCCAGGCCAGCGCACGCAGTGGCTGGGGTGGATCAGGCAAGAGTTTTGGCGGTTCGAGTAGCTAAGGGAACAAGGCCATGAAGAAAATCCTCTGCGCAGAGCGTCATGACTGGAAACAGACCGCCGAAAGCCTCGGTTTTCTGTTCCATACCATCGACGACGAACCCTATTGGGACGAGAGCGCGTACTACCAGTTCACGCTCAAGCAGATCGAGAACGACCTCGAAGACCCGACCACCGAAGTTCATGAGATGTGCATGGACCTGGTGGCGCGAGTGGTGCAAAGCGAAGAGTTGTTGGAGCGCCTGAGCATCCCCGCGCCGTTCTTCGACATGGTTCGCACTTCATGGCTCGAAGGCCACCCGCACCTGTATGGGCGCATGGACTTCTCCTACAACGGCAGCGGGCCAGCCAAGCTGCTGGAACTCAACTACGACACGCCGACCAGCCTGTATGAGGCCGCGGCGTTTCAGTGGGGCTGGCTGGAACAATGCATCGAGCGTGGCTTGCTGCCCAGGCACGCCGACCAGTTCAACAGCATCGACACCAAGCTGCATCAGGCTTTTGCCCAACTGCAGCTCAAACAGCCCTTCTATTTCGCCTCGATGAAAGACTCGGTCGAAGACAAGGGCACCACCGATTACCTGCGCCTGGTCGCGGAAAAGGTCGGCATCGAATCGCGGCACATCGACATCGAAGACATTGGCCTCACCAGTGACGGACGTTTCGTTGACCTCGAAGATCGCTGGATCCCTCACCTGTTCAAACTGCATGCCTGGGAGTTCATCTTCCACGAACCCTTCGGCGCAGCGATTGCCCAGAGCGATACGCAGTTTTTCGAACCGCCCTGGAAATCCATCATCTCCAACAAGGGCATCCTGCCGCTGCTGTGGGAGTTCAACCAAGGTCACCCGAACCTGCTCGCGGCGCACCTGGACTCCGATCCGAGTAAAGCGGTGCCCAAAGGTTGGGTGCGCAAGCCATTCTTCTCACGGGAAGGCGCGAACATTGAGCTGCAAACTGCCGATGGCCTGATCGTAAAAGAGGACGGCCCCTACACTGATGCGCCGTTTATCCTTCAGGAGTTTGCCCCGCTGCCGAAATTTGGCGACAGCTACACGCTGATCGGCTCCTGGGTGATCGGGGATCAGGCGGCCGGCATCGGCGTGCGTGAGGACAACAGCTTGATTACCAAGGATTCGAGCCGGTTCTTGCCGCATCTGATACTCGACTGAGCCCTTCATTGCCCACTAAAAAAGCCTGGTGTCGACATATCGTCAGACACCCACAAGACTTACTGCGCAAATGCCGGATAATGGCGGCCATTCGTTTAGCCGTTATTCTGGTAATCCCCCATGGAAATCAAGGTCAACTTTCTCGACAACCTGCGACTTGAAGCCAAGTTCGATGACTTCACGGTGGTGGCCGATCAACCTATCCGCTACAAGGGCGATGGCTCGGCACCGGGTCCGTTCGACTACTTCCTGGCTTCGTCGGCGCTGTGTGCGGCGTATTTTGTGAAGTTGTACTGCAACACGCGCAATATCCCCACGGATAACATCCGCCTGTCGCAGAACAATATTGTTGACCCGGAAAACCGCTACAACCAGATTTTCAAGATCCAGGTCGAGTTGCCGGCGGACATCTCCGACAAGGACCGCCAGGGCATCCTGCGCTCCATCGACCGATGCACCGTGAAGAAAGTGGTGCAAGCCGGGCCTGAGTTTGTGATCGAAGAAGTGGACAACCTCGACGCCGATGCCCAGGCGTTGCTGATGCCTGCTTCCAGCTCAGAGGCGAGCACCTATATTGCCGGCAAGGATCTGCCGCTGGAGCAAACCATCGCCAACATGTCGGCCATTCTGGCGGACCTGGGCATGAAGATTGAAATCGCCTCGTGGCGTAATATCGTGCCCAATGTGTGGTCGCTGCATATCCGCGATGCGCACTCGCCGATGTGCTTTACCAACGGCAAGGGTGCGACCAAGGAAGGCGCGTTGGCGTCGGCGTTGGGCGAGTTTATCGAGCGACTCAACTGCAACTTCTTCTACAACGACCAGTTCTGGGGCGAAGACATCGCCGACGCAGCGTTTGTGCACTACCCGGACGAACGCTGGTTCAAGCCTGGCCGTAAAGATGCACTGCCGGCCGAAATCCTCGACGAGTACTGCCTGAAGATTTACAACCGCGACGGCGAGCTGCGTGGCTCCCACCTGATCGACACCAACTCGGGCAATGAAGAGCGCGGCATCTGCTCACTGCCTTACGTGCGCCAGTCCGACGGCGAGGTGGTGTATTTCCCGTCCAACCTGATTGAAAACCTGTTCCTGAGCAACGGCATGAGTGCCGGTAACACGCTGGCCGAAGCCCAGGTGCAGTGCCTGTCGGAGATCTTCGAGCGCGCGGTAAAACGCGAAATCATCGAAGGTGAATTTGCCCTGCCGGATGTGCCGGCTCACGTGCTGGCGAAGTACCCCGGAATACTGGCCGGGATTCAGGCACTGGAAGAGCAAGGGTTCCCCGTGCTGGTGAAGGATGCGTCCCTGGGAGGTGAATTCCCGGTGATGTGCGTCACGTTGATGAACCCGCGTACCGGCGGTGTGTTCGCCTCGTTCGGCGCGCACCCGAGCCTGGAAGTGGCGCTGGAACGCAGCCTGACCGAATTGCTGCAGGGCCGCAGCTTCGAAGGCCTCAACGACCTGCCCCAGCCGACATTTGAAGGTCATGCGGTGACCGAGCCGAATAACTTCGTCGAGCACTTTATCGACTCCAGCGGCGTGGTGTCGTGGCGCTTCTTCAGCTCAAAATCGGATTACGAATTCGTGGAATGGGACTTCTCCGGCCAGGGTGAAAACTCCAATGCCGAGGAAGCCGCGACCTTGTTCGGCATTCTCGAAGGCATGGGCAAAGAAGTGTACATGGCGGTCTACGAGCATATCGGTGCAACGGCCTGCCGCATCCTGGTGCCAGACTATTCGGAAATTTATCCAGTAGACGATCTGATCTGGGACAACACCAACAAAGCGCTGTTCTTCCGCGCCGACATCCTGAACCTGCATCGCCTGGACGAAGAAGAGCTGCAAGCGCTGGTTGAGCGTCTGGTGGAAAGTGAGCTGGACGACTACACCGACATCACCACCTTGATCGGCATCGAATTTGACGACAATACCGCCTGGGGTCAGCTGACGATTCTGGAGTTGAAGCTGCTGATTTATCTCGCCTTGCAGCGGTTTGAAGAGGCGAAAGAAGCGGTAGAAATGTTCCTGCAGTACAACGACAACACGGTTGAGCGCGGCTTGTTCTATCAGGCGGTCAATGTGGTGCTGGAGATGAAGCTGGACGAAGACCTGGAACTGGAAGACTACGAGGCCAACTTCCGCCGGATGTTTGGCAACGAGCGGATGGATGCAGCGATTGGATCGGTAGACGGCAGCGTGCGCTTCCATGGCTTGACGCCGACCAGCATGAAACTGGAAGGGCTCGACAGGCATTTGCGCTTGATCGAGAGCTACAAAAAACTGCACATGGCGCGGGCCAACATGACCGCCCTGTAGGAGCCGGCTTGCTGGCGATCCAGGCGCCGCGGTTAACCAGGCAAACCGAGTTATCGTTCATCGCCAGCAAGCCGGCTCCTACAATATGGTGCGCAAAAGAAAACCCCCGACCAGTCGAGAGGACTGATCGGGGGTTCCAGACCTAAACTTTACAAAAAAGTCTCAGGTAAGTCCTAGAACGGAATATCGTCATCAAAGCTGTCGAAATCCGGAGCCGGTTGCGGAGCAGCCTGCGGTGGAGCCGGGCGCGACTGTTGCGGTGCCGACTGCTGCGGACGCGGAGCCTGCTGGCGTGGGGCTGGAGCGGATTGCTGGTAGTTATTCCCGCCTTGTTGGTCGCCCTGTTGTGGACGGCCGCCCAGCAGTTGCATGGTGCCTTGCATGTCGACCACGATTTCAGTGGTGTAACGCTTGATACCGTCTTTTTCCCACTCGCGGGTCTGCAGCTTGCCTTCGATATAGACCTGCGAACCTTTACGCAGGTATTCGCCGGCGATTTCGGCCACTTTGCCGAACATCGAAACACGGTGCCATTCGGTCTTCTCGACCTTCTGACCGGTTTGCTTGTCGGTCCACTGTTCGCTGGTCGCCAGACTCAGGTTGGTCACGGCGTTACCGTTAGGCAAGTAGCGAACTTCGGGATCCTGGCCGCAAGTGCCGACCAATATGACTTTGTTAACCCCACGGGCCATAACGTTCTCCTAGGCTACGCACGCTGCCTCGGCCGGGTTGTTCACCAGGCGCTCAAGGGTCGTGCGATCCAATAGTTCTGTGTCCAATTTGATGTAAATCGCCGCTTCATCAGCAACGATCACCGCATCTGTTACCCCTACGACGGCCTTCAGGCGCTCAACCAGACCCGCT
This sequence comes from Pseudomonas sp. GW821-FHT03E01, assembly GCF_059420765.1. Classification (NCBI taxonomy): domain Bacteria; kingdom Pseudomonadati; phylum Pseudomonadota; class Gammaproteobacteria; order Pseudomonadales; family Pseudomonadaceae; genus Pseudomonas; species Pseudomonas sp. GW821-FHT03E01. The sequence goes on along the minus strand of NZ_JBWKUI010000010.1, from coordinate 39,951 downwards.
TCGCGGATCGCCTCGGGCGACAACGGCAAGCGCAGGCTCGTGACGTAAGGTGGTTCACGCATGGTAACAGCAAAGGCCAGCCAAAGTGCAGCCAGCCCGGCACATCCCAGGAACACAACCGACAAACCGCCGTGCTGAAACAGCCAGCCGCCGAGGATCCCGCCCAGTGCCGAACCGAGGAACTGACTGGTGGAATAAACCCCCATCGCCGTGCCTTTGCCGCCTGCCGGTGAAACCTTGCTGATCAGCGACGGCAAGGACGCTTCCAGCAGATTGAACGCGGTGAAAAACACCACCGTGCCGATTACCAGAGCCCGCAAGCTGTCGCCGAACTGCCAGAAGAATAGCTCAGTGAGCATCAGCGTCAGCACCGCGCCCAATAAAACTCGTTTCATTTTGCGTTTCTTCTCGCCGTAGATAATGAACGGGATCATGGCGAAGAAGGAAATCAGCAGCGCAGCGAGGTACACCCACCAGTGCTGCTCCTTGGGCAAACCGGCTTTTTCGACCAGCGCCAGGGGCAATGCAACGAAGCTCGACATCAACATCGCGTGCAACACAAAAATGCCCAGGTCCAGGCGCAGCAGGTCCGGGTGCTTGAGCGTCGGGATCAGTGCCTGACGCGCGACACCGGACTCGCGGTGCTGCAATGGCCCGGTGGCGCGCGGCACCATGAACATCACGATGACGATACCGAGCAGCGCCATGCCGCCGGTGGCGAAGAATAGCCCCGAGAGGCCGAAGGCACGGGTCAGCAATGGCCCTACCACCATGGCAATCGCGAACGACAGACCGATCGTCATGCCGATCATGGCCATGGCTTTGGTCCGATGCTGTTCCCGGGTCAGGTCCGACAGCAATGCCATGACCGCCGCAGAAATCGCCCCGGCGCCCTGCAGGATGCGTCCGGCGATGACGCCCCAGATCGAATCGGCATTGGCCGCCAGCACGCTGCCCAGGGCGAAGACGATCAGCCCCAGGTAAATCACCGGGCGACGACCGATGCGGTCGGAAATGAAGCCAAAGGGAATCTGAAAAATCGCCTGGGTCAGGCCGTAAGCGCCAATCGCCAACCCGATGAGGGCCGGGGTCGCGCCTGCCAGGTCCATCCCATAGGTCGCCAGCACCGGCAACACCATGAACATGCCAAGCATACGGAAGGCGAACACCAGGGCCAGACCGCTTGCTGCGCGGGTCTCACTGCCACTCATGCGTTCGCTGTGGGGATCGTGCATGGAAAAACCTCATCTGAACCGGCGGCGATTCTACCAGTCCCATCGATTGACGGGGTATATAGCGACGCTATGACGCGCGCAGATGACGCAATCTTCATGCAAGGTTGCGCGCCCCTCATTTGATAGTGTGCATCCATCCAGTATTTGGCCGTATACTCCTACGTTTTCGACGCCCGCCGAGCGAGGCCACTTTGGACAAGATCCTGATTCGTGGGGCCCGAACCCACAACCTGAAGAACATCGACCTGACCCTGCCACGGGACAAACTGATCGTCATCACCGGCCTGTCCGGATCCGGCAAGTCGTCCCTGGCCTTCGACACGCTGTACGCCGAAGGCCAGCGCCGCTATGTCGAATCGCTGTCGGCCTACGCCCGGCAATTCCTGTCGATGATGGAAAAGCCTGACGTCGACACCATCGAAGGTCTGTCGCCAGCGATCTCCATCGAACAGAAGTCGACCTCGCACAACCCGCGCTCGACGGTTGGCACCATTACCGAAATCTACGATTACCTGCGCCTGCTCTACGCTCGCGTCGGTATTCCGCGCTGCCCGGACCACGACATTCCGCTGGAAGCCCAGACCGTCAGCCAGATGGTCGACCTGGTGCTGGCGCAACCGGAAGGCAGCAAACTGATGCTGTTGGCTCCGGTAATCCGCGAGCGCAAGGGCGAACACCTCTCGGTCTTCGAAGAACTGCGCGCCCAGGGCTTTGTGCGGGCCCGGGTCAACGGCAAGCTCTGTGAGCTGGACGAGTTGCCGAAGCTGGATAAACAGAAGAAGCACTCGATCGACGTCGTGGTCGACCGCTTCAAGGTCCGCGCCGATCTGCAACAGCGCCTGGCCGAATCGTTCGAGACCGCGCTGAAACTGGCGGACGGCATCGCTCTGGTGGCGCCAATGGACGACGAGCCCGGCGAAGAAATCATCTTCTCCGCACGCTTCGCCTGCCCGATCTGTGGCCACGCCATCAGCGAGCTGGAACCCAAGCTGTTTTCCTTCAACAACCCGGCCGGCGCCTGCCCGACCTGCGATGGCCTGGGGGTTAAACAGTTCTTCGACACCAAACGATTGGTGAACGGTGAACTGACCCTGGCCGAAGGCGCGATCCGCGGCTGGGACCGGCGCAACGTCTATTACTTCCAGATGCTTGGCTCGCTGGCCGCCCACTACAAGTTCAGCCTCGAAGTGCCGTTCAACGAACTGCCGGCCGATCAACAGAAATTCATCCTGCACGGCAGTGGCTCGCAGAACGTCGACTTCAAGTACCTGAACGACCGCGGCGATATCGTCAAACGCTCGCACCCGTTCGAAGGCATCGTGCCGAACCTGGAACGCCGCTACCGCGAAACCGAATCGGCTTCAGTCCGCGAAGAACTGGCCAAATTCCTCAGCACCCAGCCTTGCCCGGATTGCCGTGGCACCCGTCTGCGTCGCGAGGCGCGACACGTGTGGGTTGGCGAGAAGACCTTGCCGGCGGTGACCAACTTGCCGATCGGCGATGCCTGCGAATACTTCGGCGTGCTGAAGCTGACCGGCCGCCGTGGCGAAATTGCCGACAAGATCCTCAAGGAAATCCGCGAACGCCTGCAGTTTCTGGTCAACGTAGGCCTGGACTATCTGTCACTGGATCGCAGTGCCGACACGCTGTCCGGCGGTGAGGCCCAGCGCATTCGCCTGGCCAGTCAGATTGGCGCCGGCCTGGTGGGGGTTCTGTACATCCTCGATGAACCGTCAATTGGCCTGCACCAGCGAGACAATGACCGATTGCTCGGCACCCTCAAGCACCTGCGTGACATAGGCAACACGGTCATCGTGGTCGAGCACGACGAAGACGCGATTCGTCTGGCTGACTATGTGGTGGACATTGGCCCGGGCGCAGGTGTGCACGGTGGACATATCGTTGCCGAAGGTACGCCGGACGAAGTCATGGCTCACCCTGATTCGCTGACCGGCAAGTATTTGTCGGGCCGGGTGAAGATCGCCGTTCCAGCCAAACGCACACCCCGTAACAAGAAGCTATCGCTGTCCCTCAAGGGTGCTCGCGGTAACAATTTGCGCAATGTCGATCTGGAGATTCCAATCGGCCTGCTGACCTGCGTGACCGGCGTGTCCGGCTCGGGCAAATCGACGCTGATCAACAACACGTTGTTTCCCTTGAGCGCTACCGCACTCAACGGGGCAACGACCCTGGAAGCGGCGGCTCACGACAGCATCAAGGGCCTTGAGCACCTGGATAAAGTCGTCGACATCGATCAGAGCCCGATCGGTCGCACACCGCGCTCCAACCCGGCGACCTACACCGGCTTGTTCACGCCAATTCGCGAGTTGTTCGCCGGCGTACCGGAATCGCGCTCCCGCGGTTACGGGCCGGGGCGTTTCTCCTTCAACGTGAAGGGCGGACGCTGTGAAGCCTGCCAGGGCGATGGCCTGATCAAAGTGGAGATGCACTTCCTGCCGGACATCTATGTCCCGTGCGACGTCTGCAAGAGCAAGCGCTACAACCGCGAAACCCTTGAGATCAAATACAAGGGCAAGAGCATCCACGAAACCCTCGAGATGACCATCGAGGAAGCCCGGGTGTTCTTCGACGCAGTTCCGGCCTTGGCGCGCAAGCTTCAGACGCTGATGGACGTAGGCCTTTCGTACATCAAGCTGGGACAATCGGCGACGACGCTGTCGGGCGGTGAAGCCCAGCGGGTGAAACTGTCCCGCGAGCTGTCCAAGCGCGATACCGGCAAGACCCTGTATATCCTCGATGAGCCAACTACCGGCCTGCACTTTGCGGATATCCAGCAACTGCTCGATGTTTTGCATCGCTTGCGCGACCATGGCAATACCGTGGTGGTGATCGAACACAACCTGGATGTGATCAAGACCGCCGACTGGTTGGTGGACCTGGGGCCGGAAGGCGGCTCCAAGGGCGGCCAGATTATTGCCGTCGGCACGCCGGAAGACGTGTCCGAGATGAAGCAGTCTCACACTGGCTACTACCTCAAACCACTGCTGGCTCGCGACAAGGCCTGAATCAGGCCCATGAAAAAGCCCCTGTCACTTTGTCGGTGACAGGGGCTTTTTTGTGCGTCGTCGGCCTAAAAATCAGAACTGCGATTGCAGGTAATTCTCCAATCCGATCAACTTGATCAAACCCAGCTGTTTCTCCAGCCAATAGGTGTGATCTTCCTCGGTGTCGTTCAGCTGAATGCGCAAGATCTCGCGGGTGACATAGTCCTTGTGCCGCTCGCAAAGCTCGATGCCTTTGCACAGAGCTGCACGAACTTTATATTCCAGACGCAGGTCAGCGGCGAGCATGTCCGGCACGGTGGTGCCGACATCGAGATCGTCCGGACGCATGCGCGGCGTACCTTCGAGCATCAGGATCCGACGCATCAGCGCATCAGCGTGCTGAGCCTCTTCTTCCATCTCGTGGTTGATACGTTCGTAGAGCTCGGTGAACCCCCAGTCCTCGTACATCCGCGAATGGATGAAATATTGATCACGCGCTGCCAGTTCGCCTGTCAGCAACGTGTTGAGGTAATCGATTACGTCTGGGTGACCTTGCATCGCCCTACATCTCCCTGCTTGAAAGTCTGTAGTTTGAACCAACCTGACCTGAAGGTCACTCGCCCGCCGCAATAAAAGCGAAGATATTCTGAGAAAATGGGTTCAAATAACGCAAAAAACCGCCCTAATGAGGGCGGTTCTGCTTATCGTTTAGACTTCGTTAAGCTGTACGCCCAACGCCTTCGCGATGCCTTCTCCATAAGCCGGATCGGCCTTGAAGAAATGCTGTAGCTGACGATCAACCACGTCGCCGGAAACCCCAGCCATTGCACCGGCAATGTTGTTGATCAGCAGCGCTTTCTGCTCATCGTTCATCAGACGGAACAGCGCACCCGCGTGACTGTAGTAGTCGGTATCTTCGCGATGATCGTAACGGTCAGCCGCGCCGCTCAAGGCCAAGGCAGGTTCTGCGTAGTGCGGTGCCTGTTTCGGTGATTCAACGTAGCTGTTCGGCTCGTAGTTCGGCACCGCACCGCCATTACTGCCAAACGCCATCGAACCATCGCGCTGGTAAGTGTTGACCGGACTGCGAGGTGCATTCACTGGCAGCTGCTGGTGATTGGTGCCCACACGGTACCGGTGGGCATCCGCGTAAGCGAACACACGCCCCTGCAGCATGCGGTCAGGTGACAGGCCGACGCCTGGGACCATGTTGCTCGGACCGAACGCGGCCTGCTCGACTTCAGCGAAGTAGTTCAGCGGATTGCGGTTGAGCTCAAGCTCGCCCACTTCGATCAACGGGAACTCTTTCTGCGACCAGGTCTTGGTCACGTCAAACGGGTTCTCATAGTGAGTCGAGGCCTGAGCCTCGGTCATGATCTGAATGTTGACACTCCATTTCGGGAAGTCACCGCGCTCAATGGCGCCGAACAGGTCACGTTGTGCGTAATCCGGATCGGTGCCGGCCAGGCGCGCCGCTTCTGCCGGAGCGAGGTTCTTGATCCCTTGCTTGGTTTTATAGTGCCACTTCACCCAGTGACGCTCGCCATTGGCGTTGATCAAGCTGTAGGTGTGGCTGCCGAAGCCGTGCATGTGACGGTAACCGTCAGGGATGCCGCGATCCGAAAACAGGATAGTGACCTGGTGCAGCGCCTCAGGCGAATGCGACCAGAAATCCCACATCATCTGCGCGCTTTTCAGGTTGCTTTGCGGCAGACGCTTCTGGGTGTGGATAAAGTCAGGGAATTTCAGCGGATCACGGATGAAGAACACCGGCGTGTTGTTGCCGACGATGTCCCAGTTGCCTTCCTCGGTGTAGAACTTCAGGGCAAAACCACGTGGATCACGCTCGGTGTCAGCCGAGCCGCGCTCGCCACCCACGGTGGAGAATCGCAGGAAGGTCGGGGTTTGTTTGCCGACAGACTCAAACAGCTTGGCACTGGTGTATTGAGTGATATCGCGAGTCACAGTGAACGTGCCGTAAGCACCCGAGCCTTTGGCGTGTACGCGACGCTCCGGGATGTTTTCACGGTTGAAGTGGGCAAGCTTCTCGATCAGGTGGAAATCGTCGAGCAGCAGAGGGCCACGAGGGCCGGCGGAGCGGGAATTCTGGTTGTCGGCGACAGGAGCGCCACTGGCGGTCGTAAGTGTTTTGTTTTGGCTCATGCGATCTCTTCCTCTGTCAGTCTTGAACTGCCGGCTAAATCGGCTTGGTGGGAAGTATTGATCATCAACATGACAGTCACAAATTCATTAATTTGCAGACATCAATAGAAAATTACTAATGATCAACCCAAGCATATAGTGCCTATAGGGAAGGGTTTGAAGCTTGTACGCAGAGCGCATTTCTTGCAGGCACAAAAAACCGGGCACTAGGCCCGGTTCTTTGTTTCAGACTGACGTCTTACTCAGCGGATACAGCTTCACCGCCGACAGCACGATCAACCAACTCGACGTACGCCATAGGCGCGTTGTCGCCAGCGCGGAAACCGCACTTGAGGATGCGCAGGTAGCCACCCTCACGGGTAGCGTAACGCTTGCCCAGGTCGTTGAAGAGCTTACCAACGATAGCTTTCGAACGAGTACGGTCGAAAGCCAGACGGCGGTTAGCCAGGCTGTCTGTCTTGGCCAAAGTGATCAGCGGCTCAGCAACGCGGCGCAGTTCTTTGGCTTTTGGCAGTGTAGTTTTGATCAGCTCGTGCTCGAACAGCGACACCGCCATGTTTTGAAACATGGCCTTGCGGTGCGAGCTGGTGCGGCTCAGGTGACGACCACTTTTACGATGACGCATGGTTCATTCCTTACCAAACACAACGTTCGGTGATTACGACGATCAGGCAGTCGCCTTGTCGTCCTTCTTAAGACTTGCAGGCGGCCAGTTGTCGAGGCGCATGCCGAGGGACAGACCGCGGGAGGCCAGAACGTCCTTGATTTCAGTCAAGGATTTCTTGCCAAGGTTCGGAGTCTTCAACAGCTCTACTTCGGTACGCTGAATCAGGTCGCCGATGTAGTAGATGTTTTCCGCCTTAAGGCAGTTAGCCGAACGTACAGTCAGTTCCAGATCGTCAACCGGGCGAAGCAGGATCGGATCGATCTCGTCTTCCTGCTCGACAACCACTGGCTCACTGTCACCTTTGAGATCGACGAACGCAGCCAACTGCTGTTGCAGAATGGTTGCAGCACGGCGGATAGCCTCTTCAGGATCCAGGGTACCGTTGGTTTCCAGATCAATAACCAGCTTGTCCAGGTTAGTACGCTGTTCGACACGGGCGTTTTCCACCACGTATGCGATACGGCGAACCGGGCTGAACGAAGAGTCAAGCTGCAAGCGACCGATGCTGCGGCTTTCGTCTTCATCGCTCTGACGCGAGTCTGCCGGTTCATAACCACGACCACGAGCTACGGTGAGCTTCATGTTCAGGGCGCCGTTAGACGCCAGGTTAGCGATTACGTGATCGGGGTTAACGATCTCGACATCATGATCCAGCTGAATATCGGCAGCGGTAACCACCCCCGAACCCTTCTTCGACAAGGTCAGCGTAACTTCGTCTCGACCGTGCAGCTTGATAGCCAGACCTTTAAGGTTCAACAGGATTTCAATTACGTCTTCCTGTACACCTTCGATGGCGCTGTACTCGTGGAGCACACCGTCAATCTCGGCCTCGACTACTGCACAGCCGGGCATTGAGGACAACAGGATGCGGCGCAGCGCGTTGCCCAGGGTGTGGCCAAAACCACGCTCGAGAGGCTCGAGTGTGATCTTGGCGCGGGTTGGACTGACAACCTGCACATCAATATGGCGGGGTGTCAGGAACTCATTTACCGAAATCTGCATGGATGCACCTATTTTCTAGCCCTTACTTGGAGTAGAGCTCGACAATCAGGCTTTCGTTGATGTCGGCGGACAGATCACTGCGAGCAGGAACGTTCTTGAAAACGCCCGACTTCTTCTCAGTGTCTACTTCTACCCATTCTACGCGGCCACGTTGGGCACACAGATCGAGAGCTTGGACAATGCGAAGTTGGTTCTTTGCTTTCTCGCGAACTGCGACCACGTCACCAGCACGAACCTGGTAGGACGGAACGTTTACGGTCTGACCGTTAACGCTGATCGACTTGTGCGATACCAGCTGACGGGATTCGGCACGAGTAGAGCCAAAACCCATACGGTATACAACGTTGTCCAGACGGCATTCGAGCAGTTGCAACAGGTTTTCGCCAGTTGCGCCTTTCTTGCCAGCAGCTTCTTTGTAGTAGCCGCTGAATTGACGCTCGAGAACGCCGTAGATACGACGGACCTTCTGCTTTTCACGCAGTTGGGTGCCGTAGTCGGACTGGCGACCGCGGCGTTGGCCGTGGATACCAGGTGCTGCTTCGATGTTGCACTTCGATTCGATCGCGCGCACGCCGCTCTTCAGAAAGAGATCGGTGCCTTCGCGACGAGCGAGTTTGCATTTTGGACCAATGTAACGAGCCATTCTTTACAATCTCCTGGATTACACGCGGCGCTTCTTCGGCGGACGGCACCCGTTGTGCGGGATTGGCGTCACGTCGGTGATGCTGGCGATCTTGTAGCCACAGCCGTTCAAAGCGCGGACTGCGGATTCACGACCTGGACCTGGACCTTTGACGTTAACGTCGAGGTTTTTCAGGCCGTATTCCAGCGCAGCTTGACCAGCACGTTCAGCAGCTACTTGAGCAGCGAACGGGGTGGACTTGCGGGAACCGCGGAAACCCGAACCACCGGAGGTAGCCCAGGAAAGAGCGTTACCTTGACGGTCGGTGATGGTCACGATGGTGTTGTTAAAAGAAGCATGGATGTGGGCGATGCCATCAACCACTGTCTTTTTAACTTTTTTACGAGGACGAGCAGCAGGTTTTGCCATGATTAATTTCCTGTCGATTCGCTGGGGCGATTACTTGCGGATCGGCTTACGCGGACCTTTACGGGTACGCGCGTTGGTCTTGGTACGCTGACCGCGTACTGGCAGACCACGACGATGACGCAGACCGCGATAGCAACCGAGGTCCATCAAACGCTTGATTTTCATGTTGATTTCGCGACGCAGGTCACCTTCAGTGGTGAACTTCGCCACTTCGCCACGCAGCTGTTCAATCTGCTCGTCGCTCAGATCTTTGATCTTTGCCGCTGGGTTTACCCCAGTCACTGCACAAATTTTCTGTGCAGTAGTGCGACCAACACCATAGATGTAGGTCAGCGAGATAACAGTATGCTTGTTATCTGGAATGTTAACGCCTGCAATACGGGCCATTCAGTGGGACTCCAATTGACAGCTACCTACGCCCCGGAAGCCAAGAAATAGGGCGCGAGATAATATCGCTGTAATAACAAATAATCAACCCGGCAGCGCACTAGCTGCCGGGCTTGAAGCACAATCACACTCAGCCTTGGCGCTGTTTGTGACGCGGTTCCGCGCTGCAAATTACTCGAACAACACCTTCGCGGCGAATAATCTTGCAGTTACGGCACAGCTTTTTCACCGATGCACGAACTTTCATCACCAACTCCTCGAACCTTATGGGTACTCAGCGCAACATGCCGCTGCCGTAACCCTTCAGGTTGGCTTTCTTCATCAGGGATTCGTACTGGTGCGAAACGAGGTGCGATTGTACTTGGGACATGAAGTCCATCACAACCACGACCACGATCAGCAACGAGGTCCCGCCAAGGTAGAACGGTACGTTTGCTGCAACCACCAGGAACTGGGGCAACAGGCAGACGGCCGTCATGTAAAGAGCACCGAACATGGTCAAGCGAGTCAGAACGCCATCAATGTAGCGCGCAGACTGCTCACCTGGACGGATGCCCGGAATAAAGGCACCGGACTTCTTCAGGTTTTCCGCTACGTCTTTCGGATTGAACATCAACGCCGTATAGAAGAAGCAGAAGAAAATAATCCCTGCACTAAACAGCAGAATATTCAACGGCTGACCAGGAGCGATCGACTGCGAGATGTCCTGCAACCAGCCCATACCTTCAGACTGACCGAACCAGGCACCCAACGAAGCCGGGAACAGCAAAATGCTGCTCGCGAAAATAGCCGGAATAACACCGGCCATGTTCACCTTCAGCGGCAAGTGGCTAGTTTGAGCAGCGAAGACCTTACGGCCCTGCTGACGCTTGGCGTAGTGAACAGCAATACGACGCTGGCCACGCTCAATGAACACCACGAAACCGATAATCGCTACTGCCAGCAAACCGATGGCAACCAGGGCGAAGATGTTGATATCACCCTGACGTGCAGACTCGAAAGACTGCCCGATCGCTCTCGGAAGACCGGCGACGATACCCGAAAAAATCAACATCGAGATACCGTTGCCAACACCACGCTCAGTAATCTGCTCACCCAGCCACATCATGAACATCGCACCAGCCACAAAAGTGGATACCGCGACGAAATGGAAGCCAAAGTCACCAGTGAACGCAACGCCCTGCCCCGCCAGACCAATGGACATGCCAATAGCCTGGACGAGAGCGAGGACGACAGTGCCGTAGCGGGTGTACTGGCTGATCTTGCGACGGCCAGCTTCACCTTCCTTCTTCAACTGTTCCAGCTGCGGGCTGACGGCGGTCATCAGTTGCATGATGATCGATGCCGAAATGTACGGCATGATCCCCAGTGCAAAGATACTCATCCGCTCCAGCGCGCCGCCGGAAAACATGTTGAACAAGCTAAGAATGGTCCCCTCATTCTGTCGAAACAGGTCCGCGAGTCGGTCCGGGTTGATACCTGGAACCGGGATGTGTGCGCCTATTCGGTAGACGATAATCGCCAGGAACAGAAAACGCAGACGAGCCCAGAGTTCAGACATACCGCCTTTGCCGAGCGCAGAGAGAGCACCTTGCTTAGCCATTTATTCCTCGAACTTGCCGCCAGCTGCTTCGATAGCCGCACGCGCACCTTTGGTGGCGCCGATTCCCTTTCCGATGGTGACAGCGCGAGTAACTTCGCCGGACAGCATGATTTTCACACGCTGAACGTTGACGTTGATCACGTTGGCATCTTTCAGGGACTGCACGGTGACGATGTCGCCTTCCACTTTAGCCAGCTCGGACAGACGCACTTCTGCGCGGTCCATGGCTTTCAGGGAAACGAAACCAAACTTCGGCAGGCGACGATGCAGCGGCTGTTGACCGCCTTCAAAGCCTGGAGCAATGGTGCCACCGGAGCGGGAGGTTTGACCTTTGTGACCACGGCCACCAGTCTTACCCAAACCGCTACCGATACCACGGCCCGGACGATGCTTTTCGCGACGGGAACCCGGCGCTGGACTCAGATCATTGAGTTTCATCGATTAACCCTCGACACGCAGCATGTAGTAAGCCTTGTTGATCATCCCGCGATTCTCGGGAGTATCCTGGACTTCTACAGTGTGACCGATGCGACGCAGACCCAGACCCTTAACGCACAGTTTGTGGTTAGGGATGCGGCCGGTCATGCTTTTGATCAGCGTAACTTTAACGGTAGCCATGATCAGAAGATCTCCTTGACGCTTTTGCCACGCTTGGCGGCAATGGATTCAGGAGACTGCATTGCTTTCAAACCCTTGAAAGTGGCGTGAACCACGTTTACCGGGTTAGTCGAGCCGTAGCACTTGGCCAGAACGTTCTGAACGCCAGCAACTTCGAGGACAGCACGCATAGCGCCGCCAGCGATGATACCGGTACCTTCAGAAGCAGGCTGCATGTACACCTTCGAAGCGCCGTGGGCGGACTTCATTGCGTACTGCAGAGTGGTGCCGTTCAGATCAACCTGGATCATGTTGCGGCGAGCAGCTTCCATTGCCTTCTGGATCGCAGCAGGCACTTCACGCGACTTGCCACGGCCGAAGCCAACGCGCCCTTTACCATCACCAACCACGGTCAACGCGGTGAAAGTGAAGATACGGCCGCCTTTAACGGTTTTGGCTACGCGGTTAACTTGAACCAGCTTCTCGATGTAGCCTTCGTCGCGCTTTTGGTCGTTATTTGACATAACTTAGAACTCCAGCCCAGCTTCACGAGCAGCATCAGCCAGCGCCTTGACGCGGCCGTGGTACTTGAAGCCAGAGCGGTCGAAAGCCACCTGCGAGACGCCAGCGGCTTTAGCACGCGTAGCGACCAGCTGGCCAACCTTAGTGGCCGCGTCGATGTTGCCGGTGGCACCATCACGCAGTTCTTTATCCAAAGTCGAGGCACTTGCCAGGACTTTGTTGCCGTCGGCCGAAATGACCTGGGCGTAGATGTGCTGCGACGAGCGGAACACGCAGAGACGCACGACTTCGAGTTCGTGCATTTTCAGGCGTGCTTTGCGAGCGCGACGCAGTCGAGTAACTTTTTTGTCGGTCATTTGCTATGCCCTACTTCTTCTTGGCTTCTTTACGACGGACGACTTCGTCCGCGTAGCGCACACCTTTGCCTTTGTACGGCTCTGGTGGACGGAAGTCGCGGATCTCGGCGGCCACTTGACCTACCAGCTGCTTGTCGATGCCCTTGATCAGGATATCGGTCTGGCTAGGAGTCTCAGCGGTGATGCCTTCCGGCAGTTCATAATCCACTGGGTGCGAGAAGCCAAGAGCCAGGTTCAGCACTGTGCCTTTTGCTTGCGCTTTGTAACCAACACCGACCAGCTGGAGCTTACGCTCGAAGCCTTGGCTTACGCCTTGGACCATGTTGTTTACCAACGCACGAGTGGTACCAGCCATTGCGCGAGTTTGTTGATCGCCATTGCGAGCAGCGAAACGCAGCTCACCAGCCTCTTCAACGATCTCAACGGACGAATGGATGTTCAGTTCGAGAGTGCCCTTGGCACCCTTCACCGAAAGCTGTTGGCCTGCGAATTTGACTTCGACACCGGCTGGCAGCTTAACGGGGTTCTTAGCGACGCGTGACATGCTTATCCCCCCTTAGAACACAGTGCAAAGAACTTCGCCGCCGACACCGGCAGCGCGCGCAGCACGATCCGTCATCACACCTTTGTTGGTGGAGACGATAGACACACCGAGACCGCCACGAACTTTTGGCAGATCATCGACGGACTTGTACTGACGCAGGCCTGGACGGCTAACGCGCTTCACTTCCTCGATGACCGGACGGCCTTCGAAGTACTTCAGCTCGATGGACAGCAGTGGCTTGATTTCGCTGCTGATCTGATAACCCGCAATGTAACCTTCGTCCTTCAGGACTTTGGCAACAGCTACCTTCAAAGTAGAAGATGGCATGCTTACGACGGACTTTTCAGCCATCTGGGCATTACGGATTCGAGTTAGCATGTCCGCTAACGGGTCCTGCATACTCATGGGCTAGACGCTCCTAATACACAAAAAATTAGCCTTGCGGCTACTACGTGTCGCCGAGTACATCCGCGCAAAAAAACACGGGCTCAGGCGAGCCGGGTATTCTAGACACACCCCACAAATGAATCAAGCCCCAATAGGGGCTTGATTCAAGTTCAAGGTCACCGATGGTCAGGATCTTGCGACCCCGAACACCGAGACTTCGACAGTGCTTACCAGCTGGCTTTAACCAGACCAGGTACGTCACCACGCATTGCAGCTTCACGCAGTTTGTTACGGCCAAGGCCGAACTTGCGGTAAACGCCGTGTGGACGACCGGTCAGGCGGCAGCGGTTACGCATGCGCGAAGCGCTTGCGTCACGTGGCTGCTTCTGCAGGGCTACTGTAGCTTCCCAACGCGCTTCTGGACTTGCGTTCAGATCAACGATGATAGCTTTCAGTGCTGCACGCTTTTTGGCGTACTTGGCAACCGTGAGCTGACGCTTCAGCTCGCGGTTTTTCATGCTCATCTTGGCCATTTTCCTACTCCAATCAGTTGCGGAACGGGAATTTGAAAGCACGCAACAGGGCGCGACCTTCATCATCGTTCTTGGCAGTGGTGGTCAGGGTAATGTCCAGACCGCGGAGAGCATCGATCTTGTCGTAGTCGATTTCCGGGAAGATGATCTGCTCTTTAACGCCCATGCTGTAGTTACCACGACCATCGAAGGACTTGGCATTCAGGCCGCGGAAGTCGCGAACCCGAGGCAGGGAGATCGACAGCAGACGATCCAGGAACTCGTACATACGCTCACGGCGCAGGGTCACTTTGACGCCGATCGGCCAACCTTCACGGACTTTAAAGCCAGCGATGGATTTCCGAGCGTAGGTCACAACGACTTTCTGGCCGGTGATCTTTTCCAGGTCAGCAACAGCGTGCTCGATGACTTTTTTGTCGCCGATCGCTTCGCCCAGACCCATGTTCAGGGTGATTTTGGTAACGCGCGGAACTTCCATCACGTTCGAAAGCTTAAGTTCTTCCTTAAGTTTCGGTGCGATTTCCTTCCGGTAAATCTCTTTTAGTCGTGCCATGGTCTTCTACCTAGCAGTGTTCAAGCATCAACCGCTTTTTGGGTCGACTTGAAGACACGAATTTTCTTACCGTCTTCTACTTTGAAACCAACGCGGTCAGCCTTGTTGGTTTCGCCGTTGAAGATGGCGACGTTGGAAGCGTGCAGTGGCGCTTCTTTCTCGACGATACCGCCCTGTACGCCCGACATCGGGTTAGGCTTGGTATGACGCTTGACCAGGTTCAGACCACCAACGACCAGACGGTCATCAGCAAGAACCTTCAGCACCTTACCGCGCTTACCTTTGTCTTTGCCGGCGATCACGATGATCTCGTCGTCACGACGAATCTTTTGCATGTCGGATCTCCTTACAGCACTTCTGGGGCGAGCGAGACGATCTTCATGAACTTCTCAGTACGAAGTTCACGGGTCACTGGCCCAAAGATACGGGTGCCGATCGGCTCTTGCTTGTTGTTCAGAAGAACAGCAGCGTTGCCATCAAAGCGGATAATGGAGCCATCTGCACGGCGAACGCCGTGACGAGTGCGGACTACAACAGCAGTCATCACTTGGCCTTTTTTCACCTTACCGCGAGGAATTGCTTCCTTCACGGTAACTTTGATGATGTCACCGATACCAGCGTAACGACGATGGGAGCCACCCAGCACCTTGATGCACATAACGCGGCGAGCGCCGCTGTTATCGGCCACATCGAGCATGGATTGAGTCTGAATCATATAATTTCTCCGACCCCTAGTCCTTAGACTTCCACAGCGCGTTCGAGAACATCAACCAGCGCCCAAGACTTGGTCTTGGCCAAAGGACGAGTTTCACGAATAGTGACTTTGTCGCCGATGTGGCACTGATTGGTTTCGTCGTGCGCGTGCAGCTTAGTCGAACGCTTAACGTATTTACCGTAGATCGGGTGCTTAACGCGACGCTCGATCAGAACGGTGATGGTTTTGTCCATCTTGTCGCTGACAACACGGCCAGTCAGCGTACGGACAGTTTTTTCGGCTTCAGCCATGATTACTTACCTGCCTGCTGGTTGAGCACAGTCTTCACGCGAGCGATGTCACGCTTAACTTGCGAGAGCAGATGAGACTGCCCCAACTGGCCAGTTGCTTTCTGCATACGCAGATTGAACTGGTCGCGCAGCAGGCCGAGCAGTTGCTCGTTCAGCTGCTGTGCGGATTTTTCACGAAGTTCATTCGCTTTCATCACATCACCGTCCGTTTAACAAAGGAGGTGGCGAGCGGCAGCTTTGCAGCAGCCAGGGCGAAAGCCTCACGCGCCAGCTCTTCAGAAACACCCTCGATTTCATACAGGACTTTGCCTGGCTGAATCTGGGCAACCCAGTATTCCACGTTACCCTTACCTTTACCCATCCGAACTTCGAGTGGCTTTTTGGAAATAGGCTTGTCCGGGAATACACGGATCCAGATCTTGCCGCCACGTTTAACGTGACGGGTCAGTGCACGACGCGCTGACTCGATCTGACGAGCGGTGAGACGACCACGAGCAACAGACTTCAGCGCGAACTCGCCGAAGCTGACTTTGCTACCGCGCAATGCCAGGCCACGGTTGTGACCAGTCATTTGCTTGCGGAACTTCGTACGCTTTGGTTGCAACATTTGGCGTACCCCTTACTTAGCAGCTTTTTTACGAGGCGCTGGTGCTTGTGGTTTCAGTTCTTCTTGGCGACCACCAATTACTTCGCCTTTGAAGATCCAAACCTTTACACCGATCACACCATAAGTGGTGTGAGCTTCGTAGTTGGCATAGTCGATGTCGGCACGCAGGGTGTGCAGAGGCACACGACCTTCGCGATACCATTCAGTACGTGCGATTTCAGCACCGCCGAGACGACCGCTCACTTGGATTTTGATGCCTTTGGCACCAATGCGCATGGCGTTCTGAACAGCGCGCTTCATAGCGCGACGGAACATTACGCGACGCTCCAGCTGCTGAGCTACGCTCTGCGCAACCAGCATACCGTCGAGCTCCGGCTTGCGGATCTCTTCGATATTGATGTGCACAGGCACACCCATTTGCTTGGTCAGGTCCTGACGCAGTTTCTCAACATCTTCACCTTTCTTCCCGATAACGATACCTGGACGAGCGGTGTGGATGGTGATACGTGCAGTTTGGGCCGGACGATGGATATCGATACGGCTTACGGACGCGCTTTTTAGTTTGTCTTGGAGATACTCACGCACCTTCAGATCAGCGAACAAGTAGTCCGCATAAGTCCGACCGTCTGCGTACCAGACGGAGGTGTGCTCCTTGACGATTCCCAGGCGAATGCCAATGGGATGTACTTTCTGACCCATCTCTTCGACTCCGTTACTTGTCAGCAACCTTGACAGTGATATGGCAAGACCGCTTGACGATGCGATCAGCACGGCCTTTGGCACGTGGCATGATGCGCTTCAGCGAACGCCCTTCGTTGACGAAAACGGTGCTGACCTTAAGGTCATCAACGTCTGCGCCTTCGTTATGCTCGGCGTTGGCTACGGCCGACTCCAGCACTTTCTTCATGATCTCGGCGGCTTTCTTACTGCTGAAAGCCAACAGGTTGAGCGCTTCGCCCACCTTCTTCCCGCGGATCTGGTCGGCGACCAAGCGGGCTTTCTGGGCGGAGATTCGAGCGCCCGACAACTTAGCGGCTACTTCCATTTCCTAACCCCTTAACGCTTGGCTTTCTTGTCTGCCACGTGCCCACGATATGTGCGGGTACCGGCGAACTCGCCCAGTTTGTGGCCGACCATGTCTTCGTTAACGAGAACTGGGACGTGTTGACGACCGTTGTGTACTGCGATGGTCAGACCGACCATTTGTGGCAGGATCATCGAGCGACGCGACCAGGTTTTAACTGGTTTGCGATCGTTCTTTTCCGCCGCCACTTCGATCTTCTTCAGTAGGTGAAGATCGATAAAAGGACCTTTTTTCAGAGAACGTGGCACTGTCGTATCCCTCTATTTACTTGCGACGACGGACGATCATTTTGTCGGTACGCTTATTACCACGAGTCTTCGCGCCCTTAGTCGGGAAGCCCCATGGCGATACCGGATGACGACCACCAGAGGTACGACCTTCACCACCACCATGTGGGTGGTCAACCGGGTTCATGGCAACACCACGAACGGTTGGGCGAACGCCACGCCAGCGTTTGGCACCAGCTTTACCCAGCGAACGCAGGCTGTGCTCGGAGTTCGAGACTTCGCCCAGGGTCGCGCGGCATTCAGCCAGCACTTTACGCATCTCACCAGAACGCAGACGCAGGGTCACGTAGACACCTTCACGAGCGATCAGCTGAGCCGAAGCACCAGCGGAACGAGCGATTTGCGCGCCTTTACCTGGCTTCAATTCGATGCCGTGTACGGTGCTACCAACTGGAATGTTACGCAGTTGCAGAGCGTTGCCCGGCTTGATCGGTGCCAGAGCACCTGCGATCAGCTGGTCGCCAGCACTCACGCCTTTAGGCGCGATGATGTAGCGACGCTCGCCATCTGCGTACAGCAGCAGAGCGATGTGAGCAGTACGGTTTGGATCGTATTCGATACGCTCAACAGTGGCAGCGATGCCATCTTTGTCGTTGCGACGGAAATCGACCAGACGATAATGCTGCTTATGGCCACCACCGATGTGACGAGTGGTAATACGACCATTGTTGTTACGACCACCAGACTTCGATTTTTTCTCGAGCAGCGGTGCGTGAGGAGCGCCTTTATGCAGCTCCTGGTTGACCACCTTGACCACAAAACGGCGGCCAGGGGAAGTCGGTTTGCATTTAACGATTGCCATGATGCACCCCTTCCTTACTCAGCACTGCTGCTGAAATCGAGATCTTGGCCTGGCTGAAGGGAGATAACTGCCTTCTTCCAGTCATTACGCTTGCCCAGACCGCGAGCAGTGCGCTTGCTCTTACCCAGAACATTCAGGGTAGTAACACGCTCTACTTTCACGCTGAACAGGCTTTCGACGGCCTTCTTGATTTCCAGCTTGGTTGCGTCAGTGGCAACCTTGAAAACGAACTGGCCTTTCTTGTCTGCCAGAACCGTAGCCTTCTCGGAAACGTGCGGGCCAAGCAGAACTTTAAATACGCGTTCCTGGTTCATCCCAGCAGCTCCTCGAATTTCTTCACGGCCGACACGGTGATCAACACCTTGTCGTATGCGATCAGACTAACTGGATCGGAACCTTGCACATCACGTACATCAACGTGCGGCAGGTTACGAGCAGCCAGGTACAGGTTCTGATCAACAGCGTCCGACACGATCAGAACGTCGGTCAGGCTCATGTTGTTCAGTTTGCCCAGCAGGTCTTTGGTTTTCGGCGTTTCAACAGCGAAATCCTGAACCACGACCAGACGATCAGTACGCACCAGCTCAGCAAGGATGGAACGCATTGCTGCGCGATACATCTTCTTGTTCAGCTTCTGGGAGTGATCCTGAGGACGAGCTGCGAAAGTGGTACCGCCGCCACGCCAGATTGGGCTACGGATAGTACCGGCACGAGCACGGCCAGTACCTTTCTGACGCCATGGGCGCTTACCGCCACCACGAACGTCGGAACGGGTCTTTTGCTGCTTGCTACCTTGACGGCCGCCGGCCATGTAGGCCACGACTGCTTGGTGAACCAGCGTCTCGTTGAATTCGCCGCCAAATGTCAGTTCGGAAACTTCGATCGCTTGAGCGTCATTTACATTTAATTGCATGTCAGCTTCCCCTTAACCGCGAGCCTTGGCTGCTGGACGTACAACCAAGTTGCCGCCAGTAGCGCCAGGAACAGCGCCCTTGACCAACAACAGATTGCGTTCAGCGTCCACGCGCACTACTTCGAGGGACTGCACGGTCACGCGCTCAGCGCCCATATGACCGGACATTTTTTTGCCCTTGAATACACGACCAGGAGTCTGGCACTGGCCGATAGAGCCTGGAACGCGGTGGGATACGGAGTTACCGTGGGTGTTATCTTGCCCGCGGAAATTCCAACGCTTGATCGTACCCTGGAAGCCTTTACCTTTGGACTGACCGGTTACATCAACCAGTTGACCAGCAGCGAAGATTTCAGCATTGATCAGATCGCCGGCCTGGTACTCGCCTTCTTCAAGGCGGAATTCCATCACGGTACGACCAGCGGCAACGTTCGCCTTAGCGAAGTGGCCAGCTTGCGCAGCTGTAACACGCGAAGCACGACGCTCGCCTACAGTGACTTGCACTGCACGATAGCCATCGGTCTCTTCAGTTTTGAACTGGGTGACGCGATTCGGCTCGATCTCAATGACCGTGACCGGAATGGAGACACCTTCTTCGGTGAAAATACGGGTCATACCGCATTTACGACCGACTACACCAATAGTCATGTTGTAAACCTCATGAGTGTACGGGGCTTTCACCCGCTATGGCCGCCCATTTCAGAGCGTTACACGACTAAGACCGAGTCTTAGCCGAGGCTGATCTGCACTTCCACACCGGCCGCAAGATCAAGCTTCATAAGAGCATCAACGGTTTTATCCGTTGGCTGGACGATGTCCAGAACGCGCTTATGAGTACGGATCTCGTACTGGTCACGCGCGTCTTTGTTGACGTGCGGGGAGACCAGAACGGTGAACCGCTCTTTACGGGTAGGCAGTGGAATTGGACCACGCACTTGAGCACCAGTACGTTTCGCGGTTTCCACGATTTCCTGGGTGGATTGGTCGATCAGGCGATGGTCAAAAGCCTTCAACCTGATACGGATTTGCTGATTTTGCATTGGATTTCAGACTCCGGCTGCTATTCCCACCGGGCGCAATACGCCCGTTAAAAGGAGGCGCAATTCTATAGACGCCCCCGATAGGTGTCAACCCAATAAAAAAGCCCCCGCTGAGCGGGGGCTTTTTCAAAGCATCGAAGCTATCTCAGAAGAGAAGCTTACTCGATGATTTTAGCTACAACGCCAGCACCAACGGTACGGCCGCCTTCGCGAATAGCGAAACGCAGACCGTCTTCCATTGCGATGGTTTTGATCAGGGTAACAGTCATTTGAATGTTATCGCCTGGCATTACCATTTCAACGCCTTCTGGCAGCTCGCAGTTACCAGTCACGTCAGTAGTACGGAAGTAGAACTGTGGACGGTAGCCTTTGAAGAACGGAGTGTGACGACCGCCTTCTTCTTTGCTCAGAACGTAAACTTCTGCAGTGAACTTGGTGTGCGGCTTAACGGTACCTGGCTTAACCAGAACCTGACCACGCTCCACGTCATCACGCTTGGTGCCGCGCAGCAGCACGCCGCAGTTCTCGCCAGCACGACCTTCGTCGAGCAGTTTGCGGAACATTTCAACACCGGTGCAGGTGGTGACGGTAGTGTCACGCAGACCAACGATTTCCAGTGGATCCTGAACGCGAACGATACCGCGCTCGATACGACCAGTCACAACAGTACCGCGACCCGAGATCGAGAATACGTCTTCGATTGGCATCAGGAACGGCTTGTCAGTCAGACGAACTGGTTCTGGGATGTAGCTGTCCAGAGTTTCAACCAGTTTCTTGACGGCAGTGGTGCCCATCTCGTTATCGTCCAGACCATCCAGCGCCATACGAGCGGAGCCGATGATGATTGGAGTGTCGTCGCCTGGGAAGTCGTAAGTGCTCAGCAGATCGCGCACTTCCATCTCAACCAGTTCCAGCAGCTCAGCGTCGTCTACCAGGTCAGCCTTGTTCAGGAAAACCACGATGTACGGAACGCCTACCTGACGGGACAGCAGGATGTGCTCACGGGTTTGCGGCATCGGACCATCAGCGGCCGAGCAAACCAGGATAGCGCCGTCCATTTGAGCAGCACCAGTGATCATGTTCTTCACATAGTCAGCGTGACCTGGGCAGTCAACGTGAGCGTAGTGACGGATCTTCGAGTTGTACTCAACGTGAGCGGTGTTGATGGTGATACCGCGAGCTTTCTCTTCTGGTGCGCTGTCGATCTTGTCGAAGTCAACACGAGCCGAACCGAAAACTTCGGAGCAGACGCGAGTCAGAGCAGCGGTCAGAGTGGTTTTACCGTGGTCAACGTGACCGATAGTGCCAACGTTGACGTGCGGTAGGGAACGATCAAATTTTTCTTTAGCCACGACAATTAACTCCTTGCCTAAAGGACTGAATCAGCCTTGTTTTTTGGTAACGGTTTCGACGATGTGCGACGGAGCCGTATTGTATTTTTTGAATTCCATAGAGTAGCTTGCGCGACCCTGAGACATGGAACGAACGTCGGTCGCATAACCGAACATCTCGCCCAACGGAACCTCGGCACGAATTACTTTACCGGAAACCGTATCTTCCATACCCAGAATCATGCCGCGACGACGGTTAAGGTCGCCCATCACGTCACCCATATAGTCTTCAGGCGTAACAACCTCTACCGCCATGATCGGCTCAAGCAACTCACCACCACCCTTCTGGGCCAGTTGCTTGGTCGCCATGGAAGCAGCCACCTTAAACGCCATCTCGTTCGAGTCGACGTCGTGGTAAGAACCATCAAACACGGTAGCCTTCAGGCCGATCAGCGGATAGCCGGCAACAACACCGTTCTTCATCTGCTCTTCGATACCCTTCTGGATAGCCGGGATGTATTCCTTAGGAACCACACCACCCACTACTTCGTTCAGGAATTGCAGACCTTCCTGACCTTCGTCAGCAGGTGCAAAACGGATCCAGCAATGACCAAACTGGCCACGACCGCCGGACTGACGAACGAACTTGCCTTCGATTTCGCAGCTCTTCGTGATGCGCTCACGGTACGAAACTTGAGGCTTACCGATGTTGGCTTCGACGTTGAACTCACGGCGCATCCGGTCAACCAGGATGTCCAGGTGCAGCTCGCCCATGCCGGAGATGATCGTTTGACCAGTCTCTTCATCAGTTTTGACGCGGAAAGACGGGTCTTCCTGAGCAAGCTTGCCCAGAGCGATACCCATTTTTTCCTGGTCATCCTTGGTCTTAGGCTCTACGGCAACCGAAATAACCGGCTCCGGGAAGTCCATGCGAACCAGGATGATTGGCTTGTCAGCGTTGCACAAAGTTTCACCAGTGGTGACGTCCTTCATGCCGATCAAGGCCGCGATGTCACCAGCGCGTACTTCCTTGATTTCTTCACGGGCGTTTGCGTGCATTTGCACCATACGACCCACGCGCTCTTTCTTGCCTTTTACCGAGTTGATCACGCCGTCGCCGGAGGCCAACACGCCCGAGTAAACCCGAACAAAGGTCAAGGTACCCACGAATGGGTCGGTAGCGATCTTGAACGCCAGAGCCGCGAAAGGCTCGTCGTCGCTTGCATGACGCTCCATTTCCTCTTCCTCGTTATCCGGGTTGGAACCCTTGATAGCAGGAATGTCGGTAGGAGCAGGCAGGAAGTCGATAACGGCGTCGAGAACCAGGGGAACACCCTTGTTCTTGAAGGAAGAACCGCAAACAGCCAGAACGATCTCACCAGCGATAGTACGCTGACGCAGAGCGGCCTTGATTTCCTCGATGGAGAGCTCTTCCCCTTCGAGATACTTGTTCATCAGCTCTTCGTTGGCTTCGGCCGCAGCCTCGACCATGTTGCTGCGCCACTCTTCAGCCAGCTCTTGCAGCTCGGCAGGAATGTCCTTGCGAACAGGGACCATACCCTTGTCAGAGTCATTCCAGTAGACAGCTTGCATGTTGATCAGATCGATCTGACCCTGGAAGTTGTCTTCGGAACCGATAGCCAACTGGATTGGCACCGGAGTGTGACCCAGACGCTGCTTGATCTGACCGATCACGCGCAGGAAGTTAGCGCCAGCACGGTCCATCTTGTTTACGTAAACAAGACGTGGAACGCCGTACTTGTTGGCCTGACGCCATACGGTTTCCGACTGAGGCTCAACACCCGAAGTACCGCAGAACACAACGACAGCGCCGTCGAGTACGCGCAGGGAGCGTTCAACTTCAATAGTGAAGTCTACGTGGCCCGGGGTATCGATAACGTTGAAACGGTGTTCGTGCGAGTACTGCTTCTCAGAACCTTTCCAGAAGGCGGTGATAGCAGCAGAAGTAATGGTAATACCACGCTCCTGCTCCTGCACCATCCAGTCTGTGGTCGCGGCGCCGTCATGCACCTCGCCCATTTTGTGACTTTTGCCAGTGTAAAAAAGGACGCGCTCGGTGGTGGTGGTTTTACCAGCATCCACGTGAGCAACGATACCGATGTTACGGTAGCGGCTAATCGGAGTAGTACGAGCCATAAAGCCCTCGCAAAATTAGTGAAGCTAAAATTAGAAGCGGTAGTGCGAGAAAGCCTTGTTGGCTTCAGCCATACGGTGCACGTCTTCACGCTTCTTAACAGCAGCACCTTTACCTTCAGCAGCGTCCAACAGTTCGCCAGCCAAACGCAGAGCCATAGACTTCTCGCCGCGCTTACGGGCGAAGTCTACCAACCAGCGCATTGCCAGCGCGTTACGACGGGACGGACGAACTTCGACCGGAACCTGGTAAGTAGCACCGCCTACACGGCGCGACTTTACTTCGACCAGCGGAGCGATGGCGTCGAGAGCTTTCTCGAAGATTTCCAGGGGGTCGCTGTTCTTGCGTTCTTTAACCTTTTCCAGCGCGCCATAAACGATACGCTCGGCAACGGCTTTTTTGCCGCTTTCCATCACGTGGTTCATGAACTTGGCCAGGATTTGGCTTCCGTATTTTGGATCGTCAAGCACTTCGCGCTTGGCTGCTACGCGTCTTCTTGGCATGGATAAGCCCTCAA
Source organism: Pseudomonas sp. GW821-FHT03E01 (assembly GCF_059420765.1). Classification (NCBI taxonomy): domain Bacteria; kingdom Pseudomonadati; phylum Pseudomonadota; class Gammaproteobacteria; order Pseudomonadales; family Pseudomonadaceae; genus Pseudomonas; species Pseudomonas sp. GW821-FHT03E01. The sequence continues at coordinate 15,605 of NZ_JBWKUI010000010.1, read as the reverse complement.
ACGGTCTTCAGGTTCGCTCGGAATCGGTGCCCTTTCGGGACGCCTCCGACCTTACTCTTATCGACTCAGAAAAATAGAAATCGGTTTTTTGCTGCAAGCGACTATTACTTCGGACGCTTGGTACCGTACTTCGAACGACCTTGGTTACGACCTTTAACGCCGGAAGTATCCAAAGAGCCGCGAACGGTGTGGTAACGAACACCTGGCAAGTCTTTTACACGACCGCCGCGGATCAGTACCACGCTGTGCTCTTGCAGGTTGTGGCCTTCACCGCCGATGTACGAGGAAACCTCGAAACCGTTGGTCAGACGCACACGGCATACTTTACGCAGTGCCGAGTTAGGTTTTTTCGGCGTAGTGGTATACACACGGGTGCATACGCCACGACGTTGCGGGCAGTTCTGCAGCGCAGGCACGTCGGATTTCTCGACGATACGCTTACGCGGCTGACGTACCAGCTGGTTGATAGTTGCCATCTACTAGCTCCACTGTTGTCTTGCGACGCTATTGTCTTGCAAGAAAAGCAAAATGGCAGGAACGAATCCCCGCCAAATTTAGGGGTACAAGAGTCTAAAGAGGATCTTGCCCCCAGTCAAGGCAAGGCCCCGACCTCCCCCCCATCCAACCTCGACAAATTGTCTCGACTGGATGAACGGAGCGATCAGGGCCTGCACTCATTTACTACCGCAGAACTCAGTTACCGCTCGAGTTCAGCGCTTCGGTCAGTGCAGCTTCCACTTCACTGGCGCTCACGCGCAACGGTTTGTCAGCATCACGGCGGCGCTTGCGCTCGCTGTGATAAGCCAGACCGGTACCGGCCGGGATCAGACGACCCACGACCACGTTTTCTTTCAGGCCGCGCAGGTAATCGCGCTTGCCGGTTACCGCCGCCTCGGTCAGTACGCGAGTGGTTTCCTGGAAGGAAGCCGCCGAGATGAACGATTCGGTGGACAACGACGCCTTGGTGATACCCAGCAGAACACGAGTGAACTTGGAGACAAATTTGTCTTCATTGCTCAGACGCTCGTTCTCTACCAGCACGTGAGTCAATTCCATCTGGTCGCCCTTGATGAAACTGGAATCGCCGGATTCAGCGATCTCAACTTTACGCAGCATCTGACGCAGGATGGTCTCGATGTGCTTGTCGTTGATCTTCACGCCTTGCAGACGGTAAACGTCCTGGATCTCGTTCACAATGTACTTGGCCAGCGCACTCACACCCAGCAGACGCAGGATGTCGTGTGGATCGCTCGGACCGTCGGAGATAACTTCGCCGCGGTTTACCTGTTCGCCTTCGAAGACGTTCAAGTGACGCCACTTCGGAATCAGCTCTTCGTACGGATCGCTACCGTCGTTCGGGGTGATAACCAGACGGCGCTTGCCTTTGGTCTCTTTACCGAACGCGATGGTGCCGCTGACTTCAGCCAGAATCGAGGCTTCTTTCGGACGACGGGCTTCGAACAAGTCGGCAACACGCGGCAGACCACCGGTGATGTCACGGGTCTTCGAAGTCTCTTGCGGAATACGAGCGATAACATCACCGATCGCGATTTTCGCACCGTCCGCTACACCGACCAGGGCGTTAGCAGGCAGGAAGTACTGAGCAATTACGTCGGTACCCGGCAGCAAGAGATCCTTGCCGTTGTCATCAACCATCTTCACAGCAGGACGGATATCTTTACCGGCAGCTGGACGGTCTTTGGCATCGAGTACTTCAATGTTGGTCATACCGGTCAATTCGTCAGTCTGACGCTTGATCGTGATGCCTTCTTCCATGCCCACGTAGGTCACGGTACCTTTCATTTCGGTAACGATTGGGTGAGTGTGCGGATCCCACTTGGCCACGATTGCGCCAGCGTCGACCTTGTCACCTTCTTTAACCGAAATCACAGCACCGTACGGCAGCTTGTAGCGCTCACGCTCACGACCGAAGTCATCAGCGATTGCCAGCTCACCGGAACGGGACACAGCAACCAGGCAACCGTCCACTCGCTCAACGTGCTTCAGGTTATGCAGACGGACGGTACCGCCATTCTTCACCTGAACGCTGTCGGCTGCGGAGGTCCGGCTTGCCGCACCACCGATGTGGAACGTACGCATGGTCAGCTGGGTACCCGGCTCACCGATGGACTGGGCAGCGATAACGCCGACCGCTTCACCGATGTTCACCTGGTGACCACGAGCCAAGTCACGGCCGTAGCACTTGGCGCAAATGCCGTAGCGGGTTTCGCAGCTGATCGGCGAACGCACGATCACTTCGTCGATGCTGTTCAGCTCGATGAACTCGACCCACTTCTCGTCTACCAGAGTGCCGGCAGGAACGATAACTTCCTCGGTACCTGGCTTGAATACGTCACGGGCGATGACACGACCCAATACGCGCTCACCCAACGGCTCAACAACGTCACCGCCTTCAATGTGCGGAGTCATCACCAGGCCATGTTCGGTACCGCAATCGATCTCGGTCACAACCAGATCCTGCGCCACGTCTACCAGACGACGAGTCAGGTAACCGGAGTTCGCAGTTTTCAACGCGGTATCCGCCAGACCTTTACGAGCACCGTGAGTAGAGATGAAGTACTGAAGTACGCTCAAACCTTCACGGAAGTTCGCAGTAATCGGCGTTTCGATGATGGAACCGTCCGGCTTGGCCATCAGGCCACGCATACCGGCGAGCTGACGGATCTGCGCAGCAGAACCCCGTGCGCCCGAGTCGGCCATCATGTACATCGAGTTGAAGGATTCCTGGTCAACTTCGACGCCATGGCGGTCAATGACTTTCTCTTTCGAGAGGTTGGCCATCATCGCCTTGGATACTTCGTCGTTCGCCTTGGACCAAAGGTCGATCACTTTGTTGTACTTCTCGCCCTGGGTTACCAGGCCGGAGGCGTACTGACTTTCGATCTCTTTCACTTCGTCGGTGGCGGCACCGATGATGCGGGCTTTTTCATCCGGGATAACGAAGTCGTTAACACCGATGGAAACGCCGGAGATGGTCGAATAGGCAAAACCGGTGTACATCAACTGGTCAGCGAAGATCACGGTCTCTTTCAAACCAACCACGCGGTAGCACTGGTTGATCAGCTTGGAGATCGCTTTCTTTTTCATCGGCAGGTTGACGACGTCGAAGGACAGACCTTTTGGCACAACCTGGAACAACAGCGCACGGCCGACGGTAGTGTCGACGATACGAGTGTTGGTCACGCTGCCGCCATCACGATCGTTCACGGTTTCGTTGATCCGCACCTTGACCTTGGCGTGCAGTGCGGCTTCGCCGGCACGGAACACACGGTCAACTTCCTGCAGATCCGCGAACACACGACCTTCGCCTTTGGCGTTGATCGCTTCACGAGTCATGTAGTACAGACCCAATACAACGTCCTGCGAAGGAACGATGATTGGCTCACCGTTGGCTGGCGACAGAATGTTGTTGGTCGACATCATCAACGCACGCGCTTCCAGCTGGGCTTCCAGCGTCAGCGGTACGTGCACGGCCATTTGGTCGCCGTCGAAGTCGGCGTTGTACGCAGCACAGACCAGAGGGTGCAGCTGGATAGCCTTACCTTCGATCAGTACCGGTTCAAACGCCTGGATACCCAGACGGTGAAGGGTCGGTGCACGGTTGAGGAGAACCGGGTGTTCGCGAATCACTTCAGCGAGAACGTCCCAAACCTCTGGCAGCTCACGCTCAACCATCTTCTTGGCCGCTTTGATGGTGGTAGCAAGACCACGCATTTCCAGCTTGCCGAAAATGAACGGCTTGAACAGCTCGAGAGCCATCTTCTTCGGCAGACCGCACTGGTGCAGACGCAGGGTCGGACCTACGGTAATTACCGAACGACCGGAGTAGTCAACACGCTTACCGAGCAAGTTCTGACGGAAACGACCTTGCTTACCCTTGATCATGTCAGCCAAGGATTTCAGAGGACGCTTGTTGGAACCGGTGATAGCGCGGCCACGACGACCGTTGTCGAGCAGTGCGTCGACGGCTTCCTGCAACATACGCTTTTCGTTGCGCACGATGATGTCCGGAGCGGACAGATCAAGCAGGCGCTTCAAACGGTTGTTACGGTTGATCACTCGACGATACAGATCGTTGAGGTCGGAAGTCGCGAAACGACCGCCATCCAATGGGACCAGTGGACGCAGATCTGGCGGCAGAACCGGCAGAACGGTCAGCACCATCCACTCTGGCAGGTTGCCGGAACCCTGGAAGGCTTCCATCAACTTCAGACGCTTGGACAGCTTTTTGATTTTGGTTTCGGAGTTGGTTTGCGGAATCTCTTCACGCAGACGGCCAATCTCGTGCTCCAGGTCGATAGCGTGCAGCAGTTCACGGACAGCTTCGGCACCCATGCGGGCATCGAAATCGTCGCCGAACTCTTCCAGCGCTTCGAAGTACTGCTCGTCGTTGAGCAGCTGACCCTTTTCAAGGGTGGTCATGCCTGGATCGATAACGACATAGCTCTCGAAGTAGAGAACGCGCTCGATATCACGCAGGGTCATGTCCATCAGCAAGCCGATACGGGACGGCAGCGATTTCAGGAACCAGATGTGGGCTACTGGCGAGGCCAGCTCGATGTGCGCCATGCGCTCACGACGAACTTTTGCCAGCGCGACTTCAACGCCGCACTTCTCGCAGATCACACCACGGTGCTTCAAGCGCTTGTACTTACCGCACAGGCACTCGTAATCCTTTACCGGGCCAAAGATCTTGGCGCAGAACAGGCCGTCACGCTCAGGTTTGAACGTACGGTAGTTGATGGTTTCCGGCTTTTTAACTTCACCGAACGACCACGAACGGATCATCTCAGGCGATGCCAATCCAATACGGATGGCGTCGAACTCTTCGACTTGACCCTGGTTTTTCAGCAAATTCAGTAGGTCTTTCAAGGCCTTTCCTCCTGGCGGAGCAGAGAGCGGGCAATCCTGCCCCGCTCTCGATTCGCGTCACGTGTTATTCGGTTTCCAGATCGATATCGATGCCGAGGGAACGAATTTCCTTGATCAACACGTTGAAGGACTCGGGCATGCCCGGCTCCATACGGTGATCGCCGTCCACGATGTTTTTGTACATCTTGGTCCGGCCGTTCACATCGTCCGACTTCACTGTGAGCATTTCTTGCAGAGTGTAAGCAGCACCGTATGCTTCCAGTGCCCAGACCTCCATCTCCCCGAAACGCTGACCACCGAACTGCGCCTTACCACCCAGCGGCTGCTGGGTAACCAGGCTGTACGAACCGGTAGAACGAGCGTGCATCTTGTCGTCTACCAAGTGGTTCAGCTTCAGCATGTACATGTAGCCAACAGTAACCGGGCGCTCGAACTTGTTGCCGGTACGGCCGTCGGTCAGCTGCATCTGGCCGCTTTCTGGCAGGTCTGCCAGTTTCAGCATGGCCTTGATTTCGCTTTCCTTGGCGCCGTCGAACACTGGAGTGGCCATTGGAACGCCGCCACGCAGGTTCTTCGCCAGATCCAGGATTTCCTGGTCGGAGAAGCTATCCAGATCTTCGTTACGACCGCCGATCTGGTTGTAGATCTCGTCCAGGAAGGTGCGAAGTTCAGCAACCTTACGCTGCTCTTCGACCATCCGGTTGATCTTCTCGCCCAGACCTTTGGCCGCGAGGCCCAGGTGGGTTTCAAGGATCTGACCAACGTTCATACGCGAAGGTACGCCCAACGGGTTGAGGACGACGTCGACCGGGGTGCCATTGGCATCGTGCGGCATGTCTTCAACCGGCATGATCACGGAGACCACACCCTTGTTACCGTGACGACCGGCCATCTTGTCGCCCGGCTGGATGCGGCGACGGATTGCCAGGTAAACCTTGACGATTTTCAGCACGCCTGGAGCCAGGTCATCGCCCTGCTGCAGCTTGCGCTTCTTGTCTTCGAACTTGTCGTCCAGCAGACGGCGGCGATCAACGATGTAGGCCTGAGCCTTCTCGAGCTGCTCGTTCAGAGCATCTTCAGCCATGCGCAGCTTGAACCACTGGCCGTGCTCAAGACCGTCGAGAACTTCGTCGGTGATTTCCTGACCTTTCTTCAGACCGGCGCCGCCTTCGGCTTTGTGGCCGACCAGAGCGGAACGCAGACGTTCGAAAGTAGCGCCTTCAACGATACGGAACTCTTCGTTCAGGTCCTTGCGGATCTCGTCGAGTTGAGTCTTCTCGATCGACAGTGCACGAGCATCACGCTCAACGCCGTCACGGGTGAAGACCTGTACGTCGATGACAGTACCCTTGGTGCCGGTAGGCACACGCAGGGAGGTGTCTTTAACGTCGCTGGCTTTTTCACCGAAGATCGCACGCAGCAGTTTTTCTTCCGGAGTCAGTTGGGTCTCGCCTTTCGGAGTGACCTTACCTACCAGGATGTCGCCTGCGCCTACTTCAGCACCTACGTAAACGATACCGGCTTCGTCCAGCTTGTTCAGTGCAGCTTCACCCACGTTCGGGATGTCTGCAGTGATTTCCTCTGGCCCAAGCTTGGTGTCACGCGCCACACAGGTCAGTTCCTGGATGTGGATCGTGGTGAAACGGTCTTCCTGAACAACACGCTCGGACAGGCAGATGGAGTCTTCGAAGTTGAAGCCGTTCCATGCCATGAACGCGATGCGCATGTTCTGACCCAGAGCCAGTTCACCCATATCGGTGGACGGACCGTCGGCCATGATGTCGCTGCGCTGAACCCGATCACCTTTGCTCACCAGCGGACGCTGGTTGATGCAGGTGTTCTGGTTGGAGCGGGTGTACTTGGTCAGGTTGTAGATGTCGACACCAGCTTCGCCGGTTTCAACTTCATCATCAGCAACACGAACCACGATACGGCTGGCGTCGACGGAATCGATCACGCCGCCACGACGAGCCACGACGCAAACGCCGGAGTCGCGAGCCACGTTACGCTCCATGCCGGTACCTACCAGCGGCTTGTCAGCACGCAGGGTTGGTACAGCTTGACGCTGCATGTTCGAACCCATCAACGCACGGTTGGCGTCGTCGTGCTCGAGGAACGGGATCAGCGACGCAGCAACCGAAACTACCTGCTTCGGCGACACGTCCATCAAGGTGACATCTTCCGGCGCCTTGACGGTGAACTCGTTCAAGTGACGAACAGCTACCAGCTCGTCGATCAGGACTTTCTTGTCGTTCATCGTGGCCGAAGCCTGAGCGATCACGTGATCAGCTTCTTCGATGGCGGACAGGAAAACGATCTCGTCGGTGACCAGAGCGTCTTTCACCACGCGGTACGGGCTCTCGAGGAAGCCGTACTGGTTGGTGCGCGCATAGGCGGCCAGGGAGTTGATCAGACCGATGTTCGGACCTTCCGGCGTTTCAATCGGGCATACACGACCGTAGTGAGTCGGGTGTACGTCACGGACTTCGAAGCCTGCACGTTCGCGAGTCAAACCGCCTGGGCCGAGTGCAGAGACACGACGCTTGTGGGTGATCTCGGACAGCGGGTTGTTCTGGTCCATGAACTGGGACAGCTGACTGGAACCGAAGAACTCTTTCACCGCCGCAGCCACTGGCTTGGCGTTGATCAGGTCTTGCGGCATCAGGCCTTCGCTTTCAGCCATCGACAGACGCTCTTTGACCGCACGCTCAACACGTACCAGGCCAACGCGGAACTGGTTCTCGGCCATTTCGCCTACGCAGCGAACACGACGGTTACCCAGGTGGTCGATGTCATCGACGATGCCTTTACCGTTACGGATGTCGACCAGAGTCTTCAGAACCGCGACGATGTCTTCTTTGCACAACACGCCCGAACCTTCGATCTCGGTACGACCGATACGACGGTTGAACTTCATCCGGCCGACCGCAGACAGGTCATAGCGCTCAGGACTGAAGAACAGGTTGTTGAACAGTGTCTCGGCAGCGTCCTTGGTTGGCGGCTCGCCTGGACGCATCATGCGATAGATCTCGACCAGCGCTTCCAATTGGTTGCTGGTGGAGTCGATCTTCAGGGTGTCGGAGACGAACGGACCGCAGTCGATATCGTTGGTGTACAGAGTTTCGATGCGAACAACGCCCGCCTTGGCAATTTTTGCCAGGATTTCGGTGTTCAGCTCGGTGTTGCACTCTGCCAGGATTTCGCCGGTAGCCGGATGCACGATGACCTTGGCGGTAGTGCGACCCAGGACGTAGTCCAGAGGCACTTGCAGCTCTTTGATCCCGGCTTTTTCCAGCTGGTTGATGTGGCGAGCGGTGATACGACGACCTTGCTCGACAATAACCTTGCCTTTGTCATCCTGAATATCGAGGACAGCAATTTCACCACGCAGGCGCTGAGGCACCAGTTCCAGGCTGAGGTTTTCACCCTGCACATGGAAGACGTTGGTGGTGTAGAACGCGTCCAGCACTTCTTCAGTGGTATAGCCCAGCGCGCGCAGCAGTACCGATGCAGGCAGCTTGCGGCGACGGTCGATACGCACAAATACGCAATCTTTCGGGTCGAACTCGAAGTCCAGCCACGAACCGCGGTAAGGAATGATGCGCGCGGAGTACAGCAGTTTGCCGGAGCTGTGCGTCTTGCCACGGTCGTGGTCGAAGAACACGCCCGGGGAACGGTGCAGCTGGGAAACGATTACACGCTCGGTACCGTTGATTACGAAGGTACCGTTCTCAGTCATCAGGGGGATTTCACCCATGTAGACTTCTTGCTCTTTGATGTCCTTGATCGCTTTGTTCGACGATTCTTTGTCGAAAATGATCAGGCGCACTTTTACCCGCAAAGGTACGGCGTAAGTTACACCGCGCAATACGCATTCTTTGACATCAAATGCCGGTTCGCCCAGGCGATAACCGACGTACTCCAGCGCAGCATTGCCGGAGTAGCTGATGATCGGGAAAACGGATTTGAAGGCCGCATGCAGGCCCACGTCGCGGAACTGATCTTTAGTCGCTCCCGCTTGCAAGAATTCACGATACGAATCCAGCTGGATGGCCAGGAGGTACGGCACATCCATGACGTCCGGCAACTTGCTAAAGTCCTTGCGGATACGTTTTTTCTCAGTATATGAGTAAGCCATCAGCGTTCCCCAGCTTGGTCACCTGCTTGTTTGGCCCCTCCCGACGGGAGCAGCCAGAAAATCGTGCAAACCCCATGGTTTGCGCCACCACATCGGGTGGATACAGCTCGTTACCAGCACCGACCCAGTCGGCTGCCAATAACGGAAAAAGGCCGGTGGCAAGAGCCACCAGCCATCAGCCTTTCGCTTAACGCTCGGGCTGGAGGAGCAAAGTCGATGCTTATTTCAGCTCGACTTTAGCGCCTGCTTCTTCCAGAGCTGCTTTGGCTTTGTCAGCTGCGTCTTTGGCAACAGCTTCCAGAACCATGGCAGGAGCGCCGTCAACTACAGCCTTGGCTTCTTTCAGGCCCAGACCGGTCAGTTCACGTACAGCCTTGATCACGTTAACTTTCTTCTCGCCAGCTTCGGTCAGCATGACGTTGAATTCAGTTTGCTCTTCAACAACAGCGGCAGCAGCAGCTGGACCAGCAGCAGCAACAGCAGCGGTAACGCCGAAGGTTTCTTCCATTGCTTTGATCAGCTCAACAACTTCCAGAACGGTTTTCTGGCCGATTGCTTCGATGATTTGTTCGTTAGTCAGAGACATGACTTGAATCCTGTATTGGGGTGACAGCTTACGCAGCCATCAAATTAAACATATGATTTTGAAAGGTCTCGCTGTGCCTTAGGCAGCAGCAGCTTCTTTCTGGTCGCGAACGGCTGCCAGGGTACGAGCCAGCTTGCTGGTAGCGCCTTGGATCACGCTCATCAGTTTCGCAATAGCTTCGTCGCGGGTCGGCAGGGTAGCCAACACGTCGATCTGGTTAGCGGCAAGGAACTTGCCATCAAACGCAGCTGCCTTGATCTCGAACTTGTCCTGACCCTTGGCGAACTCTTTGAAAATCCGGGCAGCAGCGCCTGGATGTTCTTTGGAGAATGCAATCAGGGTAGGGCCGGTGAACACGTCGTTGAGGACACTGAATTCAGTGTCAGCAACAGCGCGCTTGAGCAGGGTGTTACGTACGACACGTACATAAACGCCAGCTTCACGAGCCTCTTTACGGAGTCCGGTCATCGCGCCTACTGTTACGCCACGGGCATCAGCCACGACAGCGGACAGAGCGACTTTGGCAGCCTCGTTGACTTCAGCGACGATGGCCTTCTTGTCTTCGAGTTTAATTGCCACGGGTTTAACTCCTGCTTGTTACCGTTTCATCCAGTCGAAACCGGATGTCGTTTTGGTGTCTGATTCGGTAAGGAACCGGGAGCACCATCTGCGTAGGCTTGAGGTTTAAGACTTGCGTCGCCTACGGTCTTGGATAGCCCCCGCCAGGCAGGGACCCCAATCTTTCAATTGGCGCAATTACTTGCGCCAACCTGCGTCTTACGCGTCGAGCGAACCCTGGTCGATGACCAGACCTGGGCCCATAGTAGTGCTCAGGGTAACGCGCTTGACGTAAATACCTTTCGAGGAAGCTGGCTTGATACGCTTCAGATCAGCGATCAGGGCTTCAACGTTTTCCTTCAGCTTGACGGCATCGAAGCCGACTTTGCCAACGGAAGTGTGGATGATGCCGTTTTTGTCGGTGCGATAACGAACCTGACCAGCCTTGGCGTTTTTAACCGCGGTAGCTACGTCTGGAGTTACTGTGCCGACTTTAGGGTTAGGCATCAGACCACGTGGACCGAGGATCTGACCCAACTGACCTACAACGCGCATTGCATCCGGGGATGCGATCACTACGTCATAGTTCAGGTCGCCGCCTTTCATTTCGGCAGCCAGGTCGTCCATACCTACACGGTCAGCGCCGGCAGCCAGAGCGGCCTCGGCAGCTGGACCCTGAGTGAACACAGCAACGCGAACGGTCTTGCCGGTACCGTGCGGCAGCACGGTAGCGCTACGAACGACCTGGTCGGATTTACGCGGGTCAACACCCAGGTTCACAGCTACGTCGAACGACTCGCTGAACTTGACAGTCGACAGCTCGGACAGCAGAGCAGCAGCGTCTACAAAGTTGTAGGCCTTGCCTGCTTCGATTTTGCCGGCGATAGCCTTTTGACGCTTGGTCAGCTTAGCCATTACACACCCTCCACGTTAAGGCCCATGCTACGAGCAGAACCGGCGATAGTACGCACGGCTGCTTCCATATCAGCTGCAGTCAGATCCGCGTTTTTGGTTTTCGCGATTTCTTCCAGCTGAGCACGAGTCACAGTGCCAACCTTAACGGTGTTCGGACGAGCGGAACCGCTAGTCAGACCAGCCGCCTTCTTCAGCAGAACCGAAGCAGGAGTGGATTTGGTTTCGAACGTGAAGCTACGGTCGCTGTAGACAGTGATGATCACTGGAGTCGGCAGACCTGGCTCAAGACCCTGAGTACGGGCGTTGAAAGCCTTGCAGAATTCCATGATGTTCACGCCGTGCTGACCCAGAGCAGGACCAACAGGTGGGCTTGGGTTAGCCTGAGCGGCCTTCACTTGCAGCTTGATGTAAGCGGTAATCTTCTTGGCCATGAGGCACTCCAATTACGGGTTCAAACGCCTCGAAAGGCTCCCCGGTTACTTGCGCGTTTATCCCAGTGACGACAAAACCCCACAGCCTAGGGCTGCGGGGTTGGGATGCTTGCTCAGCTAGACCTTTTCGACCTGACTGAACTCCAACTCTACCGGAGTAGAGCGACCGAAAATGAGCACCGCCACTTGGATCCGGCTCTTTTCGTAGTTAACCTCTTCAACCGTGCCGGTAAAATCGGCAAACGGCCCGTCGTTGACACGTACCGACTCACCCGGCTCGAACAACGTCTTCGGCTTCGGCTTGTCGCTACCATCAGCAACGCGACGCAGAATCGCTTCTGCTTCTTTATCTGTGATTGGTGCAGGCTTGTCGGCAGTACCACCGATGAAGCCCATCACCCGAGGAGTATCCTTGACCAAGTGCCAAGTACCCTCGTTCATGTCCATCTGAACCAGCACATAACCAGGGAAGAATTTGCGTTCGCTTTTGCGCTTCTGGCCATTACGCATCTCAACCACTTCTTCAGTGGGAACCAGAATTTCGCCGAAGCCATCTTCCATGCCAGCCAGCTTTACGCGCTCGATCAACGAACGCATGACATGCTTCTCGTAACCGGAGTAAGCATGCACAACGTACCAACGCTTAGCCACGGGACACCCTTAGCCGACGATCAAGGAAACAAGCCAACCGAGCAGGGAATCAAGCCCCCACAACAGCAACGCCATAACCAGAACAACAGCCACAACGATCAACGTGGTCTGCGTAGTTTCTTGGCGAGTTGGCCAAACGACTTTACGAATCTCGGTGCGCGCTTCCTTAACCAGTACAAAGAAAGACTTGCCCTTAACCGTCTGCAGGCCTACAAAGGCAGCTACAGCAGCAATGACCAGCAAAGCGAGCACGCGGTACAGGATCGGCGAAGCAGAGTAATACTGATTGCCAACAACGCCAACAATCACCAAAGCAACTACTACCAGCCACTTGAGTAGATCGAAGCGAGAGCCTTGAGCTTCAGCTTTAGGAGTCATCTATGAAGATCCTGTGAAAAGAAAGCCAGACACACCTGGTGAATCTGGCAGGTCAGGAGGGAATCGAACCCCCAACCTACGGTTTTGGAGACCGTCGCTCTGCCAATTGAGCTACTGACCTAAAACAAAATCAGGCCGACCATTATGCCGGCCCGAAAAAGACTTTACAACAATTTACTCATCGATCCTGGCCATGCACACCAGCACCAAAGATGCACAACACCCTCTCAGGCAACAACGCGCATCTACAAGCCATTAAAACAAAGGCAGATATTTTCATATCTGCCTTGTTATATGGAGCTCTTGAGCGGATTTGAACCGCTGACCTCACCCTTACCAAGGGTGTGCTCTACCAACTGAGCTACAAGAGCGTAACACTTTGCAGGACCTGCAAACCTGGAGCGGGTAGCGGGAATCGAACCCGCATCATCAGCTTGGAAGGCTGAGGTTCTACCACTAAACTATACCCGCGGAGCTTGCAGCTCTCGCTAAAAATGGTGGAGGGGGAAGGATTCGAACCTTCGAAGTCGTAGACGTCAGATTTACAGTCTGATCCCTTTGGCCGCTCGGGAACCCCTCCTAAGCGAGCCGGCATTCTATACTATGCCAGCCTTCTGTCAAGCATTTTCTCATTAAAAACCTGAGGTTAGCTGCGTTGACCTCGCTTCGCACCGTCAACCTTTAAAAGGTCTTCACTGCGAAGCGGGCGCCATTCTATGCAAACTATTCGACAGGTGCAACCCCCTCACACGGCATTATTTTATGTTTTAACTCGTTGAATTCTTTAGAAAGGCTTTGCAACTGCAAGTCATCCAGCAAACGCCGGCTTTCCGGCGCCACACGCACCCAGTAACCCGCATATTCAGGGAGATCCTTCGGCAAGGGCTGAAACTTGATGTCCATGCCACTCAATCGATGCTCGATTGCCTGAGCGACTTCCTGCCGGGCAGAACCGCCCAGATAGAGACAACTGCTTTCTGTCTGCGTGGATTTTCCTTTATCTCGGGTCGTATCAGTCGCCTCACTCAACAAACGAATGTCCTGCTGAGAGCCCCGATACATACTCAAGGGGGTCACATCCTTCGCGCGAAGCGGGGCCTCCTGTTGGTGCCAGACGTAATAGAACACATTGAGAACAAGCAGCAGCAGGAACAACCAACGCATAAAAACCTCAAGACAAGGGACACGCCATAGCCAACCCTACAAACACCAGATCTGGAACCACCCTGGCCCCAGGCACAATCTCGGAGACCAGATCAGCATCTCCTCCTGTGAGGAATACAGCGAAATCCTCCCCCCAATAACTGCGCGCCAAATCTAGCTGAGCCTGAACAAAGCCCCTCAACATCAGCACACAACCTCGCTCGACCGCCTCGACGGTAGTACGCCCAGGAACAAGACTCTCCAAAGCACGCTCGGCAGCAAGGTCGCCATAGCGGATTCTACGGGTATGAGTACGCAACTGGTTACGCATTAAGGGCATTCCCGGACAGATGAAGCCTCCAAGATGCTCGCCATCCCTAGCGACAAAATCAGCAGTGACCGCGGTACCGAAGTCGAGCACCAGACAAGCACCTGAAGCCAGGTGAAATCCTCCGAGCATTGCAAGCCAGCGATCAAGTCCTAGCCGCTCGAACTCTTCATAGCCATTACGAACCCCGGACATTTCGCGAGCCGGTGTGGCGCACACCACGGAAACGCCGAAAGCCTCTGTCAACGAAGAGATCAAGGCTCCGGTTTCTTCAGCGGTTCTGACACTCACTAACCGACAATGCTTGAGAGCGAGCCCCTTGAGCCCCTTCAAACCCTCAAGCAGCGCGAGATCCGAATCAACGACACCCTCACCAACCACCCGCCCGACATCCGCGCCGAGCACACGCCACTTGATGAAACTGTTTCCACAATCGAGCTCAAGTATCATCACGCAACCTCAGGCTGAGCTCACCACCACTAAAGACTTTTTCCACGCCATCCACCTTCAAGCGCAAGGCACCCTGACCATCGATACCCAACACCTCTCCATCTATCTGACTAGCTCCAGCAATCAACGACACGGCGCGCCCCTGCCATAGATGATTTTGCTCCCACTCCGCCCGGATAGCCGGAAATCCGTCGACCTGGTGGCGACTCAAGTAGGCCCGGAGCATCACCCCCAACTTCGCAACCAGGTGATTGCGATCAACCGCCTTACCCGACTCGAGCCGCATGGACGTCCACTGCTGGTCAACCTCATCAGTCATCTGCATGTTCACATTGATCCCGACACCGATCACTACGTGACACACATCTGCAGGATCGCCCACTAATTCGAGCAATATTCCAGCAATTTTTTTCTGACCAACCAGAACATCATTAGGCCACTTCAAACCCGCGCCTGAAATACCAAGCTCTCGCAAGGCCTGCAGTACGGCGAGCCCAACAACTAGACTCAAGCCTTCCAGTTGCCGCATCCCACCCTCAATGCGCAACACCAGGCTGTAATAGATGTTTTCTGCGAACGGACTCACCCACTTGCGTCCACGCCGTCCGCGACCGGCCGTTTGCCGCTCGGCAAGCACCAGAAATGGCGCGATCTGGCCACGCTCGATAGCGCGCAAAGCTTCAGCATTGGTAGAGTCAATTGAGTCGAGGACCAGGATGGGCCACTCACAGGAAGGCTCACGCGCGCATATCTCGACAGGATCAAGCAGCGTCAATGGCGCAGCCAGCTGATAGCCGCGACCGCGCACTTTATGAATGGATAAGCCGAGCTCAGCCTCCAAATGCTGAAGCTGCTTCCATACAGCGCTACGACTGACGCCCAAGGCGACGCCCAGGGCCTGGCCCGAATGGAATCGACCATCCTTAAGAAGCTTTAACAACGTCAGCATGCAAGTCTCGCCTCACAATGAGGCCCGCATGATAGCCATGCACCGAGCAGTTGCATAGAAACCCTAAACGTCAGTTTTCCTGCGGGCAAAACAAAACCCCTACCTGCGTACGCAGATAGGGGTTTCGGAATTTAATCTTGACGATGACCTACTCTCACATGGGGAAACCCCACACTACCATCGGC
>NZ_JBWKUI010000009.1:0-301189 GCF_059420765.1 Pseudomonas sp. GW821-FHT03E01 | reverse complement strand
AGGTGATCAGAAGTAAGTAGTCAGGTGTTACCTATGTGCTTGAACTGTTTTGTTACCTATGTGGTTGATCCCTTCACGCCCCGAACGTACGGCCCCTCGCTAAGGCTCGGGGTTCCTTCGCTCCGGTATCCATCTGGGGGCATCGCCCTACGGTTGGCTTCGCTTCAACCTACATGCGATGTGTTCGACTGCGTCGAACGGCGCTGCGCGCCAATCCCCAGATGAACACCTCCACTCAGCCTCCCGAAGGGGCGGGTGAATCAAGATCAAAAGCGGCAGGCGAGCTAACGCTCGGCCTGTAGTTTGGCGGGTGTACGCCGCTCCATCGTAGGGGGGAGCGGTGCGGCGATCCGACTTGCCCGCGAAGGCGGCCTGACAGCCGATCAGTCCATGGCGGGTGCAATCTTTTGACGTTGGTTTTCAAGATCAAAAGATCGCAGCCTGCGGCAGCTCGCTTGTCTCAGAATCGTTTGAAACTGAGTCAAATGATCGGAATATTGTATTCAGAACTCAGTTTCGTGAGTTTTTGAGACAGCATTCGTGGAGGCGAGCTTGATAGTCGATGATCAACCGCGTGCTCGATAATCTAGATCCGCAGACGTAGCACAAATGAAAAGCCCGCTGCCCCCTTAAAAGGTCAGCGGGCTTTTTGTTGAGTCTGATTATTCCCAACCCATGGAAACGATCAGGTGACGGCTCAGAACAATATCTTCGCCACATCCGCGAAGCGCTTGGCAAAGTGCACGGTAATCCCTTCTTTCAGGTATTCCGGCAACTCTTCGAAATTACCCCGATTAGGCTCCGGCAAAATCAGTTCATTGATCTTCTGCCGACGCGCTGCGATGACTTTTTCGCGCACACCGCCAATCGGCAGTACATGCCCGGTCAGCGTCAGTTCACCGGTCATGGCTACGCCTTTTTTCGGTGGCTGGTTACGGGCGAGCGAAAGCAGGGCGCTGGCCATGGTTACGCCGGCGCTCGGGCCGTCTTTCGGCGTTGCGCCTTCGGGTACATGGAGATGGACGAATGCTTCGTCGAAGAACGTCGGGTCACCGCCGAATTGCTTCAGATGGGAGCTGACGTAGCTGTAGGCGATTTCCGCCGACTCTTTCATCACGTCTCCCAGTTGCCCGGTGAGTTTGAAGCCTCGGTTGAGGGTGTGAATGCGCGTGGCTTCGATCGGCAGGGTCGCGCCGCCCATGCTGGTCCAGGCCAGCCCGGTGATCACGCCGACGCCGGACAGTACTTGCTCGTTGCGGAACACCGGGCGGCCGAGTGAGGCTTCCAGGTCTTTGGGGCCGAGTTTGATGACGGCTTTCGGTTCATCGAGCAGTTTCATCACCGCTTTGCGCACCAGTTTGCCGAGGTTTTTCTCCAGCTGACGGACTCCGGCCTCACGGGCATAGCCGTCGATCAAGGCCCTCAATGCAGTGTCGCTAATGCTCAAGTTGCCTTTGGATACGCCGGCCTTTTCCAGCTGTTTCGGCCACAGGTGACGCTTGGCGATGGCAACTTTTTCTTCGGTGATGTAACCCGACAGGCGAATCACTTCCATCCGGTCCAGCAACGGGCCGGGGATCGAGTCCAGGGTGTTGGCGGTGCAGACGAATAGCACTTTCGACAGGTCCAGGCGCAAGTCCAGGTAATGGTCGAGGAATTCGACGTTCTGTTCCGGGTCGAGGGTTTCCAGCAGCGCCGAGGCCGGGTCGCCCTGGTAGCTCTGGCCCATCTTGTCGATCTCGTCGAGCATGATCACCGGGTTCATCACTTCGACGTCTTTCAACGCCTGGACGAGTTTGCCCGGTTGTGCGCCGATGTAGGTGCGGCGATGGCCCTTGATCTCGGCTTCGTCACGCATGCCGCCAACGCTGAAGCGGTAGAACGGTCGACCGAGGGATTCGGCGATGGATTTACCAACGCTGGTCTTGCCCACGCCCGGCGGGCCCACCAGCAACACGATGGAGCCGCTGATCTCGCCTTTATAGGCACCGACTGCGAGGAACTCGAGGATGCGGTCCTTGATGTCGTCGAGGCCGGCGTGGTGTTTGTCCAGCACCTTGCGCGCATGCTTGAGGTCGAGTTTGTCCTCGCCATACACGCCCCACGGCACCGAAGTCGCCCAATCGAGGTAGTTGCGGGTCACCGCGTATTCCGGCGATCCGGTTTCGAGGATCGACAGTTTGTTCATTTCCTCAACGATGCGTTTCTGCGCCTGGGGCGACAACACTTTGCCCGTCAGGCGTTGCTCGAACTGTTCGATGTCGGCGCTGCGATCGTCCTTGGTCAGCCCCAGCTCTTGCTGGATGACCTTGAGTTGTTCCTTAAGGAAGAACTCGCGCTGATGTTCGCCAATCTTGCGGTTAACTTCAGCGGAAATCTCTTTCTGCAAGCGCGCGACTTCGACTTCCTTGCGCAGCATCGGCAGGACTTTTTCCATGCGCTTGAGCATCGGCACGCAGTCGAGCACTTCTTGCAACTCGCTGCCCGTGGCCGAGGTCAGGGCGGCGGCGAAGTCGGTCAGGGGCGACGGATCGTTGGGGCTGAAGCGGTTGAGGTAGTTTTTCAACTCTTCGCTGTACAGCGGGTTCAGCGGCAGCAGCTCCTTGATCGCATTGATCAGCGCCATGCCGTAGGCCTTGACCTCGTCGGTCGGCTCGGTGGGCTGGTGCGGGTATTCGACTTCCACCAGGTACGGTGGGCGATGGTGCTTGAGCCAGGTTTTGATGCGCACCCGGGTCAGGCCCTGGGCGACGAATTGCAGTTTGCCGTTTTCGCGGCTGGCATGATGGACTTTGACCAGCGTGCCGTATTCCGGCAGGGCTTTGGTGTCGAAATGGCGCGGGTTGTCCTGGGGGGCGTCCATGAAGAACAGGGCCAGGGAATGGTGGTCGGACTGGCTCACCAGTTCGAGAGTCTCGGCCCACGGCTCTTCGTTGACGATCACCGGCAGCACTTGCGCCGGGAAGAAAGGCCGGTTGTGGATCGGGATGATGTAGACCTTGTCCGGCAGGTTCTGGCCAGGCAGGGTAAGGCCTTTGCCGGGTGCATGGTGTTCGGCGTTGTCTGTTTCTGCGTATTCGCTCGGGTCTTCGGGAAATTCTTGCTGGTCGGTCATGGGGCACCTGCGCAATAGGGTATGGATCTTAGATGGGGCAGGTGGGGGGTGGTTTCAATGGCCCTGGCTATTTCAGAGTGTGTGTTCAGGGTTTTGACAGGTGCGGGTGGATCAAGGTCAAAAGCCAGATCAAAAGATGCACGCCGCCCTACAGGGATTTTGGGGATGGCGGGGATTGCAGCGCCCACAAAAAAAGGCGACGCCCCTTACAGGGCGTCGCCTTTGTTTTAACTGCCGCTACCGCTTATTCCGACAGTTTGTACGCAATCACATAGTCACCTTGCTTGGTGCCCAGCGAGCCGTGACCACCCGCAACAACGAGCACGTATTGCTTGCCGTCCTTGCCGGTGTAGGTCATCGGTGTGGTTTGCGCGCCGGCTGGCAGGCGGCCTTCCCACAGCTGCTTGCCGTTTTTCACGTCGTAGGCGCGCAGGTACTGGTCGAGGGTGCCGCTCAGGAAGGCAACGCCACCGGCAGTGGTGAAGGTCCCGCCCAGGCTCGGTACGCCCATGCTCAGAGGGATCGGAACCGGCGAGCTGTCGCGCACGGTGCCGTTCTTGTGCTTCCAGATGGTTTTGTGGGTGGTCAGGTCGACCGCCGCCACGTAACCCCACGCCGGTGCCTGGCATGGCAGGCCCATTGGCGACAGCAGGGCTTCGAGGATCACGCCGTATGGCGCGCCTTTGTTGGGCTGTACGCCTTGGGTTTCGCTGACGCGAGGGCCTTGTTTGGCGATTTCGGCGGCCGGGATCAGTTTCGATTTGAACGCCATGTAGCTCGGGTTCACGAAAGCAATCTGACGCACCGGGTCAACCGACATGCCGCCCCAGTCGAATACGCCGAAGTTACCCGGATAAACGATCGAGCCTTGCAGCGACGGCGGCGTGAACATGCCGTCGTAACGCAGGGATTTGAAGTCGATCCGGCACAGCATCTGATCGAACGGGGTCACGCCCCACATGTCGCGTTCCTTGAGGGTCGGCGGCACGAAGTTCAGGTCGGACATCGGTTGGGTCGGCGAAGTGTGGTCGCCTTCCACCGCGCCTTGCGGCACCGGGATTTCATTGATCGGCACGATCGGTTGGCCGTTGCTGCGGTCCAGCACGTAAATGCTGCCTTGCTTGGTGGACGCAAGCACCGCCGGTTTCACACCGTCTGCGGTTTTCAGGTCCATCAGGGTTGGTTGGCCACCGACGTCCATGTCCCACAGGTCATGGTGAGTGAACTGGAAGTGCCAGCGCACTTTGCCGGTGGCGATGTCCAGCGCGGTCAGGCCGGCGGAATGCAGTTCCGATTCAGGGGTACGCGCGCCACCGAACTGATCCGGGGTCTGGTTGCCCATCGGCAGGTACAGCATGCCGAGTTTTTCGTCGACGGCGAACATGGACCACATGTTCGGTGAGTTGCGGGTGTAGACCTTGCCTTCGGCAATCGGCGTGGTGTCGTCCGGATTGCCGCTGTCCCAGTTCCACACCAGTTTGCCGGTGTGCACGTCGAACGCGCGGATGACGCCGCTTGGCTCGTCGGTGGAAACGTTGTCGGTGACGTGGCCGCCAATCACCACCAGGTCTTTGGTGACCGCCGGTGGCGAAGTGGAGTAGTAACCACCTGGGGTGAAGCTGCCGATGTTGGCGGTCAGGTCGACCTGGCCACCGCTACCGAAGTCTTCGCACATTTTGCCGGTGTCGGCGTTCAGGGCGATCAGACGGGTGTCGGCGGTCGGCAGGAAGATCCGGCGCGGGCAGACGCTGGTCACTGGCGGGTTGGCAGTGCCGGTCGGGCTCTGCTCGGATGCGTAGGTGGCATCATCGTGATAGGTCACGCCACGGCAGGTCATGTGCGCCCAACCCTTGAAGTTCGCCGCGTTCTGCGTGGAGAGCTTCGGGTCGAAACGCCAGATTTCCTTGCCGGTGTCCGGGTCCAGTGCGATCACCTGGCTGTGCGGCGTGCAGACATAGAGCATGCCGTTGGCTTTGAGCGGGGTGTTTTCGGCGGTGGTTTCGCCCGGGTCGTTCGGGCCAGGCAGGTCACCGGTGCGGAACGTCCAGGCGGGAACCAGTTTGCTGACGTTCTGCGGGGTGATTTGCGCCAGTGGCGAGTAGCGATCGCCATGGGCACTGCGGCCGTAGGAGTTCCAGTCGCCATCCGGCATGGCCGGGGCGGTGTTGCTCATGCCAGGCACGGCGTCACGGTCCAGTTGGCCTTTGATTTCACCGGGGTTGGTGAACAGGCTGGCCAGCGCGGCGATACCGGCGATGACCACGGCAGCACTCAGCACACCGGTGCCGACCGGGTTGAAGTCGCCGCGACGCAACGGGCGACGAAACCATGGCAGCAGCATGACGATGCCGAGGGTAAAGAGCAGCGCCAGACGCGGCACCAGTTGCCACCAGTCCAGACCGACTTCCCACAGTGCCCAGACGGTACTGGCGAACAGCACCATAGCGTACACGCTCAGCGCCGCATAACGGTCGGCCAGCAGCAGCCCACCGGCCACCATCAGGCCGATACCGGCCAGCAGGTAATACAGCGAGCCGCCGAGCATGCTCAGCTTGATCCCCCCGGCCAGCAAGGCCAGGCCCATTAGTAGAAGCAGAATGCCGAGCAGGGTCGGCAATAAACGGCTTCGACTCAAAGCACCATCAGTGCTCATAGTGTGGTTCTCCGTGACGTTTTAAGTAGTCCCGCGCAAGTTCACTGTAGATGACGATCTGGCGCGGGCATGGTTCATCGAAAAAGTGTTTGGTTGATGCGGTCCCTGTGGGAGCAGGCTTGCCCGCTCCCACAGGTTTTATGCGTTTGATCAGAACGATGACTGGATCTTGATCCCGCCAATCAGCGCGTCGTCGACCTTGTCCACGCCACCGGGGTGGCGGATGTATTGCAGGTTCGGGCGCACGGTCAGCCAGTTGGTGACGTGCACGCCGTAATAGAGCTCGCTGCTGTATTCGGTGTCTTGCGGGGGCAGGAACGACGGATCGTCGAAGTCGAAGGCGGCGCGGGCCTGGTTGGTGGCCTCGGCGTTCTTGCGGTAGGCCGGGTTGACGTGGACACGGGCCAGCGCGAAGCCGATATCGTCTTTGGCGCGGGCATCGAACAGGCCTTTGTAGACGACACCGGCCTGGACATAGTTGTCGATGGCGTTGGTCTTTTTGTCGTGCATCGTGGCGTTGGCGAACACACTCAGGCCGCGTGAATTGTCGCTGGCGCGGCTGGTCAGTTGCTGCTGAATACCGAGCCATACGCCATGTTTGCTCGATGCACTGCGGTAAGCCTCGCCGCTCAGGGCGGCCGGCTGGCCATTGCCGTCCTTATAAACGTCGCTGGCCTTGGCGCTGCTGTAGTAGTAACCGGCGCGGTATTCACCCGGCAGGCCATTGAGCTTCGGGGTCCAGACCAGTTCTACCGGCAGGATTGCGCCCTGAGTGCCGCTGCCGCTGAGCTTGAAACCGTTGCCGCGATCCAGATTGGACGGGTTTTGCTCGTAAGCCCCGACTTGTGCGTAAAGCTCGGGCGTCAGGTGATATTTGACGCGCATGGCCCACTGGCTGACGGGCCAGTTGTACCAGATGCCACCGACCCAGTTACCGACCTGGGAGCCGCAGAACGCCAGGTTCTGGAAGTCGCAGGGGAAGCTGTTGAAGTCTTCACCCTCGCCAAAGCGGCCGACCTTGATGTCGAGCTTCTGGTCGAAGAATTTCTGCTGGTACCACATCTGCGTCAGGCGCCAGGTCTGGCCACGGCCCCAGACTTCTTGCGCCGAGGTGAAACCGCCGACACGCGGGTCGTTGATCCGGTCGTTGCTGATGTTGTTGCCATTGCGTTCGGTGATGGTCAGCTGAAATTCAGCGTCGTCCCAACCCAGAATCTTCTGCAAGTCCAGGTGAGTGCCCAAGGCAAACTGATCGCTGTAGCGCGCGGTACGGTCATGGTCGTAGCCGCCGTGCAGATTGCTGCCCATTTCGCCGGTGTAATCGACTTTGAAGTCGTAGCCTTTTTCCGAAAGTTCGGTGCGAGTGCCGTTCCAGTCACCCAGCATCCATGGCGAGTTGCTATCGAAGGCTGGCGCGGCCTGGGCGCAAGTGGCAAGGCCCAGAGCGGTGAGCCCGCTGATCAGCTTCAGGGCTTTTCGGCTGGACACAGCGGGTGAGACAGCGCTGTCTCGCGGAGTTTGAAAATCAGGCATAGAGACGGAGTTCTTGATCTTTTTCTAAAGGGGATGCGCTGAACGCAGCAGGAATGCAGCAGGGGAGAAGCGTTTCAGCAGGACGGGCGTAAGGATAATGTTCTGTAACACATTGAGAAAGGGCTTTTACTGACATGGATCATTTCGGATTTGGTAACAGTCGGCTGCGACCGGTCGCCGCAGTGCCGGGTGGCGCAAAAAAAAGGCGGACTGAATAGTCCGCCTCGCTATGTTTCAGGGCCGTTAATTCAACAGATAGACCGGGAAGCATTCACACAAATGCATCACCCGTCGACGGACATTGTCCAGCAGCACCGCATTGGTCGGTTGCTCAAGCAGGTCGGCAATCAGGTTGGCCACTTCGGCGCATTCGGCTTCACCGAAGCCCCGCGTGGTCAGGGCGGGTGTGCCAATGCGGATGCCGCTGGTGATCGCAGGTTTTTGCGGATCGTCGGGGATCGCGTTCTTGTTCAAGGTGATGTGGGCGCTCTCGAGCAACGCCTCGGCATCTTTTCCGGTGATGTTCTTCGCGCGCAGATCGAGCAGGAACATGTGGCAGTCGGTGCCCCCTGACACCACCCGCAGGCCGCGTCGAGTAAGGATATTCGCCATGCTCCTGGCGTTGTCGATGACGCGTTGCTGATAGTGCTTGAACTCATCACCGAGGGCTTCGTTGAGCGCTACGGCCTTGGCGGCGATGACGTGCATCAGAGGCCCACCCTGATAGACCGGGAATATCGTCTTGTCGAGCAACGCCGCATGTTCGCGTTTGGCCAGGATCAGACCACCCCGTGGGCCGCGCAGCGTTTTATGAGTGGTCGAGGTGACGAAGTCGGCAATGCCGACCGGCGAGGGGTACAGGCCGGCTGCGATGAGTCCGGCGTAGTGCGCCATGTCGACCATCAGGTACGCCCCGATTTCATCGCAGATGTTGCGAAAACGCTGGAAGTCGATGGTCCTTGAATACGCCGAGGCACCGGCAATGATCATTTTCGGTCGGTGTTCCCGGGCCAGGGCTTCCATCTCGGCGTAGTCGAGGGTTTCGCTGTGTTTTTCCAGGCCGTAAGAATAGGCGGTGTAGAACTTGCCGGAGAAGTTTACCGAGGCGCCATGGGTCAAGTGGCCGCCATCGGCCAGGGACATTCCCAGAATCGTGTCGCCAGGGTTGAGCACGGCGAGAAACACGGCCTGGTTGGCCTGGGAGCCGGAGTGCGGCTGGACGTTGGCATATTCGCTACCAAACAGTTTGCAGGCACGTTCGATGGCGAGGCTTTCAATCTCGTCGACCACTTTACAGCCACCGTAATAGCGCTTGCCTGGGTAGCCTTCGGCGTACTTGTTGGTCAGCACCGAACCTTGGGCTTCCAGCACTTCTTCGCTGACGTAGTTTTCCGAGGCGATCAACTCCAGGTGGGTTTCCTGGTGGTTGCGTTCGCGGCCGATCAGGCGAGCGAGGGTGGGGTCTAGATTCTGCAGGCTCATGGAGGGCATTCCTTTAAATGAGTGCTTCAGCCAAGGGGCTGGCGCGTGATACGGCAGCACCCGTGACTGGGATTTGCTGGTGTCGGAAAGAAAAATGGACGTGTCTTTCAGACCCTGCCCGTGAAGTCGTAACGAACGGTCATGGTCGGCTGCCCTCGACGACGGTGCCGGATTTGCTTTCCCGGGTGTAGGTCAGTACGAAATGTGCCACGAGCCCGAAGATCAGCCCCCAGAATGCAGCGGCCAGCCCCAGGAAACTCATGCCCGAGGCGGTGACCAGGAAGGTGATCAGCGCCGCTTCACGTTGTTTCTCGTCAGCCATGGCTCCGGTCAGCCCGGCGCTGATCGCCCCGAACAGGGCCAGGCCGGCGAGGGAGGCGATCAGCTCTTTGGGCAAGGCAGAAAACACCGAAGCGAGGGTCGCGCCGAAGATGCCCATCAGAATGTAGAACACCCCGCAGGCGATCCCGGCGATGTAGCGCTTGTCGCGATCTTCATGGGCTTCGCGGCCGGTGCAGATAGCGGCGGTGATGGCTGCCAGGTTTAAGCCATGGGAGCCGAATGGCGCCATCAAAATCGAGCCGATGGCTGTGACCGAAATGATCGAGCGCGCGGGGGTGTTGTAGCCCGAGGTGCGCAACACCGCCATGCCCGGCACGTACTGCCCGGTCAGGGTGACGAGGGCCAGCGGCAGGCCGATATTGATGATCGCGTGCCAGCTCCACTGCGGGGCAATGAAGATCGGGTGAGCGACATCGACGGTGATCGAACCTGTGTTGAGTCCACCGAACGAGGCGGCCACGGCGCAGCCGACAATCAATACCGACAGGATGGCGTAGCGCGGTGAAAAGCGTTTGAACAGCAGGTACGCCGCGATCATTGACAGCACCATGCTCGGCTGCAGCTTGATTGAGGTGAAGAGTTCAGCGCCGAAACGAAACAGGATGCCGGCGAGCATAGCGGCGGCGATGGCTTTTGGCAGGCGACTCATCAATTTGTCGAACGCACCGGACAAGCCGACCACCGCGATAATCACCGAAGCCACCACATAGGCGCCGATGGCCTCGGGCAGGGAGACCGTGGGCAGCATCGACACCAGCAACGCCGCACCCGGTGTCGACCATGCCGTAATCACCGGAATCCGCAAGCGCCAGCTCAATAACAGACCGGTAATGCCGCTGCCGATGGAAATAGCCCAGATCCAGGACGACACTTGATCATTGGGCAGGTGTGCCTCCCGGGCCGCCTGAAACACGATGATCAGCGGGCCGGCATAGGAAATGATCACGGCGATGAAGCCTGCAATGATCGCTGACAGGGATAGATCCTTTCTGAGTGTGTCCATGATGTCTCGACTTGGCGTGGCGGGCACGCGGTGATTCAGAATGAGATTGAGTCGATTGATTCGATTCGAGATGAGTGTATTTGAATGAATTGAGTTGATTCAATGGGTGGATGGGTTGTTACGAGATGCTTTTTGGTTATCAAGGTGTATTTGTCAGATTTTTTTTAAATAACTAATTGATTTATAAATATATTTATTGGTTTGAAAATATTTTTCGTGAAAGATGCTTTTCGATTCATTCGTCGAATCAATCGACTCAATTTATTGATTGAGTCCATTTATTAGTTGCCTGACCACCCTGTGATATGCTCGGATATTCATCATTTCTACGATGGTAGCGGTCATTCATGTGGGTTCCTCAGCTAAGCGAATTCAACCAGCCGATGTATTTGTCGATTGCCGATGCGTTGGCGCGCGATATCAGCAACGGCGTGTTGAACGAAGGTGATCGTCTGCCGACCCTGCGGGAGCTGGCCACCACGCTGAATGTCACGCCCGGTACCATCAGTCGTGCCTATAGCGAAGCCCATCGGCGGCGTCTGGTGCAGGGGGAAGTGGGGCGTGGCACTTATGTGCTCAACCAGAAACAGTTGGAACTGCCGGCCAGCAACAGTGCCGTTTCGCTGAATCTTGGGCAGTCTGAGTTATTGGACCTTTCGATCATCAAGCCTTACAGCGAAACCCTGGAATACTGGTTGCGTGGAGCCTTGGTGGGCATGGCCAAAAGCACGGATTTTGCCCATACCCTCGACTATGCCCCCGATGGCGGTCATCCGGCTCATCGCGAGGCGGGCGCGCAATGGCTGCGCCATTCGTTGCCCGATGCACAATGGCAGCAAGTGGTGATCACCGCCGGCGCACAGCATGGTTTGATGGTCGCGATGAGTGCGTTGACCAACGCCGGTGATCTGGTGCTCTGCGAGGAGCTCTGCTACCCCGGCATCATTTCCCTTGCCCACGGACTGGAACGACGCCTGCGTGGCGTACCAATGGACGATGAAGGGATCATTCCCGAAGCGCTGCGCGAACTGTGCCTGCGTGAGAAACCGGCGATGCTTGTCTGTGTGGCGACGTGCCAGAACCCAACGGCGGCGATCATGTCGCAAAAACGTCGGGCACAAATCGCGGCGTTGGCCGAGGAGTTCGACTTCATTATCCTGGACGATGACATCTACGGTTTTCTGGCCACCGACCCGTCGATCAAGCCGCTGTCGGCGTTTGCCCCGGATCGTTCGGTGTACCTGACCAGTCTGTCGAAGTCGGTCATGCCGGCCTTGCGGATTGGCTATCTCTATAGCCCGCCGAAACTGCTGTCGCGCCTGACCTCCATGGTGCGCAGCAGCGTCTGGATGCCGTCGCCATTGACCGCTCAGTTGGCCAGCAACGTGATCACCGAGGGGTTGGATAAAAAGCTGATACGCATTCAGCGCAACGAAGCCGCCGGGCGGCAGGCGATCGCTCAGGAAATCTTCGCCAATTTCGAACTCAAGACCCAGCCGTATGCCTACCATGTCTGGTTGACGCTGCCCGAGCCCTGGACCAGCGACGAATTCACCATGCTGGCCCGTGCCAACGGTGTGCTGGTCCTCAGCGGTACCCAGTTCCAGGCCGAACGTAGTGGCATTACGCGCTGCGTGCGACTGGTGTTGATGTCGCCCACCAGCCAGGACGAATTGCGGTTTGCCCTGACCAAGCTGGCCAGCCTGATCGATTCGGATCCGCGTCGTTATTACTGAGCCGGGCGCTATCTCCTGACGTTTGTCCCTCGGATGATGGCCAACTCACCTACAGTTAATTCAGTCTCTGACGAATGCCTCTGTCCGGAGCCCTTCCACCGGACGAAAGCCTCCGTTAAGGTGCGCGGCTTCCCATCCTTTCATCGTTCGAAGGCCCGGCATGACCGAACACAACCCTGATCCCCTGCACGGCGTGACGCTGGAGCAAATCCTCAACGCCCTGGTTGCGCACTACGAGTGGTCGGGGCTGGCCGAGCGTATCGATATCCGCTGCTTCAAGAGCGACCCAAGCATCAAGTCGAGCCTGACCTTTTTGCGCAAAACTCCGTGGGCGCGGGAGAAGGTCGAACGCCTGTACGTGAAACTGATGCGCACCAAGCGCCCGGTCTGAGCATGGTCATACCCTCGATCGCGAGGCGTCGTTGTGTGGCCGTGGCGGCGATTCTGGGCTGGGCGGGCTTGAGCATTCAGATGTACCTGATTCTCTATGCCCGCTGGAGTATCGCGGCCAGCCTGCTGGGCGGGCTGGTGAGTTTTTTCAGCTTTTTCACGGTGCTGACCAATACGCTGGTGGCGGTGGTGCTGACCTGTGAACTGACGTCTCGCGAGTCGGCGGCGCGACGCTGGTTTTTGCAGCCGTGGGTGAGCAGTGCCATTGCGGTGAGTATCGCGGTGGTCGGCGTGGCGTACAGCCTGTTGTTGCGCCATTTATGGCATCCCGAAGGCTGGCAATGGCTGGCCGATGAGCTGATGCATGACGTCATGCCGCTGCTGTTCCTGGTGTATTGGTGGTTCTGTGTACCCAAGGGGACGTTGCGGCTGCGGCACATTGCCTTGTGGGTAATCTATCCGCTGGTGTACTTCGGCTATTCGCTTTGGCGTGGGCATCTGCTGGCGGTTTATCCCTATCCGTTCATTGATGTCGACAAACTGGGTTATCCACAGGTGTTCGTGAATGCTGGGGGATTGTTGGCGGGGTTTGTGCTGGTTTCACTGTTGGTGATCGGGTTGGATCGGTGGCGCACGGATCGCAAGTGAACACTGACTGTGGCGAGGGAGCAAGCTCCCTCGCCACAAAAAGCATGCAGCCACAGCGTGGCGTTTATTCCTCGTCGCTGTCTTCCAGCCGCCAGTAGCCGACAGCCTTCACAAACTGCTCGTCCAGCCCGTGCTCATCGAGCAATGCCCGGCGGATCTGCCGCGACACTTTGGTTTCGGTCGCCACCCACGCATACAGATTGCCAGCGGGCACTTTGATCTGTTGCACGGTGGTCAGCAGGTTATTTCTGCCGCCTTCACGCAGCACCCAGATCACATCGACCTGCGCGGCGCTTTCCAGGCGTTGTTGTTCGGCGCCGTTTTCCACTTCCACGATCACCAGTGCACGTCGATTGGCGGCCAGGCCTTCGAGGCGGCGGGCGATGGCGGGCAGGGCGGTTTCGTCGCCGATCAGCAGGTAGCTGTCGAAGATGTCCGGCACGATCATCGAGCCACGCGGCCCGCCGATGTGCAGGAACTGGCCGGGTTTGGCCTGCTCGGCCCAGGTCGAGGCAGGGCCGTCGCCGTGCAGCACGAAGTCGATGTCCAGTTCCAGCGTGTCCAGGTCGTAACGACGGGGCGTGTAGTCGCGCATTGCGGGCATCGGCCCGTTGTCCTTGCCGGCACCGAGTACCAGGGTTTCCAGCGCGGCCTGTTCCGCTGCGTTTTGCGGGAACAACAGTTTGACGTGGTCATCCGTGCCGAGGCTGACGAAGCCTGCGAGTTCCGGGCCGCCCAGGGTGATCCTGCGCATGCGCGGCGTCAGGTCGACCACCCGCAGCACTTGCAGGCGACGGCGTTTGATCTCGTGGCTGACACGGTGAATGGTTTGGGATGGCACGATAACGTCGGTCATTCGACTTTCTCCGAAACGGGTTGAACGGTGGGGCCGTCGACGATGGCTTTGGCCGTGTTGTTGAGCAGGTCGCGCACCCGCAGGATTTCTTCCGGGCTCCAGCGACCATGGTGCATTTGCAAGGCATGACGCAGGTTGTGCACCGCTTCATGGATCTCGGCCGGGCGGTCCTGGCCGCGCAATGAGCGCTTGCTGACTTCGATGCGCATGCGCACACCGTCCAGGGCAATCGCCTGCTCGCTTAATGACAGACGTCCGGCGTCGGTGATGCTGTAGCGTTTTTTGCCACCCTCGGCGTCGCCCAGGATCAATTCGCTTTCTTCAAGGAAGGTCAGGGTCGGGTAGATCACGCCAGGGCTGGGGCTGTAGGCGCCGTCGAACATGCTTTCGATCTGGCGGATCAGGTCATAGCCGTGGCACGGCTGCTCGGCGATCAGCGCCAGCAGCAGCAATTTCAGGTCGCCAGGGGCGAATACGCGTGGGCCGCGACCGCCGCGCTCGCGGCCGGGACCCGGGCGTTTCTCGAAGCCGTCGCGGCCGTCGCCGTGTTCGCGGTGGGGGGAATGATGGTCTCTCATTTTTGCTTTCTCTCGTCGTGTTTAGATACAACTTAAGATATATCTTTAGGCTGGCGCAAGCGTTTTTGACCAACGGTCGAGATTGGAGGGCTTGGGGAAAGGCGCGAGTGGGGAGCGCACGGGAGTGACGAGGATGCTACGAAGGTTTGATTTTTAGAGTAATTGAACTAATTATGAAGTTCTTCCGTTTAGTGCTGGTCTATTCGTGTGCGAACAGTAGTATTGGTCTTACGGAAGTTTAAATCAGTTCTTGTCTGTGTGTTTTTTCAGTTAAAACTGTGTGTAGTATTTCTCTGAGGGCAAAACAATAAAGTTACTGTTTCTTTAACTTTTTTCCTGCTGTTCGAGAGCCGTTGTTACTACATGTTCTTCGGAAGTTACGTACTTACTTTCTCAAGCGATTGGTCGATCATTCTCCGGCGTCGAAAGTTAAGCCAAAACGCCATGCTTCGTGCCGGGTGTTGGCTTGTTGTGACTTTCCACGGTCCGATCCTTTGAAAAAGACAGGTACTCAACAATGTTCAAGAAGTTTGCAATCGCCGTTCCGATGACCCTGCTGGCCCTGAGCTCTTCGGTAGCGTTCGCTGCGGAAGAATCGCGCACCTCCATCAACATCAGCGCCACCATTCCTAGCAAGGTATTCCATGCTCAGCCGCGGGACCCGAACTTCGGTAAAGATGAAAAAATGGCCTACGTACTGGGGGCCGGTACGCTGACTCCAATCCGTGCGACTTATGATGTACAACACACCAACGGTTCGGTCGGCGCCTACGTCGAAGGCGGCCCACAGCCATTGTCCAACGGCATCAACACCATCGCGTTGAGTTACATGTTCAATGGCACAACCCTGACCGGCGTGTCGCAGGAAGTGGTCGGTGACTCCGAGTCCAACGGCGGCATGCAAGCTGACCTGGTGATTGCCGCTGCCAAACCAACCGACACCCAGAATGGCCTGTACACCGCCAATCCAGTGGTGATCTTCGATGCCATTCCTCGCATTCCGTAATACCGTTATTAACTAAGGTTCATCCTTAATTCATAACACTTACCGATCGGCGGGCAAGTTTTGCCTGTCGATCGGGTTTCAACGAATTTATCTTCAGAGTATTTCGTTCATGTTCCCGATGACGCCCATCGCGACGGCGCTTGCCCTATGTTTTTGTGCAACTGCCCTGGCCGCGCCCACGGAAAACGGCCATACACCTCGAAGTCTGTTGGCGCAGGCCAAGGGATTGCCGACCGAATTCGAAGAGCATTTCTTTGATGTGCCACTGGCGGTGCGCGTGGAACTTGACCAACAGTTTCTCGGTGAGGCGATGGTCGTGTTGACCCGCGACGATCGCATCACCCTCGTTGACTTCGCCGATGTCAGCGACAGCATGATCAAGCCCAGTGAACGCGACATCTGGGCCAACTATCTGAAACAAGGAGTGGCGCTCGGTGGCTGCCAGGCCAATTGCCCCGAGCAACTGCTGGCCGTGCACTACAGCCTTGAAAACTCACTGGTGTCGATCCTCACCCAAAACGCTGAGCGCGACGATCAGGTACAGCGTTATTACAACCTGCCCGAAAATGGTAGCACCGGGTTGATCGTGCGTAACCAGCTGAACCTCAACGGCGGGCAGAACCAGGACCTGGGTGGGCGCTACGGCCTGGAAGCCAGCAGCAGCCTGGGTAACTGGAGCCAGGCCGTCAATATGCAACTGTCTCGACTGGGCGGTCTGGATAACAAGCTGTATCACGCGGTGCATGAGCTCTTTACCCAGCGGGAGCTGGAGGGCAATTTTCTGCGCCTGGGCTATTTCACACCCACGTCCGAAGGCCTGACCCGTCAGCCACGTGCCTTCGGCGCGAGCCCCGACACCGCATTGGGCGTCATGTACGGCAGCTCCGACAGCCTGGCCATCAACAACCCGAAACCGGCGGTCTATCCGATCTACGTCACCGCCAATCGACAGGGTTCGGTGGAGATCTACCGCGACGGTTTGCTGATCAACACCCAGGCGGTGCCTGCCGGGTTGCAGACCCTCGATACGCGTCCGCTGCCCGGCGGTATTTATGAAGTGGAAGTGCGTCTGATCGAAGACGGCCAAATCACCTCCAGCACCCTGGAGCTGGTCTACAAACCCAACAACTGGCGTAACCATGACGAGCGCTGGCGCTATAACCTGTTCGCCGGCCGCGAATCGAAATTGCTCAGTAACTGGGAAGAGCAGGCCGACGGCGACATGACGGCGGGGGCCGCGTTCAACTTCCTGCTGCACCCGCGAGTCATCCTGGGCCTGTCGGGTCGACAGGTGCGCGACGCTCTGCAGTACGGCACGTCGGTCGATTGGGCAATCGTCAACAACGCCAGCGTCTATGCCAACGTCTACAAAACCGAGGACTACGGTACCGGCTTCGACGTGCAAGGGCTTTATTCCTATGGCAGCGGCAGCATCGTCGCCAGCCATAACCGTAGCTGGCTCGATACCACCCGGCTGTACGACACGCTGCCCGATGGCACGCGGGTGCGTCAGCGCAATGTATTTATTGGCCAGACCAGCAACTCTTCCCTGTCGATAAACCATCGACTCAACAGCAAAAGCTCGGTCAATGCCCGGGTGTCCCACAGCGAAGGCAACACCAACGGGACGGGCGTGGATCTGGGCTGGACCCAGCGCACCCAACTGTTTGGCAGTGACGCCAATTGGCGCCTGTCGCTGTTTGATCGACCAGGCAGCGTGAGTTCGGGAGACGACCGCAATCGGGGTATCGATTTGAGTGTCAACATCGCGTTGGGTGGCCCCGGTGAACAGCTTTCCGGCAGCATAGGCACTCGCACCGACCGTGATGGCGGGCGCGATAACAACGCTTCGATCACCTACCGCAAAACCCTTCAGGACCATCTGCTGCAAAGCGTCTCCGCCACGGCCATCACCGACACCTACGGCATCGGGTTGAATGCCATGGCGACCATGAGTTCTGACCTTGTCAACGGCGACGGCTTCATCCAGCGCTCGTCCTTCAACAACGACCTAACCGGAGGCTTGAACCTCGACAGCACCGTGGCCGTCGGCGGGCAAAAAATGGTCATGACCAGCCAATATCACCGCAACGGTGCCGGCATGATCATCGACGTGGAGTCGGACATCGAGGACATCGCCTTGCGCGCCGATGACTTGAGCGGTGGCAGCGCGGTGCTCAAGCCCGGGCGCAATTTCGTGCCGATCACCGCGTACAAAAGCAGCTCGGTCAGTTTCGATTTCGAGGGCAACCACGTTCCCGCCGCCACCATCCAACCGGCCCGTTCCAGCTATCACCTGAACAAGGGCGGTGTGGAATATCGCCAGGTGAAAGTGATGAAAACCCTGACCGTCCTCGGGCGCCTGATCGACCCGCAGGGCAACCCACTCAAAGGCCATCACATCATCAACCACGCCAGCCGTGGGGTGAGCGAAGTGGACGGTTTCTTCTCCATGGAAATGAATGCCGGTTCGCCAACCCTGGAAGTGCGCCACGGCAGCCAGTTGCTGTGCCAGTTCCGCCTGGACCCGAACAGTGGACGTACCGAAAACAACGTGCTGATGATCGGCGATTTGCGTTGCACGCCGGATACGTTGGCGGATGCGACTTATCTATCTGAAAGACGGGGTTAGTGGGCGTGGAGGATAGAATCAGCGTGATACGCCTACTCAAACGGACGGCCAACGTTTTGATGTTGTCTGGATTGCTGGGGGCAGTGAGCGAAGCGGCTGTCATGGAGATAGAAGCGAAATTCAGTCCGGATCCATCCAACCCGCTGGTCAATAAATTTATCAATACAACGAAGTTCACCGGGTTCTGCCAGGGTAACGAACCGGCCTGTGAGCGACGAGGACTGTCCAGTTTCAGGACACCCATTACATTCACTGCAACCAGACCAATCCGGGTCCATGAGACCAATCGCCGCGAAGCCGCAATGTTCCGCATCC
The DNA here is from genome assembly GCF_059420765.1 of Pseudomonas sp. GW821-FHT03E01. Taxonomy (NCBI): domain Bacteria; kingdom Pseudomonadati; phylum Pseudomonadota; class Gammaproteobacteria; order Pseudomonadales; family Pseudomonadaceae; genus Pseudomonas; species Pseudomonas sp. GW821-FHT03E01. The sequence continues at coordinate 282,900 of NZ_JBWKUI010000009.1, read as the reverse complement.
CGGCGGAATGGCGAACATTGACAGTTACCAAAATGGGGGGGGCAAGCACTGAAACGGCGGAAGTGAAAGTACGTATGCCTGGTTTCGCGGTTAACTATCGCCTCAGCCACGATGCACGCGATTTGGTTGGGCGTCCAGATTTGGGTTCTCACGCCGCTCACGGACTTCTATGGCAAGGAGGGCTATGGTTGAGTCCTCCGTCACCCTGTCAGTGGGCGATAATGGCGAGTACAAATATGAGGGAGCATGAAACGTTCTGGCTTACTCCGGCGGGTAGCACTTGTCATAAAGCACCTAACTACATTATTCCAGAGTTTGATTATAAGTCTTTTGACTTTGCTTACGAGCTTCAAACCCCTGAGCCCTTGAAGTTGTCGCAAGGTACTTACACCGGAAGTATTCAGTACTCCGTTGGCCCGGGTAAGGATTTTGATATGGGTGATGTCATGTTGCCCAGTGAAGACTCTCTAACGCTGAACTTCACACTTACCGTTGAGCATATGCTCAAGGTTGAAGTTCCACCCGGTGGTCATCGTGTGGAATTGGTCCCGCAGGGTGGCTGGCAATCCTGGCTGCAACAAGGCCGAAAGCCGACGCGTTTATTCAAGGACCAAACGTTCAATATCTCGGCCAGTTCGCGTTTCAAAATGGAGCTGGAGTGTCAGTACACCCAGGATGGCAATACCTGCTCTTTGCAAGAGCCAATTTCGGGCCACGTTGTTCCATTGAATATCAGCGTAAGTCTTCCTCACGGCTTGACCGATGCAAGTGGGCAACCAGTGACCCGTCGACAACTACTTCGTAATGGTAGTGGTACCGAGCTGTTTCAACCCGGTTTTTATGTGGAGCGAAGGCCGGGGACTCTGCACTTCGAAATCCCCTCCCGCGAAGTGGCTGAGATGATTCGGCCGGGCCGATCACGATATTATTCCGGCAATGTAACGGTTATCTGGGATTCGGAAATTTGATTGTTTTCGATATTCAAGTTTATTAAGTGAGGTACTGAAACATGAAGAGCTTGTTAGCCTTAATGGGTTTTTGTTTGTTTGCCCAAACGGTTCATGCCGCACCGAGTATCAATATCGGCACCGTTTACGATTATCTGGACGGTGATAAGAGCACCTATCTGAAGCGTGTATTCAATGGCGGCGACAGCACGGCGTTCGTCAAGGTCAACATTCTCGAAATTCTCTACGACGCCGACGGCAAGTCGCAGGAAGTGCCGCTCAAATCCAACACCGACGGCAAGTCCCGCGATGGTTTGATGGCAAGTCCCGCGCGACTGATCGTGCCTGCCAATGGCATGCAGGGCACCCGTCTGCTGTTCATGGGCGAACGGGACAGGGAGCGTTATTTCCGGGTGCGATTCGTACCCGTGGTGCCGGAGAAGGAGGACGAATTCGCGGTGTCCGGCGAAGAGCGGGAGGACTACAAAAAATCCCTGTCGGCCGGGGTCACCGTACTGGCAGGTTATGGCGCGGTGTTTTTCGTACGGCCAAAGGAAACACGCTTCGACAGTGCGATTGAAAACAACACAGGCACGTATCGGATCCGCAACAACGGCAACAGCGTGGTGGTGGTCGATGAGTTCAAGGATTGTTCGGTTAAAAACGAGCAGGACTGCCAGCCCACCACCAAGCATCACATCCTCGCGGGCCGTACCTTTGAGTTCGAAAAACAGGCCGGTCGCGAATATCGCTTCACCCTGGTTGAAGGTGAACGCAGCAAAAAACTGGACGTGAAGGGATAACCCATGAGCAGGAAGCTGACCCAGGTCTTTTTGTCGGTTGTCGCGATGTGGACGAGCGCTGATGTCTTCGCCGCCCGGGAAGAGCACACCTTCGAAGTGTTCGTGACGATTCCGACCCAGGCGTTTTATGTCATTCCATCGGACCCGGGCTGGATCCATCGCGAACAGCAACTGCCCTGGAACTTGACGTCGTCGACACTGGGTGGCTTGCGCAAGTACTTCGATGTGAAGAACGAAGCGGGCTCGATCGAGGCGCGGCTGGAAGGCCGACCGTATCTGTCCAACGGCACCGACGCCCATGACATTGCCTTGCGGGTGCTGTTCAACGGCAAACAGTTGAGCGAGCACGAGAGCAGCGAGGTGGTGTCCATGGCCGAGGCCGCGCCTGGTAAACGCGTGGTGCTGGAAATCCTCCCGATGCCGCCTGCCGATGGGGTTTACAAGCCCGGCAATTACTTTGGCAGCGTCAACATGATCTTCAACGCGGTGATGCCGGATGCCTGATACCGATTGTGTGGGGCGCAAGGGATGATTCGTTTTCAAGCGTTACAACCATGGGCGGGCGCAATGGCCGTGCTCCTGGGATCGCTGTCATCGGTCTGGGCGCAGGAGGTACAGATTCAAGCCTCGTTCAAGCCGGACTCGGCGAATCCGCAGCGTAACCAATTCCAGAATGACACCCCTCCCAGTGGTTACTGCGCCAGCTATCCCAGCGAATGCCGGGACAATGCGATGTTCAGTCTGCGGGTGCCTATTGAGTTCGACTCCAGCGGACCAATCGTGGCCAATCATGGTGATGCCCGGCAAGGCGCGATGATCAAGGTCCCGGCACAATGGCGAGAGCTGACGGTCATTCATGAAACGACAGGCGAGCCGGAAACCGTGAAGGTTCGAATCGCCGGGTTCGGCTCTGCCTATGTTACTGACGATGTGATTCAGCTGGTGGGCGCAGGTAACGATTATCGAGAGGCCCATAATAAATTGTGGGGCAGCAGTTGGGTGAATGCGCCATCACCCTGCCTATACAGTGGCGTGGTTTTTTTTGCGCCACAAAGGTATCGTTTTTTCTGGAAAACACCTTCTGAAGTTTCATGCCAGAAACAGGCGAAATTCGACGTGCCGTGGATGCGTTACGAATATGTCGATTTTGCGTATGAATTGGTGACCCCTAACCCTTTGGGCATGTCCTCGGGAAAATATCTAGGTAACTTGACCTACACGATCGGCCCCCACGGCGATTTCGACTTGGGCGACATCATGCTGCCCAGCAGTCCTTCATTGACGTTGAACTTCGCCCTGGACGTACAGCACACCCTCAAGATCGAGGTGCCTCCTGGTGGAAGTCGTGTTGAACTGGTCCCGCAGGGTGGCTGGCAATCCTGGCTGACGCAAGGGCGCAAACCGACGCTGCTGTTCCGCGACCAGACCTTCAACATTTCCGCCAGTTCACGTTTCAAGATGCAGTTGCAGTGCCAGTACGTCCTGGGTAATACCTGCTCGCTAAATGAACCGTTGTCCGGCGACTTTGTGCCATTGAACGTTGGCGTCAGTCTGCCCCATGGCTTGACGGACGCGGGCGGCCAACCTGTCAATCGTCGGCCATTGCGCCTGGACGGCAGTGGCACGCAGTTGTTCATGCCAGGGATTTATGTGGATCGCAAACCGGGAATCCTGCATTTCGAAATACCCGCCAGTGAAGTGGCAGAAATGATTCGCCCCGGACAACAACGACGGTATTCGGGACGCGTGACAGTTATATGGGATTCAGAAGTCTAGTGTCTTGCGCCAATGCAGTGAAAAGGAGTGCAGCAATCATGGAAATACTCAGGAAAATCATCCAGCTGAGCGGCTTGGGATTGGCGGGTGCGTTCATGCAGACCGCGGTCGCCAGCACCGTTGAAATGACCGCGGTATTTCGTCCCGATCCGGCGAAGCCGATGCAAAACACCTTTATCAATACGACCCCTCAGGGCGGGTATTGCGGAGATCATCCCGAGTACTGCGAGGAGGGTGTTTTCAGCATTTTGTTGCCCGTTCGCTTCCGGGCGGCGGCAGATATACCGGCGCTGCATGAGCAGCGTCGGGGCGCGATGTTCCGGGTTCCTTCATCCTGGCGAGACGTCACGGTGGTGCACGACGTGACCGGAGAGTCCGAGACGCTCAGGATGCGCGTGAACGGGATCGGGGCCGCTTACACGATCAAGACGCCTCTGCCCACAGGGGTCTGGCAAAGTACCTGGGTCAATGCGCCTCCCCCTTGTGGATATGGCGGGGTGGGTTATGGCACTGCCTTGTACTATGCGTTCTTCTGGCGAGTGCCGGCCAATGCGGGTGTGTGTGCCAAGCAGGCACAAAAGGACATTACCCAGGACTACCAGTTCGCTTATGAAAACACGGGGTTCAGCTACGAGCTGGCCACGCCCAACCCGCTCAAGATGTCGGCAGGCACCTATCGTGGCGTGCTGAACTACACCGTCGGGCCGCATCAGGATTTCGACATGGGCGATGTCATGTTGCCTGACGACGATTTGATCACCCTCAACTTCACGTTGAATGTCGAGCACACCTTGAAGGTGGATATTCCCCCAGGCGGCAATCAAGTGGAACTCGTTCCGTCAGGGGGATGGCAGGCCTGGCTGACCCAGGGGCGAAAACCGACCCGGTTGTTTCGTGATCAAACCTTCAACATTTCTTCGTCCAGCCGTTTCAAGATGCAGCTTCAGTGTCAAATCACCGGATTAACCGATTGCATGATTCTCGACCCCGTTTCGAAGCGACCTGCCGTGGTGAAACTGAGCGTCACCTTGCCCAACGGTTTGACGGATATCTTCGGGCAACCGGTCACGCGGCGTCCTTTGCATGTCGGGCAGGCAAATGCCCAGAAATTCCAACCCGGTTTCTACGTGGATCGCGCGCCAGGTACCCTGCATTTCGAGATTGCACCCAATTATGTGGAGTACATGATCCAGCCCGGGGTGTCGTCCAGATACTCCGGAAACATCACCGTGATATGGGACTCCGAAGTGTGATAACAGTGGAAGACGCCCTGAAGGCATGATCGCCTTCAGGGCGGGGGCTGATTATCCGGCGTTTTGCAGCGCCGCTCGGGTCAACCGACGGCTCAGCTGTTTTTCCTCGTAGCCGATGTCGTTGAGCAAACCGCCATAGACCTCGTCCGTCATTTCCTCGCCGGTGAGCACAAGGCTTTCCGGGACGTTGAGTTGACTGGCAAGGTCGAGTAACCGCTGCTTGAGCGCGCGTCGTTGCACAATCAACTGCTCTTTGGAACCGGCCCAGGCGCGTTGGGCCTCGCGCAGTTCATCCAGCAGGTCGGTCCTGTGTTCATACATCCGGGCATTGCGCCGGAACTCCGCGGGATAGGTGTCACGCAGGTATTTCTCCCAGTACGGCTGTTCGATCATTCCATTGACCAACCCGTCGCCGGCTTCCATCGACATTACCGTGTCGAACGCCGTGTCGAGCATTTCAGCGTTCACCCTGGCCAATTCGGGATACCGCAACAATGTCGATTGCCACGGCAAATCGAGACGTTGCGCCAGGCCGCTCTCATAGGCGAGGTACACTTCAATTTCGTCGCCGCCCGGACGTTTGGCGAAATCGGCCCGTGCAATATCTTCCACCCGCGCAAGACGGGCCGCCCCTTTTGCCAACCTGACCAACCTGCTTTCCAGCATGGCGCCCGATGTCGACAAGGCATAGGCTTCGGAGGCAAGCACCTTGATGCCCATGTGGTTGAACATCTGGGCTCCCGCATCGGCGCAGGTCGTGGGCGACGTTGCCATTTCGAACAGATCGGCGCGCAACTCGCTGTCCAGGTCGACGGCTTCGACCATTCGCCATACCCGGCTGCTCAGTTGATTACGCAATTCACCGCCGGCCCGGTAATCGGCCGAGGTGGTCTGTTTCTGGATCAAGGCGAAAAACCCTTCAGAGCCAGGCTCGGACATCAGGTCGTGCCAAGCTTCCTGGCGGAAGGTCCCCAACCCGGAGACTTCGGCACTCCACCACTCCGAGTCATCCTTCATCGGCCATTGGGCCATCGCGTCGGTGGCGGCGTCGGTATAGACCTGTGTGGGCGAGATGCCGACCGAGCGTCGATACGCCTGGAACTTGACGACATTGGCCTGAGACAGGTTCATTTCGAACAGGCGGGTCCGCGCCACGATAAACGCATCGTCAGAGCCGGGCACGACGGTGGGAATGATCCTGATCGGGTTTTCCTGCAGATCCAGAAAAAATCCTCGAGGCCGACGCTTGTTGGGCGCAAAGAGCCCGTCGGGCCACGTGGTGGCCCCCGTGTTGCTCAGACTCAGGATGCTGAGCCTGGGCATGCGCTCAACGTTCGGCAGCATCCCCAGCCTTGGGTTGTCATCGAGCCTGAGTGTTTCGATACGGGTCAGGTTTCGCAGCTGCTCGACCGACGCCGGCGTCAGCCTGATGTCGTTGTTCATCAGGCGTAGCGTGCGCAGGTAATGCATTTTGCCGATGCTGTCGGGCAACTGCGTCAAGCCGCAACCGCGGGCGCTCAGTTGCCGCAGGTGGGGGAAGTCTTTCAACAGGCCGGAGGCTTTCTGGGAGAACGTCGTGCGGTCCAGGTTCAACGTGGTGATCTGATCGAGGTAGTGCTTGATGTCCGGCAGTTCCTTCCACCAACGCTTGAGGTCGACAGCGTCGATTTCCGTGGAAAGGTCCAGTGCATAGCCGCCATCGGAAGTGGTGCTGCGCTCGCCGAATACGGTGGGCTTTCTCCTGAAACAATCGATGAGCCGTTCGCTGATGTGCAGCCCGCCACCGCGGACGAACCCTTGGCGATCCGGACCCCAGCTATCAGGTTGCCGATATCGCCATTTATTGAGCAGCACCTCAAGATCATGCAGTTCGCGGTCCAGTCGTGTCAGGGTCTGATGCCCTTGTTCCGGCGAGCCAAGGGATCGCACAAAGGTATCGGCTTCTCGTTCGTTGAAGTGGGGGTAGAGGTCCCGCACCCTTTCCGTGAGGGTGGCTTTGCGGGTGGACAAGCCAGGGCCGCGCAACAGCATCATGTCTTCGTGATCCGCCCGCGGACGGATTGGTGGCGCGAGGAGCACGGTGCGGCGTTCGGCAGGTGTCTGGGTCTTGACCATGACCCATTGTTTGAAAAAACGGCCCTGGCCGGGTCGATAACCCAATTGCGTCTGTTTGTTTTTCGGCAAGGCGTTGAGCACCGCTTCGAAAAAATCGGCGGCTTCCCGCAATTTGTGGTTTTGCGCGTCCCAGACTTCGAAGCGGTTCACCTCATCCCGGACCAGTATCCGGACGGTCGACGCGTCCTGCGTACCCACGCTGCAGCGCAGGGGGCCGGCATCGCTGCCTTCGCGTACTTCGATGCGTAACTCATTGAACGTGTCGGAATGAATCCTGAGCGCATTGAGCACCAGGCTTTCGGTTTCCGGCACCCGCTGCGCATCGTCGTAGAACCCTTCATAGGCATGGTTTGCCCGGACTTCGAAGTCCGCTTCACGGGCGCGGATCTTGATGTTCAAAGGCAGGCGCTGCTCTTGTTCCATTCGCTTGAGGTCAGGGCTGTCGGCACGGCTCAGCAGGGTCTTCACCGCACGGGACGGCAGCTGTGCAAACTCATGGCGCACGAGCCTGACCCGGGGATCGTCCGATGCTTGTGCACCTTGGTACAGCTGATTGACGATGTCTGGAAGCAGGCGATTGGCTTCGTCCGCCAGCCGATCGCGCAGCGCTTGCACCTGTTCGCTTTTCGCCATTGGCCGGCCGAGTACTGCTTGCAGTTCCGCTTCATCGAGGAAGTTGACGAGGCTTGGCGCAAACTGGTCGCTCAACAGGTGCGACAGGCTGGTGGCCAGCGTCTGCCCCGCCGTTGCCTCGGGATTGCCGTACTGGCGAAAGGGACCGGTCAGGTCGTCGTTGTGATAAACCTTCAGCGATTTATCCGCAGGCCAGCCGTCCAGATAGGTCGCCAGCGGTTCAAACCAGTAGGAGGACGGATCCAGCGCCAGCCCTGTGCGAATCCGTTCAATGCCGTTCCGGGCCTGGCGCTGGAGGTGCAGGCGTTCGAGGCTGTCGTCCAGTAGCGGTGGCGCAGCCGTGTTGTCGATGTACATCCGGCGCAGTGCGCCGTCGTCGGTGCCGCTGGCAATGCGCACGTGTTCGAGATCCGCGTCGGTCAGACCGTCGACGGTGTGGCCGAGACGGCGCAGCAGTTTCGGCGTACTCCATGCTCGCGGGTTTTCGCCTTCGTGAGTCCAGGCGCCGAGGCCGTTGTGTCGCAACTCGGGTGAATACGCATTGGCGCGGTGTGGATGCTTGACGCGGTAGTTGCCGGTTTGCGGGTCTTTCTGCACGGCGAAGTGGGTGTCATCCAGCGGCAGGATGTCCTGGCCCTGGTGGGTATGCAGGCCCAGTTCGTCAGGACCGGAGTCGGCCGACAGCTTCACATCCGGCAGTTCGTAAGGCCGCAGATCGGGATGCCACAGGCGTGGCTCGCCATTGGGCAGCGTGACCGGTTTCATGCCTTCGATCAGTGGCGAGAGTTTCAGACGCACGACCTCGCCAATGTTTGCCCCGGCGGCGAACGCCGCCAGTTGAATGGCATCTTCCACTACACCCACGATGTGCTCGACGGCTTCGTTCCACAGCCCCAACGTCATGTCGACGAAGCCTTCGATGACATCGTTGGCGATCTGATAGGCGGTGTAGGCCATCATCAATTCCCCCAACCCCGGCACGAACGGTGTGACGACCATCAGGGCGACGTTGAAGATGTCCGAGACTATTTTCTTGAAATTCTCCCACCAGGCCCATCGGGCATTGCGATCGGTGTCGGCGGTGGACACGGCGATGTGTCGGGCGTCATTGAGGATTTTGTTCAGCTTCTGCTCAAAGCGGTATTTCCAGAATTCGCCGCGGATCGGTGTGGCGCTGAAACGAAGATTGGGCTGCTCGACCGGCACTTCCCGCCAGCTGGGCCCTGGATCCAGCGGATCTTTCTGATGCCATTTCACCTCGAACAGACGCTGCTGCAACCCGCCGAAAAAATGCCCTCGCTCCGGCTGATCGACGAACCGGCTGAAGAACTGGCGATAAGTCATTCCAGTGGACGAGATGAGCGGGTTGTCCCGCAGCTGGCGAGTCAGTTCATTCATGAAGGCGACCGTTGAGGGGTACTCTTTCAACGGATGTTCAGGGTCTTGCGGGACATACGCGAATATCGGCACGACCTCTCGCCTGTGCTCACGGTACAGGTCCGGTGTGATCAATACGATCCCGGCCAGCCGGCTGTCCAGAATGGACAGTTCAGCGAAATGCATCACCCGGCCCTTGCGGGTGAGGTTGCGCTGGCCATCGAGCATCTTCAGGATCAGGTCGCTCGCATCGGCATCAATGTCGCCGGTCATCAGCGCTTGTTGAACGGCTGCCTTAAAGGCAGCTTTCTCGCTGTCGATGATTTTGAGTTGCAGAAAACGCCTGGCGACGGCATCGCCGGGTAGCAAGCGGTCTTCAAGGTATCGGGTATAGCGCGCGCCAATGTCCAGCTCACGACACAGGGTCTGGAACTGGGCGATGGACATTTTGCGTTTGACCGGCAGGACGTCGAACAGACCGCGCTCATCGGGCTGGCTGATGAAGTCGGAATCCGGCTCGCAGGTTTCGCTGCGTGCGAAGTTGTGCAGGGCAGCGTTCAGCAGGGAGACGGTTCGGGTGACGACGCCGCCTGTGACGTCGATGGCATACCAGGGGCGTTCCTTGGGTAAGTAAAGATGCAAGTAAGTGGTTCTGACATCGACATCGACCCCGTACTGTTTCATCAATGCATCGGTGAGCAAGGGTTCAGCGAAGTCATCAACGTTTTGTAACTCTTCGAGAAACCGATCCACCTTGTTCTGGGCAGACCAGAGTTCAAGGTTGGCATCTTGTAACTGTGTGTGAGCAGATTGAGTGGCGGTCCTGATCCATTGTCCGGAACGGGTTTGTGTGAGGCTCAGTTCCCGCGCCCTGCGCAACGAAGCATCCTTGAATGTCGGGTGAATTCGACTCTGGATGAAAGCGTAGTGACGGCCCTTATCGTCGTCTGCCCCTCCTGGGCGGGCAGTTTTACGTCCTTGTAAATCTGACATTGTTTTTATCAGCCTTGAGCAGTTATGGAAGGCAACAGCCTATCCTTCGTCGCTCAAAGTAAAAGTCTGAATTACTGCGCGGAACACCTGTGGAGAGTGCCGAAAGCATTGGAATTTTCCATGCCGAAAATAACTATTTACCACCCGGTCAGCGGCGGGAGAGCTCCACGGGCAAACATCCGGTGCCACTCCCCGGTTGCAGATACGGCATCAGGATGGGCGCCATGCCCTTGAGCACTTGCACGGGCAACGCCGAGGTAAATTTGAAGGCTTCGGCCGAGCGCCCCGGCACGTAGGCGGTCAAGGTGCCGAAATGGCTATCGCCGATGTAAAACACGAATGTTGCGGTGCGGTTGATCGATTTCGAGCTCAGAATCCGCCCTCCCGGACCGATGGCTTCGATGCGGTTGTCGCCGGTCCCGGTTTTACCGCCCATGGCCAGCGGGGTGCCGTTGGCCAGTTTGAAACTGCCTGCCACGCGTTTGGCCGTGCCGGCATCCACCACTTGCGACAAGGCCTCGCGCATGGCGGTTGCCACCTCGGAAGGCATTACGCGTTTGCCGACGACCGGATTGTTGATCAGTTGGGTTTCATAGGGCGTACCGGCCGCGAAGTGCAGGCTGTCGATACGCAGCGTCGGCAGGCGTACACCGTCGTTGAGGATGGTGCCGATCAGCTCCGCCAGTGCGGCGGGGCGGTCGCCGGAGCTGCCGATGGCGGTGGCCAGCGAGGGCACCAGGTGATCGAACGGGTAGCCGACTTTCTGCCAGCGTTGATGAATGTCGAGGAACGCCTCGATCTCCAGCATCGTGCGGATGCGGCTGTCACGGGCGCCCTTGTGTTTGCTTTTGAACAGCCAGCTGTAAACCTCCTGGCGTTCGAATTCGCTGGCTTTGACGATCTGGCTGAACTTGGCGTCGGGGTTGTTCAGCAAGTAGCCCATCAGCCACAGATCCAGCGGGTGGACCTTGGCGATGAAGCCCTGATCCGGCAGGTCGTAGCTGCCCGGGCCGTAACTCAGGTACAGGCGTTCGAGGCGTTCGTCGGTGAGTTTTTCCGTGAGCTTGGCGCCCTTGAGGTGTGAGCGCACGAAGGTGTTGAAGCTCTCCTGGTCGGCCTGCGGGAATAGATAGCGATGCACGGCCGCCATGCGGATCGGTGTCGGGTGCATGCTGTCGAGGAAGGTCTCGAGGCGGGTCTGGGTGTCTTTGTTCTGGTACTTCTTCCAGAACCGCAGCAGGAATGCGGTGCCTTCACGGTCGGCGAACTGGGCCAGGTATTCCTGACGCCGCGGGTCGCGGTCGTCCTTGAGCAATTCGGCGCTGCTGTTGGGGCCTGCGTAGGTGCTGTAGCGCACCAGGTCGCGCATCAGCCGGATGAACGGCAGGTTGATCGACTCACGAATGGCATCGCGCAGGGACGGCATGCGGCCGTTGTCTTCCTTGCGGAAGTTAACGAACGTGTGCAGCCCGCCACCGGTGAAAAACGCCTCGCCGGGGCTGGCCGAATATTTGCGATCCAGTGCGGCGCCGAGCATTTTTGGCAGGCTGCGGTCGGTGTTCTGAATCATGTAATCGACGGCCCAGCTGCTCAGGCGATCCTGTTCGGCGACTTCGGTTTTCTTCAGTTCGGCAACGGTCATGCCTGCGTAGCGATCGTGCAATTCGGAGATGATCTGCAGGTAAGTGGTGAGCACACGCATTTTTGCGGTGGAGCCCAGTTCCAGCTTGCTGCCTTCATTGATGTCGAACGGTTGGTCGGTGCTGTCGGTCTGCACCCTTACCCGCGAGCCGTCCGGGGTCAGTTCGAACAGGGTGAAGCTGTAGCGCACCTGCGTGGTGCTGGTGGGGGTGAGCAGGCGTTCGCCGATCAGGCCGATTTCCGCTGCATAGGCTGGGTCGGCCAGATGCTTGAGGTATGCGGTGGCCTGGGTTTGCAGCTCGCCTTGCAGGGTGCTGGTGGCGGAAAGGTCGAGGCGGTCGAGGTCATACAGCGGCCGGTTGAGCAAACTGCCCAGGCGACTGCGCGCGACACTGATGCCTTTGTTGGTTTCGATTGGTTGGATGGTGGGCTGGGTCTGCCAGTCGCGATAGGTCACTTGGCTGGCCAGTGCCGCCGCCGCGAGCGGCGCATCGATCACCCCATTTTGTGACAGCAGGCGAATATGGCTGTCGGTCAGGCTGGCCAATTCATCGCGGCCCTTGGTCAAGTAGTGCGAAGGGCGGCGTTGAGCAATCATCAGCGACAGCATTTCACGCAGGGCCAGGCCTTTCTCCGCCAGGCTTTTCTGATCGGTGTCGGTGCTGGCCAGCCGTTCGTTGGCCTTGTTGAAGTCGGCGCCGTACCACACACGCAAACCTTCGGCCATGCCGTGCACTTCACCGTGGCCCGGCACCGCGGACAGCGGAACACTGTTGAGGTAATCGCGAATCACATTTTGCCGTACCTGAAGGGTTTCCGGCCCCGTCTGATAGGCCCGCACGCTGGCGGAAATCATTTGGCGGATTTTTTCCGCGCCCGACACGGTCAAGCCGTCGGGCGAGTGTCGATATTTCTCAAGCTGTGTCGCCAGCGTACTGCCGCCCGCCGATTGGCCGGGCAGGCGCAACAGCTTGGCTACCTGGGACCACGCCGCCATGCCGAACCGTGGCCAGTCCACGGCGGGGTTGGCCAGGGGCTGGTGCGGATCGAGCAGAAAGCGGTTTTCGATGAACAGCAAGCTGTTGACCACCACCGGCGGGATCGCGGCAAAGCTTGAATAGAGCTGTTGTGGATACTTGAACTGATACAGCGGGGCCGCACGGCAATCGGTGATTGACAGCCCGGCCTGGATTTTCTCGGTATAGGGAATGAAAAAGCCCTTGTCGCTGTACTTCATCAGCGCAGGCGAAAAGCGGGTTTGCGCCGCTATCACGTAATCGCGTTTGAGCAGGCGCGGCAGAAATTCATCCAGGGAGCTGTAGCCCAGACGCTGATCGAACGGGCCTTCGCCAGGGTAGCGAATCGCGTCGCTGGGGCCGGGTTGCAGTTCATATTTCAGCGAGGCGGCATATTTACTGATTTCCCGGGCCTGGAACTTGGAGGTGCGCATTTCCTTGGCTGCAGCCAGGCCCAGGACAATCAGGATAATCAGCAGCAGCAACCAGAACGCCCCCCAGCCGTGCCGTGAACGACGGGGTTTTTCAGGTAAAGGCGCTTCATCCACACGTTCAGTCGGAACCACAGTGTCACTCGAATCGGTTTGCCACAAAGCGCCCATAGTCGACTGATCCATTCACGCAGATTGATCGGACTTGTTTGAAGCTTAGACGGTGGTTGGCGTTGGTGAAAAAATTGTGAACAACCAAATATCAGATGCGCACGATTACCTATGGAGAAGGGCTGTTGTGGCCAGGGAGCTTGCCTGTGGCGAGGGGGCTTGCCCCCGTTCGGCTGCGCAGCAGTCGTGAGCCCTTTAAATGCGGCGTGCCTGAAAAATTCAGTGCTGCTGTTTTTTGGGGACTGCTGCGCAGTCCAACGGGGGCAAGCCCCCTCGCCACAACAGCCCCCTCGTCACAGAAATCCCTCACAGATGTTTATAGCCAGCAGGCATCCCATAGCGGGTAATCGCCAATTTTATTGACCAGCCCCGCTCTTAAAGGGTTGGCAACAATGTAACGAGCGAATGGCAGGAGTTCTTCTCCATCGCGGATTGCCCGGTCGTGGTAGCCGCTTTGCCATAGCGGACCACACCGACCGTTCATTTTGTTCACTGCCAGGGTGCAGCGTGACTTGGTAGAGCCGACAACATTGCCCAGATTGTTGCCCTGCAGCTGCATTAGCCAATGAAAATGATCGGGCATCACAACCCAGGCAATTGAATTCACTAAACCCGCATCGTGAGCTCGGCGCAGTTCTGCGACAAGCAGACGCCCCAATCGCCAGTCAGAGAATATGGGTTGGCGCTCGTGAATAACTGCGGTGATGAGGTAAGCGCGGCCGTTTTCAGAGGCTCTGCCAAAGCGCAGGCGATGAGAGTTTGGTTGAGTAGGCAATCCATTGCTTCCTTGCGTAATAGTCAGGTGACCCTTCCACGCTAGTGCCCGATTGTCTGTTTCGGTTCTGCAAATGCTGAGTGAAGATTCTGATTCCTGCGAAGGATTCACCACAGTAAGCCCCCTGCCCACAAGGGGTGTCGTCTGAAAGGGTTGAGCTAGACGCATCAACGAGGTAAATGCTGCCTAGGTAGGGGCATGACGATGCACCATTGCTGTGCAATACTCCGTGCGGTTTCAGTGGCGAAAAAACCTGCATAAGCCAGGTAATGCCACTCCGTTCTGCGGGAATTACCCGTTAGTTATCGCTGAATATTGTGTTTTATATAGTGAAAACACCTGTCGTTAGCTTTTTATACTGCACGCCCCGCTGATCTTGGAGGTTTTGTCCTACAAGACGTGTCTGTCCACAAGACAGGCCCGGTTTCACCAGGCGCTGGCCTATCGGTCGGCGCTTCGACACTCGGTGGTCATATCCAATAACAAGACGAGGTTGCACCCCTATGCCAGTCGGCAATCACCTGCCTCACGGCGAGACCGCTCAGGGCGGCCCGCTTAAACGCGAACTGGGCGAACGGCATATTCGCCTGATGGCACTCGGTGCCTGTATCGGCGTCGGCCTGTTCCTGGGCTCGGCCAAGGCCATCGAAATGGCCGGCCCGGCCATCATGCTCTCCTACATCATCGGCGGTCTGGCGATCCTGGTGATCATGCGTGCCCTCGGCGAAATGGCCGTGCACAATCCGGTCGCCGGCTCGTTCAGCCGTTATGCCCAGGATTACCTCGGGCCTTTGGCGGGTTTTCTGACCGGCTGGAACTACTGGTTCCTGTGGCTGGTGACCTGCGTCGCGGAAATCACCGCAGTGGCGGTGTACATGGGCGTCTGGTTCCCCGACGTGCCGCGCTGGATCTGGGCACTTGCCGCGTTGGTCAGCATGGGCTCGATCAACCTGATCGCGGTGAAAGCCTTCGGTGAGTTCGAATTCTGGTTCGCCCTGATCAAGATCGTCACCATCATTGCGATGGTGGTCGGCGGTATCGGCGTGATCGCGTTCGGCTTCGGCAACGACGGCGTCGCCCTGGGAATTTCCAATCTGTGGGCCCACGGCGGCTTCATGCCCAATGGCGTGCAAGGCGTGTTGATGTCCCTGCAAATGGTGATGTTCGCCTACCTCGGCGTCGAGATGATCGGCCTGACCGCCGGTGAAGCGAAGAACCCACAGAAGACCATCCCCAATGCGATCGGCTCGGTGTTTTGGCGGATTCTGCTGTTCTACGTCGGCGCCTTGTTCGTGATCCTGTCAATTTACCCGTGGAACGAAATCGGCACCCAGGGCAGCCCGTTCGTGATGACCTTCGAGCGTCTGGGCATCAAGACCGCCGCCGGCATCATCAACTTCGTGGTGATCACCGCGGCGTTGTCGTCCTGCAACGGCGGCATCTTCAGCACCGGGCGCATGCTCTACAGCCTGGCGCAGAACGGCCAGGCCCCGGCCGGTTTCGCCAAAACCTCGAACGGCGGAGTGCCCCGTCGTGCGTTGCTGTTGTCGATCGGCGCGTTGTTGCTGGGTGTGCTGCTCAACTACATGGTGCCTGAGAAGGTTTTCGTCTGGGTTACCGCGATAGCCACCTTCGGCGCGATCTGGACCTGGGTGATGATCCTGTTGGCCCAACTCAAGTTCCGCAAAGGCCTGAGCGCCAGCGAGCGTGCCGGCCTGAAATACCGCATGTGGCTGTACCCGGTCAGTTCGTATCTGGCGCTGGCCTTCCTGGTGCTGGTGGTCGGCCTGATGGCGTACTTCCCGGATACCCGAGTGGCGCTGTATGTGGGCCCGGCGTTCCTGGTACTGCTGACGGTGTTGTTCTACATGTTCAAGTTGCAGCCGACCAATGTGGCGCAAGGCGCGGTGCGTTCGGCTTCGTAAGTTGTAACGCCAGCCATGCAAAAGCCCCGGTCAGAATGATCGGGGCTTTTGCATTTAAACGGCTGCCACGGGTATCGGCACATTCAACCGCTTATTGAAATCCAGCCAAACCCCCAGCAACGCCATCAATCCGACCCCCAACATTGCGCTGAATAGCTGCATCGCCAATACGTTCCCACCCAAGGCATTGAGCATGTCCGCCAACGGCGCCAGCAACACACCAAAACAAAACACCTCCAGAGAATATCGGCCCATGCGACAGCTTTGTCGCGCCAGCCAGTGTTGCGTCCAGCCCGTGTCCGGCAACAATCTCGCGGTGACGTAGGCGAGGGCGAGGAAGTGCAGCAGACGCGCCGGTGAGAGGTTGGTCTTGCTGATCGGATAGAGCCATTCGCCGAGCCATTGGGGCATGAACGCGTCATGCACGGTCGGCCATTTCCACGACAGCGCGATCATCCCGGTCATTACCAGATAGGTCAGAGCCGCGATGAGAACCGGCTGTCGAGTCAGCGGTCGAGGTTGCGGCGCCCGAGGCCTTTGCCGGTGAATCGCCGCCGCCCCCCCGAGAATAAACAGCAGCTGCCAGGCCATCGGATTGAAAAACCACACCCCCCCGTCGGTGCCCGCCAGGTTCCACTGCAACCATGGCGCCAGCAGGTACAACACCACCGACAGCCCCACCACGTATTCCGCCTTGCGCAGCAGCATCGGCAGTACCAGCGGCAGGCCGAGCAGCAACAGAATGTACAGCGGCAACGGGTCCATCAGGTTCGGCTTGAAGCGCAGCAGCAACTCGTCCATCAACGCTTGCTGCGGATTGCTGAGGAAATACTGCAAGCCCATTTCCTGCACCAGATCGCGGGTTTCCACGTGGCTGTTGGCGAAAAACACGATGCCCATCAGCAGCGCCAGCAAAAAGATGTGCACTACATAAAGCACCCAGGCGCGTCGCAGGATTTTCACCGTGGCGACCATGAGCCCGTCGCGCCGGGCGATCTTGCCGTAGGCCAGCACGGCCGCGTAACCGGCCAGGAACACGAAAATCTCCGCCGCATCGCTGAAGCCGAAGTTACGCACCGTGAACTGCGCGAGCGGGTTCTGCGGCACGTGGTCCCAGAAGATAAAGATCAGGGCCAGGCCGCGGAAAAAGTCGATTCGGTGATCGCGTCCAGACGTCATGAAGGCGGGCTCTTGAACGGGCTGTTGAATAAGGAGTTGCCGGCGCAGCAAAAGAGGGTGCGCCGCACATTGGCGGCGCGCAGGGTGCCGTTATTCACAGGCAATTGCAAAAGGCTGGATATTACCGAATGTCTCAGATGCTTATAGCGAACGGATCGAACGGCGTGGCCGTCGGTCTGCCGGACTGTCCGCGCACCAGAACTCCCCATGATGGCATCTGGCGAGCATCTACACTTCGGTTCTCAGGAGTGTGAAACGTGAAGGTTTCGCTGATTGTCCCGGTATTCAACGAAGAGCAGGCGATCAGTCTGTTCCACCAGGCGGTGCGTCGTGAGTTGAAACTTGACCCTTATGAAGTCGAGATCGTGTTCATCAACGACGGCAGTACCGATCAGACGGCTGAGCAGGCCAAGGCGCTGGCCCAGGTCGATGAACAGGTATTGCTGATCAATTTCTCGCGCAACTTCGGCAAGGAGCCGGCGTTGTTTGCCGGGCTGGAGTACGCCACTGGCGACGCGGTGATCCCCATGGACGTGGACCTGCAGGACCCGATCAGCGTCATTCCACGGTTGATTGCCGAGTGGCAAAAAGGTGCCGATGTGGTACTCGCCAAGCGCCGGGACCGTGCCAGCGACAGTTACCTGAAACGCCACAGTGCGGCAATGTTCTACCACCTGCTGAACAGGATTTCCTACACCCGTATCGAGGAGAACGTCGGGGATTTCCGCCTCATGGACCGCAAGGTGGTCAATGTGATTCGCGCACTCCCCGAGCATCAGTTGTTCATGAAAGGCGTTCTTTCGTGGGCCGGTTTCACCACCGTGGTGGTGGAGTACGAGCGGGCCCAGCGGGTGGCGGGACGCAGCAAATTCAATGGCTGGAAGCTGTGGAACCTGGCGCTGGAAGGCATTACCTCGTTCAGCACCGTACCCTTGCAGTTGTGGACTTACATCGGCGGCGGCATTTCAATCTTCGCGGTGCTGTATGCGGTGTACATGGTGCTGGACAAGATTTTCTTCGGCAACAGCGTCCCCGGTTACCCTTCATTGATGACGGCCATATTGTTTCTGGGCGGTGTGCAACTGATCGGCATCGGCATTCTTGGAGAGTATGTCGGTCGCATCTACATCGAAGCCAAGCATCGGCCCCGGTATGTGATCAAAGACGTCATCGGCGGCAAAGACCGGGTCGGGCTTTAGCATGGGCAGACTGGGCGATTTTTTCAGCGGCGAAATCGGCCGTCGTCGGGTCTGGCTGTTTTTTCAACTCGCGACGCTGATCTATGTCATTCCGCTGATCCTCGCCGACTATCCCTACATCGATGACAACTGGCGTTCGCTGTCCGCCGGCACGGACTGGGTGGGGCAGGGGCGGTTGTTCACCGAGCTGTTCTACAACGCGCTGACCTTCAGCGATGCCGCGCCGAACATCTTTCCGTTGCCGCTGTTGATCGCCACGCTGGCCATGGCCTTTGCGTTGACCAGCCTGACGTTTCATTACTACCCGCAGCCGACGCTATCCTGCTGCATGGTGGTGTTGCCGCTCTGGTACAACCCGTTCTTCCTGCAGAACCTGTCGTATCAATACGACGGACCGACTAATGCCTTGAGCCTGGTGGCGGTGATCTATGCGATCACGTTTCGTCATCCTTCGCGCATCTTGCAATGGCTGGTGCCGGCCTTCCTGATTGCCCTGGGGCTGGGGCTCTATCAGGTGAGTATTAATGTATTTCTGGGCCTGTGTTGCCTCGAACTGCTCAGGGGCGCGAACGATAAATGGGCCTGGCCGCAATGGTGCGAGTTGATCGGCTGGAAACTCGCGCAGGTGGTGCTCGGCGGCTTGATCTACAGCGTCACCGCTTATCCGTACATGGATCAGACCCGCGTTTTGTTCCTGAACTGGGCGGCAGCACCCTGGCTGCAGCTGGAAATCAACATTGGTCGCGTGCTGGAAAAAGTCGTGCTGCTGTTTCACGGTGGATTCACCTGGGTGTTCGCCGTGCTGCTGTTGTGTGCCATCGCGGGCAGCGTACGGCTGACCCGGAACGTGGTGGCACGCCAGGACACGGCGTTGAGAAAAGTGCTGATGGGCCTGGCGTGTGTGCTGACCGTGCCGACCGTGATTTTTCTAGTGTCGGGGGCTGTGTTGTTTTTCCGGGATTTCAATGAAGGCGCCAGAACCTTGATGGGGTTCGCAGTGCTGTTGGTGCTGCTGTTCTATTTGAGCCATCTGGCGCTGGCACATATTCATGAGCGGCTGACGCTGCTGTTGGTGGTTCCGCTGCTGGCCATGCTTTCGCTGTCCTACGCCTATGGTCGCGTACTGTCGGTGCAGAACACCTTCGCTTCCAGCGCGTTGTTTTCCCTGGGGCATGACATTGCATCCCATCGGCAACTGCGCGAGGCCAAGCGCATATACATGTCGGTGAGTTATTCCGATCACTGGCTGGTGGAGTCTGCAGGCTCGTTCAAGCAGATGCCGGTTTTGCATTATCTGCTGAACATCAACTTCTACATGCTGGCGGAAAACCTGCCGAAAGCGGGCATCACCAACGTGGTCGCGGAGCGGGAGCGACGCAACGCGACGTTGATGGGTTATCAGGGTTATCCACCGCTGGTGGATAACAAGTTCTACAACCTCTATCTGTTGGGTGACTACGGTTTCATCGTGATGAAAGAGCCGACGCCGATCGCCACGCTTGCGTGGTGAAACGGTGAGCGCTCCCGCGATCTATCTCAAACGCTTGCCATCCGGGGTTGCCGACGGTGCGGGTTTGCTGGGGGTGCTGGCGATCGCATTGTTGGCGAGATTTCACGCCATCACCGTGCCGGTCATCTGGTACGACGAGGCTTACAGCATACTGCTGGCCGAGGGCTCGCCTGCGTACATCTGGGCCACGACGGCTCGGGATGTTCATCCGCCGCTTTACTATGTCTTGCTGCATTACTGGATGGTGCTGTTCGGTCATGGCGTGTTATCTGCGCGGTCCCTGAGCGCACTGGCTGATGTCGGCACGCTGTTGCTGGGCATTAAATTGATGAGCCTGTTGGCGACGCGAAAGGCGATCTGGATCGCAGCATTGTTGTTGGCGTTGCTGCCGATATCGGTGCGCTACAGCCAGGAAGTGCGAATGTATACCTTGCTGGGGTTTTGGCTGATGGGGGCGACTGTGGCGCTGGTGTGCTGGGTCAAGGCGCCGGATCAAAAGCGTTACCCGGCCGTTTACGTGTTGCTGATGACGGCGGCTTTTTACACGCACTACTTCGCCGCATTGTGCGTGTTGGTGCATTGGCTTTTTTGGTGGCGGGTGCGCAAGGTCCAGGACACGGTCCCCGTACGTGCGTGGATACTGGCCAACAGTGCAATCGTCGTGTTGTACCTGCCGTGGGCACCGCCTCTCGTCAGTCAATTGCTGCGAATGGACGGGCTCGAATGGATACCGCCGCTGACCTGGCCGACGGTGCTGACCTTCGTTTGGCAACTGGTGGTGATGGAGGGTTCGACCAGTGACTTATGGCGCGCGACACCCTTGGTTTTGATCATGGTTTGCGCCGCTGCCGTACTGTTCAAGGCACGCAACGAGCGACCCTTCAGTGTTTTGCTGGTGGGCTATTTTTTTGTGCCGGCGCTGACCGTGTTTCTGGTGTCGCTGATCGTGCCGGTTTTCAATGCCAGGTACCTGGTATTCGCCGCCGCTGCGTTGCCCCTTATCGTTGCGCTCGCACTGGACGCATGGAGCCAACGCCACGCTGTCCTTGCTGCTGTCGCCATGGTTTTTATTGTCTTGGTGGAAGTGCACGGGCTGTCGGCGATTTACGCACAAACGGATGAGATGAACGGCACCAGCATTCGCAGAGACGCGAAACTGGACGCCGTGGTCGCAGGTCTTGGTCGCGAGGTGCGTCCGGGTGACGAGATCATTGTGGATAACCTGTATTGGTACTTGCCGTTCATGTACTACAACTCGACAGGCATTCAGCCGAGGCTATACGTCTTCAAAACAGCGACCGGCACCTTGTGGGGAACCGCTGAATATGGTGGCTGGGCACTCATTCCCCGTCACCTGCACTCGATTTTCTTCAATGATTTTTCGACCCTGAAACTCAATGCCAGGAGAGTCTGGTGGGTGACGGGCATTGCTCGTCCTGAGCATGACGCCTTGTTTCCGAAACATTGGAAACAGGTGCTGACGCTAAGGGAAGGGGGCAGTGAGGCTCGTTTGTTCATCGTGGAGGACGCGCCAATCCCTGAGATTGGCGCGCTAACACAGTCTATGCAGCCGCCGCATCATTAGGCTCAAAACTGTCCGCCCGTGCCATCTGCCACATCCGCGAATAAAACTCGCCGTTCACTTCGCCAGTGAGCAATTCCCCCGGTTTCAAGAACACATGCAGCTGCGAGAACAGCTTGATCTCGGTCGCCGACATGCGTCGCACCAGATGCTTGGCCGACAGCTGTGAAGGATGGTCGAGGCCTGCGGCGGCGAGCATTTCGGCGAGGGCCTTCAGCGTATTGCGATGGAAGTTGTACACGCGCTGGGCCTTGTCCGGAACGACCAGCGCGCGCTGGCGCAGGGTGTCCTGGGTGGCGACGCCGGTCGGGCATTTGTTGGTGTGGCAGCTTTGCGACTGGATGCAGCCGATGGCGAACATGAAGCCGCGCGCCGAGTTGGCCCAGTCGGCACCGATGGCCAGGACGCTGGCGATGTCGAAGGCACTGACGATTTTGCCGCTGGCGCCGAGCTTGATCTTGTCCCGCAGGTTCAGGCCCACCAGGGTGTTGTGCACGAACAACAGGCCTTCACGCATCGGTACGCCGATGTGGTCGGTGAATTCCACGGGCGCGGCGCCGGTGCCACCTTCCTTGCCGTCGACCACGATGAAGTCCGGGAGGATGCCGGTTTCCAGCATGGCCTTGGCGATGCCCATGAATTCCCACGGGTGGCCCAGGCAGAACTTGAAGCCCACGGGTTTGCCGCCGGACAGTTCACGCAGTTGCGCGATGAAGTGCATCATTTCGATCGGCGTGGAAAACGCGCTGTGGCGCGACGGCGAAATGCAGTCTTCGCCCATCGGGATGCCACGGGTTTCGGCGATTTCCTGGGTGACTTTGTGCTTGGGCAGAATCCCGCCGTGGCCGGGTTTGGCGCCTTGGCTCATTTTGATTTCGATCATCCGCACTTGCGGGTTCTGTGCCTGGGCGGCGAAGCGTTCCGGGTCGAAGCGGCCATCGGCGGTGCGGCAGCCGAAGTAGCCGCTGCCCAGTTCCCAGGTCAGGTCGCCGCCGTTTTCCCGGTGATAGGGGCTGATGCTGCCTTCGCCGGTGTCATGGGCGAAGTTGCCGAGTTTGGCGCCCTGGTTCAACGCGCGAATGGCGTTGGCGCTGAGGGAACCGAAGCTCATGGCCGAGATGTTGAACACCGATGCCGAGTACGGTTGGGTGCACTGCGGACCGCCGACCATCACCCGGAAACTGCTCGGGTCGCTCAACGGCGCCGGGCGCATCGAGTGGCCGATGAATTCGAAACCCGACTGATACACGTCGATCAGCGTGCCGAAAGGTTTGTCGGCGCTCTCGTTCTTGGCCCGCGAATACACCAGCGAACGCTGGGCCCGGGAGAAGGGCAGGGCATCGCTGTCGGATTCGAGCAGGTACTGGCGGATTTCCGGGCGAATGCCCTCCACCAGATAACGGATATTGCCCAGGATCGGGTAATTGCGGCGCACCGCATGAGGGCTTTGCAGCAGGTCGAACAGGCCCACCAGGCTGAGGACGCCGGTGACGGCGGCGATCGGCCAGAGCCAGTCGTATGCCAGGAAGGGCAGGCTGGCGAGGGTGAATATCACACAGACGGCAAAGAAGGCGTAGCGGCTCAGGAGTGACAGGCTCATACGGTTTCCTTGGGTTCGGACTCGGTCATGATGGACCGTGGTATACAGGCTTTTGTGGCGAGGGAGCTTGCTCCCGCTCGGCTGCGCAGCAGTCGCAAAACCTGCTGACGGGATTTGTCTGACTGAACGCATTGCCTGTTTTGGGATCGCTTCGCGATCCAGCGGAGCAAGCTCCCTCGTCACAGAGATCTCCTGTGTTAGCACAGAGCGTCTGGCATTCTGCGCCTGGAGAATAAACGAAAACAGCCTGGATTGAGATTTGATCCCTTGTTCGGCTGGTCAGACAGCCGCTTTCGATTGGCGCACCGGCAGCTCGACCCGAAACGTGGTACCCACGCCGACTTCGCTGCGTACCGAAATGTCGCCCCGGTGTTTTTTCACGATGCCATAGGACAGGGACAACCCGAGCCCTGTCCCCTGGCCCACCGGTTTGGTGGTGTAGAACGGGTCGAATATCTTCTGCAGGCATTCCGGTTCGATGCCTGATCCGGTGTCCGCGACTTCGATCGACACCGTTTCACCTTCAAGCCCGGTACGCAGGGTGATGGTGCCCCGTTTCGGCCCCATGGCCTGAGACGCGTTGACGATCAGGTTCATGATCACCTGATTGATCTGCGACGGCAGGCATTCGATGTCAGGCAGCGTTTGATACTCCTTCACCACATCGGCCTTGTACTTGAGTTCATTGGCGACGATGTTCAGCGTCGACTCGATGCCCTGTTGCAGGTTGGTCCACTGCCATTCCTGATTGGAGTCGACGCGGGAGAAGTCCTTCAAGTCTTTGACGATCTGCCCGACCCGATTGATGCCGTCCTTGGACTCCTTGATCAGCAGCGGAATGTCTTCGCGCAGAAACTCCAGCTCGACCTTTTCCCGGAGCTGGCCGAGACGTTCGAGGACCTCGCTTGAGGTAATGGCCGCCTCCGCCTCCCGATAGGCATCGAGCATGGTCTGCAGTTGCTTGAAATAGCCATCGAGGGTGCCGAGGTTGGAGGAAATGAAGCCGATGGGATTATTGATTTCATGGGCGACACCCGCCGCCAGTTGCCCCAGCGAGGCGAGTTTTTCCGACTGCACCAGTTGGCTTTCCAATTGTTTGCGCTCGTCGATTTCCCGCTGCAATGCTTCGCTGGCCTGTTTGAACTGGGCCGTGCGCTGATCCACCAGATGCTCCAGATGGCTCATCTGGATAGACGCCCGTTCGGTCATGTCCCATTTGGTGAGCAAGGTATTGGCCATCTGCTGGACTTCGATATTGTCGAACGGTTTTTTCAGAATCAGCAGGCGGTCGTGGGCGTGCAGGCGCTCCAGCAGTTCATCCCACGAATAGTCGGAATAGGCGGTACACACCACCACTTGCAGGCTCGGGTCTTCCTGCCACAGGTGTTCGATGGTCTGTGCACCGTCCCAGCCCTCGGGCATGCGCATGTCGACGAAGGCCAGGGCGTAGGGACGGTTTTCCTGTAAGGCCTGGACGAGTTTGCCCAGGCCCTCCTGACCGCCGTAGGCCGAATCCAGTTCGAACAGCGGTTGGGTGGATTTCACTTCGCTGCCGAACAGCGCGGCCTCCATTTCGTCCAGTTCTGCATGTTTGGCCGAGGTTGGGGTGAGGATTTTGCGAAAGTCATCATGGATGGACGGGGTGTCGTCGATCAGCAGAATGCGGCGGTTCGATAGGTCGCTCATGCTTCCTCCATGACGGGGTTCAACGGGATCTGCAAGGTGAACAGGGCGCCCTTGCCCGGTCCGTCGCTGTGGGCGGTGAGATGGCCGTTCATTTCGATCGCGGCCAGCGCACAGCTGTGCAGGCCGAAGCCGTGGCCTTCCTTGCGGGTGGTGAAACCGTGGGCAAAGATCCGCGTCATGTTTTCCGGCGCAATGCCTTCGCCGTCATCCTTGACGCTGATTTGCAGGATCGTGTCCTCGACGACTTTTACCCCAAGGGTGATCTGTCGGGCTCGGTTGCTGAGGTCGGACATGGCGTATTTGGCGTTGCTGATCAGGTTGATCAGGATCAGCAACAAGCGGTGCTTGTCGCCCATCACTTGCGGTACGTCGCCGTACTCCTTGACCACCGTGACGTGATGCCGGGTCAAGGCGCCTGCGTTCATGCGCAGGGCGTCCTCGAGCAATTCGCTGATGTACAGCGGTTCCACCAGGTTGTTGGCCCCCGCGTAGGACTGCTGGGTGGCGACGATGTCTTTGATGTGATCGACGCTTTTGCTCAGTTGTGCGAGTTCCTCGGTCATGCCTTGCTGTTCGAGGGCAATCGCCTCCACCAGTTGATTCAAATAGCCGGGCAGTAGTTTTCCTTTTTCGTTCTGGGTCAGAAAAGTGCCGAGGTCGCTTTGATGCTCGTTGATCAGCTGCATCGCCTTGCCCAGCCCCTGGGCCTTGCTGCTACGCAGCCGGCGGCTGACCAGATCGGCCGAGATGTTCACGCTGTTGAGCACGTTGCCGACGTTGTGCAGCACGTTGGTGGCGATTTCGGCCATGCCGGCCTGACGCGCGGTGTCGAGCAATTCGCTCTGGGTATCCTTGAGTTCGCGGGTGCGCTCTTCGACCCGTTGTTCGAGGACTTCGTTGGCGGTTTGCAGTTCCTTGTTGACCCGCTGAGTCTCCCCGAAGCTGCGCATCAGGCGAATTGCCAGGTACACCAGCACCAGCACCAGCAGCGTCGAAAACACCAGCATGTAGAAGTGGTAGCGCTGGTCGATGGCATCGGTTTGCTGCTGGTCTTCGTTCAGCAGGCCGGTAATGTCGTCCAGTCGTTCGGCCACGGGAATGGCCTCGATGTTTTCCAGTAACCGATTGACCACCGGTTGCTCACGCAGGATCAGGGTGATGTGGTTACTCAAAATATCGATCGGGCTGTGAAACTGCTCCGGCAATCGTTGCTTGTTAACCCCCAGTTTGTTCATCCCCAGCAGAATATCCGCCGCTTTATCGTCGGAGGTGACCTGGGCGAATTCCAGGCTGCTGAGCAGCAAGTCGTAAGTGTCGGTGGCGATGTTCTGCAGTTGCAGCTTGTCTTCATCGGGCAGTTGAGCAAGCGGTTGCTGGATGTCGTCTTCGGCCGTGGGCAGGAACGCCAGTGAGTTGCGCAGCACCGCGTTGTGGGATTTGAATTGCTCCACCAGCCGGGTTTTTTCCTGGATGGCGGCAAGGTATGCCTCATGACTGGCACGCCAGGTCGGCGTGTCGTTGCGGCCGTGATTGGACTCCATGCTCTCGAACCGCTGCCACAGGCGCGTCATCTCGCTCAGCGGTGTCACCAGTGGATCGTAGTTGTGACTGATGGCGATCCTGGCCTTGAGAATCTCGGTTTCCCATTGCGCGTTCAACTGTTTGATCCGACCGATCAGGTCCCGGGATTCGGCGTAGGTCGACGTCTCGTTCGAGCTGGACTTGAGGTACAGGAACAACAGCGTCGAGGCCAGCAGTACGGCCACGGCTGCGAGCAGTGCCAGGTTGCGACGGGGGGAAGTTTTCATAAAGGTTTGCCTCCCCATTCACCGGTCAGGGTCTTGAGGAATTTGATGATCAGGTCCTTGTCCTTGTCGGAGGGCACACGACCGAGCTGGAACTTGAACATCACGTCTACCGCTTCTTCGAGGGTTTTAGCCGAGCCGTCGTGAAAGTACGGCGCGGTCACGGCGACATTGCGCAGGCTCGGCACCTTGAACACGTTGCGGTCCTCTTCGGCCTTGGTGACCAGATAGCGGCCCAGATCGGCTTCGGTGGGGTTGCCACGAGCCTGAAAGTAATCACCCATGACCCCGAATTTCTGGAACATGTTGCCGCCGATGTTCACCCCCTGATGGCAGGCAATGCAGCCGTAGTCCTTGAAACGTTGGTAACCGTACTTCTCGTCAGTCGTGAGGATCTCGGTATTGCCCGACAGGTATTGGTCGAAGCGCGAGTTGGCACTGATCAGCGTGCGCTCGTAGGTGGCCAGGGCACTTTGCACATTGTTCATGGTGACGCCGTCCGGGTAGGCCTTGGTGAAAGCGTTTTTGTAATCCGGGTCGGCGGAGAGCATCTGGACCACTTGTTCCCAATGACTGCCCATTTCACTGGGGCTCTGCACCACTTCGTGGGCTTGGGTTTCCAGAGAATCGGCGCGGCCATTCCAGAATTGCCGGAAGTTCAGGCTCGCGTTGAACACGCTCGGGGTATTGATCGTCAAGGGATCGCCCTTGAAGCCAGTGGACAACGCCTTGTCGTCGGCACCGCCGATTTCTAGACGATGGCAACTGGCACAGGACAGGCTGTTGTTGACCGACAGCCGTGGTTCGTTGAACAACCGGCGACCGAGTTCGACTTGCGAGGGATTCTGCTCGGGCACTGCGGGCAAGGGTTTGAGCGGTTCGTCCAGCGGTGCGCCACTGGCTATCAGACAACAACCGAGTAGAGGCGCAAGGAGCAAGTAGCAGAAGGAACGTGACATCTTGTGATTCCTTGGCTCAGGGCCTGTGTGTCGTTGCACATCGTTCAGGAGAGGGGCTTTACGGAGGTCAGGTATTGCACGAAGGCGTCCGGCTCCACGGCTTTGCTGAAGTAGTAACCCTGGCCTTCCTCGCAATGGAGCGCCTTGAGAAAATTCAGTTGTTCGAGGGTTTCCACCCCTTCGGCAATGACCGTCAGATTGAGGCTTTTGCCCAGGCTGATGATGGCGCCGACCAGAGCCGCGTCGTTGCTGTCACGGCCCAGGCCACGAATGAACGATTGATCGATTTTCAGTACATCGATGGGAAACCGTTGCAAGTAACTCAGGCTGGAATAGCCGGTGCCGAAGTCATCGATGGCCAGCCGTACCCCCAATGCCTTGAGCCGACTCAGCGCGACCATCGTGGCATCGACGTTCTGCATCAATACGCCTTCGGTAATTTCCAGCTCCAGCAAGGCCGGGTCCATGCCTGTGTTCTGGAGTATCTGTTCGATGCCGTCGACAAAATCCCGCTGGCGGAAATCGATGGCCGACACGTTCACCGACATGCACAGATTCGGCAGGCCCTTTGCCTGCCAGGTACGGGCTTGCCGACAGGCCTGGGCCAGCACCCATTTGCTCAATGGCACGATCAAACCGCTGTCTTCGGCCACTGCAATGAAGTCTGTCGGGTAGATCCAGCCGTGCCCCGGTTTTTGCCAGCGGATCAACGCCTCGGCGCCGACCACCTTGCCGCTGCCCAGGTCGAGTTTCGGTTGGTAGTGCAGGACAAACTCGTTCCGCTCCAGTGCCAGGCGAATCCCCGACTCGATGGTCTGCTGTTCCCGCGCGCGCTGGTTCATCTCATCGATGAAAAAGCTGAAATCGTTGGGGCCGCTTTCCTTGACGTTGCGCATCGCGGTTTCGGCTTTCTTGATCAGTGCGATGGCATCGAAACCGTCATCGGGATAGATGCTGATGCCCAGGCTGGCCGTCACGCTCAAGTCGTGCCCGGCGACGTGCTGGGGCGCACGTATGGCGTTCAATAGTTTTTCGGCGATGCCCTTGGTCTGTTGGGGGTGGTGGATGTCGGCCAGGATCACCACAAATTCGTCGGAGCCGTAGCGAAACACCGAGTCGGAGGCACGCACGCAGGCCACCAGGCTTTGCCCGACACGCTTGAGCATCTCGTCACCGGTCGGGTGGCCCAACGCATTGTTGATGCGCTTGAAGCGGTCGAGCCCCAGAAACATCACCGCCAGTTGTTTGTCATGGCGTCTGGACAAGGCCAGGGACTGGTTCAGCCGGTCACCCAGCAAGGTGCTGTTGGGCAGCTCGGTCAACACGTCGTACTGCAACAGATGAGACACCTTGAGCAGTTCATGGACCCGGGCTTCGATGGTTTGCTCAAGGCTCAGTACTTTCATCGCCGCGTCCTGCGCCATCTGCCACTTCCAGGTCAGGGCGCTGGCCATCTGGCGGATTTCCAGGCTGTCGAAAGGTTTTTTCAACACCAGCAATTGATCGCCGAACTCCAGCCGTTCGGCCATGGCTTCCCAGGTGTAATCGGAGAACGCCGTGCACAGCGCGATTTGCAGGTTAGGGTCGACCTTCCAGAGCCGCTCGATGGTTTCCAGACCATCCCAGCCAGGCGGCATGCGCATGTCGGTGAACGCCATGGCGTAAGGGCGACCTTCTGCCTGGGCCCGCTTGACCAGTTTGAGTGCTTCCTGGCCCTGATAGGCGGAGTCGAGCTGGAAGACCAGCCGAGTCGTTTGCGGGGTGTCGAACAGCGCGGCTTCAGTGCCGGCGAGGGTGAGTTCATCGTCGGTATCGGCGCCCAGAATCTTGCGGAAGTCCTCATGGATCGAGGGCGTGTCATCGATGATCAGGATGCGCCGGTTGGCCTGGATGAACGGAGTTTTCATTCCTTGTCCTCCGTGGCACGTTGCGAATCACCCGGCATTGCTCCGGGATTGTGATTCGCGCACACGATGCTCCCGGCTTTCAACAGTTCGGCGGCCTGCTGGCTGCTGACCGCTTTGCTGAAGTAGTAGCCCTGGGCATTCATCGGTGAACCGGTGGCCATCAGCGAAGTACGTTGCTCCTGGGTTTCGACACCTTCGGCGATGATGCCGATCCCGACGTCGCGGGCGAAATTGATAATGGCCCGCAAGGTGGTGGCGCTGGCCGCGTCGTGGGCGGCGGTGTCGATGAACGCCTGAGCGAGTTTCAGGTGATTGACCTGGTAAGTCTTGAGGTAGTCGAACGAAGAGTATTCGGTGCCGAAGTCATCGATGGCGATCTTCACCCCCAGCTCACGCAGGCGTGGCAGGATATCGTTGTGCGTCCACTTGGTCTGGGCCAGGGTCGCTTCGGTGACGTCGAAACGCAGGTCCCACGGGCACAGATCCCAGCGGGCAGTGGTGCGCAACACGTCATAGATCAGCTCGGGACCACTCTTGAGCTGGGCCAGGGACAGTTTTATCGCCACCACCGGTGGTGCCATGCCTTCATCGCGCCACTGGTGCATTTGCCGACAGGCGCGCTCCAGCACCCAGTGACCGAGGGCGATGATGATGCCGGTCTTTTCCGCCGCGGGCAGGAATGCGGGTGCTTCCAGTAAACCGCGTATGGGGTGATTCCAGCTGACCTGCGCTTCCATGCCGAGGATCTTGCCACTGCTCAGGTCTACTTCCGGCCAGTAACGCAGTTCGAGCTCGTCGCGTTCGATGGCGGTTTTCAAGTCGTTGGCGATGGTCATGCGCTCGACCACTTCCTGATTGATTTCCTCGGAATGGAAGTGGTACTGGTTGCGGCCCTTTTCCTTGGAGCGATACAGCGCCATGTCGGCCTGGGTCAACAGGCTGTCGGCGCTGAGGCTGACCTGGGCGTAGCTGCTAATGCCGATACTGACCGAGACCCGCACGTCGTTGCCGGCCAGGGAGTAGGGCAGCACCAGTGCATCGCGGACCTTGGCGGCCAGGGCTGCTGACTGGGTCGGATCGCCGACGTCCAATTGCAGAATCGCGAACTCGTCGCCCCCCAGACGGGCGACCACGTCGTTTTCCCGCACGCAGGTTTTGATCCGTCGGGCGACCTCCTGCAGCAACAGGTCACCCACCGGGTGGCCCAGGGTGTCGTTGATGCGTTTGAAGTGATCCAGGTCCAGGTAAAACATGGCGAACGGGGTGGCCCCGCGCCGGGCGGCGGCGAACGCCTGATGCAGGCGCTCGATCAGCGTCGCGCGGTTGGCCAGCCCGGTCAGCCCGTCGGTGCGGGCCAGCAGGGCGATCTTTTCCTCGGCCAGTTTGCGTTCGGTGATGTCGATGATGATGCCTTCGACTTCCAGCAAGCGGCCTTCATCGTCGCGCACCGGGATGTAGCGGTTTTCGACCCAGCGCCAGTCACCGTCGCCGGTGCGCATCCGGAATTCGATGGAAGCACCGGCTGCATGGCGGTCCAGCACCCGCGCCATGGCGGTGTCGACTTTCTCTTGATCGTCGGGATGGATCAGCTCCTGAGCCCAGTTGGAAGAAGCCACCAGGGCCGCCGCGATGTGGCCGTATTTGGTGATGTTGTGGGAGATATACATCAACGGAAACGACGGTTCGCCGCGCAGCCGATACAGAATGGTCGGGCTGTTCTGCACAATGATGTTGGCGTCGGACAGCTCCCGGGTGCGCTCCTCGACCGCTTGCTCCAGCAGGGACATCTTCAGCGCCGCGTCTTCGGTCATTTGCCACTTGGCGGTCAATGCGCTGGCCATCTGGCGGATTTCGATGGCATCGAAGGGTTTTTTCAGGATCAGCAGGCGATCGCCCAGATCCAGGCGCTCGTCGATGTCTTCCCAGGAATAGTCGGAATACGCGGTGCAGAGCGCCACTTGCAGCTTGGGATCGACCTGCCACAGGCGTTCGATGGTTTCCAGGCCGTCCCAGCCCGGCGGCATGCGCATGTCGATGAAGGCCATCGCGTAGGGTGAGTCATTCGCCAGCGCGGTCTCGACCTTGTCCAGCGCCTCACGGCCCTGAAACGCGGATTCGATGATAAAACCTTGCGACGATACCGACACGGGGGTGCCGAACAGGGCGTTTTCAGCGCTGGCCAGACTGTCGTCTTCGATCGATGACGGGCTGAGAATCTTGGCGAAATCCTCGTGGATCGACGCGGTGTCGTCGACGATGAGAATCCGACGATTAGTCCGCGCAAGCAGCGTATTCACTGACATGCGCCTGTACCGACAGCAGTTTGGTGCGATGAGCTCATAGAGGGTATCCCTTCCCTGAGTGCAGGACGGAGCGGGCATCGTTTGGATCCGAGTGACCTGAGCATAGTCGTCCGGTCGGATATTCGCCCGGTTGACTGAAACGAATCATTTGCGGAGTCGGTCGGAAAATCATCTAGCCTGTAGCTCAGGCTCGGGAAAGTCAGAGGAAGTTTTTTCGCGCCTGACATAAAGAGGCTGGTTTCACTTGAGGTATCGCCATGGAAGAGCAGCTCCCCACGACTGTGACCGATAAACCCACGTTACTGCTGGTCGACGATGAGGAGTCGATTCTCAACAGCCTGCGCCGCCTGCTGCGCAGCCAGCCCTACGAGGTGCTGCTGGCCACCAGCGGTGCCCAGGCCCTGGAAATCATGGAGCAGCGGTCGGTCGATCTGGTGATGAGTGACGCGCGAATGCCTAATATGGACGGCGCCACGCTGCTGGCCCACGTCCATCAGCGCTACCCCGACACCACCCGGATCATGTTGACCGGTTATGCCGACCCCTCGGCCATTATCAAAGCCATCAATGAAGGGCAGATCCATCGTTACATCAGCAAGCCCTGGCACGATGAGGAAATGCTGCTGACGCTGCGGCAATCGCTGGCCTATCAGTATTCCGAGCGTGAGCGGTTGCGTCTGGTGCAGGAGACCTGGGACCAGAACGAAAAACTGAAGCTGCTCAACACCACCCTGGAAAAACACGTCGCGGCCCGCACCAGCGAGCTGCAACAGACCGCTGACATGCTGGACCTGGCTTACGAAGAGCTCAAACGCAGCTATGTCACCGGCACGGAAGTGTTTTCGTTGCTGGCCAACCTGCGCCTGCCACCTGCCAAGCAGACCAACCGGCAGATCATCGAACTAGTGCGGGTGTACTGCAAACTCCATTACTTGGACGAAGCCACCAGTCGAGACCTGACCATGGCGGCGGCGCTCTACAACATCGGTAAATTGAGCTGGACCGACAGCATGATGAGCACGCCTTCGGATCTGCTGCATCACAATGACCGCGAGCGCTATCGGGGTTATCCGAAGCAGAGTGAGTCGCTGCTGATGACGCTCGACCCGATGAAAGATGCCGCGCGGCTGATCCTGCACCACCAGGAGCGTTGGGACGGCAGCGGTTTTCCCGATCGGCTCAAGGGCGAGGCCATTCCGCTCGGTTCACGGTTGCTGAAACTGGCGGTGGATTTCATCGAGTTGCAGCGTGGGCTGATCCTCGAACGGCAGATGAACAGCGATGAAGCCCTGGTGTATATCCGCCAGTACGCCGGTCGGCTCTATGACCCGGAACTGGTGGAGGATTTCATTAAAGTCTGTGCTGCTTACCTGAGCGATGTGACGCTGGCCGATCCGACGGTCAAGGTGCTGACCACCCGGGACCTGGCGGCGGGGATGATCCTGGCGCGCAACCTGAATGCCGACAACGGCATGCTGCTGCTCAATGCCGGCAAGGTGTTGAACGGGCCGCTGGTGGAGAAGCTGATCGCGTTCGAGGCGATGGAAGGTGCCAAGTACAGCATTTTTGTGAAAGTGCCGGAGGAAGTGGCGATTCTCGAGACGAGTTGAGTCTGTAGGAGCGAGGCTTGCCCGCGAAGAACGATGACGCGTAGTACCTGAAAAAACGCGGTTCATTCTTCGCGGGCAAGCCTCGCTCCTACAGGGAGGCTGCGGAAATTTTTTTCGGCGTGACGAAAAGCCGGCGCTCATGTGATCCTTGCGCCTTTACCCAAGGCCAATCCTGATCCATGACGCTTTCATCCGCCGCTTCGCCCCGCATCATCCACATTGCCGCTGCCCTGTTGATCGGCCCCGACGGTCGCACCTTGCTGGTGCGCAAGCGCGGCACCCAGGCGTTCATGCAGCCGGGGGGCAAGATCGAGGCTCATGAGCAACCGGTCCACGCCCTGGCCCGTGAGCTGGAGGAGGAATTGGGACTGGTCATCGATCCGGCGCACGCCACCTACCTGGGGCCATTCTCGGCACCGGCCGCCAACGAGCCGGGTTTTGTCGTACTGGCCGAACTGTTTCAGCTGACCATCGATTCTGACGTTTGCCCGGCGGCGGAAATCGAAGAGGTGCGCTGGATCGACCCGGCCACCGACGGCGATCTCACGCTGGCGCCATTGACACGAGACCTGATCTTGCCGTTTTATCGAGCTTCACTGATCGAAACCGCCTGATCACCCAGACCCTCTGACTTCAAGGACAGGATGCCCATGATTCCACTTCAAGACTTGCTGATTTTTGCCGCCGCGGCGTTGCTGATGGTACTCACGCCGGGGCCGAACATGATCTACCTGATCTCCCGTTCCATCTGCCAGGGACGCAAGGCCGGGGTGACGTCATTGCTGGGTGTGGTCGCGGGATTTCTAGTGCACCTGTTCGCTGCTGCAGCGGGTTTGACCGCGGTGTTCATGGCCGTGCCGGTGGCCTACGAGGTGCTGAAGTGGGCCGGTGCGTTGTACCTGATGTGGCTGGCCTGGCAGGCGGTCAAGCCCGGTGCGCGTTCGCCGTTCGAGGCGCAGCAGTTGCCGGCGGACTCGTCACGCAAATTGATCACGATGGGTTTTCTCACCAGCGCTCTGAACCCGAAGATCGCGGTGTTTTATCTGTCGGTGTTTCCGCAGTTCATTTCCCCTGAGCACGGTTCGGTGTTCAACCAGAGCATCATCCTCGGCCTGACCCAGATCAGCGTGAGCTTCAGCGTCAACCTGCTGATCGCGCTGTTCGCCGCAGGCATCGCCTCCTGGTTCGTCAACAACCCGAACTGGCTGGCGATGCAGCGCTATTTCATGGGCTTCGTCCTGTCCGGGCTGGCGGTGCGGTTGATGTTTGAGCAGCGGCGAGTGGCCTGAACATGTGGATTCAGCGGCTTGATGCCAGTCATGCCCTGGATTATCGGGCGCTGATGCTCGAAGCCTACGACTCGCATCCCCAGGCGTTCACTTCCAGCGTGCGCGAGCGCGCCACGATGCCGCTGGGGTGGTGGGAGTCGCGCCTGACCAGCAAGCTGGACCGGGTGCTCGGGGCGTTCGAGGAAGGGGAACTGGCAGGCATCGTCGGCCTGGCCTTCGAGTCTCGGGAAAAGGCCCGGCACAAGGCGACGCTGTTTGGCATGTACGTGACCGGCAAGGTGCGCCAGCGCGGGCTCGGTTATCAACTGTTACAGGCGGCGTTGGCTGAAGCGCAGAGTCATCAAGGCCTGAGGCTGATCCAGCTGACCGTCACCGCCGGCAACGAAGCCGCCTTCAGGCTGTATCAGCGCTGCGGCTTCGTGCAGTTTGGCCTGGAACCGTTGGCGGTGCGGGTCGGCGAAGACTACTTCGACAAGATCCACATGTGGCGCGAGATCACCCCTGAGCCTTGATCGTTCTATCGGACGGCACTAACCCCATCCAGCGTCGAAAACGACGTGTCCTTGGCCGTCAGCAAAAAGTCGCGCATGTACGGCGCATCCAGCATGTCGGCGCGGATCCCGGCATACAACGTCGCAAACAAGCCTTTCTCCCCCAGTCGCTTGGCCTTCACATAACCCCGTGAACTGTACTCATGCAGCGCCCAATGGGGCATGCCGCAGACACCGCGACCGCTAGCCACCAGTTGCATCATCATCACCGTCAGTTCCGAGGTGCGCACCTGCGCCGGTTCGATGTCGGCCGGCTCCAGGAAGCGGGTGAAGATGTCCAGCCGATCGCGTTCCACCGGGTAGGTGATCAAGGTTTCCGTGAGCAGGTCTTCGGGCACGATGTACGGTTTGCTCGCCAAGCGGTGTTGGTTCGCCACCGCGAGCATGGCTTCGTAGGTGAACAACGGCACGTAAGTGATGCCCACCAGTTCCAGCGGATCGGAGGTCACCACCAGGTCCAGGTCGCCTCGGGCCAGCGCCGGCAGCGGGGCGAAGGAGAAGCCCGAGGCCAGGTCCAGCTCGACTTCCGGCCAGGCATCGCGGAACTGGTCGATGGTCGGCATCAGCCACTGGAAGCAACTGTGGCACTCGATCGCCATGTGCAGACGCCCCGCCGTGCCACCGACCAGCCGTGCAATGTCGCGCTCGGCACTGCGCAGCAACGGCAGGGTGGCGTCGGCCAGTTGCAGCAGGCGCAAGCCGGCACTGGTGAAGCGCACCGGTTTGGTCTTGCGCACGAACAGCGGCATGCCCATGCGTTCTTCCAGCTCCTTGAACTGGTGGGACAGCGCCGATTGGGTCAGGTGCAGGCGGTCGGCTGCATCCACCAGGCTGTCGGCTTCGCGCAGGGCGTGCAGGGTTTTCAGGTGACGGATTTCAAGCACCGAGGGCTCCATGAGGAAAACTTGTGATCAACACGAAAAGGTTGAGTTTGTCTCATGTTGGCTGAGCTGTCGACAATAGCAGCATGTTTTACAGCATCCTTTATAGAGAGAAATTCACCATGGCCCTGGCCCACACACTTGGTTTTCCGCGCATCGGTGCCGACCGCGAACTGAAAAAAGCCCTCGAAGCCTACTGGAAGGGCGATCTCGATCAGGACGCCCTGAACAGCGTCGGCCGCCAACTGCGCGCCACCCACTGGCAATTGCAGAAAGACGCCGGCATCGACCTGCTGCCCGTCGGCGACTTCGCCTGGTACGACCAGGTACTGACCCATTCCCTGACCTTCGGTGTGATCCCCGAGCGTTTCGACAGCGTCAAGGATGAACGCGGCCTGCCGACCCTCGACACTCTGTTCGCCATGGCGCGTGGCGCCACGGCAGCCTGCTGCGGCAGCGAACACGGCACCGCGCAATACGCCCAGGAACTGACCAAGTGGTTCGACACCAATTACCACTACCTGGTCCCGGAATTCAGCGCAGACCAATCATTCAAACTGAGCTGGGAACAGTTGTTCGATGAAGTCGAAGAAGCCAAGGCCCTCGGCCACAACGTCAAACCGGTGATCATCGGCCCGCTGACTTACCTGTGGCTGGGCAAAGCCAAAGGCAACGACTTCGACAAGCTCGACCTGCTGGAGCGCCTGCTGCCGATCTACGGTGAAATCCTCGGCCGCCTCGCCGCCCAAGGCGTGGAGTGGGTGCAGATCGATGAGCCGATCCTGACCCTCGACTTGCCACAGGCCTGGAAAAACGCTTTCGAGCGCGCTTACCACATCCTCCAATACTCGCCACTGAAAAAACTCGTGGCCACCTACTTCAGTGGCCTGGAAGACAACCTCGGGCTGGCCGTCGGCCTGCCTGTACAAGGTTTGCACATTGACGCGGTGCGTTCGCCGGATCAGCTCGGCCAGGTTTTGGATCGACTGCCGACCTACAAGATTCTTTCGGTGGGGCTGGTCAACGGCCGCAACGTCTGGCGCTGCGAACTGGAGCAAGCCCTGGCACAACTGCAATTTGCCCAGGAGCGCTTCGGCGATAACTTGTGGGTCAGCAGTTCCTGCTCGCTGCTGCACAGCCCGGTGGACCTAGCGCGTGAAGACAAACTCGACCCCGAACTGAAAAGCTGGCTGGCGTTTGCCGTGCAGAAGTGCGGTGAGATCGCCGTGCTGCGCGATGCCCTGAACGATCCGCAAGCGCCCAAGGTGCAAGCCGCCCTGGCTGAAAGCCGCGCCATCCAGGCCAGCCGCGCCCAATCGCCGCGTATCCACAAGGCGGATGTCCAGGCCCGCATCAACGCCATCGGCGCGGCAGACAGCCAACGCCATTCGCCGTTTGCCAAACGGATCGAGCAACAGCGCGCGCGCTTGCAGCTGCCGGCATTCCCGACGACCACCATCGGCTCGTTCCCGCAAACCGGTTCGATCCGCCTGGCTCGTCAGGCCTTCAAGCAAGGCAAACTCTCGGCCAACGATTACACCGATGCCATGCACAGCGAAATCCGCCACGCCGTGAAAATCCAGGAACGCCTGGGGCTGGACGTGCTGGTGCACGGTGAAGCCGAGCGCAACGACATGGTCGAGTACTTCGCCGAGCAACTGGACGGCTACCTGTTCACCCGTTTCGGCTGGGTCCAGAGCTACGGTTCGCGCTGCGTCAAGCCGGCGATCATCTACGGCGACCTGAGTCGCCCGAACGCCATGACCGTCGACTGGATCACCTATGCCCAGAGCCTGACCGACAAGATCATGAAAGGCATGCTCACCGGTCCCGTGACCATGCTGATGTGGTCGTTCCCGCGCGAAGACGTTTCGCGCAAAATCCAGGCGCAGCAGTTGGCGTTGGCCCTGCTTGATGAAGTGGTCGACCTGGAAGCTGCGGGCATCAAGATCGTCCAGATCGACGAAGCCGCGTTCCGCGAAGGCCTGCCGCTACGCCGGGCGCAATGGCAGGAATACCTCGACTGGGCGGTGGAAGCGTTCCGCCTGAGTGCATCGGGTGTGGGTGACGAAACCCAGATCCACACCCACATGTGCTACAGCGAATTCAATGACGTGATCGAATCCATCGCGGCCATGGACGCCGACGTCATCACCATCGAAACTTCACGCTCGGACATGGAATTGCTGGAGGCCTTCGAAGCCTTCGACTACCCGAACGACATCGGCCCGGGCGTCTACGACATCCACTCGCCCCGGGTGCCGGACACGGCCGAGATGGTCAAGTTGATGAGCAAAGCGGTGAAGCGCATTCCTGCCGAGCGGTTGTGGGTAAACCCCGATTGCGGGTTGAAGACCCGGGCCTGGCCAGAGACTGAGGCGGCGTTGGTCAATATGGTGGCGGCGGCGCGGCAGTTGCGTAGTCAGTTGGCCTAAATCCTGCGGCGCCTGTTCTGGCGCCTTCGCGAGCAAGCCCGCTCCCACGGGGGAGAGGTCGATCACAGAAGTTGTGTACGACATCAATCCTGTGGGAGCGGGCTTGCTCGCGAAGCAGGCGACTTGGTCTTGAATACGACCGCTCAGTACCCTAGCCGTAGGTCACCGACTGTGTGAACACCAGCGAAACGGGATAGTTGCCATACAAGCCTCTTACGCTGAGCTGGTGTGTGCCAGAACCCACTCCAAAAAGGACAGACTGCCAGAAGCCATTAGTGCCCACGTAAACGCGGTCCTGAACGACGATCCCATTGAGCAATATCTGCACCATTGCACCGGGCGCGGCAACGCCATTCACGCTGATACCGGTCGTCCTTGTGTGCTGGTAGTCATACAGGCTCTGACCTCTTGCATTAAGCGCCAGTAATATGTGCGGTCTGACGGGAGCCGGTTCGGGTGCCAATACACTGAACGTCCACAGGTTCGAGGTTCGCCCTGTGGGTTGCTCCATAACGGTAAGTCGATAAAACGACGAGGCCGTTACTGTGACGGTGTAACTCCAGTTGCCGCTGTCGGGCACTTTGAATGAGTCGATGGGTTTCGGGACATTATCGTTTTGGAACAGTGTAAGTGTGCTATCCGGTTTACCCGTGCCGGACAACGTCACGCGATTGGTTTTGGTGCTGCCGCCGTTGGGAATCGAAGCGTTTGTATTGGCATCGATCGCTCTATTGATGAGCAGACTCCAGGTCTTGTTCAGGAGTGTTAACTCACGAACAGGGAAAAACGTGTCGACGCCACCCTTGTTGTTGAAGTTCGCAATCGAAAGCCCCATCACCTGACCGCCATCCTTGAACAGTTCAAGTTGCTGACGGTTGATGACTCCGCTCAACCCACTTGTCACATGATCGGCAGTAATCACGCCATCGAACAATATGATGGGATGATCGGCTCCCGCCGCATTGCTTCCACCCAAGGCCACGCGCATTCGGGTCCCTATGGCGATAAATAGCCAGCGCGCCAGACTCCAGCGCGCATCGCCTTGAAACGTGCTGAGGTCCAGCGTCTTGTGATCCGGCGCTTGTGCAATGCTGAGGCTCGGAAACACGATGGCTTCATCGGGTACAGCGGTGACTTCATAAGTGGTGACGCCGGAGTATTGGTCAGGTAGTTCGGGCTGGGACACACGATATCGAAGTTTCATGAAGTGACGCAGGTTGGCGGGCACTGTCGTCAGTGGCAATTCGATCAGTAGCGTACCGTTGGCGTTACCTGGCTGCGTGGCCACGACAGGGCTGCCCAAGCCGGCGCGGCCAATCACGATCAGAGCGATACGATGGGCGGCGGACATGCCTTTATAGGTGATTTCGACGGTCGTGCTTTTTTCGGTAAGCCGCGGATTGATTCGGTTGCCGGAGGACACCTCAACGAGCGTTGGAGGCGGGAGCTCCAGAGCTACATCCCCAACGCGTAACTCCAGTTCGGGCGCCGTCAGCGGCAGTGCTCGGTTACGTTCAATGTACCAGTCGATACGGATGACCTGGTGGTTCAGCGAGTCGATCAGTTCGAACGTCAATCTGAACTCAATGTCCTTACCGATGTGAGCGGCGGTAATGGTTAGCGAGTCGACCCAGACGAGTCTGTCGTCAGCGGTCCACACCTGAAGGTAAACCGTGTCGCCGACCTGGGTATGGGCCTTTGCCGGGCAAATGGCCGGAGTGCCGAAGGGAATATCCTTGGGATCGAGTACACCGTTTTCGTCCTTGCCGACATTGACGACATCCAAGGTGTCTTGGACGGGGCCGATGTGCAAAAGCAAAGCATGAGATTCCAGGGGGGCGAGGTGATTTTCCCCGGTTACGGTGTAAGTAGCCTTGAATGAGCCACTCATGTACGTGTCAAAGTGCCTCGTGTCGATCTCGAACGGCACGATGATTCCCGCCCCTGGGATCACCATCGAACGAGTGACAAACCTCTCTTCTATTTGCAGGCGAGTGGTGCCACCTGCGCTCGTGCTCAGACAGGTCAACGTTACCTTATCGCCAATTTCAAGCCCCTTGATGTCCGGGCCGACATACACAACTGTCTCTGCAAGGTCTGGCGACAGTACGCCGCCATGGGCCTGGGGGGCTGTAGGGGCGGGCCCGCGATATTTTTCGCCGATCAGCTCGGGAGAGTACGGGTAGGACGGCGTGCGGATCTTCTCGCCTTTCTCGATTCTGATGCGTTCGTAACTCAGCGTTATGGTCGCAGGGGCGAGTTGCTTCACGACCGCATAGGGAACAGGGAACGTTACGCTGGGTGTCCTGTAGATCAGGGGACC
The DNA here is from genome assembly GCF_059420765.1 of Pseudomonas sp. GW821-FHT03E01. Classification (NCBI taxonomy): domain Bacteria; kingdom Pseudomonadati; phylum Pseudomonadota; class Gammaproteobacteria; order Pseudomonadales; family Pseudomonadaceae; genus Pseudomonas; species Pseudomonas sp. GW821-FHT03E01. The sequence goes on along the minus strand of NZ_JBWKUI010000009.1, from coordinate 242,225 downwards.
AAAGAGACGTGAAAATTCGGTCCTGGGGTCATAAAGCTTGAGCTCCACGGTGTCCCCGGTGATGGCGTCCCCCCTTTTAACGGGCACGACAACTTCCATTGGATGGCCATCGAGAGTGTCGATGAACAACACGTCATCCACCGTTTCATTTACCCAGCACATGTCCAGATAGGTTTTATCCGGAACCAGCTCCCCGTCACCAATTTTTGAAGTGTGGCTGCTGTTGTGCACCTGATCGTGAATTCTGTAACTGACGAGCAATGGCTTGGCAGGCCCTATCAATTCAAGAACGGATGATGGGACAAAAATCGTGATGTCCTGATCAATCTCTTCGGGCTTGATCACGTAAGCGACGAGCTGATTGCCTACAGTCATCAAAACTGTGTCCCCCGGGCTCATGATCGGCCAGCGCGGAATGATGAAATCAACGCCTCTCTCAACCATCGCCTGATCGATAATCGATGGGAATTCAGGGGCTTGCAAAGGCACTCGTTCGCTGGAGTTGCCCGTCGGATCGAGGCTGTCCGGGAAGGTCGGCTTGAACCATACGACGATTCCGTCCGAGGACTCGGGGCCATTGCCGCTGGTGCGCTCGACGGTGTACCACAACCGGTGGATGCCCGGTCTTTCAATGGCGCCTCTGGGAATGAAACTGAGTACGTCCTGGTTGTTGTGATCGGAAGGGACCACGACTGTCTTGATCAGGGTACCTTCCTCTGTCGGATCCGGGACCTGGCCCGGCTCAAGGCGTTTGCCCATGTACAGCCGTATCGTGTCTTGCGCCGCCATCAATTCGTAGGAGTGGAAGAGAATCAGCCAGCCAATTCCGGCGCCAGCCGTTTCGTCAGCGTTGACCCCGTACGATGCCACGGGGTAGTCGACCTTGTGCCAGCCAGGAATCAGGGCAGGATACAGATTGAGTATTCCATACTGCGTAAATACCCCCTCTGACTTGATCTCTGCGAAGGGATCGACCGGTTGCTGCGGGCTTTCGTGTTGCAGTGCGGCCAATTGTTCTGCTGTAAAAGCGCTCATAGCATGCTCCGATTTTGAGATGGTGCCTGAACCGCTGGGCATTGGTGCGTCAGAGGATTGAAGGCTCGAAGCTGGCGGCTGGCAACTGTCATAAATAACAGGCTGAGGTTGTTTTCCGATGAGTGGTGGGCCCGCATGCCCCACAACCGTTCAGCACTCTTCATCAAACTGTCACGTAACTGTGGCAGCGCGCTTGTACAAACTTCATCAGACTCGCGCTCTACTGGAGTTCTGCGTTTCGGTGTTTTTCATGCGTGCACGATTTTTATCCACAGCGGTCTTTCTGATCGCTGTGTTGTTCAATTTCCCGTCTTTGGCGGCGTCTCGTTGCGATGTCAATGTTCCGACCGAACGGGTCGATCTGGATCAGGTGAGTCTGGCGTACCAGAGCATCGGCCGTGCGTCCGACCCTGCGTTGTTGCTGGTAATGGGCCTGGGCGGGCAGTTGATTCACTGGCCGGATGAGGTAGTGGTCGCGTTGTGTCAGCAGGGTTTCCGGGTGATTCGCTATGACAATCGCGATGTTGGCCTGTCCACTTGGCGCCAGGCACCGGCCGAGGCCAACCTGACGTTCGAAGTGCTGCGCTACAAACTCGGTTTACCGGTGGCCGCGCCTTATACGCTGACCGACATGGCCGACGATGCACTGGGGTTGATGGACGCCTTGCACGTCGAGCAATTTCACGTGCTGGGCGCCAGCATGGGCGGGATGATCGCCCAGCATCTGGCGGCGATGGCGCCGCAGCGGGTCGAGAGCCTGACGTTGCTGATGACCAGCTCGGGTGCCGAAGGCTTGCCGGCGCCGAGTGCGGCGCTGGTGCAGTTGCTCGCGCGACGCAGTGCGCCGAATCGTGAAGTGGCGCTGGAGCAACAGGCTGATTTGCTGGCGGCGCTGGGCAGTCCTTCGGTCACTGATGATCGGCAGGCGTTGCTGCATCAAGCGGCGCTGTCTTATGACCGGGCGTTTAACCCGGAAGGCGTTAAGCGCCAGATCATGGCGATCCTTGCCGAGCGCAGTCGTGTAGATCTGCTCAACCAACTGCGCGTGCCGACGCTGGTGGTTCACGGCACCGCTGATCCGTTGTTGCCGGTGATGCATGGCGTGCATCTGGCGGCACACATTCGTGGCAGTCAGTTGAAGTTGATTCCGGGGCTGGCCCATCGTTTTCAGGAAGCGTTCAAGGCACCGTTGCTGGCGGCGGTGTTGCCGTATTTGCAGGCCCATCGCGAAGATACTTCCCACTGGGCGCAGATCGATCCGGTGGCAACTCCCAATCTTCTGTAGTTCCCAATCCAAATGTGGGAGCGGGCTCTTGTGGCGAGGGAGCTTGCTCCCGCTGGGCTGCGAAGCAGCCCCAATCCTGCACAGGCTGCTCAGTCTCAGGTAATCCGCATTGACCTGTTTACGACTGCTGCGCAGCCGAGCGGGAGCAAGCTCCCTCGCCACAAAAGCGCCTCAACTACAGAGGAAGCTGTTTTACGTTGGGACGAAGTTATCGAGCATCCGGTTCACCGCCAGTTCACCCAGCATGACGGAGTTCTGGATGCCGAGCACGGTATTGCGCTGCGGGCCGTTCAGCTGCCCCGCGAAATCACTCAACATCACGCTCGCCGCCGCCAGGGATTCGCAGGCGTTGACCAGCAGGGTTTCGTTATCGGCGTTGGGGGCGACGAGGTAAAGGGTGCTGGGTTTGCGTGGGGTGTCTTTGGGAATGACCGGTTTGAGGTAGTAATCGAGGGCGCGCTCGGCGGCTTCGTTGAGCTTTTTGGAGTCTGGGGTTTCGTAGGGGGAAACGTCGTCGGTTTCCGGTGGATTTGGCGTGATCTTGAACATTGAACTGGAGCTCCTGTTAGTAGAGCTGCAACTCATCTCGCTACTAAACGGAATGGGTGGCAGCTGTGCGCAAGTTAGTAGACCGGCCTCCAGTCAAAACCGGCGCGCCCGAGGGCGCCATGCGCACAGCCACCTTCAAGTGCAGGCAACTGCCTGACTGGATGACATTTATGCGACCGGAAAAAGCCGGGCTACTAAACCCGATCACTGGGAATCAGTGACACGAACCAAGTTACCGACGGGCCCCCAGGCGCACAAGCCAGCGGATTCTGACGTGGTTGTAGGCGACGACGCAAGGCGCTGTAGCTTTCAGGAAGTAACGCTAAACAGAACTAAACACGTCTGCCCAAACACCCCAAAACCTGTGGGAGCGGGCTTGCCCGCGATGGCGGTGTGTCAGTCACCGCAGATGTCGTCTGGGCCGTCATCGCAGGCAAGCACGGCTCCCACACAGGCTCAGCCTGCGGGCATATCGTTCAAACTTTCTCCTCCTGAAGACATATCAATGTGCCACTACAGTTTTTGCCGATGCTGCCGACATAAGCAGCATCGTTAATAATCATAGGGACTTGATCCATGAATCTTCACGTTCTACGCACCTGGGCAGCACTGATGTTGTTCGCCTGCCTGACCCTCACCGGTTGTGCCCACGTGCAACCTCCAGTACCGCTGGACCAGCAGTTCTGGGATGCCAAAGAACCGACTATTGGCGTGGCGATCACTGTGGTGCCCGAGCCGGTGCTGGCATTGACCGGCAATCAGGGGCTTCTCGATTACGCCATCAACAAGGGCGTTAACAGCAAGCTCAGTGACAACGTCGCAAAATGGCAAGTGGGCGACCTTCACACCTTGCCGGATGTCCTTGTCGCCAAGCTGCAGGCCAAGGGTTACAAAGCCAAGCGGATCAACGAGCCGGTCGACCTGAATGCGTATAAGGAAACCAGTTTCCGCGAAGGCTACATGACCCGTGACATGACGCCGGTCAAGGCCGCCTACGGCGTTGATCGTCTGCTGCTGGTGAATGTCTACGCCACCGGTGCCACCCGCAGCTACTACAGCGTTGTGCCGACCAGCGTACCGATGGCGCAGGTGGGCGGACAGGGCATGGTGATCGATCTGGCAGACAACAAACTGCTGTGGTTCAAACCCTTTGTCGCTACGCAAGCCGCCCAGGGCGAATGGGACGAGCCGACCTATACCAACTTGTCCAACGCGTTCTATCAGGCTATGGACAATAGCCGTCAGCAAATGATCACCCCGTTCGCGCAATGACGCGCCTGCCCATAGTGGCGGGTGCGCTGGCCCTGCTGATGCTGACGGGGTGTGCGCAAAAACCGGCTCCTGAGGCCGGTTTCAAGGACCAGAGTGCCTTGCCTTACATCCAGGCCCACGGGCTTAAGGTCGACGTGCAGTTGCCGCCATCCTTTGTGGGTGCCAGCACCGTGATTGACTCGCAGGCGGCTTTGAAGGCTGCGTCGTCGAGTCATAATCTGGTGGCCAGTTCAGGCAACGGTGCCGGGCTTGCCGGTTTGCTGGTGGCCAGCCTGATCAACACCCAGATGGGCAGCGGCAGCTTGCAGCGCGATGCGGAAAAAACCGCGCTCAACGAGGCGCGACCGATGGCCGACTTGCTTGCAGGCGTTCCATTGCAGGAGCGCCTGCAACAGCGCTATCAACAGGCTTCGCAAGCGGCCGGGTTCAAGCAAGGAGAAGGGCAGGTCACCGCACGCCTGGTGATTGAGCCCAAACTGATGCTTACCCCCGATCGCGGCAGTTTCGTGCTGATCAATCAGGTGCAGGTCCAGGATATTGCCGGTTCGGCGCTGTATCGCATGCGGATCGAAGTCGTCAGCCAGCCGATTCGGCGCTGTGGCAAGCAGTGCATCGACGACGGCGACCTCGATTTGGCTAAGGTCACGGCGGTGCTCGACGAGTGTATCGATGAATCGATGCGGGTTCTGGCCACTGACCTGATGCAGCCGACACCGCCAGCGACCGCCCAGGAAACCTTGCGTTATAACCTTGATGGCCAGCGAGTGGTCGAGCGTGGTTATCAACTGGCCAACAACGGAAACTATTGGCGTTATCGCAACCTCTACGGGGCGGTGAAATCGGTGCCGGTGCCGTTTGAGGATGCGTTGACACCAACGCAGTTGCAGAAGGTTTACGGGCAGTAACCACTTACACCTGCAGGAGCCGCCTTCGCAGCTCCTGCAGGTGTATGCAAATGCAGCAGGCCGCGATTTTTTTGAATTTAGCCGTGCAGGCGCACCCACACGCTGACCAGCACTGTCGCCGCCATCAACCACGCCACTGCCGCCACCGCTAGCGAAGCCTCCAGTCGCATCCGGTCGACCATCACATACAAGGTCGCCAGATAGACGAAGTACGGAATGATCGACCACATGCCAAACACGATGGTGGTCTTCAGATCATCCAGTGAACGCCCTTTCCCGACGATGTAATGAGCGATCAGCGCAAAGGTCGGAAACAGCGGCACCAGGCCTGCAATGTAATAGTTTCTGGTCTTGGCCAGCATGGCGAGGATCACCACCACCGCCGCGCCCAGGGTTGCTTTGAAAATCAGGTCCATCAGTGGCTCAGCCCGTATTTCTTCACTTTGTCGAACAGTGTGGTCTTGGCCATCCCCAGTTCCTGACTGGCTTGGGTCAGGTTGCCGCCGCTGCGCTGCAAGGCATCGTTCAGCAGGTTGCGTTCGAAAGCTTCCACCGCTTCGGCGAAGGCCAGGCCCTGATTGCTGCCGCTGGCGCCGGTCTTCTTGAAGGCCGGCAGACCGAGGGCGAAGCGTTCGGCGACGTTGCGCAGTTCGCGCACGTTGCCTGGCCAGTCGTGGCTCATCAGAATCGACACGGTCTGGTTGTCCAGTTCAGGCAGCGAGCGGTCGAAGCGCAGGGATGACTGCTGCAAAAAGTGCTCGAACAATTGCAGGATGTCTTCGCGGCGTTCGCGCAGCGGCGGCAGTTCCAGGGTGACCACGTTCAAACGGTAATACAGGTCGCTGCGAAACTCGCCGGCCTTGCTCGACTCATCCAGGTCGGACTTGGTCGCGGCGATCACCCGGCAATCCACCGCCACGCTCTGGTTCGAACCCAGGCGTTCGAGGGTGCGTTCCTGCAGCACCCGCAGCAGCTTGATCTGCAACGGCAGCGGCATGCTTTCCACTTCGTCGAGGAACAGCGTGCCGCCATCGGCGTGTTCGATCTTGCCGATCCGCCGTTTGCCGGCACCGGTGAAAGCGTTGGCCTCGTGGCCGAAGATTTCGCTTTCGAACAGGTTCTCCGGCAGGCCACCGCAGTTCAGCGCGACGAACTGTTTGCTGTGCCGACGGCTGAAGTCGTGCAGGCAACGTGCAACCAGTTCCTTGCCGGTGCCGGTCTCGCCTTCGATCAGCACGTTGGCCGACGTATCGGCGACGTTGGCGATCAGTTCCCGCAGGTTCTGCATGGCCGGCGAGCGACCGATGATCCGGCCTTCGAGGGAATCGCGCTCGAACAGTTGGCGACGTAACGAGGTGACTTCCCGCGCCAGGCTGCGTTGCTCCAGTGCACGGCGGGCGACGTCCACCAGGCGTTCGGGGGAGAAGGGTTTCTCCATGAAGTCGTAGGCGCCTTTCTGCATCGCGCCGACGGCCATCGAGATGTCGCCGTGGCCGGTAATCAACACCACCGGAAGGCTGCGATCACGGGCCTTGAGCCGGGTCAGCAGTTCCAGGCCATCGATGCCCGGCAGGCGGATGTCGCTGATGACGATGCCGGCGAAGTTATCGCCCACCCGCTCCAGCGCTTCTTCGGCGCTGCCGACGCCGATGCAGGGAATGTCTTCGAGCGTCAGTGCCTGTTGGCAACCGAGCAGCACATGGGGGTCGTCTTCGACGATCAGCACACTTAGGTCGTTGTTCATATTGGCTCGGCGGGAGTAGGGCTTACCAACGGTAAACTGAGGACGAAGGTGGTGCCACCGCTGGCCGGGTGTTCGACACCCAGATGCCCGCCCGTGGCGGCGGCCAGGCTCGCCGACAGGGTCAGGCCGAGGCCCAGGCCCTGTTCGCCGGGCTTGGTGGTGAAGAACGGTTCGAACAGATGCTTGCGCGCTTCGGCATCGATGCCGTGGCCGTTGTCGCGCACCCGCAGGCGATACTTGCCGTCGTATTCCTCGCCTTCGAGCCACAACGTCGGTTGGGGCTGCGACTGCATGGCATCGAGCGCGTTGCCGATCAGGTTGACGAGGATCTGCTCCAGACGGGTCTGGTCGATCTGCACCTGCACGTCGGTGAAATCGCGATGCAGTTGCAGCGGCACGCTTTCCATCCGGCTGCCCAGCAGTTGCAGGGCGGCGTCCACGCCTTTGCCGAGGCTGGCCTGGCCCTGGTCATCGCCGCGGCGGGCGAAGGAGCGCAGGCTGGCGGTAATCCGGCCCATGCGGTCGATCAGTTCATTGATGGTTTTGAGATTGGTGCTGGCCACATCCAGCTGACCGCGCTCCAGAAAACGCACAGTATTGCCGGACAAGGTCCGCAAGGCTGCCAGCGGTTGGTTCAATTCGTGGGCGATGCTGGTGGACATCTGGCCGATGGCCGCCAGTTTGCCGGCCTGGACCAGTTCATCCTGAGCGCGGCGCAAGGTTTCTTCAGCCTGCCGACGCTCACGAATCTGCCCCTTGAGCCGTTCGTTGCTGGCACGCAGGTCAGTGGTGCGTTCGGTAATCCGACGCTCCAGTTGATTGTTGGCTTCCTGCAAGGCTTCCCGCGCCGCAAGGCGGGTGGCGATCACTTTGCGCCGCTCGTTCCAGGCGATCAGCAGGAAGGCCACCAGGGCAAACGCCACCGCCACCAGGATTCCCTGATTGATCGCTTCACGCCGAAGGTCTTGCAGGGGCGTGAGCAGGGTGAAATTCCACGGGGTGTCGCTCAGCGGCCGGGTTTGCGACAGGTAGCTGATGTTCTCTTCATCGGACACCAGTTCGCTGTTGGCGGGGAAGGTCAGTTTTTCCTCGCCTTCAGCCAGTTTCTCTCGGGCCAGCGGTTGCAGTTCATTCAGCGGATACCAGTAGTACTGAAGGCTGCGGGCCAGGCGTTCCTTGGTGTCGTCGCTCAACGGCAGCACCGACTTGAGCCGCCGCGCCGGATCGCTGGAGAGGATGATGATGCCGTTCTCATCGCTGACGAACGCTTCCAGGCGCGCGCGCTGCCAGCGTTCTTCCATGGCTTCGAGGCGCACCTTGACCACCGCGACGCCGGTGATCTTGCCATGTTCCTCCAGGCCATGAGCCAGGTAATAGCCGGGTTCGCCGCTGGTGCTGCCGATGCCGTAGAACCGCCCCGGCTGGCCGCGCACGGCGTTCTGGAAGTAGGCGCGGAAGGACAGGTCTTCGCCCAGATAACTGTCGACATCGCGCCAGTTGCTGGTGGCCAGTACGCGTCCGGTGGTGTCCATCACATAAATGGCCCGACTGCGGCTGCGCCGGTTCAGGCCTTCGAGGTATTCGTTGACCCTCTGCCGCAGTTCCGGCGACGGGTCTGCCAACAGCTGGGAAACACTCGATTCGAGTTCCAGCAGGCTGGGCAGGTAGGTGTATTTGCTGATCTCGCTTTCGACGGCGCGCGCGTGCAGTTCCAGCTGACGCTGGCCATTCTCGCTGAGGCTGCGAATGCCGTAGTGTTCACTGACCCAGAAGCCGATGTAACCCAATCCGATCATCAGGGCGATGATCAGCGGCGGCAGGAACAGATGGCGAATCAAACGGGGTTTCACGGCGAGTGATGGCGGCGCGGCGCGATAGAGAGTGGAGTCGCATTTCATCACAGATGCCTTGGGTCAACCACAACACAATATCCATATCCCCACGGGCCCCGTGGGAGTTGCTGTATGGCAAGGGGGCTTTTGTGGCGAGGGGGCCCCCTCGCCACAAAAGCCCGCTCCCACAATTAGGGGAGCGGTGCCTTCCTTCTTAGTGCTGCAGAATCTTCTCGAGGAAATGCTGCGCACGCTCGGAGCGGGCGTTGATGTCGCCGAAGAACTCTTCTTTCCTGCAGTCTTCGATAATCTTGCCGGCGTCCATGAAGATCACCCGGTCCGCGACCTTGCGGGCGAAGCCCATTTCGTGGGTCACGCACATCATGGTCATGCCTTCGTGGGCCAGTTGCACCATCACATCCAGCACTTCGTTGACCATTTCCGGGTCCAGTGCCGAGGTCGGTTCGTCGAACAGCATGACGATCGGGTCCATCGCCAGCGCACGGGCGATCGCCACACGCTGTTGCTGGCCACCGGAAAGCTGGCCCGGATGCTTATGCGCATGGGCAGACAGCCCGACGCGCTCAAGCAGTTGCAGGCCTTTCTTGGTGGCTTCTTCCTTGCTGCGACCCAACACCTTGATCTGCGCGATGGTCAGGTTTTCGGTGATGGTCAGGTGCGGGAACAGTTCGAAATGCTGGAACACCATGCCCACCCGCGAACGCAGTTTCGGCAGGTTGGTCTTCGGATCGGCGATGGACGTGCCATCGACGATCAAGTCGCCTTTCTGGAACGGTTCCAGTGCATTGACGCACTTGATCAGGGTGGATTTGCCGGAACCGGACGGCCCGCACACCACGATCACCTCGCCTTTTTTGACCTCGGTGCTGCAATCAGTCAGTACCTGGAAGTCCCCATACCACTTGTTGACGTTCTTGATAGAGATCATACGGCGAACCTTTTTTGCAGACGCTTGACCAGCTGCGAGGCGGCAAAGCTGATGATGAAGTACGTGAGACCTGCGAAGATCAGGAACTCATTGGAGCGGCCGATGATGTCGCCACTGGCACGCGAGGCATTGAGGAAGTCCACCAGGCCGACCGCGTAGACCAGCGAGGTGTCCTGAAACAGGATGATGCTCTGTTGCAACAGCAGCGGGGTCATCTTGCGGAACGCTTGCGGCAGGATGATCAACCGCATCATCTGGCCATACGTCATACCCATGGCCTGGGCGGCGCTCATCTGGCCCTTGGGAATCGACTGCACCCCGGCCCGGACGATTTCGCAGAAGTACGCTGCTTCGAACATCATGAACGCCACGATGCACGAGGCGAACGCGCCGATCGGGGTGTCTTCGCCGGTGATCCAGCGCAATACGAACGGCACCGCTAGGTAGAACCAGGTGATGACCAGCAGCAGCGGGATCGAGCGGAAGTAGTTGACGTAGGCGCCGGCAATGTTCGACAGCAGTTTGTTGTGGGACAGGCGCATCAACGCCAGGACCGTGCCGAGGATGATCCCGCCGCTCACGCCCAGGGCCATCAGCTGGAGGGTCATGACCATGCCGTTCCACATACCCGGCAGGGACGGAATGATGCCCGAGAAGTCGAATTCCATCATTTACCCCCTACGGAAATCAGGCCCGGCACGGCGACTTTCTTCTCGACCGCGCGCATCAGCAGCATCAGGCTCATGTTCAGGGTGAAGTAGATCAGCGTTGCCAGGGTGAAGGCTTCGAACAGGTTGGCGGAGAACTCGGCGGTCTGTTTGGTCTGCGCCAGCAGCTCCATCAGGCCGATCAGCGACGCGACGGAGGAGTTCTTGAACACGTTCAGGAATTCCGAGGTAAGCGGCGGAATGATGATGCGATAAGCCTGGGGCAGCAGCACGTTCCAGTAGATCTGCGGCAGCTTGAAACCCATGGCGCGGGCAGCGGATTCCTGGCCGCGGGGCAGCGCCTGGATACCGGTGCGCACTTGTTCGCAAACCCGGGCCGTGGTGAACAGGCCCAGGCACACGACGACACTGAGGAAGGCCGAGGTGGTCGGGTTCAGGTCCTGCTTGTACCAGTCCTGCAGGTTTTGCGGCAGCAGGTCGGGCACCAGGAAGTACCAGATGAACAGCTGCACCAGCAGTGGCACGTTACGGAAGAGTTCGACGTAGCAGGTCGCGATGCCCGATACGATGCGATTCGGCACCGTGCGCATGACACCCAGGATCGAGCCCAGCAGCAGCGCGATGATCCAGGCGGCGACGGCGATGGCGATGGTCCAGCCTAAACCGGAGAGGTACCAGTCGAAATAAATTTCGCTGCCCACGCCGGTGGACTTGAAGAACACGCCCCAGTCCCAGTTGTAATTCATTAGGGTCTCCCCTCGGATTCGATCGATGTACAAGTGCCCGATGACGGTCAGGCACACGCGAACGGCTCGACAACCACCGGTTCGAGTGTTTCCAGAAATGCCAGCAGGGAGTGACAACCCCTGAAAGGGCAGAGGCCTTCTCAGGGGGGAACGTTAGTCAGAAATCAGGATTTCTTTTCGTCAGCCGCTTTGTCGGTCGGATTGGCGATCAGGGTCTTGAGCTCGTCGCTCATCGGGAAGTTCAGGTTCAGGCCTTTTGGCGGGATTGGCTGCATGAACCATTTTTCGTAGATCTTGTTGATCTCGCCCGACTTGTAGGTCGCGATGATTGCGTCGTCGACGGCTTTCTTGAACGGTGCGTCGCCCTTGCGAACCATGCAGCCGTAGATTTCGAACGATTGTGGTGTGCCGGTCACGGCCCAATCATCCGGCTTCTTGGCCTTGGCCATTTCACCGGCCAGCAAGGCGTCGTCCATCATGAAGGCCACGGCACGGCCGGTTTCCAGCATCTGGAAGGATTCGCCATGGTCTTTGGCGGAGATCACGTTCATGCCCATCTGCTTGTCGGCGTTCATCGACTTGAGGATGCGCTCGGACGTGGTGCCGGCGGTGGTCACGACGTTCTTGCCTTTGAGGTCGGCGAAATCTTTGTAGGGCGAGTCTTTCTTGGCCAGCAGCTTGGTACCGATTTCGAAGATGCCGGCGGAGAAATCAACTTGTTGCTGACGCTCGACGTTGTTGGTGGTGGAGCCGCACTCGACGTCCACGGTGCCGTTCTGCACCAGCGGGATACGGGTTTGCGAGGTCACCAGGTTGTATTTGACCTGGAGGTTGGGCATGTCCAGGTCTTTCTTGATGGCTTCGACGATTTTCAGCTGGATATCGTGGGAGTAGCCAACCGGTTTGCCGGAAGCGTCCGCGATGTAGGAAAACGGAATGGAAGCGTCACGATGCCCGAGGGTGATGGTGCCGGACTCTTTGATCTTCTTCAGTGTGCCGGTGAGTTCGGCGGCGAAAACTGGAGTGCTAATCAGAGCGGCAGCAATGGCTGCGCCCAGGAGATGGGGAACGATGCGCATCAAATTTTCCTCGACATTGTTTTTTTTATGGAGCCAGTTCATCGGCCTTTTTTGGTGCTTCGAATGCCTGGCGGCTCCTGAAGGAGTAGCGCAATAAACATTCGTCCGGGAGAGTAGAGCATGACTCGTGCCAGACCATGCATCATCTATCAAATTATTGATTTTTAAGAGTATTTTAATGTTGGTGACGTTGAGTTTGTTGTCGGATGATCCGGTTTTCCGAATCGACCGAGGAGTCGCGTTCGGAAAACCGAATGGATTGATTCACACAAAACTGTAGGAGCGAGGCTTGCCCGCGAAGGGGGCACTGCGGTCTGTCTGTTGAACCGCTTTATCGTTCTTCGCGGGCAAGCCTCGCTCCTACAGTAATGCGCGGTATGAAAAAGCCCCTGAATCGTGAGATTCAGGGGCTTTGGTTTAACCGGATACCCGATCAGGCCGCTTCGATCTTGCTGCGGTTCTGTTCGAGCTTGTTCAGGTAATCCTTGAGCTTCTGCTGTTCCGCCGCAGTGGTGAACAGCCCAAGCTTGCTGCGGCGCCACAGGATGTCATCGGCGGTGGTCGCCCATTCTTCGCTGCACAGGTAGTCGACTTCGCGGGTGTAGAGGCCGCCGCCGATGTGTTCGCCCAGGTCACCGAGGTTTTCCACGCCTTCGAGCATGCGCCAAGTGCGGTTGCCATAAGTGGTGGACCAGCGTCGGGCGATCTCGGTGGGGATCCAGTCGAACTTGTCGCGGATCCGCGAACTCAATGCCTGCGGAGTCGTCATGTCTTCGCCACCGGGCAGGGGCGCGCTGGCGGTCCAGCTTGGCTTGATGTGCGTGAAGTACGGGGCCAATTGCGCCAGCGCCGACTCGGCCAGTTTGCGGTAGGTCGTCAGCTTGCCGCCGAACACCGACAGCAACGGTGCTTCTTCACCAGAACCCGACAACGCCAGGGTGTAGTCGCGGGTGACGGCCGACGGGTTGTCGGATTCGTCGTTGCACAGCGGACGAACGCCGGAGTAGCTGTGCAGGATGTCCGCGCGGCTGAGTTGTTTCTTGAAGTGGGCATTGACCACTTTCAGCAGGTAATCGGTTTCGCCTTCAGTGATCGCCACTTTTGCCGGGTCGCCGGTGTACTCGCGGTCGGTGGTGCCGATCAGGGTGAAGTGGTTCAGGTACGGAATGGTGAAGACGATGCGCTGATCTTCGTTTTGCAGAATGTGCGCGTATTCGCCTTCATACAGTTTTGGCACGATCAGGTGGCTGCCCTGGATCAGACGGATGCCGTATGGCGATTCCATCTTCAGGTCGTCACGAATGAACTGGGCGACCCATGGGCCGGCAGCGTTCACCAGTGCCTTGGCGCGGATCGAAAACAGGCTGCCATCGGCGCGTTCCAGGTTCATGTGCCACAGGCCCTTGGTGCGACGGGCACTGACGCAGCGGGTTTGCGTATGAACGTGAGCACCTTTCTCGCGGGCAGCCATGGCGTTCAGTACGACGAGGCGTGCGTCATCGACCCAGCAATCGGAATATTCGAAGCCTTTGGTGATTTCGCTTTTCAGCGGGCTGTCCGGGCCGAACTTCAGGCTTTTCGAGCCTTCGAGTTTTTCCCGTTTGCCGAGGTGGTCATAAAGGAACAGACCGGCGCGGATCATCCAGGCCGGACGCAGGTGCGGGCGGTGGGGCAGCACGAAGCGCATCTGTTTGACGATGTGCGGCGCCTTGGCCAGCAGCACTTCGCGCTCAGCCAGGGCTTCGCGCACCAGGCGGAATTCATAATGCTCCAGGTAGCGCAGGCCACCGTGGATCAGCTTGCTGCTGGCCGACGAAGTGTGGCTGGCCAGATCATCCTTTTCGCAAAGGAACACCGAAAGGCCGCGACCGGCGGCATCCGCTGCGATCCCCACGCCATTGATCCCACCACCAATGACGGCGATATCGTAGACCTCGGCGAGAGGGGGCGTAGGCAAGGTAGAAGTGGGCATCGGCTGGCCTCGGGCTTTTTTGATTTCTATATTTGAATTCGAACATTAATGTTCATTTGCGAAAATACTAGCCCATAAAGACGCCCACAGCCAGTGTGCTTCGATTGAAAATACTGATCGAAGGGCCGTTAAAGGAAAATTTTCGAACATTGAATGATGGTAGGGAGTGCTTTTGTGGCGAGGGAGCTTGCTCCCGCTGGGCTGCGAAGCGGTCCTATAACCGGCTACCGCGGTATCTCAGGAAGAACATGTTGTCTGATTGGCGTCTGCTGTGCAGCCGAACGGGGGGCAAGCCCCCTCGCCACAGGGGGGATGTGCTTACACGACCTCCAGCCGAATCTTGTGCTGGCTCAACAACTGCGCCAGGGCCGGCGAAGGCGGCTGGTCGGTGACCAGGCAATCGATCAGGCTGATCGGCCCCAGGCGAATCATGGCGTTGCGCCCGAATTTGCTGGAGTCCGCGGCGAGAATCACCTGTCGGGCGTTGGCGATGATCGCCTGGGATACCCGCACTTCCTGATAGTCGAAATCCAGCAAGCTGCCGTCTTCATCGATACCACTGATGCCGACCAGGGCGAAGTCGACCTTGAACTGGTTAATGAAGTCGACGCTGGCCTGACCGACCACGCCACCGTCACGCCGCACGTTGCCACCGGTCAGCAGCACGTCGAAGTCGTCCTTGGCGCTGAGCATCGAGGCCACATGCAGGTTGTTGGTGATGATCTTCAGGTGGCTGTGGTTGAGCAGCGCCCGAGCAATGGATTCGGTGGTGGTGCCGATATTGATGAACAGCGAGGCATGATCGGGAATCTGCGCCGCAATGGCTTCGCCGATACGCTGCTTTTCATCGCGCATCTGATCGGCGCGCATGGCGTAGGCGGTGTTTTCGACGCTGGAGTCGTAGGCTGCGCCGCCGTGATAGCGACGCAACAGATTCACTTCCGCCAATTGATTGATATCGCGGCGGATGGTTTGCGGTGTAACGACGAACAGCTGGGCCATTTCCTCGATGCTGACATAGCCGCGTTCGCGGACCAGTTCAAGGATTTGCTGCTGACGGGGAGGCAGATTCATGGGGCTTCCTTTGGGCTGCCGTGCAAAATTTGCCCATGATGCCGCAGGAATCCGCTCCCTACCAGTTACAACCGGATACGAGTCCGGTCCGTGGCTTATTCAGCGCCTTCGTGCGGTTCCCAATCGCGAGTGCGGCTGACGGCTTTTTTCCAGCCGGCGTAGAGTTTTTCCTTCGCGGTTTCGTCCAGCGCCGGTTCGAACTCGCGCTCGATCACCGCCTTGCCGCGCAACTCGTCCAGGCTGCCCCAGAAACCGCAGGCCAAACCCGCCAGGTAAGCGGCGCCCAACGCGGTGGTTTCGCGCATTTTCGGGCGCTCGACTTGAGTGCCGAGAATGTCGGCCTGGAACTGCATCAGGAAGTTGTTCGCCACCGCGCCGCCGTCCACGCGCAGGGCCTTCAGGCGCTCGCCGGAGTCCTGCTGCATGGCGTCCAGAACATCGCGGGTCTGGTAGGCAATCGACTCAAGCGCGGCACGAATGATGTGATCCACGCGTACACCGCGGGTCAGGCCGAACAGTGCGCCACGGGCATACGGGTCCCAGTACGGAGCGCCCAGGCCGGTGAAGGCCGGCACCAGGTACACGCCGTTGCTGTCCTTGACCTTGTTGGCGAAGTATTCGGTGTCGTGGGCGTCGTTGATGATTTTCAACTCGTCACGCAGCCACTGCACGGTGGAGCCACCGTTGAACACCGCGCCTTCCAGCGCATAGGCCACTTCGCCACGCGGGCCGCAAGCGATGGTGGTCAGCATGCCGTGTTTGGACTTCACTGCTTTGTCGCCGGTGTTCATCAGCAGGAAGCAGCCGGTGCCGTAGGTGTTTTTCGCCTGGCCTGGCTCGACGCACATTTGGCCGAACAGGGCGGCCTGCTGGTCGCCGGCGATACCGCCAATGGCGATGCCGCTTTTGGTGTGGCCGTAGATTTCGGACGAGGACTTAACTTCCGGCAGCATCTCGCGCGGGATGTCGAGGACGTCCAGCATCTTCGCGTCCCACTCCAGCGTGTGGATGTTGAAGAGCATGGTGCGCGAGGCGTTGGTGTAGTCGGTGACGTGCACCTTGCCGCCGGTAAATTTCCAGATCAGCCAGCTGTCTACGGTGCCGAACAGCAGTTCACCCTTGCGCGCCCGCTCACGGCTGCCTTCGACATTGTCGAGGATCCACTTGAGCTTGGTGCCGGAGAAGTACGGGTCGGTGACCAGGCCCGTGGTGTCGCTGATGTATTGCTCGTGGCCGTCGCGCTTGAGCTGCTGGCAGATTTCGGTGCTGCGGCGGCACTGCCAGACGATCGCGTTGTAGATAGGGCGGCCAGTGGTCTTGTCCCAGACCACGGTGGTTTCGCGCTGGTTGGTGATGCCGATGGCCGCGACCTGGTCGTGATGCAGGCCGGCTTGAGCCAGGGCCTCGACCATCACGGCGCTCTGGGTGGCGAAGATTTCCATCGGGTCGTGTTCGACCCAACCGGCTTGCGGGTAATGCTGTGCGAATTCACGCTGGGCGGTGCAAACCACGTTCGCGTCGCGATCGAAAATGATCGCGCGGGAGCTGGTCGTACCCTGATCGAGGGCAATGATGTAGTTCTTATTCTGAATGTCGGTCATGTCGATTGCCTTGGACGAAATAAGGAAGTGAAGTCAGGCGCGGGATCAAAATGGGCAGGATCACGCGCCAACGGTTTCAAGACGTTCTTGGTTTGCCGTCAATGGCCAGTGCTGCGTCCTTTGTAGCAGGTATGGCGCTGGGCAGATGACGGGCAATCAGCCCGCGATAAGCTGCAGCACCGAGACAGGCACCGACAATCGGTGCAAAAACCGGAATCAGGAAGTACGGGATATCGCGTCCGCCAGTGAAGGAAATTTCACCCCAGCCTGCAAAGAAAGTCATCAGTTTAGGACCGAAGTCGCGGGCCGGGTTCATCGCGAAACCGGTCAGCGGCCCCATCGAGCTGCCGATCACGGCAATCAGCAGGCCGATCAACAACGGCGCCAGCGGTCCTTTGGGCAGGCCATTGTTGTCGTCGGTGAGCGACATGATCACGCCCATCAGAATGGCGGTGATGATCACTTCAACCAGAAAGGCCTGGCCCGTGGACAGGGCAGGGTTCGGGAAAGTGGAGAACACCGAGGCCAATTCAAGGCTGGCTTCGGTGCCACGAACCATTTGGTGAGTTTGTTCGAAATCGAAGAACAGGTTGCTGTACAGCGTGTAAACCAACAATGCCCCGCAGAAGGCACCGGCGACCTGGGAGAAGATATAGAAAGGCAGTTTGCGCTTTTCGAAGTCAGCGAAAATGCTCAGCGCGATACTCACGGCAGGGTTGAGGTGCGCACCGGAAACACCGGCGGTGAGGTAGATCGCCATGCTGACGCCAACCCCCCAGATGATGCTGATTTCCCACAACCCGAAGCTGGCACCCGCCACCTTGAGCGCGGCAACGCAGCCGGTACCGAAAAAGATCAGCAGTGCAGTACCCAGAAACTCGGCCATGCATTGGCTCGAGAGCGACGGTTGTTGTAACGCAGTTGTCATTGAAAACCTCGTTTTTTGTTGTTGTGTGGCGCTTTTCCATCGAGGTCAAAGCGCGATTTTCACCGAGGCAGGATCCCCATCCTGTGCTCGGCTTACTGCCGGGTGCTGCGGTGAGACGTTCGTGCTGTGTTCACATTCGAAAAAATATAGACAAGAAGCACTGCTGTCAAAGGTCGAAAGTGAACCATCAGTCATATTTAAACTATTAGTCCTGTGAATGATCGCATCGTTCATCTGACGAGAGGCGTGTGGACGAACGACCGAAAGCCCGGCCATGCTTTGGAAATAGCAGCGCAATAGAGCCTTTTATCGATCAATGACCTAGAATCCTGCGCAGTATTTTTCTTCTGCCGCCAAGTCTGGAGCTGTCATGACCCCCGCATTGGATTTGTTGAAAAAAGTTCGTGCCGAACATCGTGTGCACAGTTACGAACATGATCCGAAGGCAGCGTCCTATGGTCTGGAGGCCGCGGAAAAACTGGGCCTGGCCCCCGCGCAGGTGTTCAAGACATTGCTGGCGGCCAGTGAGAAGGGGGAGTTATTGGTGGCGGTGGTGCCGGTCGTCGGAAGTCTGGACTTGAAGGCGCTGGCACAGGCCGCAGGCGTGAAAAAAGTCGAAATGGCCGATCCAGCCGCTGCGCAGCGTTCGACGGGGTATCTGTTGGGCGGTATCAGCCCGCTCGGGCAGAAGAAGCGCCTGCGCACGTTTATCGATCATTCGGCCCAGCCGTTTTCCAGTATCTTCGTCAGCGCCGGGCGGCGCGGTCTGGAAGTCGAACTGGCGCCTGCCGTGTTGGCCGAACACACCCAGGCGAAGTTCGCCGATATCGGTCGAGCCTGAGCAGAAGGTCTTGGGCTAACAACCCGGCGCTGTATGGTGGAAATTGGTTCGTTCTGTCACTGGTGAAGGGCTATGCCGGGCTTCATGCTCGGCGACCTGAAGAAAGGGAGAAGTGCCATGCAGCTTGAGTTTCATCAGATCGATGCGTTCAGTGATCGGCCGTTCAGTGGTAACCCGGCGATGGTGTACCGGCTCGATGCCTGGCTTGACGATGAGTTGATGCAAAAA
Source organism: Pseudomonas sp. GW821-FHT03E01 (assembly GCF_059420765.1). Taxonomy (NCBI): domain Bacteria; kingdom Pseudomonadati; phylum Pseudomonadota; class Gammaproteobacteria; order Pseudomonadales; family Pseudomonadaceae; genus Pseudomonas; species Pseudomonas sp. GW821-FHT03E01. Next base: position 223,517 of record NZ_JBWKUI010000009.1, on the reverse strand, counting down.
ATCGCCGCCGAACATAACCTCGCCGAAACCGCGTTCCTGGTGCGTGAGGGTGCTGTCTGGCGCATTCGCTGGTTTACTCCGACCACCGAAGTCCCGTTATGCGGTCATGCGACCCTGGCCAGTGCCTACGTACTGTTTGAACTCTATAAAGAACCGGTCGAGCGACTGGACTTCATCTGCAAGTCCGGCCCGTTGAGTGTCACCCGAGAGGGTGGGCGCTTGTGGCTGGATTTCCCGGCAGTCGTGCCGTCGGAAGTGGGCGTGACCCTGGATGTCGAGCGCGCCTTGGGCGTCGAGGCGGTCGATGTGCTGGGCTCGAACGAATTGTTCGTGGTGCTGGAGTCCGAGCAGGCGGTGCTCGATTGTCAGCCAGACATGATTGCCCTGGCGAAATTGCCATGGCCGGGCGCCATCGTGACAGCCAAAGGCAGCAAGCATGACTTTGTGTCGCGCTACTTTGCCCCGGCGATCGGCATCAACGAAGACCCGGTGACCGGTTCAACCCATTGCAGCCTGATTCCGTACTGGTCGAAACGCTTGAGCAAGTCGAGTCTGACGGCTTATCAGTGCTCGGCGCGGGGTGGGGAGTTGTTTTGTCAGCTGGAAGGGGATCGGGTGAGTATTGGCGGGAATGCGACGCTGGTCGCGAGCGGAACGCTAATGCTGGGTTAAACGAAAATCCAATAGATGGGAGCGAGCTCCCACCTATGTCCGCGTTGTTCAGCTGGCGGCGCCGTAGCGCCGAACCCCGGACTCGATCGTCGGAATCTGCGCCGCTGTACTGCCGGAGGCCTGGAACAGTACCAGGTGTTCCGCCGCTACCCGAATGCCGACTTCAGCACCGACCAGATGATCGGCATGACTTGGGAAAATCGACTCCAGCTGTGCGCCCGTAGGCAACTGCAAGCGGTACAGCGTTGAGGCACCCTGGAAGCTCTTGCCGACAATCTGCGCCCTCAGTGGGCTGGACGGTGCATAGACGATGTCGTCCGGACGCAGCAATACGTCCACGGCGCCACCGATCGGCCAGGTGTAGGCACGGTTGCCGCGCAATTCACCCAATTCGGTCTGCACCGACTCCGGGCTGCTCAACTGACCGCGAATGAAGTAACCCTGGCCAATGAAGCTGGCCACATACGGTGTCAGCGGTTCGTGATAGAGGTTGTAGGGGGTATCCCATTGTTCCAGGCGACCTTCCTTGAAAACGCCGACATGGTCGCTGACCGCGAAAGCTTCTTCCTGGTCGTGGGTCACCAGAATCGCACTGGTGCCGCGAGCCTTGAGGATGTCGCGTACTTCATGGCTGAGCTTGCGTCGCAACTCACCATCGAGGTTGGAGAACGGTTCGTCGAGCAACAACAGTTGCGGTTCCGGCGCCAGGGCGCGGGCCAGTGCAACCCGCTGCTGCTGGCCACCGGACAGTTCATGGGGAAAGCGCTTGCCGAGATTTTTCAGGTTGACCAGTTCGAGCAATTCTTCGGTGACACGATCCTTTTGCGGGTGCTTGCGGATCCCGAAGGCGATGTTCTCGGCCACGCTCAAATGCGGAAACAGCGCGTAATCCTGGAACACCATGCCGATCCGGCGTTTCTCCGGGGCGAGGGTGAAGCCGGCGCTGGAGATGGTCTCGCCCGCCAACTGGATCTCACCCTCGTGCACCGGTTCGAAACCGGCAATGGCCCGCAGAGTCGTGGTTTTGCCGCAGCCCGAAGAGCCCAGCAGGCAACCGATATCGCCGGCATTCAAATGCAGGTTGAGGTTCTGCACAACCCGCTGGTTTTGATAACCACAGGCCAGATTGCGCAGGTTCAGCAGTAATGGCTGGCTCATGCGTGATGGTACGAAGGTGGGACGAGAAACTCGAGCAGGGCCTTTTGTGCATGCAGACGGTTTTCGGCTTGATCCCATGCCACCGAACGCGGGTCGTCGAGCAGGTCGAGGCTGATTTCCTCGCCACGGTGGGCCGGCAGGCAATGCATGAACAGCACGTCCGGCGCGGCCAGGTCGAGCAGGGCACGGTTGACCTGGAACGGTGCGAACAGCTTCAGGCGCTTGGCGGTTTCCTCTTCCTGGCCCATGGAGGTCCAGACGTCGGTGCTCACCAGATGCGCGCCGCGCACGGCTTCCCGAGGATCGCGGACGATGCTTACCCGATCGCCGGCCTTGGCCACGAATTCAGGGTTGGGTTCGTAACCCTCCGGGCAGGCGATGCGCAACTGGAAGTCGAACTGGATCGCCGCTTCTATATAGCTGTTGCACATGTTGTTGCCGTCGCCGATCCAGGCCACGGTCTTGCCTTGGATCGAACCGCGATGTTCGAGGAAGGTTTGCATGTCGGCCAGCAACTGGCACGGGTGCAGGTCATCGGACAGGCCGTTGATCAGCGGGACTCGCGAATTGGCGGCGAATTCGGTCAGGGTGCTGTGCGAAAACGTACGGATCATCACTGCATCGAGCATGCTCGACATCACAATGGCGGCGTCGCCGATCGGTTCGCCACGGCCCAGCTGAGTGTCGCGCGGCGACAGGAAGATCGCCTGGCCACCGAGCTGGATCATGCCAGCTTCGAACGAAATACGGGTACGGGTCGAGGACTTCTCGAAAATCATCCCCAGGACGCGGTTTTTCAAAGGCTCGAACAGTACGCCGCGGTTACGCAGGTCCTTGAGCTCAACGCCTCGACGGATCACGCTGACCAGCTCTTCGGGCGTGCAATCCATCAGGGAGAGAAAGTGCCTTGCGCTCATCATTGACTACCTTTTTGCAACAGACCGCAGATACTCAAAGCCTTGTTTAACTGAAAAACGGGCGAGACCTGCGGCGTAAGCCGCACGGGGCGACGAAATAGGGGAAGGCGCGATATTGACATTAAATGTCGCGTTTTTCCAATAGGCTACGGTGTTTAGAGGATTTCAGAGAGGCTACGGGGTGACTGAGGTAGCGCTTTTGAAGCCTGTTTCCTGACAGCAGCTGAGCATTTGTACACTGGGCTCGCCGGGCTTGGCAATCAGGCAGGGCGCGGGCGACAGATTGGCAGTCGGTTTTTGATCTGTCATTCGAGCCTTTGGCGGGCAATGTGTCTAGTCTGAAACATTTGCTAATGCAAAGTGCTGGGTTATAACTAAAGCACGAGCGACGCAGGAAGCCTCAGGAATGGAATCGAAAGAACAGTTATTGATGGAGCTACTCGGCCTTACGGCTCGCTCTCTGACCCACCTCACTGCTTCCATGACCTCGATGTCTTTCGAGTTGTTACGCAGTGAAGATGAAGTCACCAAGGCGGCTGGCCGGCGCATGATCGACCGCATGGCCACCATCAGTGCCGGGCTCGACGAGCATTGGCGGCTGATCGGCGAGCTCACCGGCGTGCACGTCGCCCACGAGCAGATCGAAACCATCGAGGAAATCCAGCTGCAGGCGCCGCCGAGTCTGCCGCCGAACTGATCTCCTTGCTGCCATCGGCCGGCCTGATGGTCGTCGATTCACAAGACGAACGTCGCTGGCGCGGTGGCAAGTCACGCGCCATAGTTTTGTTCCCGCGGCCGACATTGCCCGCCCAGAACAAAACAGAGACTGGCCATGACCAAGACTCTCCATCACCGTGCGTGCCACCTGTGTGAAGCCATCTGCGGCCTGACCATCGAAACCACCGAGGTCGAAGGCAGCGGCGTGCAGATCACCTCGATCAAGGGCGACCCTCAGGACAGCTTCAGCCGTGGGCATATCTGCCCCAAGGCGGTGGCCCTGCAAGACATTCAGAACGACCCGGATCGCCTGCGTCAGCCGATGCAGCGAGTGGGTAGCGAGTGGCAGCCTATCGAGTGGGAAGATGCGTTCAGCCTTGTAGCCGAACGCCTGGCGGCGATTCAGGAGCGTCACGGGCAGAACGCGGTGGCGGTCTATCAGGGCAACCCCAGCGTGCACAACTACGGGTTGATGACCCACAGCAATTACTTCCTCGGCCTGTTGAAAACCCGTAACCGGTTTTCCGCGACGTCGGTCGATCAGTTGCCCCATCACCTGACCAGTCATTTGATGTATGGCCACGGCTTGCTGTTGCCGATCCCGGACATCGATCACACTGATTTCATGTTGATCCTGGGCGGTAATCCGCTGGCCTCCAACGGCAGCATCATGACCGTGCCGGATGTGGAGAAGCGCCTCAAGGCGATTCAGGCCCGGGGTGGCAAAGTGGTGGTGGTCGATCCGCGTCGCAGCGAAACGGCGGCGATTGCCGACCAGCATCTGTTCGTGCGCCCCGGCGGCGATGCGGCGCTGTTGTTCGGGCTGCTCAATACGTTATTCGCTGAAGGCCTGACCCGCGACAGTCATTTGCCGGTCGATGGGCTGGATGAAGTGCGTAAGGCGATCGCAGGTTTCACTGCCGAGGCCATGAGCCCGCTGTGCGCAGTCCCCGCCGAACAGATCCGTCAACTGGCGCGGGACTTCGCGGCAGCCCCGACGGCGGTCTGCTATGGCCGCATGGGCGTCTCGACCCAGGCCTTCGGCACCTTGTGCCATTGGCTGGTGCAATTGATCAATCTGGTGACCGGCAACCTTGATCGTGTCGGCGGTGCGTTGTGCACCGAGCCGGCGGTGGACCTGGTGGCGTCCACGTCGGGCGGCCATTTCAACCTGTGGCAAAGCCGCGTGTCCGGGCGTCCTGAATACGGTGGCGAGTTGCCGGTGTCGGCGCTGGCCGAAGAGATGCTCACCGAAGGGGAAGGGCAGGTCCGTGCGCTGATCACCGTGGCGGGTAATCCGGTGTTGTCCACGCCCAATGGCCGACAGCTGGAGCAGGCGCTGGACGGACTGGAGTTCATGGTCAGCGTCGACCTGTACATCAATGAAACCACGCGTTATGCCGACCTGATCCTGCCGTCGACTTCGGCGCTGGAAAACGATCATTACGACACCACCTTCAATATGTTCGCGGTGCGTAACGTCACCCGTTTCAACCGGGCGATTCTCGCCAAGCCGCAAGGCGCGCTGCATGATTGGGAGATCTTCGTGGGGCTGGCCAAGGCCTTTGCGGCGAAGACCGGCAAGGCGCTGAAACCGACCATTGCGCCGGCGCAGATGATTGACCGGGGGCTGCGGATGGGCCTGTATGGCGATGCTTCAGGGCACAAACTGTCGCTGGCGACCTTGTTCGATCACCCTCACGGTATCGATCTCGGCGCGCTCAAGCCCAATTTGACGCCTCGTCTGAAGACGGCCAATCAGCGCGTCCAGGCGGCGCCTGTGGAGATCCTCGCCGATCTGGCGCGCTTTGCGGCGTTGCAAGCACCAGCCGCCGATGAGTTACTGATGATCGGTCGCCGCCATGTGCGCAGCAACAACTCATGGATGCACAACTATCACCGCCTGGTGAAGGGCAAGCCGCGCCATCAACTGCTGATGCACCCGGACGACCTGGCCAGCCGCGGGCTCAGCGATGGGCAGCGGGTGCGCGTCAGTTCACGGGTCGGCGTGATCGAGGTTGAAGTGGTCGCCAGCCTCGATATGATGAAAGGAGTGGTCAGCCTGCCCCACGGTTGGGGTCATGCGCGACCGGGCGTGCAGATGACGATTGCCAGTGGCCAGCCAGGTTCCAGCGCCAATGACCTGACTGACGAATGTCAGCTCGATGAGTTGTCGGGCAATGCGGCATTGAACGGCGTGCCGGTGACCGTGGCGGCGGCGTGAACATGTCTGTCGGGGAGGCCGAGCATGGCGCTCGGGTTTCCGTTACAATGCGCCACCGTGCCGACCACTGAGTCGGAAAGTTCAGCCGAGGTGCTCCATGGATATCATCGAAACGATTAAAGAGCAGATTGCCAACAACACCATTCTGCTTTACATGAAAGGCTCGCCGAATGCCCCGCAGTGTGGGTTCTCCGCGAAAGCCGCCCAGGCTGTGATGGCCTGTGGTGAAAAGTTTGCCTATGTGGATATCCTGCAGAACCCGGAAATCCGCGCCAACCTGCCAAAGTACGCCAACTGGCCAACCTTCCCACAACTGTGGGTTGCCGGTGAGCTGGTTGGTGGTAGCGACATCATGACTGAAATGTCTGCCGACGGTTCGTTGCAGGCACTGATCAAAGACGCCGCCGCCAAAGCCGCCGCTGCCAAGACCGAAGCCTGATTCGGTACCTGTAGGAGCGAGGCTTGCCCGCGAAGCAGGCGCCGCGCTTCTGCAGATACACCGCGTCATCGTTCTTCGCGGGCGAGCCTCGCTCCTACAAGAGCGCACGTAAAAAGCCCCGCCTCTGTAAAGAGAGCGGGGCTTTTTATTGCGTCGGGGTTAGCGGCGTAGAACTTACTCTTCGCCCATCTGCGATTGCAGATAGTTCTCAAGGCCGACTTTATCGATCAGGCCCAGCTGGGTTTCCAGCCAGTCGATATGTTCTTCTTCGGACTCAAGAATGTCTTCGAGCAGTTCACGGCTACCGAAGTCGCCAACGGTTTCGCAATGGGCGATAGCGACTTTCAGGTCGGCATGACCGTCGCGCTCGATCTTCAAGTCACACTCAAGCATTTCCTTGGTGTGTTCGCCGATGTGCAGCTTGCCCAGGTCCTGGACGTTCGGCAGGCCTTCAAGGAACAGGATGCGCTTGATCAGCTTGTCAGCATGCTTCATCTCGTCGATGGATTCGTGGTACTCGTGCTTGCCGAGCTTGTTCAGGCCCCAATCTTCATACATGCGCGCGTGCAGGAAGTACTGATTGATCGCGACCAGTTCATTGGCAAGGATTTTGTTGAGATGCTGGATGACTGTAACGTCGCCTTTCATGGTGGGAGTCCTGCCCTGTATTAGCTGTATATAAGGCGGAGTTTGAGCCGCGTAATTAATAGTGTCAAACCTAAGTTATTGAAACTTAAATGAAAATTAATCGGAATAAGAATGTTTGTGTTCCGCGTCTAAGGCCTAAGCGATTGATTTTCAGACATAAAAAAACCGGACATCAAGTCCGGTTCTTCGAAATACGGTAGTTATGCGGCTGTAAATTCTACGGGGTAGGGGATCGCCGCCTGGGCCGTTTGCAGTTTGCCCAGTGTTTCACGCACCACTTCCTTGGCCAGGCAAGCGCATTTGCCACATTGGCCGGCTACGCCGGTAGCCAGACGGACTTCCTTGTAGCTGCAGCAACCTTCATAGATTGCATCGCGGATTTGACCGTCGGTGACGCCGGTGCAGAGGCAGACATACATAAGTGAGAACCGTCGCTGGTTGTGACTCAATTGCGATGGATCTTAATGTTAACGAGAATGATTGTCAAAGTGGTTTCTGAAGGCTTTTCGTCATAAGGGCCTTTGACTGACGAACGGTTTCCTCTCGCGCCTTGCGAAAAAAAATAGCAGCGGCCATTTTGCCCGCCAGAAAAAAACCGCTAAGGACAGGCGAAAAACGCGGTGTATGATGGTCGGCCTTTTGCGAAGGAGGTTCGTGTCACAGGGCTGTCGCCTGAGGGTGACAGGCTGGCATGAGCCCTGTTCTTCAACGTTATTACACCAGGAGATATCCAATGAGCGTACTCGTAGGCAAACAAGCCCCTGACTTCACCGTACCGGCCGTACTCGGCAATGGCGAAATCGTAGACAGCTTCACCCTGTCCTCGGCCATCAAAGGCAAATACGGCCTGGTGTTCTTCTACCCACTGGACTTCACCTTCGTTTGCCCGTCCGAGCTGATCGCTCTGGACAACCGCATGGCTGACTTCAAGGCACGCAACGTTGAAGTGGTCGCCGTTTCGATCGACTCGCACTTCACCCACAACGCGTGGCGCAACACCCCGGTGAACAATGGCGGTATCGGCCAGGTTCGTTACACCATGGCTGCTGACATCAAGCAGGAAATCATGAAGGCTTACGACGTTCAGTCCGCTGACGGCGTGGCTTTCCGTGGTGCGTTCCTGATCGACGACAAAGGCGTTGTCCGCTCGCAGATCGTCAACGACCTGCCGCTGGGCCGTAACATGGAAGAGCTGATCCGTCTGGTTGATGCTCTGCAATTCCACGAAGAGCACGGCGAAGTTTGCCCTGCCAACTGGAAAAAAGGCGACAAAGGCATGAACGCTTCGCCAGAAGGCGTTGCGGCTTACCTGACCGAGCACGCTGCTGCGCTGTAAGCCAGGCGTCCGGCAATAAAAAACCGGCCTCACTGAGGCCGGTTTTTTTATGGGCGGGATAAACCGGCGACCAGCCTCAGTCGTTGTAGTCTTCCCAGCCGCCCATCTGTTTCCAGCGATTGACGATGCCGCAGAACAGCTCAGCAGTCTTCTCGGTGTCGTAGCGAGCCGAATGAGCCTCACGACCGTCGAAGTCGATGTCCGCTGCCTGACAGGCCTTGGCCAGTACGGTTTGACCGTAGGCAAGACCGGCGAGGGTCGCGGTGTCGAAGCTGGAGAACGGGTGAAACGGGTTGCGTTTCATGTCCAGGCGCGCGACTGCCGCGTTGAGGAAACCCAGGTCGAAGCTGCTGTTGTGACCGACCAGAATCGCCCGTTTGCAACCGTTGGCTTTCAGGGCCTTGCGAATGCCACGGAAGATATCGGTCAGCGCCGCTTCTTCACTCACTGCCATGCGCAACGGGTGATCGAGTTTGATCCCGGTGAATTCCAGGGCTGCTGCTTCGATGTTGGCGCCTTCGAATGGCTCAACCCGGAAGAAGTAGGTGTGATCGGGGTACACGAACCCTTTTTCATCCATGGCGATAGTGGTTGCAGCAATTTCCAGCAGGGCGTCGGTGGCCGAGTTGAAGCCACCGGTTTCTACGTCGACGACAACCGGCAGGTAACCACGGAATCTGGCAGCCATTGGATGACGAGGACCACCTCCACCGCCTTGACCGTCCTGTTCGTCGTCGAAATGGTCTTCACTCACGCGTGTTCCTCCAGCAGGCGCCAGCGCAGTTTTTCACCGGCGCGCAGCGGGATAACGGTCAGCTCGCCAAATGGCAGGCTGGTTGGGGCGGTCCACTCTTCGCGGACCAGGGTGATGCGATCGGTGTTCGCCGGCAGACCGTAGAAACGCGGGCCATTGAGGCTGGCGAAGGCTTCGAGCTTGTCCAGCGCATTACGCTGTTCGAAGGCTTCGGCATACATCTCGATCGCGGCATAAGCGGTGTAGCAACCGGCACAGCCGCAAGCCGCTTCTTTGGCGTGCTGGGCATGGGGGGCCGAGTCGGTGCCGAGGAAGAACTTGTCGCTGCCGCTGGTGGCAGCGTCGAGCAGGGCTTCCTGGTGGGTATTGCGCTTGAGGATCGGCAGGCAATAGAAGTGCGGCCGAATCCCACCCACCAGCATGTGGTTGCGGTTGTACAGCAGGTGATGCGCGGTGATGGTGGCGCCAACGTTGGCCGAAGCCGCGTTGACGAACTGCACGGCATCGGCGGTGGTGATGTGTTCGAACACCACTTTGAGCGTCGGGAAACGCTCGACCACGCGACGCATGTGCTCATCGATGAAGATTTTTTCCCGATCGAAAACGTCGATATCGCCACGGGTGACTTCACCGTGAACCAGCAAGGGCATCCCGACTTCGGCCATGGCCTCCAGTGCAGGGAAAATCTTGTCGATGCTGGTGACGCCAGAGTCCGAATTGGTGGTCGCGCCTGCCGGGTACAGCTTGGCGGCGTGAATGAAACCGCTGGCCTTGGCCTCACGAATTTCTTCGGGCTGGGTGCGGTCGGTCAGGTACAGAACCATCAGCGGTTCGAAACGGCTGCCGGCCGGACGTGCGGCGAGAATCCGCTGGCGATAGCCATCGGCTTCAGCAGCGTTGCGCACCGGAGGTACCAGGTTGGGCATGATGATGGCGCGACCAAAGGTGCGCGCGACATCCGCGACGGTATTGGTCAACACGGCACCATCGCGAAGATGAATGTGCCAGTCGTCGGGACGCAGCAGGGTCAGGCGGTCGGACATGAGGGAATTCCAGGCGGGTCAAACTCAGGGGAATGCTACCGGAAAAGACTCTTCCAGGCACTCGCTATCAAGTTTTACGACAAGCTTCCGATACCCAACAGGCAGGCCGTGAATATGTGTGTCGGTCTTTTTGTCGTAGAAGCCAGTGGAGCCTCCCGTGCGCCAGCGTTATTTAGCCTTGCTCAGTGTGTTTGCCAGCCTTCCCGCGATGGCGCTCACTTTCCAGACTCGCCTGGAGAGCATTGAGTGGACGGTCGAAGGCGACAAGTTCGAATGCCGCCTGACTCAACCGATCACCGATTTCGGTTCGGGTGAGTTTGTGCGGCGCGCCGGAGAGCAGGCGACATTTCGACTGAAGGCCTACAACTCAATGATCGGTGGGGGTTCCGCCACCTTGCTGGCGGCGGCTGCGCCATGGCAGCCGGGGCGTGGCGACATTAACCTGGGCTCGGTGAGAATCGGTAGTGGCAACGTGCTGTTCAACAGTTCGCAAGTGCAGGCCGGGCGCCTGATCAGCGGGCTGATGGAGGGGCGCAGCCCGGTCGTACGACACTCATCGGGCGACGGTCGGGTGTCTGAAGTGCGTCTGCTGCCGGTCAAGTTCAGCAAGGCCTATGGTGACTATCAGGGTTGCGTCGCCAAGCTGTTGCCACAGAATTTCGAGCAAGTGAAGCAATCCGAGGTCGGCTTTCCGGGGGAGGGTATCGATCTCGATGCCAGGGCCAAGGCCCAGTTGCAGGTCATGCTGGAGTTCATGAAGGCCGATCCGACGGTCAACCACATTGAACTCGATGGCCATTCCGACAATAGCGGTAACCGGCTGACCAACCGTGAACTGTCACGACGCCGGGCGCTGGCGGTGATGGATTTCTTCAAGGCCAATGGTGTGCAGGAGTCGCAGATCACCCTGCGTTTTCACGGTGAGCGCTATCCGCTGGCGCCCAACAACAATGCCGCCAACCGGGCGAAGAACCGCCGGGTTGCCGTACGTCTCGAGCGGGTCGCACCGACCGAGAAACCTGCGCCTCAAGCCACCGCCGCCGCGAGCAGCGCGACGACCTCCTGAACCTGCTGAATTCGTCGCTCGCTCGACATAATCTGTCGCTTCGTCGTCATAAGCTGTCGCGCCTCTGTAAATTATCCTGCATGAGCGGTAGACTTGACAGCTTTCCGTAGAACCCCGTGGAGTGATGGCATGGCGGACGTAAACAAGGTCGTTCTGGCGTATTCCGGCGGCCTGGACACTTCGGTGATCCTCAAGTGGCTGCAGGATACATATAACTGTGAAGTAGTGACCTTCACCGCTGACCTGGGTCAGGGCGAAGAGGTCGAACCGGCCCGCGCCAAGGCACAGGCCATGGGCGTAAAAGAAATCTATATCGACGATCTGCGCGAAGAATTCGTGCGTGATTTCGTGTTCCCGATGTTCCGCGCCAACACCGTTTACGAAGGCGAGTACCTGCTGGGTACTTCCATCGCTCGTCCGTTGATCGCCAAACGCCTGATCGAAATCGCCAACGAAACCGGTGCTGACGCCATTTCCCACGGCGCGACCGGCAAGGGCAACGACCAGGTTCGTTTCGAACTGGGCGCCTACGCCTTGAAGCCAGGCGTGAAAGTGATCGCTCCATGGCGCGAATGGGACCTGCTGTCCCGTGAGAAGCTGATGGACTACGCCGAGAAGCACGCGATTCCGATCGAGCGTCACGGCAAGAAAAAATCCCCGTACTCGATGGATGCCAACCTGCTGCACATCTCCTATGAAGGCGGCGTGCTGGAAGACACCTGGACCGAGCACGAAGAAGACATGTGGCGCTGGACCGTCTCCCCGGAGAAAGCTCCCGACAAACCGCAGTACCTGGAACTGACCTACCGCAACGGCGACATCGTTGCACTGGACGGCGTCGAAATGACCCCGGCCACCGTGCTGGCGACCTTGAACCGTATCGGTGGCGAACATGGTATCGGCCGTCTGGACATCGTCGAAAACCGCTATGTGGGCATGAAATCCCGTGGCTGCTACGAGACGCCTGGCGGCACCATCATGCTGCGCGCTCACCGTGCGATCGAATCGATCACCCTGGACCGCGAAGTGGCTCACCTCAAAGACGAGCTGATGCCTAAATACGCCAGTCTGATCTACACCGGCTACTGGTGGAGCCCAGAGCGTCTGATGCTGCAACAGATGATCGATGCTTCCCAGGCCCACGTGAACGGCGTAGTGCGCCTGAAACTGTACAAGGGCAACGTGATCGTTACCGGACGCAAGTCCGACGAGTCGTTGTTCGACGCCAACATCGCGACCTTCGAGGAAGATGGCGGCGCCTACAACCAGGCCGATGCGGCGGGCTTCATCAAGCTCAACGCCTTGCGCATGCGTATCGCGGCGAACAAAGGCCGCAAGCTGTTCTGAGACCTTTGATGCGGTAATGGAACTGTGGCCTTGTCGATGACAAGGCCACAGTTCTGAAAAAGGGCTGCTGCATATTACGTTTCGCTTTCTGCTGGTTTCTTCCAACCGTTCCTTTTGCTGCCTGCCTTTGATCTCACTTCAAGGGCTGCCTTGCTCTGTGCGACGGGTCAAAACCTAGCCCATGATCGTCACGCCATGTGAGCTCAAATTGTAAGAAACACAGAACGTTGCGTTGCTGCGTTTCTTTAGTTGTTTCCAGTGTTTGAGCGCACTGTCCTTCAGCACTACCTCCGAATCGGCACACGTGAGAAATACGATCACGTGTGCAGGATTATCCGGAGCGTGCTGGATACTCTCCATCAGGGCGCTGAACCCCATTTTTTTGGTTATCCAGCGTGCATCAATGATGTGCAGATCCTTTAGCGGCGCGGGCAGCTGCACATGGTGTTGGACCGAGCGTTCAGGCGACACACTGGAAGTGCTGTTTCCAGAGTGATCAGCGTTGTCCATGACTTTTATAAAATGCTTTCCCTTCTCGAAATCGGAGGGCGCGTAAAGCGATCGATAATTGAAGTTAAGTGTGGCGAAGAAAAGAAAAAGCAAATAAAAGGGAAAGCTGATCAGAAACCAGATGTAGAGTTCTCTCTCCTTGTGGTCAAGAAAGGGCAGCGATACAGCAGCTGATGTTTCGGACAGTGCTGCAAATATTGCAATGATTGTCATGGGGTTGGTGATTCTTTTTTTGAGTTTTGTCATGTTTTTTACTCATTAGGTATTATCTTATTCTCTGTTGGTTTATAGGGTGTGTTTTGGTGGTGGTGCATGTATGAGTGTGTTTTTCTGTATTTGTTATTTTAAGTTTCTTTTTGTTGTGTGGTTGAGGTTGATATAGTAACTGTATTGTTCTGGGTCTGGGTATGGCTGTTTATTTGTTTTAAAGTTGTGTGGGTTTGTTTGGGTTGTGAAGTGTTGCTGTATGTAAGGTTTTTCGAGTGGTTCGGGCCGGGTTATGTAAGATTCTGCAAGATACTCGTTACCTTTAAGGATAGCTTAATAGTCGCGGTCTGTCGGATCAAGGGCGTTGAACCCTGTTTTTTTGGGGGGTGAATTGTTACAAAGACATTGTCGAAGCGTTTAGCAGTGTTCGGCCAATAAAATCCCTGGCTTATCATGCGCAATGATTTCTTGTAGGAATAATCCGTGTTGTTTGTAGGTAATGTCTCTCGGTGCGAGTGGTCGAGGGGGACGGCATGCCATGGGTGAAACGACTAGGCTATGGTGCGGGCTCTAAAAATTCGAACAGCGAAAATTGGAATTGCCCATGAATAAAGTGCTGATCGTGGATGATCACCCCGTCATTCGTCTTGCGGTACGTATGCTAATGGAGCGTCATGGCTACGAAGTCATTGCAGAAACAGACAATGGCGTGGATGCATTGCAACTTGCTCGTGAACTTATGCCGGATATCGTTATCCTGGATATTGGAATACCGAAGCTGGATGGGTTGGAAGTTATCGCGCGCCTGACCTCGGCGGCGATGCCTCTTAAAGTGCTGATATTGACGTCCCAGGCTCCAGGACATTTTTCCATGCGTTGTATGCAATCGGGTGCCGCCGGATATGTCTGTAAACAACAGGACCTTACTGAGTTGCTCAGTGCAATAAAGGCTGTATTGTCAGGTTATAGCTACTTTCCTAATCAGGCGCTGCATACTGTGCGCTCCAGTCTTGGGAATGCCAGTGAAGCCGATATGGTGGATCGTTTGTCCGGGCGGGAAATGATGGTCCTTCAGCAGTTGGCCCGAGGAAAGACAAACAAGGAAATCGCCGATGGGATGTTCCTCAGCAATAAAACCGTCAGTACTTACAAGACTCGCCTGTTGCTGAAGCTCAATGCTCGCTCACTGGTCGATCTTATTGAATTGGCTCAACGTAATGGCCTGGTATGAGTATGCCAGCGTTTGACGAGGGGCGATGAGCGGGCGTTTGTCGGGGATGGGCACTTAGTAAAAAGCCTCCGTTTCGGGAGGCTTTTAGGTGTCATAGGTCAAAATCGTAATCGGCCAATTGCTTTTGCAGTCGGCGCTCCTCCAGCAGATTGTCGATGGTGCGGCGTTTGCTCAGGTTGGTCTTCGCTACTTCCACCACCGGTTCTGCGTCATCGGCCTCAACGGCGGTGAAGTCGTCTTCTACGTCCAATTGCTCTTTGCCAGTGCTCATAAGGTTAACTCCAGGCTAAGACTGCCTTTGGCGCTCCTTATATCGACAATTTCCCGGCGGGTAAAAAAGATTTTTTCAATCGGCTAATCAAGAAAACTAATAGAGCCTCAATCGTCCGAGGTCTTTTGCTTGTATTCGCATAAGTCCTCGATCCGGCAGCTGCCACAACGCGGCTTGCGGGCCAGGCAAACGTAGCGTCCGTGGAGAATCAGCCAGTGATGGGCGTCGAGCAGATACTCCTTCGGCACGAATTTCATCAGTTTCTGCTCCACCTCGACCACATTCTTGCCCGGAGCAATGCCGGTACGGTTGCTGACCCGGAAAATGTGGGTGTCCACGGCCATGGTCAGCTGACGAAAGGCGGTATTGAGCACCACATTGGCGGTCTTGCGGCCGACGCCGGGCAACGCTTCCAGCGCTTCGCGGGTCTGCGGTACTTCACCGCCATGGCGCTCTACCAGCAAGCGACAGGTTTCGATCACGTTTTTTGCTTTGCTGTTATACAGGCCGATGGTCTTGATGTACTCCGATAATCCTTCAACGCCCAAGGCATAAATCGCCGCCGGCGTATTGGCCACCGGAAACAGTTTGGCGGTGGCCTTGTTGACGCCGACATCGGTCGATTGCGCCGAGAGAATCACGGCGATCAGCAGTTCGAACGGCGAGGAATAGGCCAGCTCGGTCTTCGGTTCAGGATTGTCTTCGTGAAACCTGCGGAAAATTTCCAGACGTTTTGCGGCATTCATGGGCGATGCGTTTCCTCGAAGGAGGTCAATGTGGGGGAGGGGCGGGTCCAGGCCTGACGTGCGGCGATCAGCAGCCCCAGCAGAATAAACCCGCCGGGGGCCAGCGTGGCCAAGCGCAGGCCACCGTCAGCGGTGAGCACCCAACCTTGCCAGTCCGGTTGCATGGCAGCGGTCAGCCAGGGCAGATGGCTACCCAGTGTCCCGTTGCCGATAAGCTCGCGGAGCAGGCCCAGGCCAATCATCAAGGCGCCGAACAGGCCGCACAGGCGCAGGCGGTCACGCCTTGTGCCCTGGAAAAAACCGTTATGTTCCAGCACCACGCATTGCAAGGCGATCAATCCGGTATAGAACCCCAGATGCTGGTGCCATTGAAGCGACCAGGCTTGCATGGCGAGTTCCACACAACTGGTCAGTGTGGCAGCCAGCAGGAGGCAGGCCAGTAAATGGGTTGCCGGAATCAGTCGTGAGCGCAAGATACCCATGCTCACGTCATAAACACTGAGCACCAGAGCGAACATCAGCCACAGGCCTAGAGCCGTTACCAACGAATCAGTGACGCCGATCAGAGGCGCAAGCATCAGCGAGTTCTGCAGGGTTGATGACTTATTCATGGGCGCTGCTCCCGATCAGCGGTTGCCGGTGTTCATCGAAGTAACGCAATGCATCGTGGGTGGCATTGATCACCGCTCTTGAGGTGATGGTTGCGCCTGCGATCTGATCGAATTGCCCTCGGTCCTTTTTCAAGGCCCAGCCAGTGTCGCTTGGTTCGCCTAGAGACTTGCCGGTAAACACTTGCAGCCAGGCATTGGGCCAGTCGGCGAGCTTGCCGCCCAGCCCCGGGGTTTCCGATTGCTTGAGGGTTTTGACCCCCAGCAACGTGCCATGGGGGTCGATGGCGATCAGCAAATCGATGGCGCTGGCGTAGCCCAGTGTCTGGCTGCGCAGCAACACGGCGCTCGGTTGGCCGGCCTTGGACGCCAGATAGCCATTCAGCAGCGTGCTGTTGGGCAGGCGTGTTTTTTCGACGTTGAGGGGGTGTTCCAGTGGCTGATTGTCGTAGCTGTCGGGCGCTAGCAGATCCAGCAAATTGCGGCTGTCGATCAGGCGTTGTTCGGCGGCAATGCGTGCGGCGCTGGTGTACTGCGCGAGGTAAGTCGCGCCTGTCCCCAGGCCTGCCAGTAATACCAGGGTCACAACGCTTGTCGCTCGGTTCATGGGCTGACCTGCGCTTGTCTGGAGGCAGCAAACCGCTCCAGCGCCGGTACACAGAGGTTCATCAGCAGGACGGCAAAAGCCACCCCGTCGGGATAGCCGCCCCACGTGCGAATCAAGTAAGTCAGCAGCCCCACTCCGGCGCCGAACAGCAACCGGGCCGTGGGGTTTTTCGCGCCGGATACCGGTTCCGTCACGATGAAGAAGGCACCCAGCATGCTCGCGCCAGTGAGCAGATGGAAGAGTGGCGAGCCATGGGAGTCGGAGCCCGAACCGTTCCAGCACAACAGGCTGATGACGAACAGGCTGGCGAGCATGCCGACCGGCGCATGCCAGCTGAACACCCGCCGTTGCAGCAGAAACGCGCCGCCGGCCAGGAAGGCCAGGTTGACCCATTCCACGCCCCGGCCGCCGAAATGGCCGAATGCCGGGTTGCCGGCAAACAGTTCGTCCATGGTCAGGCTTTTGTTGATTCGCAGGCTGTCCAGCGCGGTGGCCTGGGCCCACGCGTCTGGTGTCTGGCCGAGGTTGAAGCCGAACACTTGTTGCAGGCCAGCGAGGAAGTCCATGCCGTGGGACGACGGCCAATGGGTCATTTGCTGAGGAAACGTCACTGAAGCCAGGGCGAAACCGAGCATCGCCGGGTTGAACGGATTCCTGCCGACGCCGCCATACAGGTGCTTGCCGAAAAAAAGTCCGAATGCCGCAGCGCTGACCGTCAGCCACCATGGGCAATAAGGCGGCAAGGCCAGGGCCAACAGGGTCGCGCTGACCAGCGCACTGCCATCGCTCACTGTCGGTTTTACAGGTTGCTTGCGCAGCTGTAACACCGCTGCTTCAACGGCCAGTGCGGTAGCTGCCGTCAGAATCAGGTTGATCAACACGCCCCAACCGTACAGCCAGAACAACATCAGCATTCCCGGCAGGGTGGCCAGCAACACCAGCTTCATGGCCTGCTGAAGGCGTTCATCCACCGATTCAAGGGGCGGCATAGGCATCCACCTGCCGCTCGGCTTCGCTGAGCGCATGTTGCAATGCTGTGATCTGTTCGGCCGGCGCTTCGTTTGTTTGAGCCTTCTTGAGTTCGGCGCGGCGCATGGCCAACTGGATCTTCGCCCGTTTCAGCTCGGCATCGTTTGTCGGAACAGGTGGAGTAGCTACCACCGGTGCACTGCTTTCCAGCAGCGACAGCGCCTGTTCGGCAGCTTCGAACTGCTGTTGCAGCACGATCAGTTGCGATTGCTGTTCGAAGGTCGGTGGATGCCCGAAGGCCTTGAGCGATTTATTCAGCTGCGCCCGACTCATCGCCAGATCGACCTTGGCCTTTTTCAGCGCCGCATCGGCATTGGCGGCCTTCTGCGCACGCACGCGCTCGAGCGCGGCCTGAACCGGGTCGAGCGTCACTTCACTGTGCTGCACGGCGCGTTGGGCGCGGGCCTGACGTTCGGCGAGTTTCTGTTCCTCTTCGCGATGTAGGCGGGCATTGCGCTGTTCGAAGCGACGTCGCGCGCGGTTGCGCTTGGCGGCCCGGGCCTGTTGTTCCTCCAGGCTGAACGCCAGCCCACCGACAATCGGCAGCGTGGCCAGCGGTAGCGGATGCATCTCGATGCAATCCACCGGGCAGGGCGCCACGCAGAGGTCGCAACCGGTGCATTCGTCGACGATGACCGTGTGCATGAATTTCGCCGCGCCGACAATCGCGTCGACCGGGCAGGCCTGAATGCATTTGGTGCAGCCGATGCATTCGGCTTCGCGGATGTACGCGATTTGCGCCGGTGCCGAACCGCGACTGACGTCCAGTTCCAGCACCGGCACTTTCAGCAGCTCGGCGAGGGCCGCGATGGTTTCGCTGCCGCCCGGTGGGCACTTGTTGATCGGCTCGCCGCTGGCGATGCCTTCGGCGTACGGTTTGCATCCGGGGTGGCCACACTTGCCGCATTGGGTCTGCGGCAAGAGGGCATCGATGCGTTGAATCAGACTCATGTTTTGATCAGCCCGCTGAATCCGAGAAAAACCACTGCGATCAATCCGGCGCCGATCAATTCGATCGGCAGGCCGCGAAAGGGCAGGGGGACATCGTTATCGAGTGTGCGTTGGCGCAAGTCGCTGAACAGGCTCAGCACCAGCCAGAAACCCAGCCCGGCACCTAGGCTCAAGGCTATGGCGTGGAAAAGTCCCTTGTCGTCCTGAGCGTTGAGCAGGGTCAGCCCAAGCACGCCGGCATTGCCCAGCAGCAGGGGCCAGAGACCCTCGAATGAAAGCTTGGCGAATAACCGTGGAAGCAGTTTCAGCAGCGGGCCGATCAGCAGAACGCTCAGCGGCAGGAATACGAACAGTCGCAGCGACGTCAGCCCCAGCGGCACCAGCAGCCAGTGGTAGAGCGCATGGCCGAGCGTGCCGACGATCAGCATCAGGCACGTCGTCGCGATGCCCAATGCATGCACCTGTCGCCGCTCGCTGCCCAGCACCGGATCGACGCCCAGCGGCCAGTGCAACACGAGGTTGTTGATCAGGGCAGCGCTGATAAGCGTAAGAAGCAGTTCGGTCATGATCGTGCCGGTAAGAACAGGGCTTTCTTAAGGGGCTCTCTAAAAAGAGATTAGGCATTATCCGGCAAGGAAGGAGGGTGGGCCAGATATGAAAATCCCACAGTCGCGCCGGGCACGACTGTGGGATCGGTTTAGCGTAGGACTTTACTTGATGCGCTGACCTGGCTTGGCGCCACTGTCGGGGCTCAGCAGATAGATTTCTTCGCCACCAGGGCCGGCCGCCATCACCATGCCTTCGGAGATCCCGAATTTCATTTTGCGGGGCTTGAGGTTGGCAATCATCATGGTCAGGCGACCTTCAAGCTTGGCCGGGTCCGGGTAGGCGCTCTTGATGCCGGAGAGCACGTTGCGTTGCTCGTCACCGATGTCCAGGGTCAGGCGCAGCAGTTTGTCGGCACCTTCGACGGCTTCGGCCTTGAGGATCAGGGCGACGCGCAGGTCGACCGCGGCAAAGGTATCGAACTCGATCTCCGGCGACAGCGGATCCTTGGCCAGTTCGCCGTTGCCTTGAGGCGCGGCAGCTTCGCCGGTGTCGGTCTGGCTGGCGGTCAGGTCTTCTTTCGAGGCGTCGGTCATGGCTTGCACTTTTACCGGGTCGATGCGGGTCATCAACGGTTTGAACTCGTTCAGCTGATGGTTGCTGAGCAAGGTGGCGTGGTCGTTCCAGGTCAGCGGTGCGACGTTCAGGAACGCCTCGGCATCGGCGGCCAGCAGCGGCAGCACCGGCTTGAGGAAAATCACCAATTGGCGGAACAGGTTGATACCCAGGGCGCAAATGGCCTGGACTTCATCCTGCTTGCCTTCCTGTTTGTTCAGCGACCATGGCGCCTTGTCGGCGATCCAGGCGTTGGCTCGGTCGGCCAGGCCCATGATTTCGCGCATGGCCCGGGCGAAGTCACGCGCCTCGTAGGCTTCGGCGATGCTCGGTGCTGCGGCCAGGAACGCTTCGGTCAGCTCTGGCGCGGCGTTGCCGGCCACCAGCACGCCAGCGTTGCCTTTGTTGATGAAACCGGCGCAACGGCTGGCGATGTTGACGACTTTGCCGACCAGGTCCGAGTTGACCTTCTGCACGAAGTCCTCGAGGTTCAGGTCCAGGTCATCGACGCCACGGCTCAGCTTGGCCGCGTAGTAGTAGCGCAGGTATTCCGGCGACAGGTGATCCAGATAGGTCCGGGCCTTGATGAAGGTGCCGCGGGACTTGGACATCTTCTGACCGTTGACGGTCAGGTAACCGTGCACGTTGATGCCGGTCGGTTTACGGAAACCGGCGCCTTCGAGCATCGCTGGCCAGAACAGGGCGTGGAAGTTGACGATGTCCTTGCCGATGAAGTGGTACAGCTCGGCGGTGGAGTCCTTGCCCCAGAACGCGTCGAAATCAAGTGCAGGCGTACGGTTGCACAGGTTCTTGAAGCTGGCCATGTAGCCGATCGGCGCGTCCAGCCACACGTAGAAGTACTTGCCTGGTTCATCAGGAATTTCGAAGCCGAAGTACGGCGCATCGCGGGAGATGTCCCACTGTTGCAGGCCGGCGTCCAGCCATTCGGCGATCTTGTTGGCCACGGCCTCTTGCAAGGTGCCGCTGCGTGTCCAGGCTTGCAGCATTTCCTGGAAGTCCGGCAGCTTGAAGAAGAAGTGCTGGGAATCCTTGAGCACCGGCGTGGCGCCGGAGATTGCCGACTTCGGATCTTTGAGGTCGGTCGGCGCGTAGGTTGCACCGCATTTTTCGCAGTTGTCGCCGTACTGGTCTTCGGTGCCGCATTTCGGGCAGGTGCCCTTGATGAAGCGGTCGGCCAGGAACATTTTCTTTTCCGGGTCGAAGTACTGCGTGATCGAGCGCGTGGCGATGTGCCCGGCGTCGCGCAGCTTCAGGTAGATCTGGCTCGACAGCTCACGGTTTTCTTCGGCGTGAGTGGAGTGGAAGTTGTCGAAGTCCACCAGGAACTCGGCAAAGTCGGCGCTGTGTTCAGCCTGGACGTTGGCGATCAGTTGTTCCGGGGTGATGCCTTCCTTTTCCGCGCGCAGCATGATGGCCGAACCGTGGGCGTCGTCGGCGCAGACATAAATGCATTGGTTACCGCGATGCTTCTGGAAGCGCACCCACATATCGGTCTGGATGTATTCCAGCATATGGCCGAGGTGGATCGAACCATTGGCATAGGGCAGGGCGCTGGTGACGAGGATCTTGCGTGGCTCGGACATGGGGCTCGGCTACTTGATGAAACGGAGGTCGGCCACTATAAAGCGCCGGCGCATATTTTTCACCCCCACGGCCAGCTTCCACGGACCTTTGTACCCGCCGGTCATAAGATATTTGTCATATTCTGAAAGCATCCCGTCCAGGCGACAGAACGGTTAGGATACCCGCCTGATTTTCCAGTCTTGCTATCGGAGTTGCCCATGAGCGCCGTCAATCGCGCAGCGGTGGAAGCCGTCCTTCGCCAATACACCGACCCTTATCTGAACCAGGACCCGGTCAGCGCCGGGTGCGTGCGCAGCATCGATATTCAGGGCGATCGCGTCAGCGTCCAGCTGGAGCTGGGTTACGCCGCCGGTCTGTTCAAGAGTGGCTGGGCGCAGTTGTTGCAGATGGCCATCGAGGGCCTGGATGGCGTGGTCACTGCCCGTGTCGAGATCACCAGCGTGATTGCCGCGCACAAGGCCCAGGCACAGATTCCGGGGTTGGCCAACGTCAAAAACGTGGTGGCCGTGGCGTCTGGAAAGGGAGGCGTGGGCAAATCCACCACGGCCGCCAACCTGGCGCTGGCGTTGGCTCGTGAAGGTGCCAAAGTGGGGATTCTCGACGCGGACATCTACGGTCCGAGCCAGGGCATCATGTTCGGCATCCCTGAAGGCACCCGTCCTCAGGTCAAGGATCAGAAATGGTTCATTCCGATCGAGTCCCATGGCGTCGAAGTGATGTCCATGGCCTTCCTGACCGACGACAACACGCCGATGGTCTGGCGTGGGCCGATGGTGTCCGGCGCCTTGTTGCAACTGGTCACGCAAACGGCCTGGGGCGACCTGGATTACCTGGTCATCGACATGCCTCCAGGCACCGGCGACATCCAGTTGACCCTGGCGCAAAAAGTCCCGGTGGCCGGTGCGGTGATCGTGACCACCCCGCAGGATCTGGCATTGCTGGATGCGCGCAAGGGCGTGGAAATGTTCCGCAAGGTCAACATCCCGGTGCTGGGCGTGGTCGAAAACATGGCCGTGCACATCTGCTCCAACTGCGGGCATGCCGAGCATTTGTTCGGTGAGGGCGGGGGTGTGAAGCTGGCCAACCAGTATGGCGTCGAACTGTTGGCTTCGTTGCCGCTGTCGATGCTGATCCGCGAACAGGCCGATGGCGGCAAGCCAACGGTGATCGCCGAGCCTGACAGCCAGATTGCGATGGTTTACCAGGAACTGGCCCGCCATGTCGGCGCGCGGATCGTGTTGCAGGAAGCTGCGACGCCGGCGATGCCGAACATCACCGTCAGCGACGATTAAATCGCTGAAAAGAGATCGCAGCCTCGCTTCGCTCGACACGAGGTTGCGATCTTTTGATATTGCTTTAGATACGCAACCCGCCATCCAGCTCCAGAATCCGACCGGTGTAGTAGTCATTCTCGAAAATGTAGGCCGCCGACTGGGCGATCTCTTCGGGTTTGCCCATGCGCTTGAGCGGAATCCCGGAAGTCATTTTTTCCAGCGCTTCAGGTTTCATGCTCAGGGTCATTTCAGTTTCGATGAAGCCCGGCGCAATGCCCGCCACGCGAATCCCGTAGCGCGCCAGTTCCTTGGCCCAGGTCACGGTCGCCGCAGCGACACCGGCCTTGGCGGCGGAGTAGTTGGTCTGGCCGATATTGCCGGCGCGTGAGATCGACGAGATATTGATGATCGCGCCGCTGTTGTTCAGCTCGACCATTTTTGCCGCGACTTCACGGGTGCACAGGAACACGCCGGTCAGATTGACGTCGATCACCGCTTGCCATTGGGCCAGGCTCATCTTGGTCATTTCGCCATCCTTGACCTTCAGCAACAGGCCGTCACGCAAAATGCCGGCGTTGTTGATCAGGCCATGGATCGCGCCGAAATCGTCGGCCACCTGGCTGACCATGTGGGTCACTTGCTCTTCATCGGCGACGTTGCACAAGTAGGCACGGGCCTCGACACCCTTGGCCTTGCAAGCGGCGACGGCGGCGTCGAGTTTTTCCTGGTTCAGGTCCACCAGGGCCAGCTTGGCGCCACGACCTGCAAGATACTCGGCCATGGAACGGCCTAAACCCTGGCAACCGCCGGTGATAATGATTACTTTGTCAGTGAGTTGCATTCGCATAGCCCCATAGCCGATCGGAGTGTTTCTCCTTCTAGAGGGCCTCTCGATCTGAGCCTGATGTGGCCTGGCTGCACATGAGAACTGCCCCTGTGGCGTACTGGAACTTTCACCCAGACGCCTGTCCGTTTTTTCGACGGAATCTATATAAGGAGTCATAAATTGAGCGTTGTAGTGGCTAAGCATGCCCGAGAATTGCTTCTCAAGGAATACCGTGGAGTGCTCTCGACGCACTCCAAAGCGATGCCCGGTTTCCCGTTTGGCTCCGTGGTTCCGTACTGTCTGGACGAACAGGGCCGGCCGTTGATCCTTATCAGCCGCATCGCTCAGCACACTCACAACCTGCTGAAGGATCCGAAATGCTCGCTGCTGGTGGGTGAACGCGAGGCCGAAGACGTGCAAGCCGTTGGTCGGCTGACCTACCTGGCCGAAGGGGAAAAACTCGAGGACACCGCAGCCATCGAAGCGGCAGCCGAGCGTTACTACCGCTATTTCCCGGATTCGCAGAACTATCACAAGGCCCACGATTTCGATTTCTGGGTGCTCAAACCGGTACGCCACCGTTACATCGGCGGCTTCGGCGCGATTCACTGGGTCGACCAACTGACCCTCGCCAACCCGTTCGCCGGCAAGGCCGAAGTGAGCATGGTCGAGCACATGAATGCCGATCACGCCAAAGCCATCGCCCACTATGTCGACTTGGCGGGCCTGCCGAAAACCGTGCCGGCGCAATTGGTCGGCATCGACAGCGAAGGCATGCACTTGCGCATCGGCCAGGGGCTCTACTGGCTGCCGTTTCAAGCGCCTTGTAATACGCCGACACAAGTCCGGGAAGCCTTGGTTTTCCTGGCTCACGCCGAACATTGGCCGAAAAATCAAGTGGCCGATGCTTGAATTCACGAAACGGCGACGTCATCTAAGGAACACTGGCAAGGCTTACTTGCGTTGAGGAACCATTTGATGCGCCCTTTTTTGTTGCTCTTTGTACTGTTTCCGGTGTTGGAGCTGTTCGTATTCGTCAAGGTCAGCGCAGCGATCGGGTTTTTCCCGGCCCTGCTGCTGATCATTCTCGGCTCGATGCTCGGCGTGTTCGTGCTGCGTATCGCCGGTCTGGCTACTGCGCTGCGCGCTCGTGAAAGCCTGAGCCGCGGCGAGTTGCCGGCCCAGACCATGCTCGAAGGCCTGATGCTGGCCCTGGCGGGGGGGCTGTTGATTCTGCCGGGCTTCGTCACCGACGTGCTGGGTCTGATTATGTTGCTGCCGATCTCTCGTCGACTGCTGGCCAATAAAATGCGCCAGCGCGCCGAGGAACAAGCGATGCGCCAGCGTGCGTTCGCCGATGACCTTCAGCCGCGGGGCGGTCCTGCTCCACGTCAGCCGTTGGGCCGTGAGCCTAACGTGATCGAAGGCGAGTTCGAACACCGCGACTCCAAGTAACATGTCCATCGACACGGCACCTTTGGGTGCCGTGTTCATTTTCAGGGTATCGACGTAAAAATTTCGCTCTCGGCCCTTGAAATAGGCTCGCGCGCCCTTATGTAACGGTCACCGCAAGGTTTCTGGCAATTGCGCCAGACAGACTTCCGCGGTTCGCTCGACGAACCGCACCCGGCGCCGCCGGATTTGTTAAACCCGCCGGGACTACACCGGCCGATGAAAACCACAATTAGGAGAGATCGACAATGAAGCTTCGTCCTCTGCATGACCGCGTCGTTATCCGTCGCAGCGAAGAAGAAAAGAAAACCGCTGGCGGTATCGTCCTGCCAGGTTCGGCTGCTGAGAAGCCAAACCAGGGTGAAGTCCTAGCTGTAGGCCCAGGCAAAGTGCTGGACAACGGCGAAGTGCGTGCACTGTCCGTGAAAGTGGGTGACAAGGTGGTGTTCGGCCCGTACTCCGGCAGCAACACTGTGAAAGTCGATGGCGAAGACCTGGTGATCATGGCTGAGAACGAGATTCTCGCTGTTGTCGAAGGCTGATTCCCCGCTCATTTTCCCGCTACTACAAAGTATTTAAGGAATATCGATCATGGCTGCTAAAGAAGTTAAATTCGGCGACTCCGCCCGCAAGAAAATGCTCACCGGTGTCAACGTTCTGGCTGACGCAGTAAAAGCGACCCTGGGCCCGAAAGGCCGTAACGTGATCATCGAGAAGAGCTTCGGCGCTCCGACCATCACCAAGGACGGCGTTTCCGTAGCCAAAGAAATCGAACTCGAAGACCGCTTCGAAAACATGGGCGCGCAGCTGGTCAAAGACGTTGCCTCCCGTGCCAACGATGACGCAGGCGACGGTACCACCACCGCTACCGTTCTGGCTCAGTCGATCGTCAACGAAGGCCTGAAAGCCGTCGCTGCCGGCATGAACCCGATGGACCTGAAGCGCGGTATCGACAAAGCGACCATCGCGATCGTCAAGGAACTGAAAGCCCTGTCCAAGCCTTGCGCTGACACCAAGGCAATCGCTCAGGTAGGTACCATCTCGGCCAACTCCGACAACTCCATCGGCGACATCATTGCCGAAGCCATGGAAAAAGTCGGTAAAGAAGGCGTGATCACCGTTGAAGAAGGCTCGGGCCTGGAAAACGAACTGTCGGTTGTTGAAGGCATGCAGTTCGACCGTGGCTACCTGTCCCCGTACTTCGTCAACAAGCCAGAGACCATGACTGCCGAGCTGGATGGTCCGCTGATCCTGCTGGTCGACAAAAAGATCTCGAACATCCGCGAAATGCTGCCAGTACTGGAAGCCGTTGCCAAAGCCGGCCGTCCACTGCTGATCGTGGCCGAAGACGTTGAAGGCGAAGCCCTGGCGACTCTGGTTGTGAACAACATGCGTGGCATCGTTAAAGTCGCAGCCGTCAAGGCTCCAGGCTTCGGCGACCGTCGCAAGGCCATGCTGCAGGACATCGCTGTTCTGACCGGCGGTACCGTGATCTCCGAAGAGATCGGTCTGAGCCTGGAAAGCACTACCCTGGAACACCTGGGTAATGCCAAGCGCGTGATCCTGTCCAAAGAAAACACCACCGTGATCGACGGCGCCGGCGTTGAGGCTGATATCCAGGCTCGCGTGACCCAGATCCGTCAACAAGTGGCCGACACTTCGTCCGACTACGACCGTGAAAAACTGCAAGAGCGCCTGGCCAAACTGTCCGGCGGCGTTGCAGTGATCAAGGTCGGCGCTGGTTCCGAAGTTGAAATGAAAGAGAAGAAAGCCCGCGTTGAAGACGCCCTGCACGCTACCCGTGCAGCCGTTGAAGAAGGCGTGGTACCTGGCGGCGGCGTGGCACTGATCCGTGCCCTGCAAGCCATCAGCGAACTGAAAGGCGACAACGCCGATCAGGACGTCGGTATCGCTGTTCTGCGTCGTGCGGTTGAAGCGCCACTGCGTCAGATCGTTGCCAACTCCGGCGACGAGCCAAGCGTGGTTGTCGACAAGGTCAAGCAAGGCGCGGGTAACTTCGGTTACAACGCTGCCACCAGCGAATACGGCGACATGATCGAAATGGGCATCCTGGACCCAACCAAGGTGACCCGTTCGGCTCTGCAAGCTGCATCCTCGATTGGCGGTCTGATCCTGACCACCGAGGCCGCTGTTGCCGAAGCACCGAAGAAAGACGGTGCAGCTGGCGGCGGTATGCCAGACATGGGCGGTATGGGTGGCATGGGCGGCATGATGTAAGCCAGCCTTACCCCTATAAAAAAGCCCCGCCTGCGTCGAGCAGGCGGGGCTTTTTATTGCCTTCATTTTGGTAGGTCCGCAGATCGCGTCGCGGCCATCCATCGCGGGCAAGCCACGATCCCACAGTGGATTGCGTAAACCTGTGGGAGCAGGGCTTGCTCGCAATGGCGTCGGTTCAGGCGCTGACCGGTTTTGCCTCGTTCGCCTGTTCAGTCTTGGAGGCCGGCCGGTACAGGATGTTGTAGTACGCCCCCAGGCAAAACAGCCAGCAGAAAATCGCCGTCCACACGTTGTGCGAGAAGAAGTGCGCGCCCTGCATCATCCGGCCGATGGAAAACACCGAGCCCAACGTGAAAGCGAAGATAAACGCATAGCGTGCCAGCCGTGGGCGTCGGTCACGCAACACAAAGAACAACGCAAACAGGGTGAAACCGGTCGCCGCATGACCACCGGGCCAGCAGCGGCCTGGCTTGTCGGTATGCGGGCGAGGACTCAGCAGTTCGCTGTAGGTTTCGTGCCCGCCGAATTGTTCCAGGCTCCATGGGCATTGCACCGCCGTTGCCGCTTTGAGCGGAGTGACAAAGGAGGTTGACAGCGCCAGAGACAACACCAGGCAACCCATTTCACGTTTGAACGGTTTGAGCCTTTCAATGAAAAAGGAACTGACAAAGCCGAGGATAGAGAACACCGAAAAGGCAATGACCACTTGCTTGGCCCGGTCATGCAGGATGTTTTCCAGGAAATAACTGTGGCGCCCGATGAACGCACCGGCGACCGGATCATAGAACAGCTTGGCAAGGTCCATGTCCAGGGACGTCAACTCGAGCAGCATCAGGGTGATCGCCGCAATGGCGGGCACTCCCAGGCACAGCCAGAAATTGAGCGGGCGGGAGACGGGACGGACAGCGGTTGATGACATGGTGGATCCTGATGAATGGAAAAACCCCGGGGCATCAGCCCGGGGCCATTCGATTAACGTTCGCTGACTTGGCGGCTGCCCTCCGTGGGCGCTTTCCAGCCGAGCAGCTGTTGCTTGAAGCCATGACTGGCAGTTTGGTAGTAAGTGATTGCGCGGGTGATCAACGGATCACCTGTGGTTGCCTGTGATTCGCGACTGTCGGTCAGTGCATCGTCGTGGCGACGCAGACCCTCACGCGGGCTCAGGATCGCTAAATCCTTGCCATCGAACAAGCCCAGATGTTGATAGTTGCCCACCACCACTCGCGGCGGCAGTGGATTGTCCTGCAACAGGTTGCGACCGAAGAACGTCGACTGGTAATCCAGGTTCAGCAGCCCGAGCAACGTTGGCGCAAGGTCGATCTGACTGGCCAGCTGTGCGGTTTCCCGAGCGTCGATCAGCTTCGGTGCATAGATGAACAGCGGAATCTGATAGTTGCTGATCGGCAAGTCTTCTTTGCCGGCGCTGCCAGCCGTGTGGTCGGCAACGAAGACGAAGATTGTATTATCGAACCAGGGTTTTTTGCGCGCCTGATCGAGGAACTGACCAATGGCGAAGTCGGTGTACTTCACCGCACCGTCGCGTCCGTTACCGGATTTGATATCGATACGGTTATCCGGGTAGGTGTAGGGGCGATGGTTGGAGGTGGTCATCAGTTGCAGTAGAAACGGCTGTTGCCTGGCGTAGTCGGCATCGGCCAGTTTCAGGGTCTGGTTATAGAGGTCTTCGTCAGCCATTCCCCAGGCGTTCTTGAAGTGAATCTCTGATTCATCGACGCTGCTCTGGTCGACGACGCGATAGCCGTTGCCGCTGAAGAACGCGTTCATGTTGTCGAAGTAACCGCGCCCGCCATACACGAATACGCTGTCGTAACCCACGGCGCCAAGTTGCTGGCCGAGGCTGGCGAAACCGCTTTCACGACCCACGCGCTTGACGATCGAGCGCCCCGGCGTCGGTGGAATGGCCAGGGTGATGGCCTCCAGGCCGCGATCGGTGCGGGTGCCGGTGGCGTAGAAATTATTGAAGTACAGGCTTTGTTTGCGCAAGGCATCGAGGTTTGGTGTCAGGTTGCGATCGTCGCCATTGCTGCCCATGTACTTGGCACTGAAGCTTTCGATGGTGACCAGCACGATGTTGGGTTTTCGTTCGGTGCCGGGATTATCGATCATCCGGCGGATGTCCTGCGGATCTTCGCCGATGAAGCGAGCGTTGGGCTCGGTCAGTTCAGCGCGAATCTGTTGCGCGACGACGGAGGTCGGCAGGGTGCTGTAGAACTGCGGGTAATCCAGTTCGTTATTGCGAAAGGCGGCGAAGAACTGGTACGGGCCATTACTCGCCAGCTCGTTCTGATAGGCATTACCGCCCTGAGCGCGCGGCGCATCCTGGCTGAGCAGTTGCGCGCTCAGGCCCGCGACGATCAGCAGGCCGAGTGCATTCAGCAGACGCCCGCGCATGGCAGGCAATGGTGCGTCCAGCGCAGCGTTGAAGGATTTGCGCAGCGCAAGGCTCAGGACCACGGCCAGCACCGCGAGCAGGCTCAGCAGCTTGCCGATCGGGTACGACTCCAACAGGTTATTCAGCACTTCGTCGGAGTAGACCAGGTAATCGACGGCGATAAAGTTGAAACGCACACCGAACTCATCCCAGAACAGCCATTCGGCCACCGACGTGAACAGCATGGCAAACAGGCTGACGGTCAGCAGGCCCTGAAGGAACCAGCGATGGCCACGGCGGCGCCACAAGGCCGGCGGGCATAGCAGCAGATAGAGGCCCATGGGCAGCGCCGCGTAGGCAATGAAACCCAGGTCATAAAGCAGGCCGATGCCAAACACGGACAGGAGCCCGCTGCCTGCCTCATCCAGGTGAGTGAGGAGGAGAACGCTTCGGGTCAGGAGAAAAATGACCAGCCAGGAACCGGTTACCAGTAGCAGAAAGCGCATTGGCGCCGTCTTCAAACAATCCATTATCTACATTCCCTATATCAATCGCGCGAAAGTTTCTCTTGAACGCTGTAGTCGGGTTGTGAACCGACAGTGAAAAACTTGTTAGCACCATTATTTGGTTGAGCGCATCGATTCTACGACCGGCCGCCCTAGCCCTGAGTCACACTAGGCCTTAAGCTGCGCGGGCCAAGACGGCCGTTACTGTATACGGAGGAGGTGCCGATGCGAATTCTATTGGTTGAAGACAACCGCGATATCCTGGCCAACCTGGCCGATTATCTGGGGCTCAAAGGTTACACCGTGGATTGCGCGCAGGACGGTTTATCTGGCTTGCACCTGGCGGCCACCGAGCATTACGACTTGATCGTACTCGATATCATGCTGCCCGGTATCGATGGCTACACCCTGTGCAAACGCCTGCGCGAAGACGCCCGCCGTGATACGCCGGTGATCATGCTCACTGCGCGCGATCAACTGGACGACCGTCTGCAAGGCTTCAAATCCGGCGCCGACGATTACTTGATCAAACCCTTTGCCCTGTCAGAACTGGCGGCGCGCATCGAGGCGGTCATGCGCCGTGCCCAGGGTGGCGGTCGCCGTGCCTTGCAGGTCGGCGATCTGAGCTACGACCTCGATACCCTGGAGGTGACGCGCGAAGGCCGTCTGCTGAAACTCAACCCGGTGGGCCTGAAGTTGCTGGCGGTGTTGATGCAGAAAAGCCCGCACGTGCTGCGCCGGGAAATTCTCGAAGAGGCCCTGTGGGGTGACGACTGCCCGGACAGCGACAGCCTGCGCAGCCACGTCCATCAATTGCGCCAGGTGATCGACAAGCCGTTCGCCAAACCCCTGCTGCACACGGTGCACGGCGTCGGTTATCGCTTGGCCGAGGGCCGTGATGGAGTTTAAGCAGAGCCTTTCGCAACGGATCATCATCGCCTTTGCGTTGATGAGCGCATTGGTCGCGGGAGCCTTCGCGATAGGCATCATCGCGACCGTGCACCTGGTGGAGGAGAAACTGATTTCGTCAGGTCTGGGTGGCGATTTGCAACGCCTGTTGCTGATGGACAGCGTGACGGACTGGAGCCACCGCCCCGAGCCGGACCAGTTGTTCTATTTCAGCGGCGGGCCGGGCGATTTTGAGTTACCCAAGGATTTGCGGCACCTGGACTCGGGTTTTCATGAAGTCTTTCGCGACCATCTGTCGTATCACGCCATGGTCGAAATCGTCGACGGACGGCGCTACGTGCTGTTGCAGGACCAGAGCGATTTCGAAGAGCGTGAACGGGTGCTGTTTGCCGTAGTGCTGGTGGGGTTCGTACTGAGCCTGGCGCTGGCGGTATTTCTGGGCTGGGTGCTGGCGCGCAAGGTGATGGCGCCGGTGGTGCGACTGGCCCGCCAGGTGCGCCATCGCGATCAGCTGTTGGGCCTGGCACCGCCACTGGCGCCGGATTATGCCGCCGATGAAGTGGGCGAGCTGGCCGTGGCCTTCGACGCCACCCTCGGGCGCTTGCGTCAGGCGTTGACCCGTGAGCGATTGTTCACCAGTGACGTCAGCCACGAACTGCGCACGCCATTGATGGTGTTGGCCAGTTCCTGTGAATTGTTGCTGGAAAACCCCGGCATCGATCAGCGCGGGCGTGCCCAGGTCGAGCGGATCGCCCGGGCTTGCGCAGAGATGCGCGAGTTGGTGCAGACCTTCCTCATGCTGGCCCGCGCTCAGCATGAAGACGCCAGCATGGGCCCCCAGCAGAGCCTCAGTCAGGTGGCCGACGGGTTGCTTTGCCAATGGCGCGAACCGATCGAAGCCAAGGGTCTGACGTTGAACGTCGAGTTGGGCAACCCGCCGGACACTCGCTATAACGCGACGCTTCTGCACGCGGTGATGGGCAACCTGTTGCGTAATGCGCTGCATTACACCGAGCATGGGTTTATCCGCTTGGCCCTGACGGATACGGGGTTCGTGGTCGAGGACAGTGGTGTGGGCATTCCGGAAGAAAAACGCGAGGCGATGTTCGAGCCTTTCGTACGCGGCAGCGAAAAGCGTGGCGAGGGCTTGGGGCTGGGGCTGTCGCTGGTGCAACGGATCTGCGAGAACCAGGGCTGGAGTGTCAGCCTGACGAACATGGAGCCCAACGGTTGTCGCTTCCAGGTGGAGTTGAGTCAGAAAAAGCGGTGAATGGGTTGAAAAATAAATCGGCTCCGTAAAACCCTGAAATGATTCCGAGGTTACCTGACGAAATTTTCACCAACGCATGACCTGACGCTGACACCCCGCAACTTAAGGTGGTTGTCATCAGAAGCTCAGGAGATTGCAGTCATGGCTGGCCCGATAAAGCTCGGCTTCTCCGAAAAATACGACGATCAACCCGCACAGAAAAATGTGCGCAAGCACCAGGTGGGGCTCGGTCGCCGGCTGTCCCAATGGCGTGATGAACACCTGGCGCGAAAGGCCCTGGCGTTGGCCGGTGAACCTGGCCTGGTCCTCGATTTGCCCTGCGGTGCCGGGCGTTTCTGGCCGTTGCTCGCGGAAAAGCACAACCGTGTCATCATCGGGGCCGACAACTCGGTGTCCATGCTCAAGACTGCCATGCGCACTCAACCCGCCGACGTGGTCAAAAGGGTACAACCCTTGCACACGTCTGCATTCGACATTGCCTTGCCCGATAACGCGGTCGACAGCATTTTCTGCATGCGTCTGCTCCATCACATCGGTGAAGCCGAGCAACGACTGACCATCCTGCGTGAATTCGAGCGTGTCACCCGCGACAGCGTGATTGTTTCGTTGTGGGTAGACGGCAATTTCAAGGCCTGGAAACGCAAGCGCGCCGAGAGGATGCGTGGGCAGGAAGGTTACCAGACTCGATTTGTGTTACCGGCTGCCACGATTGAAAAGGAGTTTGAGCAGGCGGGTTTCCATATTCAGGGGCAAATGGATTTTTTACCGCTCTATGCCATGTGGCGGGTCTATGTATTACGCAAGAGGTAACAGAATGACAGTGCACTATGCAGCTGCGCCCCATGACCTGAAGCAAAGGCGTCGCCACTCGTCGTTCAGCGATACAGACGGGGAAAAACTCGTCTACTTTTATAACAAGGCGTTTGGCAGCGCTATCAAAGGCTTATTGCAATGAAACTCGAAATTGCACGAGGTTTGTTTTTAGCCGGAGCCTTGGCAGTTGCTTCTTTGGCGGTGGCTGCCTGGGAGCAGCCCCGCACGCAAGTCCTCAGTTCCGTGCACGGCGACGCACGTTGTCCGTTGCCCCGGGTAGCCAAAGCACCCGTGGCCACTCAACCCGATCATGACTTGTTACTGTTCATGTTCGGACTTTCTCAGGGACTGAGGCCACAGAGTTGAACAGATTGAAGCCCAAATAAAAGGCCTCGCAGTTGCGAGGCCTTTTGCTTTTTGACGTTAAGGTTTATCGGGTTTGGCCAGCAATGTGTAAATGCATGGCAGCACGAACAAGGTGAACAGCGTCCCGATCGACATCCCCGTTGCGATCACCGTGCCGATGTCGAACCGGCTGACGGCTCCCGCGCCCGTGGCGATGATCAACGGCACCATGCCGAACACCATTGCCGCCGTGGTCATCAATACCGGGCGCAGACGAATGGCCGCCGCTTCCTCCACCGCTTCGCGAGGTGTCAGGCCTTTCTCCTTGCGTAACTGGTTGGCGAACTCGACGATCAGGATCCCGTGCTTGCTGATCAGTCCGATCAACGTCACCAGCCCCACCTGGGTATAGATGTTCATGCTCGACCAGCCGAGGAACAACGGGATCAATGCGCCACAGATCGACAGCGGCACAGTCACCAGAATCACCAGCGGATCGCGGAAGCTTTCGAACTGGGCCGCCAGCACCAGGAAGATGATCGCCAAGGCCAGGGCGAAGGTGACCCACAGCGCGCTGCCTTCCTGAACGTATTGCCGTGAGACACCGGCATAGTCGATGGCGTAACCCGTGGGAGCCTCTTCCCGGGCGATCTGGCGCACGGTGTCGATGGCTTCACCCATGCTGACCAGCGGGACCCCGGAAAGAATCGCCGAGTTGAGTTGCTGGAACTGGTTCAACTGACGCGGCCGCGCGCGGTCGGTCACGGTGATCAGGGTCGACAGGGGCAGCAGTTCGCCCTTGGTGTTCCTGACGTAATAATGGTTCAGCCAGTCAGGGTTATCGCGGTAGGGCCGTTCCACCTGAGCGATGACCTTGTAGCTGCGACCTTCGATGGTGAACCGGTTGATCTCCGCCTCGCCCAGCATCGTCGCAAGAGTACCGCCCAGGTCCTGCATGGACACACCCATCTGCGCAGCCTTGGCGCGATCGATATCCACTACCACTTCGGGCTTGTCGAAGGCCAGGTCGACGTCGACAAAAGCAAACTTGCCGGATTCCATCGCTCTTTTTTTCACTCGGTCCATCACCTGCAACAGCGCCTCGTAGCTGTTAGCCGAGTTGATCACGAATTGAAACGGCAAGCCCTCGCCGGTGCCTGGCAGGGACGGCAGGTTGAAGCCGAATATTTGCAGCCCGGGAATGCTTTCCAGTTTGCTCTGGACCAGCGGCAGGATCTGCATCTGGGTCCGGTGGCGTTCATTCCAGGGTTTGAGCAGGAAGCCGCCGATCCCCGATTGCACGCCGTTGAAGCCGTTGATCTGGAACGAAGAGTAGTACTCGGGAAACTCCTTGAAAATGGCGACGAACTCGTCGGTGTAGGCGTTCATGTAGTCGAGGTTGGCTGGTTGCGGGGCGTTGGCCATCATGAAGATCACGCCCTGGTCTTCGTCCGGCGCCAGTTCCGACTTGGTGAACTTGAGCAGTATCGGGATCAGGCACAGCACGATCACCGCGAACACCAGCACTACCGGCCGGGTGTTGAGAGTGCCGTGAAGCACGCGCTGGTAGCGGCGTTTGAGGCCTTCGAAGATCACGTCCAGGCGATGGGCCAGGCCGCTGGGGTTTTCATCGTGGCGCAGCAGCATGGCGCACATCATCGGCGACAGCGTCAGGGCGACGACACCGGAAATCACCACCGCCCCGGCCAGGGTCAGGGCAAACTCCTTGAACAACGCCCCCGTCAGGCCGGTCAGGAAGCCGATCGGCGCATAGACCGCCGCCAGGGTGATGGTCATCGACACCACCGGCATGGCGATCTCCCGTGCGCCCTCGATGGCCGCATCCAACGGTGTCTTGCCTTCTTCGATGTGCCGGTGGATGTTTTCCACCACCACGATGGCGTCGTCCACCACCAGCCCGATGGCCAAGACCATCGCCAGCAAGGTCAGCAGGTTGATCGAGTAGCCCATCATCTGCATGAAGAACATCACGCCGATCATCGACAGCGGAATGGTCACCACCGGGATCACCACCGAACGCAGGGCGCCGAGGAACAGGAACACCACCACAATCACGATCAGCACCGCTTCGAACAGGGTTTTCAACACCTCGTCGATGGAGGCCTGGATGAACAGCGTGGCGTCGTAGGCGATTTCGCCCTTGAGGTTTGGCGGCAGCTGGGCTTCCAGGTCCGGCATGATCTTGCGCACTTCCTTGATCACGTCCAGCGGGTTGGCGCCGGGTGTGGCCTTGATGCCGATGTACACCGAAGGTGTGCCGCCGAAGGAGCTGATGGTGTTGTAGTTCTCCGCGCCCATCTCGACCCGCGCCACGTCTCGCAACAGCACACGACTGTCACCGTCGACCTTGAGCGGAATTGCGCCAAAGGCCTCGGCGGACTTGAGTTCGGTGTTGGCGTTGATGCTGGTGACCACGTACTCGCCTTTCACTTCGCCGGCGGCGGAGAGGAAGTTGTACTGGCGCACGGCGTTGGTCACATCGCTGGCGCTCAGGCCGAAACCGGCGAGCTTCACCGGGTCCAGCCACAGGCGCATGGCGAACACCTGGTTGCCGAGAATCTCGGCTTCGGCCATGCCCGGCAGGGTCGCCAGTTTCGGCTGGATAACCCGGGACAGGTAGTCGGTGATCTGCGGGTTACTCAGCTCGTTGCTGAAGAAACTGATGTACATCAGCGCCGAGGCGCCGGTGGCTTCCTTGCTCAGCACCGGGTCTTCGGCGTCCTGGGGCAGCTGGTTCTTGACCTCGTTGGCCTTGGCCAGCAGTTCGGTGAACAGGCGGTCGGTGTTGGAACCGATGCGCGCGTAGATCGAGATCACCGAGAAGTTCTGGCGACTGACCGAGGTCATGTAGTCGATGCCCTCGGCGCTGGCCAGGCTATGCTGCATCGGTTGGGTGATATAACCCTGAATGGTCTCGGCGTTGGCTCCGGGATAAGCGGTGGTCACCGTGATCAGGGCGTTTTCCATTTGCGGGTATTGGCGCAGCGGCAACTTGCTCCAGGCCTGGAAGCCCAGCAGCACTATCAACAGGCTGACCACGGTGGCGAGCACCGGGCGGCGGATGAACGGATCGGTAAAAGCCATGGGGATTCCTTGATCAGTCAGCGCGTGGCTGACTGTTCTTCTCAGCCAGGGTCTTGTCGTCGCTGATGGCAACGTGCGCGCCGTGGTCCAGTTTGAGCTGACCAGCCGTGACCACTTTTTCGCCGTTCTGCACGCCTTTGGTGATCATGACCATCCCGTCGCGGCGCTCGCCGGTTTCGACGAAGCGTCGTTCGGCGATCAGAACCGGTTCGCCCTTGTCGTCTTTTTCGAGGCTGCCGTCTTCGGCCTTTTTCTGCGCGACGACATACAGCGAGTTGCCATAAAGGGTGTAGCTGATCGCGCTTTCCGGCACCACGATGTGCGGCTGCGGGTCGGGCAACAACACCTGCAGGCTGGCAAACATCCCCGGCAGGAGTTTGCCATCGGGGTTGGCCAGGGTCGCGCGCACCAGCACGTTGCGGGTGCTGCTTTCTACCTTCGGGTTGATGGCGCTGACGGTGCCGGGGAAAGTTTCCGTCGGGTAGGCCGAGACGATGACCTGTACCGATTGGCCGAGGGTGATCTTCGGCACGTCCTGCTCGGGTACAAAGAAGTCGACGTAGAGGCTGCTGAGGTCTTGCAGGGTGGCGATCATCGTGCCGCTGGCCACGTAGTCGCCGACGTCTACCCGACGAATACCGATGGTCCCGCTGAACGGTGCGAGGATTCGTTTTTTCTCCAGCGCCGCCTTGAGCTGATTGACCGTGGCCCGGCTCTTTTGCAATACCGCCGAGAGTCGGTCGAACTCACCTTTGGAAATAGCCTGGCTGCCTACCAGTTGGCTGCCGCGACCGTAATCCAGTTGCGCCAGTCCCAGGTCGGCCTGGGCGGTTGCCAGCAGGGCGGTTTCCACGGCGCTGTCGAGTTGCAGCAGCGGCTGACCGACCTTGACCTTCTGTCCTGACTCGAACTGAACTTCCTTGACGGTGCCGTCGACCTCCAGGCTCAGATCGACCCCTTGCAGCGCCGTAAGGGTGCCGACCGTTGGCAAACGGCTTTGCCACGGACGTTCGGTGGCGGTGGCCACGGCGACGCTGATCGGTGGTTTCGGTACAGAGAAGCCCTTCATCATCGTATAGATGGAGAAGGCTTTGTAACCGGCCAGGACCAGCACGATTAGCAGGACAACACCCAACATGATCAGCATGCGGCGACGCAGCATATTTCCATTTCCTTGGAGAAAATCAGGTGAGACAGGCGAAAACATTACTCCCACTGCGAAGGGGATTCCAACTGTAGCAGCTGGCGCAGCCTGCGTTCGGCTGCGAAGCAGTCGTAATCCAGACACCGCGGTTCGTCTGATACAACTCGGTGTCTGATTTCACGACTGCTGCGCAGCCGAACGCAGGCTGCGCCAGCTGCTACAGGTTGCGTGTTCAGATCAGGTGAAGGTGGTTGTCCCAGAGCCCCGCAGGCAATTCCAGAGGTTTTGCAACAAGGTTTGTCTGGCGGCAATCGTAGAACCGGCAACGGCCTTGCCCGGAGGTCACGACAAAACCATCGGCCACGGCCCCGACCCCGGCGCAATCGGGAAGCGGTGCATCCAGGCGTACTTCACCGCTGTCCAGGTCCCAGATAAAAAAGCGGTTGCCCCGCGGCGCGGTCAGGGCGACCAGGCGCAGTTCGCTGTGTACGGCAACGCTGGCGGTGTAATGCCCCATGGCCTGTAACTGATGCTCAGGCACCGGGAAGGCCACGAACGGTTGACCGGGACGCTTGATTGCCAGCAGCTCCGAAGACTCGTGAGCATCGCCCATGAACTGCTGACCGGCGACGATGGTGCCGTCACTGGCGATACCCAAGTGCCGCACGCTGTTCATCTGCTGGGCCAGTGTTTCCTTGCTCAGCAGCGTGCCGTCGCGTTGCATCAGCACAAGGCTCGGCTCCATGGCATTGAGGTTCATCTCGACCCGGCTTTCGGCCTCGGTGCGAATGCCGCCGTTGGCCACCACCAGCGTCTCGCCATCGGGCATCCACGACACCTGATGCGGGCCGACGCCGTGGGTGGAAATTTCGCCGCTGTGCACCAGTCGCTCACCTTCGAACTTATACACACCAAGCAGGCCACGGCCCGGATCGGAGGTGTCGTTCTCGGTGGCGTACAACCAGTCACCGCTCTGGTGAATCACCGCGTGACCGTAGAAGTGCCGGTTCGGCTGCGACACCACGGTTTGCAATAGCGTGCCGTCGCGCAGGTCGATCAGGTAGCTCTCGGTGCCCGGACGCCGAGCGACGAATAGCGCAATCGGCAGTGTCGGGTGGTTGATGATGTCATGGCAGCGCTGACCGACCTGGGTGGCAAACACCCGGGTGCCGTCCAGTCGATAACCGACGGCATAGTGCTTGCCGTCACCGTCGTCCCGCGCCGAGAGCAGCAGCGGGCTTTTGTCCTTTTGCTTGAACAGCGTCCAGCCGCCCAGTGTCACCGCACCCAGCAGCAAACTCCCTAACGTCAGAGCCTGGCGTCGCAGCATGGCACTTGCCCTCATCAGTCGCCGTCGTTGGCGTTGAAGCCCAGTTGGATGCCCAGCGCCTTGGCCAGTTCGCCTTCGTGCAAGCGGTGGACAACGTTGAGGCTGTCATAGATGTCGTTCAGCTGCTGGCGACCGGCATCGTCGGTGAGCATGTCGGTCAGCGAGCGCTGGTTGCCGGCAAGCAGTTTCAGGGACGCTGCGTAGGCCGCGTCGATCTTGTCGGCCAACGGTTTTTGCTCGTTCGGCAGCAGACCGCGCAGGCCTTTGTTGTCGACACCCACCCAGACGGTTTGCGCAGCGCTCAGGCTTGCTTCCATGCCTTTGAGCGACGATTGGCTGCGCCAGGCATCGGCCTGGAATGGCTGTGGCGTACCCTTGCTCTGACGGCCCATCGGCGTGCCGAGTTTTTTCTTCAGGGTGTCCAGTGCAGTCACTTGCACACGCAGCAGATCGGCGATCGCTTCGTGTGAGTCGGCGTAGCGCTGGTTGGGGAATTTGCTCATCTGCGCGAGCATGCCGTCGTTGGTGTTCCAGCGCGACAGGATCTCTTCGGCCAGTTGCTTCTGACGCTCGCCAATGGCGGTCAGCAGCGGGCAGTATTTGGCTTTCTGAGCGCTGTCGGCCATGTCGATCTTGCTGTCGAACAGGATGTATTCATAAGCCGAGAGGCCTTGCACCACGACGCTGGACTTGGCCAGGGCGGCAGCATCGATCTGCGGCTGCGCAGTGACCAGTTGCTCGACTTGACGGCCGACGAGGTTTTTCTTGTCCGGCCAGAACTGCACCTGCCACGAACGGTTGCCTTCGGCCAGCGGCCCGATCAGCAGCGGTTGCAACTCGGCCCAGGCTTTTTGCGCGTGCAGGAAGTCGGCGCGAGCGGTGTCCAGGGTTTCCTTGCCTTGGCAGAACGCCAGGGCGCTGACCGCCAATTGCCGGTCGGCTTCAACCCAACGACTGTAGCTCGGCAGGATCACTTGCTTGGCGATGGCCGCCGAGGTGACCGCTTGCGGATCCTGGGGCGAACAGGCGCCCAGGGCGAGGGCGGCAAGGCTGGTGAACAACAATTTGGGACGGAACATGTCGGGCTCCCGCTGAAGGAATACGTATTAAAGGGAATTCAAAAACGCCAGCAACGCCGCGCGCTGCTCGGCGTTGAAAGACAAAACCTGTTGCTGCGCCGCTTTTGCCTCGCCGCCATGCCAGAGCACGGCTTCGAGCAGGTTGCGGGCGCGGCCGTCGTGCAAAAACTGGGTGTGTCCGCTGACCGTCTGCGTCAGGCCGATGCCCCACAACGGCGGCGTACGCCAGTCGCGGCCACTGGCCTGGAACTCGGTGCGGTTGTCGGCCAGACCGTCGCCCATGTCGTGCAGCAGCAGATCGCTGTAAGGGCGAATCACTTGATTGGCCAATTCAGGTTCCGCGGCGTTGGCGGCGGTGGTGTATTGAGGGGTGTGACAGGACTGGCATCCGGCCTGGAAAAACAGATTCTTGCCGGCCAGCACCTCAGGTGCGCCAACATCGCGACGGGCCGGCACGGCGAGGTTACGGCTGTAGAACAGCACCAGACGCAAAATGTTGTCGCTGACTTCCGGCTCGCCATCGGGGCCATTGCCGTTGGGCGCCTGTTTACAAGCAGTTTGGGCGTCGGTGCAGTCATCAATGGGTTTCAGGCTGGTCGTGAGGCCCATATCACCAGAGAACGCATGAACATTCTGCTGATTGAGGTTCGGTTGCCCGGCTTTCCAGCCAAATCGTCCGAGAACAGTCTTCTGCTGCGCGTCGTCCCAGACCCGGTTCGGTCGTCCGGCGATGCCGTTTTTCTCCCGGGCCTGAGCCTCGGCGTTGGCCAGGATGGCCTCGTCGGGAATCGCTTCAAGCAAGCCCAGGCCAATCATCGGCGGTGCGATGCGCGCCGAGAAACGTGTGTCCGGGTGCATCGGGCCGTAGCCGAGTTGGGTCATCTGCAAGATTGGTTTACGCAACTCGATTTCGCTGCCGTCCTTGAAGCGTACCGGGACCGGCGTGTAATCGACACGCACCTTGCCTTCCGGGGCGACGCCGGGCACCGCCATGTCCTGGAACTGGCCGCCGTAGACCGGCTCCGGCACCACGCCCAGTTGTTCGATGACCTTGGCGTAGGCGGGGGCATTGGGAATCGACAGGCGTACCAGCATCGACACCGCATTCGGCGCATCGGGCGTTGGCGGATGACCGCGCCCGTCCTTGATGTGGCAGTTCTGGCAGGCGTTGGTATTGAACAACGGGCCGAGGCCATCGCGGGCGGTGGTGGTCGACGGCGCGATCACCCAGGGGCTGCGAAAGAAGCTATTACCGACGCTGAAGTCGACGCGTCGTGACGGCGCCAGATTGGCGGAGGGCAAGGAGAATGCGTTCTTATCGGTCTTGCGCACTGTTGCGCTGCCACCGGACCGGGCTTCACCAGGTTCGGCCTGGGTAAAACGCGGGGCGTCATCGCAGGCACTCAGGCCCAGGGCCAGCAACAGTGCAGACAAGCGAAGAGGCAGCGTGGGCATCGGACATCCTGCAAGACGAGCAAAACAAGGGCGCAAAGTCTAACAGGGCAGGGGAGTTTGAATAAGAGGAATTATCGTTTGGTTGATGTGAGGCAGGGTTTGATGTCAGACCGCGTCGCCCCCATCGCGGGCAAGCCACGCTCCCACAGGGTTTTGCGCTGACCCCGTGGGAGCGTGGCTTGCCCGCGATGAGGTCATCAGCATCACCCAAAAGACAGGCATGAAAAAGGCGACCCGAAGGTCGCCTTTGTATTCGCTCAGCCAGCGTTGATCAGAACTCGTGATCAGCGTTGTCCGGGTTCAGGTCGCTGATGCCCAGTTTGCCGGCGGCAGCTTCGATCGAACCGGTCTGCTTGACCAGAGAGGCAATGGCGTCGCGCACGATCTGATTGCCAGCGGTGTTGCCGGCAGCGATCAGTTGGTCGTAGTGCTCACCCTTGTTGGCGTGATCGACCATGATCTGGATCTTGGCTTCGGTCGCAGCCAGGTCGGCTTTCAGCGCGGCATCGGCAGCCGGGTCGGCCTTGGCCACCAGGGATGACAGGCTGGCGCCGGTCATTTTGGTGCCGTCGACACGGGTGTATTCGCCCAGGTACACGTTACGAATGCCTTTGGCATCGTAGAAGTGCGAGTTGTGGGTGTTGTCGCTGAAGCAATCCTGTTCGTCTTCCGGGGAGTTGGCTTCCAGGGAAACCTTCATGCGCTCGCCCGCCAGTTCGCCCAAGGACAGGCTGCCCATGCCGAACAGCATTTTGCGCAGACCGGATTCAGCCGGTTCCGCTTCCAGGGTGGCGCGGTAGTTGTCGGCCACGTTCGGCTTCCAGTTACCGACCATTTCTTCCAGGTCGTTGACCAGCAGTTGGGTCACGGATTTCAGGTAAGCGCGACGACGATCATTGTGACCGCCGGTAGCGCCTTTGCCTTCCAGGTAGTCGGAGGCTGGGCGGTTGCCGGCGCCAGGGCCGGTGCCGTTCAAGTCCTGGCCCCAGAGCAGGAATTCGATGGCGTGGTAGCCGGTGGCGACGTTGGCCTCGGAACCGCCCAGCTCGTTCAGGCTGGCGAGTTTTTCCGGGGTGATGTCTTTCACGTCGACCTTGTCTTCGCCAATCTGAATCTGGGTGTTGGCGATGATGTTGGCAGTAGCGCCCGGGTTACCCAGTGCGTGTTCGTAGGATTTGTCGACGTAGTCGATCAGGCCTTCGTCCAGTGGCCAGGAGTTCACCTGACCTTCCCAGTCGTCGATGATGGTGTTGCCGAAGCGGAACACTTCGCTCTGCAGGTAAGGCACGCGGGCCGCGACCCAGGCAGCCCGGGCGGCTTTGAGAGTGTCGGCGTCCGGCTTGGCGAGGAACGCGTCGACGGCGGTTTGCAGGGTTTTCGCGGTGGATTCGGCATCGCTGTAAACGGCAAAGACCATGTCGGCGTAATGCGCGACCACAGCCTTGGCGGCGGCTTCATCGACTTTAGCGGTGGTAGCAGGCGCAGCTGTGCTGGCGGCCGGGGTCGGCGCTTGTTGAGCGGCAGCCTTGTCTTTGCCTTCGCCGCAACCGGCGAGGGAAATAGCGATGGCCAGCAGACTGGCGGTGGCCAGAGGCATACGAATCATGGCGAACATCCTGCTTCGGTGATGGAGTGGGCGCGCACGGGCGGCGCGCAAAACTGCGACATAATGCAAATCTTTCGCATTACCTGTAAAGGGTTACGCCTGCAAATATTTCTTATTCACGCAGATCAAAAGATCGCCGTTGTTTCAGAGGATGGCCGCGTTACTGCGCTGGGCCTGCTTGAGGTAGACGCTCAATTCCCGCGCCGGCAGCGGTTTGCTGTAGTGATAGCCCTGACCTTCGTGGCAGCCTTCGGAGATGATGTAGGCCTCTTGCTCGGCGGTTTCCACGCCTTCGGCAATCACCTGCATGCCCAGGCTTTTGCCCAGCTGGATGATGGCCCGGACGATGGTCGCATCGTCGTCGTCATCGAGCAGGTCCTGAACGAAGCTCTTGTCGATCTTGATCTTGTCCAGCGGCAGGCTTTTCAGATAACTCAATGACGAATAACCGGTGCCGAAGTCGTCGATGGCGATCAGCGCGCCGGAGCGACGCAGGCTCAGCAAGTGCTGGGCGGCGGTGCTGATGTCTTCCATCAGGCCGGTTTCGGTGACTTCCAGCTCCAGGCTGCGCGGTGGCAGGCGGTAGATCTGCAGCAGGTTATTGACCACCCGCGGCAACTCGGCGTGGTGCAATTGCACGGTGGACAGGTTCACCGCCATGCGCAGGTCGACGAAGCCCTGATCGTGCCACTCGCGCAGTTGTTTGCAGGCCTGGTCCAGAACCCATTCGCCAATGGCAATGATGGTGCCGTTCTGCTCGGCCAGCGGGATGAACAGGTCCGGCGGCACCAGCCCATGCTCGGGATGCTGCCAGCGAATCAACGCCTCGACACCTACCACGCGATGATCGCGGTAGCTGATCTGCGGCTGGTAGACGAGGTAGAACTGGTCGCGGATCAAGGCGTCACGCAGATCTTTTTCCAGCTCGCGACGCCGACGCATTTCCGTGTCGACGCTGGCGATATAGAACTGATAGCGGTTGCGCGAGCGCGTCTTGGCCAGGGTCATGGTCTGCTCGGCTTTTTGCAGCAGCTTCTCGGTGCTGTCACCGTCCTCGGGGAACAGGGTGATGCCGATGGTGGCGCGCAGGCGGATTTCCTGATGATCGAGGGCGAACGCCGCTTCCAGATCATCGAGAATGCTTTGGGCCAGTTCGGCGGCTTCGTAGGGTTGTTCGA
Organism: Pseudomonas sp. GW821-FHT03E01; assembly: GCF_059420765.1. Lineage (NCBI taxonomy): Bacteria > Pseudomonadati > Pseudomonadota > Gammaproteobacteria > Pseudomonadales > Pseudomonadaceae > Pseudomonas > Pseudomonas sp. GW821-FHT03E01. Next base: position 179,348 of record NZ_JBWKUI010000009.1, on the reverse strand, counting down.
TGTCGGCCTGGACCAGCGCGAACTGGTCGCCACCCAAGCGGGCGAGGGCGCCGAGGCGGCCGCTGTGAGCCCGCAGGCGATCGGCCAGGGCCAGCAGCAACTGGTCGCCGGTCTGGTAGCTGAACTGTTCGTTGACGCCTTTGAAGTCATCGAGCCCGACACACAACACCGCGACCCGACGCTGCAGTTTGCCGGCGTCGACAAGGATCTTGTCCAGCTGTTGCTGCAATTGCTGGCGGTTCGGCAGACCGGTGAGAAAATCGTACTGGGCCATGCGTAACAGGCTGTTTTCTGCTTCGTGGCGCAGGTGAGTGTTGCGCTCAATGGATTCGAGCAGCTGGTTGGCGGTGTTGATCCAGACCCCCAGCTCGTTTTTTTCATGACCCTTGAGCTGTGGGATCTTGTGGGCGCTGGGCCGGTCCGGGTTGATTTCAGTCAGATGTTCGATGATCCGCGACAATGGTTTGGTCAGCAGCCAGTGGTAAACCAGATACAACACCAGGCTCATGGCCAGGGCGCGCAAGACGCCAGAGATGAAGATGATCACCGAGCTGACGATGAAGCTCTGGCCGTAGGTGGCGGTGTCGAGGGTAATGCTCAGGTCGCCGTAGTACTCGCTGTAGGGGCCGCGACCCACCAGTTGGGTGGTGAACGTGCGTTCCTGGCCGAGGATCAGGTCAGTCAGCCAGCGGCTGTGGGACTGCTGAAGCTCGCGGGATTTTTGCGCGAGCATGGCTTCGTGGGGGTGGCCGATGGAGGCCATGCGCACGGCGTCATCCTGGAACAGGCCTTCGATCACCTGCATGCCCATTTCCCGATCCAGGCTGTAGACCGCCTGGGTGGAGGGATCGCGGAACATGTCGAGGATGCGCTGGGCATCGTTGGCAACCGCCTGACGTGTTTTATAGGCATCGAAAACAATTTGTGCGCAGCTCAAGACTACGCCGACGATCAATGCCGACAGGAGCACGACCCGGAGTAACTTCACCGACAAGCTGTTCTTGAGTTCCAGCTTCAAAGGGTTATTCCTTGTTCCGTGCGGGTAGCGTCAAGTTGCCATGAGTATTGGCAATCCCGTGATGGCAGTCAAAGGGACAATCCAACCCGGGGGATATTGCCGGTAGCTTGGCCGCTAGGCTGCTGTTTGGAGTATTTGCCCTATTAACACTGTGTCGGTTGCCGGGGCCTTCAACTTGAGGAGGTTGAGGCAATTTTTCCTTGTGTTGATGTTAGACCGCTGTGCTGCGGGGGCAAGAGGGCGAATGCGGTTCGCGTTGTGGGAAAGCACGCCCCACGTACGGATTTTCGATGGCGTAAAAAACCCGGCATAAAAGCCGGGTTTTTTGACTGGCGCGAAGCTTAAGCGGTGAAGGTTTTGCCTTCGAACTGCTCAGCCACGAATTTCCAGTTGACCAGGTTCCAGAACGCTTCGACGTACTTCGGACGAAGGTTGCGGTAGTCGATGTAGTAAGCGTGTTCCCAGACATCGCAGGTCAGCAGCGGGGTGTCGCCGCTGGTCAGCGGGTTGCCGGCGCCGATGGTGCTGGCCAGGGCCAGGGAACCGTCAGCCTTTTTCACCAGCCAGCCCCAACCGGAACCGAAGGTGCCGATGGACGTTTTGCTGAACTCTTCCTTGAACTTGTCGAACGAACCGAAAGCAGCGTTGATGGCATCAGCCAGAGCGCCGGTTGGTTGACCGCCGGCGTTTGGCGCCAGGCAGTTCCAGTAGAAAGTGTGGTTCCAGACCTGAGCGGCGTTGTTGAAGATACCGCCCGAGGAAGTCTTGACGATTTCTTCCAGGGTCTTGCCTTCGAACTCGGTGCCTGGCACCAGGTTGTTCAGGTTCACGACATAGGTGTTGTGGTGCTTGTCGTGGTGGTATTGCAGAGTTTCCTCTGAAATGTGCGGCTGCAGGGCATTGTGCGCGTAAGGCAGCGGCGGCAATTCGAAAGCCATGATGATTCTCCTAATCAGGTCAGTTGCGGTGAGCGCAAGGCCGATCACGGGCGGCCAGACATGCGCCGGGGAGTTTGTACTCTTTGCGGCGCAGGGATCGGATCATAGCACCGGGGGTGCGGCATAACCACGCAACAACTGTGTGGAATAGAGGTTCCAGAGCCTTTTGGAATAAATCATGAAGCGATGATCAACTGGAACGCTACGGTGAACATCATTACGGCCACCAAAAGGTCGAGGATTCGCCAAGTGCTTGGCCGTGCCAACCACGGTGCCAGCCACGCTGCGCCAAGGGCCAGGGTAAAAAACCACAGCAACGAAGCACTGGCCGCGCCCACGACATAAGCACCGGGCTCGGTCTGTTGTGCGCCAAGGGAGCCGATCAGCAACACGGTGTCCAGGTAGACGTGCGGGTTGAGCAAGGTCACCGCCAAAGCGCTGAGCAGCACCGCCCGCAATGAGCGCACGGTCTGGTTCTCGCCGTGTTGCAGGCTCTGTTTCGAGCAGGCCCGACGCAGCGCCAGGCTGCCATACCACAGCAGAAACGCCGCGCCACCCCAACGAGCGATGGCCAACAGAGTCGGGTTCTGCGCCAGCAACGTCGCCAGGCCGAACACCCCGGCGGCTACCAGCAACGCATCGCAGGTGACGCAGAGCGCCGCCACCGGCAGGTGATGTTCACGTCGAAGGCTCTGCGCCAACACAAACGCATTCTGAGTGCCGATCGCCATGATCAGCCCGGCGGCCACCAACAGGCCGTTCACATAGCTTTGCCACATAAGATTTTTACTCCGCGTTGGCCGCCAGATCCCGCAGTACCTGCAGGGCGCGTTCGGCATCGGCCTGGCCGACGAACAAATGGTCGTGGTAGTAGCCGGCAATCACGTTGCAACTGATGCCGGCCTGGCCCAGTGCCGTGGCGAACGCGGCGGTCAGGCCGACGGCTTCAAGGGCTGAGTGCACGTTCAAGGTGATCCAGGCAGCGATGTAGTCGAAGCTGAAACCGGCCTTCTCGGCGTGGGAACGTTGCAGAATCACCGTCAGCCCTTCCTGTTCGCGGAAGCTGCCGACAATCTCAAGGCCTGCGGGCAGCTTGCCGTCAGGCAACGTGCAGAACACGTATTCGCCGTCGTTGAGTTGCGGGCTCATGCTGCGCAGCAGGGTTGCCAATGAGGTTTCGCCAGCCATGTCGGTGATCCTTGTTCAAGAGTTCTTGCTGGCCATTCTCCGGTGGGAAGTTGTATAAGAAAAACCAATAGTGCTGATCGCTCATTAGGAAAACTGATGTTCGACTACAAATTGCTGTCCGCCCTCGCCGCCGTGATCGAGCAGGCCGGATTCGAACGCGCCGCGCAGGTCTTGGGCTTGTCCCAATCGGCCATCTCCCAGCGCATCAAATTGCTCGAGGCGCGGGTCGGCCAACCGGTGTTGGTGCGGGTCACGCCACCGGCTCCGACGGAGATTGGCCGGCGATTGCTCAACCATGTGCAGCAGGTGCGATTGCTGGAGCGCGATCTGCAAAGCCTGGTGCCGGCGCTGGACGAAGAAGGCCTGCCGGAACGCCTGCGCATCGCGCTGAACGCTGACAGCCTGGCCACCTGGTGGGCTGCGGCGGTGGGGGATTTTTGCGCGCAGGAGCATCTGTTGCTCGACCTGGTGGTGGAAGACCAGACCGTCGGCCTCAAACGCATGCGCGCAGGCGAAGTGGCGGGGTGTCTGTGCGCCAGTGAGCGGCCGGTGGCCGGTGCGCGCAGCGTGCTGTTGGGGGCGATGCGCTACCGTGCGTTGGCCAGCCCTGCATTCATTGCCCGGCATTTTCCCCAAGGTGTGCGTGCCGATCAGTTGGCCAGAACCCCGGCGCTGGTATTTGGCCCGGACGATTTCCTGCAGCATCGTTACCTCGCGTCAGTCGGCGTGAATGGCGGTTTCGAACACCATTTATGCCCGTCTTCCGAAGGTTTTCTTCGTCTCACGGAAGCAGGGCTTGGCTGGGGCCTGGTGCCTGAATTGCAAGTGCGCGAGCAACTGGCGCGCGGCCAATTGGTGGAGCTTTTGCCAGATAAGCCGATCGATGTGCCGCTGTACTGGCATCATTGGCGCAATGGCGGTCAGCTGTTGGGGTTACTCACCGATCAATTGGTGCGTTCGTCGAAGCAATGGCTGGTGCCGTTGGACTGACGGCTGGCGTCAAGACCTCACGCCCTATGCAAAACGAAAAACGCAAAACGAAATATTCGGAGCAATACATGAAGATTCTGGTCACCGGCGCAAGCGGCTTCATTGGCGGACGCTTTGCGCGTTTTGCCCTGGAGCAGGGCCTGGATGTGCGGGTCAACGGTCGCCGGGCCGAGAGCGTCGAGCATTTGGTGCGCCGTGGTGCCGAGTTCATCCAGGGCGACTTGAGCGACCCGCAACTGGCGCGCGACCTGTGTTCCGACGTCGAAGCCGTGGTCCATTGCGCAGGCGCTGTCGGTTTGTGGGGGCGCTATCAGGATTTCCATCAAGGCAACGTCGAGGTCACCGAGAACGTGGTCGAGGCCTGCCTGAAACAACGGGTGCGGCGCCTGGTGCACTTGTCGTCGCCATCGATTTACTTCGATGGCCGCGATCACCTGGGGTTGACCGAAGACCAGGTGCCCAAGCGCTTCAAGCATCCTTACGCCGCAACCAAATACCTGGCCGAGCAAAAAGTTTTCGGTGCGCAGGAGTTCGGCCTCGAAACCCTGGCCTTGCGCCCGCGCTTCGTGACGGGCGCAGGCGACATGAGCATTTTCCCCAGGTTGCTGAAGATGCAGCGCAAAGGGCGGTTGGCGATTATCGGCAATGGCCTGAACAAGGTTGACTTCACCAGTGTGCAAAACCTCAATGAGGCGTTGTTCAGTAGCTTGCTGGCCAGCGGTTCGGCCTTGGGCAAGGCCTACAACATCAGCAACGGAGCACCGGTGCCGTTGTGGGATGTGGTCAATTACGTGATGCGCAATATGGATGTGCCACAGGTGACCCGTTACCGTTCCTACGGCTTGGCCTACAGCCTTGCCGCGCTCAACGAGGGTGTTTGCAAGCTGTGGCCGGGTCGTCCCGAGCCGATCCTGTCGCGGCTGGGCATGCAGGTAATGAACAAAAATTTCACCCTGGACATCAGTCGCGCCCGGCATTATCTGGATTACGATCCGAAAGTCAGTCTCTGGACCGCCCTCGATGAATTTTGCGCCTGGTGGAAGGCTCAGGACATTCGCTGACACACAAGGGCCGGCCCTCACTGAACCGAGTTCGGGGTTCAGGGTCAACCGGTGCGGCAGCGAGGGTTATACTTCGCCGCATCAAGCCATCACCGCGTTTTACAAAGGTTGACTCAATGTCCATGCGTAACGATGCCAACGACGACTTCGACGATGTACCGAGCCTGCGTGCCGACAGCCTCGACGACGATGATTTTCCGACCACCGCGCGCACTTCCGTGCATTCGCGCACCACACCGGTAGTCAAGGTCAAAGGCCCGAGCACCGGCCCGCTGTGGGCGTTGGTCGGTGCGTTGTTCTTTGCCTTCGCTGGCCTTGCCTGGTGGAGTTTCCAGCAGATATCGCTGATGGAACAACAACTGGTGGCGACCCAGGAAAGTTTCGCCCGTATCAGTGAGGAAGCGGCGGGGCGCTTGCAGGACATTTCCGGCAAGGTCGTGGCCAGCCAGTCCACGGTCAACACCGGCAGTGAAGCGTTGAAGCTGCAAATAAAACAACTGGAAGGCAAGCTCCAGGACCAGAGCAAACAGCTGGAAAGCAAACTCCAGGATCAGAGTAAACAGCAGCAAGGCGTGCTCGGCCAGACCTCCGATCTGGACAAGCGCCTGGCGCAAATGACCACGCAGGCCAGCGAACAACAAGCCGCCAATGCTCAGTTGCAGGCCCAGGTCAAAGCCTTGAGCGGCGAGCTGGCCGCGTTGAAGAGCGCACCGGCCGATACCAGCAAAGTCGACGCCCAACTCAAAAGCCTTGGCGCCGATATCGCTGCGCTGAAGCGGCAAGGCAACCCGAGCGCTGCAGTCGAGCGTCTGGAGCAAGACATGATCGTGCTCAAAAGCCAACAGGACAACCGCCCGGCCGCGGCGCAAGGTGGCAACAATACCGCCGAGTTCGACGCCTTCCGTGGCCAGGTCACCCGCAACATCAACACCCTGCAGGCGCAGATCCAGAACCTGCAACAACAGCTGCACGCCCGGCCTCAATAGCCCGATGCAGTGATGTTGTGTGGAGTGGGCCTGTGGAGTGGGACTTTTGTGGCGAGGGAGCTTGCTCCCGCTCGACTGCGCAGCAGTCGCAAATCAGGCACCGCAGGTTATCTGAATAGCGGTGGTGAATGGGTTTGGGGCGGCTGCGCCACCCAACGGGAGCAAGCTCCCTCGCCACAGAAAGCAACACAACGCCTGGTCGTTAGTGGTGTCCGGGCTGACGTCTTCGCGGGCAAGCCTCGGTCTTTCTAGCGAACCTTGTCTTCCCGCCCGCGCAACACCCTGTTCGGCATGGCAATCGCCGCCGCCAGCCCCAGCAGCGACACCGCCGCGCTGACCATCAGCAAATGCCTGAAGGTCAGCAGCAGCTCGGCGCGCAAGGCGTTTTGCGCATCCCCCGGCGCGGCGTTCAAACCATCGAGCAAGACATTCCCCGAACGACCCTCGGCAATCAGCGACGAGCCGGCCAGGTGCGCGAAACTGGAATCCTGCAACAACGCCAGCAACAGTGCCGACATCAACGCCACGCCCACTGCGCCGCCCAGAGCGCGGAACAGATTGGTGGTGCTGGTGGCAACGCCAATGTCCCGTTGATCCACCGAGTTTTGCGTGCCCACCAACGACGTCGGGAACTGCATGCCGCCAGCGATTCCGCAGAGCAACATGAACAGGCTGCTCAGCACAAATGCCTGCGGCGCACTGAACGCCATGCCGAGAATCGCCAACGGCATGAGCAACGCGCCGGTCAGGATCATCGGTTTGTAACGACCGGTCACCGAGGTCCGGCGCCCGGCGAAATAGGCGCCTATCGGCAAGCCCATGGCCAGCGGCAACAGGTGCAGTGCCGCGCTGTCGGCCCCGGCGCCGGTGACGCTCTGGAAGCGCAGCGGCATCAGCACGATCAGGGAAATCGCCTGGAAACTGGTGAAGAAAATCGTGCACCAGCAAAGGATCGCATTGCGGTTGGCGAACAAATGCATCGGCAGCAACGGTTCCCGCGCCCGCCGTTCATGCCAGACGAACACCGCCAGCACCGCCACCGCACAACCGAGCAAACCCGCCACTTCGGGGCTGCGCCACGAATGCCCCTGGCCAACCTGAGTGATGCCCAGCAACAACGCCGTCAGGCCAATGATCATCAGCAACGTACCGAGGTAGTCGATGATCGGCTTGCGCTGCGGCACCGGCAGCCCTACCAGCGTGCGATAAGCCACCCACCAGGCACCCAGGCCCAACGGCAGGTTGATCAGGAATACCCAGCGCCAGGACAGGTATTCGGTCATGTAGCCACCGAGTACCGGGCCGGCCACGCTAGCCACCGCGTACATGCTGCTGAAGTAGCCCTGATAGCGACCGCGTTCGCGCGGTGGAACGATGTCGCCGATGATCGCCTGGCTCACCGAAATCATTCCGCCGGCGCCGATGCCTTGAAAGATCCGCGCCAGCACCAGTTGCTCCATGCTTTGCGCCATGCCGCAGAACAATGAAGCCAGGGTGAACAAGCCCATGCCGAACAGCATCAACCGGCGGCGGCCATACAGATCGCCGAGCTTGCCGTAGATCGGCACCGCCACGGTCATCGCCACCATGTAGCCGGAAATGACCCAGGCCAGCAGGCTGACGTCCTTGAACTGCGCGGAAATCGCCGGCATCGACACAGCGACGATGGTCTGGTCCAGCGCGCCCAGAAAGATCGCCAGCATCAGGGCGATCAGCACGCTGCGAATGGCCGGTTTGGGCGTTTCAGGCCGGTTGAGATTGGTCACGATAAAACCTGCGGGCAGTGATGGACCCGCAAGGAGCAAGGCGAGCGGGAGTGCTCGCCAGTGTAAGTCGGTAGGAGCCTATTCGATAGCCTCGTATGGAAGGCCGACGTAGTTTTCCGCGATGGTTTTTCGGCCCGCCTCGGAGTCAACGAAATAGGCCAGTTCCGATTCGCTGATGCGCTGACTGAACGCGTCGTGCTCGTCGAAGCGATGCAACATCGAGGTCATCCACCAGGAAAACCGTTCGGCTTTCCACACCCGCCGCAGGCAGATTTCGGAATACTTCTCCAGCAAATCAACACGGCCTTCGCGGTAAACCTTCAGCAGAATATTGAACAACGTACTGACGTCGCTGGCCGCCAGGTTCAGGCCTTTGGCACCGGTGGGCGGGACGATGTGCGCGGCGTCGCCGACCAGGAACATCCGCCCGTACTGCATCGGCTCGACCACGAAACTGCGCAGCGGCGCGATGCTTTTCTCGATCGACGGGCCGGTCACCAGCACATCGGCGAGGGCCGCTGGCAGACGGGATTTGAGTTCGTCCCAGAAGCGTTGGTCGGACCAGTCATCGACCTGATCCTGGGCCGGTACCTGAAGGTAATAACGGGTGCGTGTCGGCGAACGCATGCTGCACAACGCAAAGCCCCGTTCATGCCGCGCATAGACCAACTCCTCGTGAACTGGCGGAGTGTCAGCGAGAATCCCCAGCCAGCCGAACGGATACACCCGCTCGAATACCTTCAGGCAGTCGGCAGGAATCGACTGTCGCGCCACGCCATGGAAACCGTCGCAACCGGCGATGTAGTCACAATCGAGTCGATACGTTTCGCCGTCCTTGTCGAAGGTCACATAGGGTTCAGCGCTTTTCATGCCGTGGGGGACGACGTTGCCGGCCGAATAAATTGTCTGCGCGCCAGTGTCCCGACGAGCGGCCATCAGGTCGCGGGTGACCTCGGTCTGGCCATACACCATCACGGTTTTGCCACCGGTCAATGTTTGCAGATCGATGTGTACCCGGCGCCCGTCCAGGGCCAGTTCGAAGCCGGTGTGAACCAGCCCTTCGGCGTCCATGCGCTGGCCCACTCCGGCCTGACGCAACAGCTCTACCATGCCTTGTTCGAGGACACCGGCACGGATGCGTCCCAGCACATAGTCCGGGGTTTGGCGTTCGAGAATCAGGGTGTCGATGCCGGCGTTATGCAGCAATTGGCCGAGTAGCAAACCAGAGGGGCCGGCGCCGATGATGGCGATTTGGGTTTTTAGTGTTTTCATTGTTTTTATGACTCGCAAGCTCCACGCGACCAACGCCGGTGGATGATTTTTATGGATCGAGTGCTTGCATTTTTCACTTGCGGGTCCGTCAATTGAAGGTGAAAACTGAGCCGATACCTGTACATTCTGCCAATCGGTGCGATTATCGCCCCGTTACCTTCGAGGCCTGGATTGAAGTGATGAACAAGCCCGCCCTGCCATCGATTCCGGTGTTCAAACTCTACGGTGAAAGCCTGGATTGGCCGACCCCCGATTTGCTCCACTGTGAAACCATTTCAAAACGCAGCCGCGAACATCAATGGGAAATAAAACCCCATCGCCACGCTGATTTGTGTCAGTTGCTCTTCGTCTTCAAAGGTCAGGCAGAGCTTGAAATCGAAGGGAAACGCTCACAATTGGCTGAGCCGGCAATCATCATCCTGCCGCCGTTATCGGTGCATGGTTATCGGTTTTCCGAGGACGTCGAAGGGTTCGTCGTCACCCTGGCCGCGCCGCTGGTCGCCCATCTTCAGGCGCAGTTGGGCAATTCGGTAAATGCCCTGGCCCAAGCCGAAAGCTACCCGGCGGGCAAGGACAGCGAGTACCTCAACAGCCTGTTTTCAGCGCTGCAAAGCGAATACACCGGCCATCAGCCGGCGCGGGAAATGCTCATGCATTCCCTGGTCAGCGTGATCATGGTGTGGGTCAGCCGCCAGGTGATCCAGCGCCGCGCTGCCAATCAGCGTCCGCAGCGTGCCCGGGAATACCTCAACGGTTTTATACAGCTGGTGGAGGAGACCTATCGCCAGCACGTCAAGGTCGAGGACCTGGCCCATCGGCTGGGGATTTCCGTGTCCCACCTCAACGGCACGTGCCGTGAACTGGCGGGGCAACCGGCGTTGCAGATCATGCACGAGCGTCAGTTGCTGGAGGCCAAGCGCTTGCTGACCTACACCAGCATGACCATTTATGAAATGTCCGATGTGCTGGGGTTTTCCGATCCGACCAACTTCACACGCTTGTTCCGACGTCGGGTGGGGATCTCGCCCAAGGCTTTTCGCGACCGCTTGAAGGCCGATCAGGACGCTGCCGATCAGAAGAGCGAGGCCTGACCCTTGTGGCGAGGGGGCTTGCCCCCGTTCGGCGGCGCAGCAGTCGTAATTCGGTGAATGCGGTGTTCTCATTGAAATGCTGGGGCCGCTTCGCGACCCAACGGGGGCAAGCCCCCTCGCCACAAGGTGTTCGTCAGCGGAGGGCGTTGAGGCTTGCGCTGTGGGGGATGCAGCGCTCGAAGTTGCAGCTCGCGAAGTCATGGGGCACTTTGCGCAACTGTTCGACACGCCAGGCGGCTGTGCCATACAGCGCCAGCGTCGCCGCGCAGGTGATGAAAATGGCAAGGTATCTTCTTGTTTTGATGTTCATGGCGTTGACCTCTGAACGAATACCCTTGGGTACTGCTTTGAGCATAGGTCAGCGCCGGTGAGTTGCCATCAAAACCACCCCACATTCGCTCCGGTTAAAGGCCCACATCCCATGCCGGTTCTTCGGGAAATCTGAGCACCAGAAAATCCAGCATGCTGCGCAACGCCACCGGCATGTGCTTGCGTGAGGCATACACCGCATAGATGTTCATCTGACGGGGCTCGGCCTGGGGCAGCAGGCGGATCAGTTCGCCGCTGTGGATATGCATGCCGGCCAGGTAACTGGGCAGCATCGCCACACCGGCCCCGGCCATCGCCGCGCGCAACAGCGTGCTGGCTTCGTTGGCGCTGATGTTGCCCTGTACCGGCACCGAGACCGGTTCGCCATCCTGCTCGAAATGCCAGAGGCTTTTGCCGAAGTAGGAGTGGGTCAGGCAATTGTGCAGGCTCAGGTCTTCGACCCGCTGTGGCGCCGGGTGCTCGCGCAGGTAAGCGGGGGAGGCGCAGATCACCGAGCGGCAGACCGTCAGCCGCCGGGCGATCAGGTTCGGGTCCAGGTCGTTGCTGGTGCGGATGGCCAGGTCGATGCGCTCATCCACCAGGTTCACCGTGCGGTCGAGCATTTGCAGATCGATGCTTACGCCGGGGTAACGTTTGACGTAGGCGGCCATGGCATCGGCCAGTTGCGCCTGGCCGAACGAGGTGCTGACGCTGATCCGCAGCAGGCCGCGCGGTGCGTCGTCCGGCTCGCTGACGGCGGCTTGCATGTCGCTGGATAAATCGAGCATCTGCCGGCACCGGGGCAGGATTTCACTGCCGGCGGCGGTCAGGCTCAATTTGCGCGTGGTGCGGTGCATCAGGCGTGCGCCGACCCAATCTTCCAGCTCCGCCAGATACCGTGAAACCACCGGCCGCGACAGGTCCAGGTGATCGGCGGCGGCCGATTGGCTGCCCAGGTCCACCACCGTGACGAACACCCGCATTGCTTGTAGACGATCCATGATTTGCCCGCTTTCAGAAACAAACTATGTTCAAGCATCGCATTTTTTGTATCGAACCAGGCAACTAAGCTCTGTCCCATCGCCAAGCACGGCATTCGGACAACGGAGCAACAGATGATCGGCTTCACTTCAATCAAACGCATTCTTCTGGCAACCGCCGCACTGGGCTTCGCGGCCCACGCCGCTGCGGCGTCGACCCTGACCCTGGACGTCTACAACCCGGGCACCAACGCGATCTTCCCAGTGACCTCGGTACTGGTCAGCGGCGAGAAGGAAGCGATTCTGGTGGACGCACAATTCGGCAAATCCCAGGCCGAACAAGTGGTGGAAAAAATCCGCGCCAGCGGCAAGCAACTGACCACCATCTACATCAGCCACGGTGACCCGGATTACTACTTCGGCCTCGACACCCTCACCCAGGCGTTCCCGAACGCCAAAGTGCTGGCCTCGCAACCGACCGTTGATCACATCAAGAAAACCGTCGACGGCAAACTGGCGTTCTGGGGTCCGAAAATGGGCGCCGACGTGCCGAACAAAACCATCGTGCCGCACGTGCTCAAGGGCGACAGCCTGATGCTGGAAGGGCAGAAACTGCAGGTGCTCGGCCTGGATGGCAAGCAACCGGATCGCAGCTTTGTGTGGATTCCGTCGATCAAGGCAGTGGTCGGTGGCGTGGTTGTCGCCGAAAACATTCATGTGTGGATGGCTGATACCCAGACCGCGCAGTCCCATGCCGATTGGCTGACGACGCTGCACACGATCGAAGCCTTGAAGCCGAACACCATCGTGCCGGGTCACTACCTGGGCGAGAGCGCTCGCTCCCTGGCGGCTGTGCAGTTCACCGCTGATTACATCAAGGCTTTCGACGAAGAAACCGCCAAGGCGAAAGATTCAGCCGAACTGATCGGCGCGATGAAAAAACGCTACCCGACCCTGGGCGAAGAAAGCTCGTTGGAGCTGAGTGCCAAAGTCGCCAAGGGCGAGATGAAGTGGTAACCCGTCGGACCTGAAACTGAACAAGCCTTTGTGGCGAGGGAGCTTGCTCCCGCTGGAGTGCGAAGCGCTCCCTGCACTCCATCAGGCACACCGCATTTACAGGTTTTACGACTGCTTCGCAGCCGAGCGGGAGCAAGCTCCCTCGCCACAAAGGTTGTGCTGATTACACACACGCTATACATCACAGTTACATCAACTGGAGAACGTCATGAGCAAAATCGCAATCATCGGTGCCACCGGTCGTGCCGGTAGCCAACTGTTGGAAGAAGCCCTGCGTCGCGGTCACAGCGTCACCGCCATCGCCCGCGACACCTCTAAAATCGGCCAGCGTGCCGGTGTCGTCAGCAAAAACGTCGACGTGCTCGATGCTGCCGCTTTGCAAGCCGCCGTCGCTGGTCATGATGCAGTAATCAGTGCTGCACATTTCTCCACCATCCCCGCCAGCGCCGTCATCGAGCCGGTGAAGCAGGCCGGGGTCAAGCGTCTGCTGGTGGTGGGCGGTGCCGGTTCGCTGTTGCTGCCGGGCGGCACACGGGTGATCGACAGCGAAGGCTTCCCGAAGGAATACAAGGCTGAGGCCAGCGCCGGTGCCGATTTCCTCAACACCTTGCGTCAGGAACAGAACCTGGACTGGACCTTCCTGTCGCCGTCGGCGGAGTTTGTCGAAGGTGAGCGTACGGGCACGTTTCGAGTCGGCAAGGATGACTTGCTGGTGAGTGCGCAGGGCCGCAGCTGGATTACCTTTGCCGATTACGCGATCGCGTTGCTGGATGAAGTGGAAACACCGAAGCATTCCCGCCAGCGGTTTACGGTCGGGTATTGAGTGATTGATCGTTCCCACGCTCTGCGTGGGAATGCCTCAACGGACGCTCCGCGTTCGGCTCCGGATGGGACGCGGAGCGTCCCGGGCTGCATTCCCACGCGGAGCGTGGGAACGATCATCGGGGGGGCGGTTACCGTGCCTGCGCCTGCTCCACCAACCACCCCATCAATTCGCGCAACTTCGGCGAAGGCGCAGGTTTTTCGGGGAACACCAGGTAATACGCCAATCCGGTTTTCACCTTCAAATCAAAGGGCATGACCAGCCGCCCGGCGCTCAGGTCATCGCCGATCAACGACCAATCGCCAATCGCCACGCCTGTCCCCTGGGACGCCATCGACATCGCCAGGTCCAGGGTTTCGAAATGCTGGCCCTTGCCGACATTGCTCAGATGAATATCCGCCGCTTTCAACCAGGCTTTCCAGTCCCGTTCATCCCGGGTCGGATGCAGTAACAAGTGCTGTTGCAGGTCTGCCGGTGTCTGCAAGGCCAGTGGCCCTTCAAGCATCGGCCGGGAACACACGGGCGTCAGTTGCTCATCGAACAAATGATGGGAGGCCAGTGAGCTCTCCGGCGGCGGGCCATACATCACCGCCGCGTCGAACTGTTCACGATGAAAGTCCACGCCGTGTTTCACCGTGGTGGTCAATTCCACCGGCACATCCGGGCGTTCCTTTTGCCACTGCAACAGGCGCGGCAACAGCCAGCGCATCACGCAGGTCGGCGCCTTGAGTTGCAAGGTTTCGCGCTTCTCGCCGATCTGCTCCACGGCCTCATCGATCAGGCCGAAAATCTGCTGCACCCGTGGCAACCACTCACGTCCTTCGGCGGTCAGGCTCAAGCCCCGCGCCTGGCGAATGAACAGTTCATAGCCCAGATGATCTTCCAGCCCGGCGATCTGCCGGCTCACCGCGCCTTGGGTGATGTGCAGCTGTTCGGCGGCCCGGGTGAAGTTGCAGCACTGCGCGGTGATCAGAAAAGTGTGCAGCGCCGGCAGGGGAGGCAGTCGTTTCATTGGGATCCAAGGTATGACGTGAGGACATGGCTAGTATGACTTTTTATCCATTGTTGCGGCTACGTGTCGCCCGTTCCAATGAGGCCATTCCCTGGCCTGCCAATCCATCATAAACACTGCGCAGGCCCGGCGTCTCAAACGAACAAAAAGGGCAAACACATGGCGACGTGCGGCGAAGTATTGGTCAAGTTACTCGAAGATTACGGGGTCGAGCAGGTGTTCGGCATTCCCGGGGTGCATACCGTGGAGCTGTATCGCGGGCTGGCCCGTTCGAGCATCAACCACGTCACTCCACGTCACGAACAGGGCGCCGGGTTCATGGCCGACGGCTATGCCCGCACCAGCGGCAAACCGGGCGTGTGCTTCATCATCACCGGTCCAGGCATGACCAACATCACCACCGCCATGGGCCAGGCTTACGCCGACTCGATCCCGATGCTGGTGATCTCCAGCGTGCAATCGCGCAGCCAATTGGGCGGCGGGCGCGGCAAGCTGCATGAGCTGCCGAACCAGAGCGCACTGGTCGGCGGCGTGGCGGCGTTCTCCCATACCTTGATGTCGGCGGCGGAATTGCCGGGCGTGTTGGCGCGGGCCTTCGCGCTGTTCCAGGCCGGGCGTCCGCGTCCGGTGCACATCGAAATCCCGTTGGACGTACTGGTCGAAGAGGCCGATGACCTGCTCTCCAGCGTGCCAGTGAACATCGATCGTGCCGGTGCTTCGCCCAGCGCGATCAGCCGCATGACCGACCTGCTGGCCGGTGCCAAACGCCCATTGATTCTCGCGGGTGGCGGCGCCATCGATGCGGCGGCCGAGCTGACTGAACTGGCCGAGCTGCTGGATGCGCCAGTGGCCCTGACCATCAATGCCAAAGGCATGCTCGAATCCAGCCATCCGCTGCTGATCGGTTCGACCCAAAGCCTGGTGGCCACCCGTGCGCTGGTGGCCGAGGCTGACGTGGTGCTGGCCATCGGCACCGAACTGGCCGAAACCGATTACGACATCACCTTCGCCGGCGGTTTCGAAATCCCGGGCGTGCTGCTGCGCGTGGACATCGACCCAGACCAGACCGTGCGTAATTACCCGCCGAAGGTGGCGTTGGTGGCCGACTCGCGCAATGCCGCCCAGGCCCTGCTGAGTGCGCTGTCCCACAAGTCGCTGGCCGAGCGCCGCAATGACTGGGGCCAGGTGCGCGCCGCTCGCTTGCGAGAAGAGCTCGCCGCGACCTGGGACGCCCCGACCCTGGCCCAGACCCGCTTCCTGGAAACCGTGCTGTACGAATTGCCGAACGCGGTGTTCGTCGGCGATTCGACCCAACCGGTGTACACCGGCAACCTGACCTTCAACCCGGAGCGTCCGCGTCGCTGGTTCAACTCGTCCACCGGTTACGGCACCCTCGGTTACGCCTTGCCGGCGGCGATTGGCGCCTGGCTCGGTGGCAGCGTCGAAGGCGGCACGCGCCCTCCGGTGGTGTGCCTGATCGGCGACGGCGGCCTGCAATTCACCTTGCCGGAACTGGCCAGTGCGGTGGAAGCGCGTACGCCGGTGATTGTGTTGCTGTGGAATAACCAGGGCTACGAAGAGATCAAGAAATACATGGTCAACCGCGCCATCGAGCCGGTGGGCGTGGACATCTATACCCCGGACTTTATCGGTGTCGCCAAGGCCCTGGGCTGTGCGGCCGAAGCGGTCAACAGTGTTGACAGCTTGCGTGATGCGTTGCGCCTGGCCACCGATCGTCAGGGCCCGACCCTGATTGAAATCGACCAGACCCAGTGGATGAAGGCGGTGTCGCAATGAGTGCTCCCATGACCTTTCCGACGACCCTCGACGGCCTGTTCATCGATGGCCAATGGTCCGCTGGCAACGAACATCTGCGCGTGATCAACCCGGCGACCGAAGCCCTGCTGACCACCGTTAACGGCGGCGATGCACACGCTGTCGATCAGGCCGTCACCGCGGCGGCCAACGCTTTTAAGCAATGGTCGAAAACCACCGGAGCCGAGCGTGGGGCGATCCTGCGCAGAATCGCCGCAGGCGTGCAGGCCGGGCGTGAACAGTTGATGAAGTTGCAGTCGAGCAACAACGGCAAACCGCTGTTCGAAGCGGCCATCGACGTCGACGACGTGATCGCCACCTTTGAGTATTACGCCGGTCTGGCTGAAGGCCTGGACGCGAAACAAGACAGCGCCGTGGCGTTGCCGAGTGACGATTTCAGCGCCCGCTTGCGCCGTGAGCCGTGCGGCGTGGTCGGCCTGATCGTGCCGTGGAATTTCCCCATGGTCACCACCGCCTGGAAACTCGCCCCGGCCCTGGCCGCCGGTTGCTGCGTGGTGCTCAAACCGTCTGAAGTGACGCCGCTGCCGGAGCTGGAACTGGCGACGATCATTGCCGAGGCCGGTGTGCCAAACGGTGTGTTCAACCTGGTCTGCGGCACCGGCCTTGCGGTCGGCGCACCGCTGTCGGCTGACCCGCGCATCGCCAAGATTTCCTTCACCGGCAGCAACGCGGTGGGCGTGCAGGTGATGCAGCGGGCAGCGGAAACCGTGAAAGGCGTGAGCCTGGAACTGGGCGGTAAATCCTCGCTGCTGGTGCTCGCCGATGCCGACATCGAACTGGCTGTGGAAGTGGCCTGCGGCGGCGGTTTCTTCAACGCCGGGCAGATGTGTTCGGCGACCAGTCGTGTGCTGGTTGCCGATGAGTTGGCGGATGAATTTGTCGCGCGATTAAAGGCCCGTGCCGAAGCCATTCGCGTGGCCGACCCGTTCGACCCGAACGTGGAAATGGGCGCACTGGTCAACCAGGCGCAATACCAGCGGGTGCTGGGCCACATCGATCGCGGTTTGAGCGCTGGCGCGAAGCTGATCTGCGGCGGCAATCGTCCGGCAGACCTGTCGCGCGGCTACTTTTTGCAGCCGACCGTTTTCATCGACGCGCCCCTCGACAGTGCGTTGTGGTGCGAAGAGATTTTCGGCCCGGTGATTTGCGTGCGCAGTTTCAGCTCTGAAGCCGAGGCGATCGCCTTGGCCAACGACAGCCCGTTCGGTCTGGTCGCCAGTGTGGTCACGCGCGACAGCGAGGCCGCCGATCGGGTCGCCAACGCTTTGCAGGCGGGGCTTGTGTGGATCAACGCGCCGCAAGTGATCTTCCCGCAGACCGCTTGGGGTGGCTACAAACAGAGCAGCATCGGCCGCGAATTGGGGCCGTGGGGCTTGCAGGCTTTCCAGGAAATCAAACACGTGATTCGGGCCGTCTGACAGCACGAAAACAGTGAGCGCATGCCTCTTGATGAGGCATGCGCCAACGTCATGGCTTCAATGAGTATTTATCGATAGTCAGGTGTTTTGCACGACCTCAGGATGAACCCGCCGGTCAAGCTCAAGTCCTTTGAAACCGGGGACTTCAAGCCGAACTGGCCGCGCGGATGCAACGGTTGCGACCAACCTCATACTTAAAAAAACAAAGGGAGTCCTTCATGGGCGAGCACGATCTGAACAGACGTCAATTCATCAAAACCGTGGGCGTGGCCTCGGTTGCCGCGGCAGCCATGAGCATGCCGTTCATCAAGGCCAACGCCAGCGACACGCGCTTTGCGGGCAAGACCCTGCGCCTGCTGACCTGGTCCGATGACACGGGCCTTGCAGCACTGCGCAATATCGCGGCCACCTTCGAAGACAAGTACGGCTGCAAGGTCATTGCTGACCGCACCGGCAGCACCTCGGAAATGGTCGCCAAACTCAAGGCCGGCGGTGATCGTCCGCAGTACGACATCATCACCCTGGCCGGCGTCGGCGCCGAAGGCCTGGCCGCCGCCAACCTGCTGGAAAAACCCGACCTCAACCGCATCCCCAACCTGGTGGACGTGCCGGAGAAATACCGCACCGGCGCCAATGGCCACGGTATCGGTTACCTGCTGTGGTGCAACAGCCTGGTCTACAGCACCCGTACCCAGAAAGAAGCCCCGGACAGCTACGCCGCGATGTGGGACGCCGACCTGGCGCCGAACATTTTCCTGCCGCCGCCGAACTGGACCGAGGCCATGGACCTGATCATCATCGCCGCCAAACTGGCCGGTGGTGACGAACACAACATCGAGCCAGGCTTCAAGAAACTCGCCGAGCTCAAGAGCCGCGTGGTGACCCTGGGTGAAAACCCGAACCAGATCGCCGAGCTGTTCCGCACCGGATCCCTGGACATGGGCGGCTTGTACGCACCGGCGTTTTTCCCCAAACAGATCCGCGACCCGGCCTACGGTCTGGGCGCCACGTTCGGCATGAAGGAAGGTTTCTACACCGACCTGATGCTCTCGGTGATGCCGAAAAACCGTCCGGGCGATACCGACCTGGCCTACGCCTTCATCAACCACTCTCTGGACCCGCTGGTGCAGGGCAAGATGGCCGAAGACATCTACAACGGTCCGGTCAACGCCAAGGCGATCATCTCCGCCGAAGCCCGCAAGAGCCCGTACATCCTTACGCCGGAGCAGATTGCCGAGAAGGCGATCATGCACGACAACGCCTTCCTGGCCACCGTGCATGACCAATGGATTCGTCGTTACACGGAAATCTTTTCTTCCTGATTTCTGCGGTTTGAAGATTCATTGTGGCGAGGGAGCTTGCTCCCGCTCGGCTGCGTAGCAGCCGCAAAACCAGGCACCGCGTTCTATCTGAAAGGGCGCGGTGATTGATTGGGGTCGCTGCGCAACCCAGCGGGAGCAAGCTCCCTCGCCACAGGTTTTGCCGAATCTCAGTCTTGCTGCTTTCCATTGACGAGACCCTTGCTATGGAACACCAACCTCTGACCCATCCGGTAAGCGTCGCACCCACGCGCGCTAATCGGGGTGTCTCACCGACAGTGCGTGCGTGGTTTTTCATGTCGCCGTCGATGCTGTTTCTCGGCGTGCTGATTGCCGCCAGCCTCCTGGTGCTGCGCATGAGCGTGGGCACCAAAGGTGCGGAGTGGTCCGGCTTCAGCCTGGCCAGTTACGCGCAATTGCTGGAACCGTACTACCTCAAATCCTTGCTGCTGACTCTGCGCCTGGCGCTGATCAGCGCGGTGATCGCGGTGCTGCTGGCGATCCCGGTGGCCTACACCATGTCGCGGCTGACCTCACCGTTCGTGCGGCGGATTTTCCTCGCGGCGGTGCTGTTGCCATTGCTGGTCAACCTGTTGCTGCAAAGCTACGGCTGGCTGGTGATTCTCGGCCCGGGCGGGATGCTCAATCAGGCGCTGATGGGCCTGGGCCTGATCAAGCGGCCGATCATGCTGCTGTACAACCAGAACGGCGTATTGATGGGCCTGGTGCAAACCGCGTTCCCGTTGGCTGTGCTGCCGATTGCCAGTGCCATGCGCGGAGTCGCCCGCACTTACGAAGAAGCCGCTGCAACCTTGGGCGCCAGTCGCCTGCAGGTGTTTCGCCAAGTGGTGTTGCCGATGAGTTTTCCGGGGATCATCACCGGCGCGACGTTGGTGTTTGCCTACAACGCCAGCAGCTTCGTGGTGCCTTTGCTGCTCGGCGGTCGGCGCGTGCCGATGCTGGCGGTGATGGTCCATGACCAGATCGCCCCGCTGATGAATTGGCCCGCCGCGTCCGCTGCCGGCGTGGTGCTGATCGTTACCACCCTGGCCATCATGACCTTGTCCGAATACATCACTGGCCGTCGTCGGCGCATGCTGGAGGCTTCCCAATGAGCACCTTGATCAAGAAGCGTCAGTCGCTGCTGCCGGGCGATACCGGCAAGTTCGCCGGCATCCTCTCGGGCTTCATTCTGCTGCTGGCTGTGTTGCCGATTCTGACCATGATTGTCATGTCGTTCAGTGGCGCGTCGAACCTCGACTTTCCGCCCAGCAGCTACAGCCTGCAATGGTACAAGGCCGCCTGGCACACGTTCGTCTCGCCGGACGCCAGCGACGTGCTGAGCCTGGGCAAGGCCATGAGCACCAGTTTGCTGGTGGCCTGCCTGACCATGATCTTCGCCACGATCATCGCGGTGCCGGCGGCTTACGCGCTGACCCGTTGCGAGTTCCGTGGCAAGGCCGTGGCGCTGCAATTGATGTCGCTGCCACTGGTGTTCCCGATGGTGGTGTTGGGCTTGGCCTTGCTGCTGGTGTTCGACAGCCTGCCATTCCAGATCACCACCTCGCGGCTGGTGATTGCCCATGTGATTCTGGCGCTGCCGTTCGTGGTGAAGAACTGCACGGCAGCGATGCTTTCCATTGGCAGCGAAGTCGAAGAGGCCGCGCAAATGCTCGGCGCTTCACCGACTCGGGCGATTGTCGATGTGGTGGTGCCGTTGATGAAGTCGGGGATTCTGGCGGGCATGCTGCTGGCGTTCATCGTCTCGTTCAACGAATTCACCGTGACCTATTTCCTCTACACCATCGACGTCATGACCGTGCCGATCTGGATGTACAGCCGCACCGTGTCATCGCTCGACCCTACCGTTTTCTCGTTTGCCGTGCTGATCGTGCTGATCGACTTCGTGCTCATTTGGGCGCTGGAAAAGTTGGTTGGCGAAGGCGGCGTTTCGTTCTGATTTCTTGAGGTGATTCAAATGACTGGTCTGATTCTGGAAAACGTCGAGAAACATTACGGCTCGGCCTGCGCGGTAAAGGATGTGAACCTGCATTTGCCCGAGGGCAAACTGGTGTGTTTCCTCGGCCCGTCGGGCTGCGGTAAAACCACTTTGCTGCGGATGATCGCCGGGCTCGAAACCCTGACCGGCGGCGAGATTCGCCTGGACGGTGAAGACATCGGCCATACCCCTGCGCATCAGCGCAATTTCGGCATGGTGTTTCAATCCCTGGCGCTGTTCCCGCACATGACGGTGGGGGAGAACATTGCCTATCCGTTGAAACTGCGTGGGGTCAGCAAGGCCGATCAGCAGGCGCGGGTGGTGGAGTTGCTTGAGCTGATTCAACTGCAGGAAATGATTGATCGCCCGGTGGCGAAACTCTCCGGCGGTCAGCGTCAGCGTGTGGCGATTGCCCGGGCGATTGCCTCGCGGCCGAAAATCCTGCTGCTCGACGAACCGCTGTCGGCGCTGGACGCCAAGCTGCGCGAATCGATGCAGGTGGAAATCCGTCAGCTGCAACAGCGCTTGAACATCACCACCATCATGGTCACCCACGATCAGCGCGAAGCCATGACCATGGCCGACATCGTGGTGGTGCTGGGTGAACATCGGGTGCAGCAGGTGGGCACGCCGATTGAGATTTATCGGCACCCGGCCAATGAATTCGTCGCGGACTTCATCGGTTCGGGGAATATTTTCCCGGCCACGGCGTTGGGCAATGGCAAGGTCAGCCTGCCCGGCGGTGATGCGCTGCAAGTGCCGATCTGCAGCAGCATTGTGGTGGGGGAGAAAGTGAAAATGCTGATTCGCCCCGAAGACCTGCAATTGTCGCAACCCCAGGCGACGGCGGGGAATCGCTTGCTGGGTAAGGTGACGTTTGTGCGGGATATCGGCGCGACCATCGAAACCACCGTCGAATGTTCCGGGGTGTCGTTTACCGCGTTGAGCACGCCGTGTCAGGACGTTGGGTTGAGCATTGGCAATCCAGTGTCGGTGACCTTGCCGGCTGAGGCGTGCCGAGTACTGAGCGCCTGATTTTACTGGCCCCATCGCGGGCAAGCCCGCGATGAGGCCATCAGCCACGCAACAAATGCCGGATCAAACCGTCAACCGCAACCGCGCCAAGTCCCGCAGCGGCGGTGCCCCGAACAATCGGCTGTACTCGCGGCTGAACTGCGAAGGGCTTTCATACCCCACCCGATACCCCGCCGCCGACGCTTCCAGCCCTTCGGCCAGCATCAACCGTCGCGCTTCTTGCAGGCGCAACTGTTTCTGATACTGCAGTGGACTCATCGCCGTCATCGCCTTGAAGCGGTGATGCAGCGTCGACACGCTCAGGTTCACTTCCCGCGCCAGATCATCGATGCGCAGCGGTTGCTCATAATTGCCGTTGAGCCATTTGATCGCCTGGCCGATGCGATGGCTCTGGCTGTTGGCGATGGCAATCTCATACAGCCGATGCCCCTGCTGGCTGCGCAACAGCCGATACAGAATCTCCCGACGAATCAGCGGCGCCAGCATGGCGATGTCTTTCGGTGTGTCCAGCAAACGCGCCAGGCGCAGCACGGCGTCGAGCATGGCCGCGTCGATCCGCTCGACATACAGGCCTCGGCCCGTGGGCCGTGTGGGCAGGCCGATGGGGCCGGCGTCGGCAATCAGCGCGGTGATTTCCGCCGGGTCGATGTCCAGCCGCACCGCGAGGATCGGTTCTTCGGGCGAGGCATTCACCACCCGCCCGCTCAGGGGCATCGAGACCGATACCACCAGGTAATTCAGCGGGTCGTAATTGAAGTGTTCGTCCGCCAACCGAACTTCCTTGCGTCCCTGGGCCATGATGCACAGGGCCGGTTGGGCCAGCCCCGGGGCGAAATCATGGGATTTGCTGTGACGCGACATGAACAGCGAACCGACGGCGGTGGCGTAGGAACCATCGTCCAGCGTGTTGCGACGGATGAGGTCGGCCAGTTCCGCGCGCTGTTTTTCCATGTCAGCGGGAAGCGGAGCCTGAAAGTGATCGAGCGACGACATGCAGGGAATCCTCCGTGAAGTGTTGGTCATGGGCCGAGCTTAAATTTGTGCAAGGGACAGCGGTAGACACATCCTGTCAAAAGCTTGCCTGATTCTGCGCGGGGTGAATACACGAGGCTGCCATAGCAGGGCAATGTGGATGAAACTTGCTTAAAAGTGGTGTGACAGCGGTGTGACAGTACTTTGCGCGCTGTTACAGAGGCTTTTTGCAGTTGCGCAGGATTGTGCAATAAGCCGGCAGAAATCGACTAACGCTGTCTGTGATGCGCCGCCTAATCTTGGATCCTGTCGCAGCCCGTCCCACGGCTGCCACTCGACTCCCTGGGAGGGTTGAACATGTCTACGCAGATCCCCGTCAGTCATATGGCCTTCGTTCGCGCCCGCGCCGGGCGTTCGGCAGAACTCGGTGCGCGCCTGAGCGCCCTGATCGAACCGTCGCGCAACGCGCCGGGTTGCCTGAGCTTCGCCCTGCAGCACTCGCAATGTGATCCCGAGCTGTGGCTGGTGTCCGGTTTCTGGGCCAGCCAACAGGCGATGACCGCTTACTTCGGCAGCCCGGCGATGCAGATTTTTGCCGAGCTGGTGCAGGAAATGGTGGTCAACAGCCTGGATTTCCATACTTTCAAGGATGTCTCGGCGACCCAGGCCCTCGGCCAGTCCCAGGCAGCGGTACACAAACTGGCCGGTTGAGGGTTTAATGGCGCAACTCTCCATTAGCCAGGATCCGCGACATGGCACGTAAAGCCTTTGAACACTTCGAAGCCGTTTCAGCAGTAGTACCGGGCGAGGGCGGTTACCACGCCGCGATTGCCGTCAAAGCCCTCGGTGGTTCCGGTGCCCCGGTTTTTCACAAAGTGCTGGAAGGCCAGACGTTCAAGACCGCTCATGAAGCCGACGAGGCCGCGGCCAAAGAGCTGACCCACCTCAAAGACGTCAAACAAGACGCCGACCTGCTCTGGTAATCACTTGACCGCCCCCGGGCGGAACATCTTGAACAGTGCCTCTGGCCCCAGCTGAAAATAATCCGCTGGCCCGCCGCCGCGCAGAATCGGTTCTGCCGCGGCGGTGTCGTACACCCCATCCTTCAACAGCCATTTGGCGATGTGCACGGCGACCACTTCGCCGAGAATCAGCCAGCTCGGCACCACTTCCTTGTTGGCGCGCTGCAACTGAATGATCTGCGTGACCTTGCACTCGAAGGACACCGGGCTTTCGGCGACCCGTGGCACCTGAATGATCTTCGACGCGGCGGTGGTCAGCCCGGACAGTTCGAACTCGTTGACTTCCGGCCCGACCATGGCGCAGCTCTGGTTCATCTGCTCGGCCAGCGGACGCGTCGCCAGGTTCCAGGCGAACTCGCCGGTCTGCTCGATGTTGTTCAGGCTGTCTTTGCGCCCGACACTGGAAAACCCGATGATCGGCGGGATGTAGTTGAAGGCGTTGAAGAAGCTGTAGGGTGCCAGGTTCAGGCGACCGTTGGCGTCCTGGGAGGAAATCCAGCCGATGGGACGCGGGCCGACGATGGCGTTGAACGGGTCATGGGGCAGGCCATGGCCGTTGGCGGGTTCGTAGAAATGGATATCGTCGGGCATGGAGTGAATTCCTGAGGGCGTCCGGGAGATGAGCATGGTGCAAGGGCCAGCGGCAGATTTCAATCAGTGGGAGTGGGGCTTCTGTGGCGATCACCGGGTTTTGCTTTCCCCAGAAATGACTAAGCCCGGCCAGAGCCGGGCTGTGTGGTGCGTACAGGGATCAGTTGGTACGGGCAGCGTCGGTGCGATCGACGCTGTCGGTAGCGACTTTGGCCGCGTCAGTGCGGCTGTCGTCTGCGGTGTTGCTTTGCGCAGTGAAGACGGCGGAACCGGTGCGGTCGTAACCATCGGCGGCGAAGGTATTGGCCGCCAGCACAGAGAGGGTCAGGGCAAGCATCAGTTTGGTTTTCATGGGTAACTCCAGTTTGCACATTGCAATGAATTGATCGACGGGGGGCAGGATGCGTACTGGGCATTAACCAGCGATTAATCGGGCTCTCTTGTCTGCGTGACAGAATTTTCATCCTGCACTTACCTATTTTTCACCGCTCCACCGCCAGTCTGCGCACCGGTCAATAACCCGAAGAAACGACCGCCACGAACTGGAGCTTGCCTTGAATGAATAAACTTCCTCAGATCACCCTGGCGTTCTGGGTCATGAAAATCTGCGCAACGACCCTGGGTGAAACCGCGGGGGATTTGTTATCGATGACCCTTAATGTCGGTTACGCCATCAGCTCGCTGATCCTGATCAGCGTCTTTGTGCTGACGCTGGTCACGCAGTTGATGTCCAAAACCTACAAGCCGGTGCTGTACTGGATCGTGATTCTGTCGACCAGCACCGCTGGCACCACCATGTCCGACTTCATGGACCGCACCCTTGAATTGGGCTACGCCACGGGTTCGATGATCCTGATTGCGATTCTGCTGGGGATTTTCGCGGCCTGGCGCTTGAGCGGCGATTCGCTGAACGTCACCAAGGTCCAGACCTTCCGGGGCGAGATGTTCTATTGGATGGCGATTCTGTTTTCCAACACCCTGGGCACGGCGCTTGGCGATTACCTGGCCGACGACTCGGGCTTGGGTTTTGCCGGCGGCGCACTGTTGATCGGTTCGACCATTGCGCTGGTGGTGCTGTTGAAATACTTCACGAAGATTTCGTCGGTGCTGCTGTTCTGGGTGGCGTTCGTGTTGACGCGGCCATTCGGCGCAACCTTGGGCGACTTCCTGACCAAACCCCATGCAAAGGGTGGCCTGGATTTCGGCACCATCGGTTCGTCGCTGGTGTTGGCGGGGATTCTGGTGGTGATGATTGCGGGGGCGTCTTACGTGCAGGGCAAGTACGCGAAGCAGACGGCGGCCGAGTTGACTTGAGACTGAGTCGTCCTCTTCACGGGCTTGCCTGCGAAGAGGACGGTACAGCCACTATCAATATTGCTGTCAGTCGGTCTCGATCCGCGAATGCTTGCGGGTGTCTTTCATGGTCACGTACACCAGCAACGACACCGCGATGCACGCCGTGACATACCAGTAGTAACCGGTTTCCATGCCGATGCTCTTGAACCACAGGGCGATGTATTCAGCGGTGCCGCCGAAGATCGACACGGTCAGTGCGTACGGCAGGCCGACGCCCAGGGCGCGGATTTCGGTCGGGAACAGTTCGGCTTTGACCACCGCGTTGATCGAGGTGTAGCCGCTGACGATGATCAGCGCCGCCATGATCAGGAAGAACGCGCCCCACCAGCTCTGGATGGTGTGCAGGGTGGTCAGGATCGGTACGGTGAACAGCGTCCCGAGAATACCGAAGGCAATCAGGATCGGCCGCCGACCGACTTTATCCGACAGCCCGCCGATGATCGGTTGCAGGCACATGAATAGGAACAGCGTGGCCGCGGAAATCGTGGTGGAGTCGGAGATGCTCATGCCGACGGTGTTCACCAGGTATTTCTGCATGTACGTGGTGTAGGTGTAGAACGCCAGCGTGCCGCCCATGGTCAGGCCGACCACGGTCATCAGTTCCTTGGGATGGCGCAGCAAGGTGCGCATTGCGCTTTCTCGGGCTTTCTCTTTCTTGGTGAACGACTCGGTTTCTTCCATGCCACGACGCAGGTACAGCGCGACCACGGCACACAACGCGCCGATGGCGAACGGAATGCGCCAGCCCCAGGCGTACAGCTCTTCGGTGGTCAGGAAGTTTTGCAGCACGATCAGCACACCCAGGGCGATGAGCTGGCCGGAGATCAGCGTCACGTACTGGAAACTGGAGTAGAAGCCGCGACGTTCCTTGGTCGCCATCTCGCTGAGGTACGTTGCCGAGGTGCCGTACTCACCCCCCACCGACAAACCTTGCAGCAGGCGGGCGAACACCAGCAGGATCGGCGCGCCGATACCGATGGTTTCATAGCCCGGGCTCAGGGCGATCAGCAGCGAGCCGAAGCACATCAGGTAGACCGACGCCATGAGCGCGGCTTTACGGCCGGCCTTGTCGGCGTAGAGGCCCATCAGCCAACCGCCGATCGGGCGCATCAAAAAGCCCACGGCGAAGATTGCGGCGGTGTTGAGCAGTTGGGCGGTGGTGTCGCCTTTGGGGAAGAAGACTTTGGCGAAGTACAGGGAGAAGGCGGCGTAGACGTACCAGTCATACCACTCGACCATGTTGCCGACAGAGCCGCTGAAGATCGATTTGATCCGGCTGGCGGTGCTTCTTTCTTTAGCCGGCACGGCAGCCGACCCAAGGGGCAGGGCGTTGGAGTTATCCATTGAAGGATCCTTCGTTTAATTGTTTTTGTGGAGCGCGTGTAAACGCAGCCTGCAGGGGCTATAGCAGGAGCTGTGCCAAGGGGAGGAGGGCCGGTTTAGAGGGGGTGAGAGGTTTTGTTGAGCGGATAGTCGCTCAAGGTATGCGTAAGTATGAGCGGATTTCCGCCGATCACTTGTGGCGAGGGGGCTTGCCCCCGTTGGAGTGCGAAGCGCTCCCCGGCATTTTTTCAGGTACACCACATTTGCAGATTTTACGACTGCTTCGCAGCCGAACGGGGCGATGCGGCGTTCCGACAAGCCCCCTCGCCACAGGTCATGTGTCGGATATGAACATCTCCCGGCTCAAGCCATGGCGCTGCATCTTTTCATTGAAGGTCCGGCGCGGCAGTTGCAGTTCTTCAAGCACCGCTTTCACATCGCCCTTATGCCGGGTCAGCGCCGCGCGCAAGCAATGCGCTTCGAAGGCTTCCGCCTGCGCCGCCAGTGACTGGCCGGGATCGATCCCCACCGGTTCCGGTTCGCCGAGGCCCAGCACCTGGCGCTCGGCGACGTTGGCCAGCTCGCGCACATTGCCTGGCCAGTCGTGGCTCAGCAGATGGCTCAATTGCGGCCCGCTCAACGGTGGAAAGGTACGGCCAAGACGTTCGGCGGCACTCTGCGCGAAGAACTCGAACAACAGTGGAATGTCTTCACGCCGATCACGCAACGGCGGCAGCCGCAGCTCGGCGACGTTCAAGCGATACGCCAGGTCCTCGC
Source organism: Pseudomonas sp. GW821-FHT03E01 (assembly GCF_059420765.1). Taxonomy (NCBI): domain Bacteria; kingdom Pseudomonadati; phylum Pseudomonadota; class Gammaproteobacteria; order Pseudomonadales; family Pseudomonadaceae; genus Pseudomonas; species Pseudomonas sp. GW821-FHT03E01. The sequence goes on along the minus strand of NZ_JBWKUI010000009.1, from coordinate 151,249 downwards.
GAAAACGCCCGGCCCGGGCTTCATCCAGCAAGTCGGGTTTGGTCGCGGCGATGATCCGCAAATCCACGTGGATACTCTGATTGGAGCCCAATCGCTCGAGCTTCTGCTCCTGCAACACCCGCAGCAGTTTCACCTGCTGCGCCAGCGGCATGCTTTCGATTTCATCGAGAAACAGCGTGCCGCCGTCGGCGTATTCGAGCTTGCCGATGCGCTTGCCCTGGGCGCCGGTGAACGCGCCGCTCTCATGGCCGAACAGTTCGGCCTCGAACAACTGCTCGGGAATCGCCGCGCAGTTCAGCGCGACAAAGGGCTTGTCGGCGCGGGGGCCGAAGTCGTGCAGGCAGCGGGCAACCAGTTCCTTGCCGCTGCCGGTTTCGCCACGGATCAGCACATTGACCGGCAGCGTCGCCAGATCCAGCACTTGCCGGCGCAGCGTCTGCAAACCACGGGACACTCCCAGCAGGGTGGCATCGAGTTTGGCGCGATTGTCGGCCTGTTCGTGCAGGGCACGGTTTTCCAGCACCAGCCGGCGCTTGTCCAGCGCCCGACGCAGGCTGCTCAGCAGGGTTTCCGGGCTGAAGGGTTTTTCGAGGAAATCGTAGGCGCCATCGCGCATCGCTTCGACGGCCATTGGCACATCACCGTGACCGGTCAGCAAGATCACCGGCAAATCGGCGTCGCGGCGCTGCACTTCGGCCAGCAGCTCCAGCCCGGTCATGCCGGGCATGCGCACATCGCTGAGAATCACCCCGGGGAAGTGTTTCGGCAGTTGCGCCAGGCACTCATCGGCGCGGCTGAACAGCTGCACCTCGAACCCCGACAGGCTCAGCCACTGTTCGACGGCGCTGCGGATGCTGCTTTCGTCATCGACCACCATCACCGAATTGAGCATCAGGCAGCTACCTCCAGATCAATGGGCAACGTCAGGGTGAACACCGCGCCTTTTTCGCCATTATCGGCGCTCAGGCGTCCGCCCGCTTCGTGGACGATGGCAAAGGACACGGCCAGCCCCAAACCCAGGCCATCACCCACCGGCTTAGTGGTAAAGAATGGATCGAACACCTGGCTCAAGTGTTCTTCGGCAATGCCGCCGCCATTGTCGATGACACTCAGGCGCCATAGCTGTTCATCGGCTTCGAGGCGGATTTCCAGACGCTTGCAGGGTTTGCCCTGCATGGCGTCCAGGGCGTTGCGCAGCAGGTTGATCAGCACCTGTTCCAGACGAATCGCATCGCCACGTACCCAGGCCGGACGGGTCAGGTGCAGCACCAGGCTGACCTGTTCATCGCGCAGGCGCGCGTCGAGCAATTGCAGGGCCTGATCCACCACCGCCGCCAGATCCAGTCGTTCGCGCAAACCGCTGGGGCTTTTGCGCGCGAAGGTTTTCAGGTGGCCGGTGAGGGCGGCCATGCGCGTGAGCATGTCGTCCACCGGTTTCAGCGCCTTGTAGGCGTCGTCGACCCGGCCGTGATCGAGTAGCAACCTCAGCGTAGCAAGCTGCATGCGCTGGGCGGTCAGGGGCTGATTGATTTCATGGGCCAGCGCTGCGGACATCTGCCCTAGCGCCGCGAGTTTGGCCGATTGCACCAGTCCGTCCTGAGCGGTGCGCAGGTCACGGGTGCGTTCTTCCACCAGTTGTTCGAGTTCTTCGCGGCTGCGTTGGCGCATTTTGGCCAGGCGCCAGCGTTGATTAAGGAACAGCAACAGAAACACCAGCGCCAGCCACAACCCGGCAGCAGCGAGCGCGGCGTTACGGATGTCTTCGAAGGCGACTTGCGGGCGGCGCAGCAGGTGCAAGGTCCAGCCTTCAGTGGTCAGCGGCAGCGATTCCCACAAGTAGTTTGCCGTGCCGTCAGGGCCGACGACGCGCGCCAGATCACTGTTGTCGTCAAAGCGCTGCAGCGATTGGTAATCCAGCGGTGTCAGCGGTTGTTTGTCGTATTGGCGGGTGGCCTTGAGCTCGGTGTGATCGCTGTCGTTCAACGGTTTCAACAGGCGATAGCGCCAGCCCGGCTGGTTGGCAATGAAGATGATCCCGCGCGCATCGCTGACCAGCAATGTGTCGCTGCCCTGACGCCATTCGCGCTCCAGTTCCGGGAATTCCAGTTTCACCACCATGGCGCCGAGGAACTCGCCGCTGTCGCGGGTCACCGCGCTGGAGAGAAAGTAACCGGGAATGCCACTGGTGACGCCTACCGCATAAAAGCGCCCGGCGCCCTGGGTGCGGGTCTGGCTGAAGTAAGGGCGAAAACCGTAGTTGTGGCCGACGTAACTGCTGGGCAAACGCCAATTGCTGGCGGCCACGGCCAGGCCGGTGCGGTCGAGCAGTTCCAGGGTCGAGGACTGCGCGGCACCGTTGATTTTTTCCAGTTTGCGGTTCAGTGCGTCCTGTTGCTCAGGCGTTACCGGGCCATCGAGCGCGGCGCGCAACTCCGGGTCCAGTGCCAGCACGGCGGGCAGGGCGCGGTAGCGGTCGATCAGGGTATGCAGGGAATTGGCGTACAGCGCCAGTTGCTGGTTGGCGCGGGCGGCGTCTTCTTCCAGCGCCTGGCGTTCGGCGTGACGCAAGGCAAAACCGGCCGCCAGCGCGGCTCCGGCGAGGATCAGCAAGGTGTAAAGGGAAATACGCACTGTACGAGAAGTCGGCAGCATACTGTGGGAAACAGGAAGTGATACGGGCGCGCACCATAACATGCGCGCCCTGTGTGGGCGGTGCCACATGGCGTAAACACGATGGTTTACGCCGCGACCCGATGACCTTTTCCATGGGCTCGAACTTTCTGCAGCAGATCGCCCAGCAGGCCAACGCTCTCGTTGGTCTTATCCTTCAAGGCCTCTATTTCGATTCCGCCTATCTGGGTGATGGAAAGGGCATTCGCCTGTTCAATAATGTTGTTCATGCCTGAGGTAATAGCGCCTTGCAGCTCAATGATCCCCTGTTCGAACTGATCCATTTTTTCGTCAGATTTTCCTCTGAGGGCACCGCGTGTTTCATTGATGATTTCCGGTATTCCCATTGCAATGCCTACGCCACTGCTCATTGCGCTCACCGCTTCCGAAGGCATGTGCGCCAGGGTCGCCTTCAATATTTCGCTGGCCGCCATAGTGGTGGCCTCTTTCGTGAGTTTCAATTGCGACTTTTGAGAGCTGAAGTTCATGTTCCTGTATTTCGCTGCGATGTAGTCAGTCAGTTCCATCGTTTTATATTCAGCTTTTTTAATGTTTTTATCTGCGGTCAGTTTGCTGGTTTTCAGGTTGACCGAGGCACTGAGCCCTGTGCGTTCAGCCACATAATCGACTGCCGCACTCACGGCGATTTTGGCGGAAAGTCCAATCGCTACGCCAACCGCGTTGCCGACACCCGGAGCTGCGACGCCCAATGCTTGTGCGCCGAGGCCGACAAGGATTCCGGCGCCATAACTGAGGGCTTTCCCTGCCACCAGAACCCCCGTTCTGCGGGCAGTCGATAGCGCAACGGCTGAACCTGAGCCCATCGTCTCAAGTTGCTGGCTGACGTCCTGAGTGCGGCGTTGGGTAAGCCCTAATATATTGATTTGACGAAGGACATCGCTGGCGATCTGATTTTTCAGATGATGTACCGCACGAGATTGCCACCGGCCTCCGTGCGCATGTAAGCCACTTGCCTGATCGTCAAGCCTTGACAATCGTTGACTATCAGAGTGGGCGTGCGGAGCGAGATGCTCTGGCTCATTCTGTTCCTCGCCTGTTCAAGCGGCTTTTTTTCGTTGGAGATGCTCGGTTGCCCTAGGACGCAGATCCACGACACGCTGCATCTTCCCTTTTATGACTGTTTCAGTTTTCTCCAGCCGATGACGAGTTCCAGCTGCTAGCGCTATGTGCTTGCCACCGAGACTTTCAAGCTCTTCCAAAGCCGAATCGGATTTCTCTTTTTCAGTATTCAGAAAGTCACTCAGCAAATAGACGCCCTGTTCTACCAACTCAAGATCTCTTGGTCCAAGTGTGTCATTAAGCGCCTCGGTCATTTCGATGCTCAGGCGAAAAAACGCAAGAAATTTTTCCAGGTGAGTACTTTGTTGTGTCAGCGTATCAGCGGTCCCAATCGCCCCTGCCATCAATGTTTCCTTGTTTCCGTCCGTTTGCAGCGGGCTGTACTTTCCTAGAATTTTTTTTATTTCGGTTCTTATGCGAACTGGCTTTGCATCTTCTTCTATATTGCCCAAATCGTAGTCGTCGCCTTTCGGTAGGAGCGAGTATCCGAAAGCGTTCTTCTGCCCGACGCTGTCAATCGCATTACCTGATACATCTGCTGCCAAGGCAGCCCCCCCGATACCAATTGCTGCGCCTGCCACCACATTGCCGCCGGTCGCGAACGTGCCGGCAGTTGTCGCTAAACCACCAACGAGGCCTGCGATCATTGCAGACGCCAAGACATTGACCAATGTAAGCGCAGCCCTTTTACCACTGGATTTGTAGATATCCCTGGTACGGTTAAGGTTGTTGAATTGATAAATCGACTTGTCCAGTCTGGGTTCGACCGCTGTAAGCAGATTTGAGTAGCGATCAATGACAGCTTTCAGTTCATCCGGCGTTCGCTGTTGCCCGTCATCATCGAAATAGTTCGTCGGATTGTTCTTCACAAACGCATAAAGATTCAGCCCGTCCACAGCCCCGGCCGGATCCGCGCTTACCCAGCGCCACAACCATGGCGCATAGTAACGACTGCCGTAGTAACACAGCCCGCATTCATCCATTTCCTTGCCTGAGTAGCGGATGGTTTTATAACTGACCTCCAGCGCAGAGCGTGCTGTCAGCCAGGCGGTGTCGCCGAACGGGTAATAGCCCTCGTGACTGACTATCCGCGCGTCTTGATCCAGTTCCATCACGCTGGAGCCCAAGTGATCATCGAGGCTGTAGCGCAGCTGATCCTTATCGATCGCTTCGGGTTTGCCGCTGACCCAATGCAGGCAACGCACGCTGCCTCGTCCGCCCGGCACGGTAATGACGTGCAGTTCCTCGCCGTTGTCGCGGGTGCGGATTTCCAGCCCCGGCAAGTAGAGCACTCGATGAAAATGGGTGAGGGTCGAGGCTTGCCATTCGTGGCGTTTGAACACCCGTACACCCTGGCTGTAGCGAAAGTCTTCTACATCGTTGGGGCGTTCGTCACGTTCAACCAGCGTTGCGCTGGCCAGTTGATCGCGGATGTTCCAGTGCAGGGGTCTTCCCGGGGCCGAGGCCAGGAGATTGCCATGGCGGTCGAACAACTTGTCGAATTCCGGTGGCGGATCACCCGGTTTCCAGCGCACGCCACGATTGCTGTTCGGGTCGATGTACATCTGGTGGGTGTAACCACCCACTGCACGCTGATGGGTCAGCTTGATCAGATTGTTGCCGTCGTCGTACATGTAAAACTGTTTGTAATTGAGGTGGTTTTTCGGGTCGCTCGGCGAGGGGCGACCCGACAAGTCAGGGCTCGGGACAGCATCATGCCCGGTGGCGCTGGTCAGCTCGTACAGCGAGTTGTAGGTGAATTCGCGGTGGCCATCGATGAGCTGGTTTTTGAAGAACACCGGTTTGAACGTGAGGTCGTCGATGCGCAACACGTTACCGACCCGGTCGTAAAGGTATTCAAAGAACTGCAGCGGGTCCTGCCCGGGTACACCGGCTCTCATGCTGTTGAGACGGCCATCGGCCTCGTCGTATGTCCAGGTGCTGACCACCTGGTTGCTGGCCTTTTGCTCAATGATCTGGCCGGCGGCGTTGTATCGGGTGTCTTCAAGAACGGGCGTCCAGGCCGCCGTGGGTTCGAGTCGCAGGTGTACCTGACGCAGTTGCCCGCTAATGTCGTAGCGCATCCGTTGCTGATGCTCGCCGGCATCCGTCTGGGTCAGCACCGCGCCGAGTGGGCTGTAGGTTCGGCTGCTGGTGAAGGTCCCGGCCTCGCTGAGGATTCGGCTGTCGCGCAGCGGTTGGCCGTGCAGGCTGAAACTCTTGATCTCAAGTTCGCCTGAGGGGTCGACTTGCTTGATCAACTGGCCACGCAAGTTGTGGGCGGGATCAGCCGATACATCGGCGTAGATGTTGGCGTCGACTAGGCCCTGACCATGCTCTTCAAGCGTCAGCACGCGCAGCTGGTTGTCGTAAGTGGTGCGCCAATGGTTGCCGCGTTCATCCCAGTGCTGGAGGGTTTCACCGGCCAGCCCCGCCAGGGTTATCCGCACGCCGGCATCGACGCTGTCGACCTTGACCGATTGTCCGGTCAGGCCGTAAACCGTGGCCAGGTTGGGTTTGGGAGCATCGGCCAGTCGCGGGTCCCGTTGCTCCACCGGCTGCCCGATAACGTCATGGCGTAGCCGGGTAATCAAAGGTTTCACAGTGCCACCTGCCGCATTGCACAGGTAGGCAATCTGGCGTACTGGCAGGCTTCGCGCATCATGGGACGTTATTGACGGTGTATTGCGGTCGACAGTACTCATCATTGCTTGTCCGCCTTGAATCCTTTCGTGTCTGGCGCGACGTAGGTGTCATTAAAATCCAGCTTGGTTGTGAACCAGGGGTGGATTTTTTCCAGCGCGATATCCCCTTTGGCGTTGATGACCTTGATAAGGCGCCCCAACACATCGTAGAAACTTTTATCGTGATGGCCGAATTCCTTGAGGCAATCGTCGTTGATGTAGCCGTAAGCATTGGCGAAATAGGGACGATAGGTTCGTACCGGCAGTCCTTTGTTGTTGTATTCCACCCGTTCGCTGATGCGCCAGCGCCGCTCGGCGTGTGCAACTGTTGGCTTGCCGTTTTCGTTCACCAGTTTGCCGTTTTCCACGACATAGGCATCACCAGGCTCGACCCGTTGCTGGGTTTGCAAGGGGCGGCCGAAGCCATCGACGAGGCTGAGGGTGATCTGGATTTGCGGGGGTTCTTCATCGTAAAAGTCACGATCGGCGCTCAAAGCGACGCTGTGCACCGGAATGCGAGGGACGCTGACCAGTAGGTCCCACAACGCTTGTTCTGCCGGTGTCCGGGTCTTGAGTCGGGCCAGGCGCAGGCGGGCACTGGCGCGCAGGTGCAGGCTGGGCAACACGTAACCTTGCGTGATCCAGTCACCCAGCCACTCCGATGTCTGCCCCACGGAGCCTTGGAGCTGGCCCATCCAGCTGAACAGGTCCTTGCGAAAGGTGCTGGCCGCGTTTTGCAGCGCTTCCTTGGGGTATTTGATAGCCGTGTCGGGGCTGGCATCTTCAGGACGGTTGTATTTGTCGATGGGCAGGAAGCCGGCGGGAACACCGTTTTCTGTTCCGTGATAGGTGACGGTGTGCGGACCAGAGGGATCGTGAAGGGCCTCTTCAACGTTGTCGTTGGCATCAGTGGTGCGCAGCGCTCGCAGTGAGTGGTAATCGAACTCGACGCGAGTGGTGCAGCCATCCGGCTGCTCGACGCTGAGGGGCGCGAGACAGTAAGCGTCGTATGTCGCTTTGGTCACACCATGGCTGCGGGTTTCGTTGTATTCCATCACCCGGTAGAAGCGTTCGAGGCCTGCATACTCGGCAAAGTTGTAGAGCGCGGACCAAAGATTTTTCTGTTTGTCCTCTTCTTTCTCGGCCTCTTCGTCCGTGCCCAGAAACAGATTCATGGACAGATAACCAATCTTCTCAAGTTCTGCCCGGATATCGATCGCAGGCGTTACGTCGTCGTAGACCTCCAGCGCTTTCTTGTCCAACTGAGCGATTTCCATTGGCCCTGCCAATGCCTCGAATTGGGCATCGCCATCCGGCAACTCGTCGTTGGTCGTCGTGACGTAGCGTTGCACCGATTGCGAGGTCAGTTCCCGCACAGCCGCCCATTCGGCTGATGCGAACAGCTCGAGAAACTGTCTATAACAAATCTCCTTGGGATCAAGGCCTCCAGCTTCCGATTTCTTGGGCAATACCAGCGCATTGCCGCGTTGTTGATAAGGCAGGCCGAGCCGCCAGCCTTGCGGGTCGAGCAAGTGAATGAAACTGGCGCGGGTTTCGCTCAAGTAGTAGAACTGCTGGGCCCGATCATGGGCATCAATCCACCATGTCCTTTCATCGACATCGGTAAAGGGCGGTTCATCCTCCTCGGTCCTGCGCCGGGCATAACTGACCGTGATGCTGTGGGTCGTCAACCCGAACTCGTCCCGTTTCAAGTTAATGACATGGCGGCACAATGGGTCGTCGATGAAGCGTTCATAGTTGTACGTGATGGTTTCCAGCGACGACACCATCAACACCGCGTCGGGATGGTGTTCGCCCCGTTCTAGCACTTTGCGAACGATGTAGCGGGACTGCTCAACCAGGTAAGGAGTGGTCGGGTCATTTTCCGCGTAGGTTTCCACTCTCAGCACCGAGCCGGCGAGGGCACGCGCGATGGCGTGGGCCATGGCCTCATCGGCAGGCTCGATGAGTTCTTCGCATTCGTCGCTCGGGTGGTATCGACAAAACAGCGTTTCGCCCAAGGGGTGTGCCTCATCGTCACGGTCAAAGTAACCGGTGCAAGACATGTCGATCTGTTTGCCGGTATGAAACCAGGTGCAAACCAATGCCGGTTCGGTGAAGCTTTCGTCTTCATCCGAAGCGGTTTCGCTGTCGGTCTGGTGCAGCCGCCCGAAGCCGCGGAATTCCCGGTCCTGATTGTCGTACCAGGCCTCGAAATAGCTGAAATACTGATTCAGGCAATTGCCGGTGATTTCGTCGAGCTGGGTTTGTTGGCTGACGACCTGCAAAGCGAAAGGCAGGTATGAAACGGCGTGTTTATTGAGGTCGAGAATTCCCTGTTTTTCATCCAGCCATTCCTGCGCCGAACTGCGGTACACCACCTCCGTGCGGCACCCCATGTTGTTGTTGCTGGCGATCATCAAATACGGTTTGGCGCCGACAAAATCATAGCGCCAGTGCCGGGGTTTCATGTGCGGCACGGTCAGGATCAGGCTGGCGCAACCGAGCCCTTGCAGGTCGGCGAGCGAGACCTGGCACAGGTTGTCGTAGCGAACGCCTTCGGGCCAAAGGACAGTGATCGGGTCTGTCGCAAACCCATTGCCGCCCTGGTTGAGGTAAATACAGAAGTCATCCGAGTTCAGATAGATGAGCGCAGGAGCGCCCGAGCCGTTCACGTCGGCGATGCGCACCCGCGCCGCGTCGAAAGTCGCGTAATCGAAGGTCGGGCCTTTGATGACGAAACCTGTACCGAATGTTCCGTGCCCATGGTTCGGCCAGCATTTGATTTCGTCGTGGCGAATGCGGCACAAATCGGTCATGTCGCTGCCCAGCAGGTTGCCTAGAAACACCAGCTCACTGCGGGAGTCGCTGAACGACGGCAAACGGTCATCCAGCGGCTCATGAGAGACTTCCTCGGGGCTGGCAAATCGATCACGCTGGTTGGCGTAAAGGCGTACAGCGTTGGGACCGATCATCGCCAGAGAACTGAGTCCATCGCCGTTGAAGTCACCCAATTGTGAAAGGGCATGGAAAAACTCCAGCGCAAACGCTGTAAACGGAATGAAGTCTGACCAGGTCCTGTCCGGGTTCAGCGTAAAAAAACCGCACATTCCGGGTTGAGCGATGATCCAGTCCAGACGACCGTCGCCGGTCAGGTCCATCAGGGCCTGATGCACTTGCTTGTTCCGGTCGGCCACCGGGATTTTTTCGAGCGCTGTCCACGGGCCATAGCTGATGCGATCACCACCGGCCTGGTCACGCAACGGCTCCCGGTAGTACCAGCACTGGTCATAGCGGCACAGAAACCCCGGCAGGCCCTCACCGAACAGGTCGACGCATTGATAGAACTGCCTGTCTTCGATACCAGGCTGGGTGTCGAACGGAAAGAACGGTGTTGGCTGTGTATTGAGTTCGAAAGCCGAATAATCGAACTCCATCGGCGGCATGGTTTCCACGGCGCCGCTGGCGTCATACGCCTGATAACGCGCCGCTGTGATTTGACTGTAGGACCAGGGCCCGGTGTGGCCCGAGTACTCCAGCAGCAAGCGGCGCACCAGTACGGGTTTATCACCCAGTTCCGGAAAATTGTGGAACATCAGCACTTGCCGGCAGAGGCGCCGAGTGCCCACTTCAAAGCCTCGCCCATAGGACGAAAACGGGTCGTTACGGACCAACCATGGCTTGAGTGTCGCGCCGTCATAAACCGGTTTTTCAGCCAGTTCCAGCGTGCGTTCGCCGTAATCGAATACCAGGTGAAAGAGCCATACAGGTGGTGCCGGCCTCAAGACACTCCAGCCGTACAACTGGTCGCTTGCGTCAACATTGCCATAGAGCACCCGATGCAAATATCGCTGGGCCCGGTAGTCATGCGGGTCAGGAGGCTCGTTCTGTTCCTCTGACAGGTACTCGTAGCAAATATGCTCGCCATGGGCATTCATGCTTTCCTGCAGCAGCCATGCCGCCACATGGAGTGGCGCTTGTGGGTCGGCCACGCGGGAACTGTCGGCCTTGCCGAAAAGGTGCAGGCTGCCGTCGGCTCCGTGCACCAACCAGAAACCCTCTGGCGTGACGTCGGAATACCAGAATTCGATGAGCTCGAACGTCTGTTCGACCCGCGGCCGATACCGCACTACCTTATGGCTGCCGATGGGCTGGCCGCGGTATTCATTTACGTCCCTGGCCTTGATGTTGCCCTCGTCATCACGCTCGGGCATCAGTTGTTCGCCGGCAGTGTTGAGGAACACGTCATCGCCCAGATAACGCGGCACGCCCTTGGTGGTCTGGCGGGTGATGGCCGGGAGGTCCACCTGCCAGCAGAGACCGAACATACCGTTTCCGGACTGGCTGCTGTAGCTCAGCGAGAGCTGAGGATCCCAGCCACGGCCAGACGAAATAGGCAGAGGCAATACAAATGAAGCGGCTCCCGTCGGACCCACCTTGCCCCAGCTATTGCCGATGGTGGCGATCGAAGCACTCTTGGCGATAGAGGGTTCAGTGATACTCAGGGACGCTTGCTCTTCCATGGGGCTGATCCTGTTTTGGCCTGGCGCTAGCCCTGGCAACGGTGTCGCTGGATGGATCAGACGCTAACAAAGCAGGAATGCTACGTAACCTGTCAGATCTGACAGGTTTGGAGGGTTTTGGTAGATCAAATAGTTGTAGCTACACAGCTTTTCATGCCGTTGGCATTATTCGTAAGCAAAAAAAGGCCGGCTCGTCCATACAGACGAGCCGGCCGCATTGGCAAACTGAAGCGCTTACTGCACTTCCACCGCCAGGCTTTCGCTGATCTTCTGCTGCCAGATCGCAGGGCCAGTGATGTGTACCGACTCACCCTTGCTGTCCACCGCAACGGTGACCGGCATGTCTTTCACGTCGAACTCGTAGATCGCTTCCATCCCCAGTTCGGCGAACGCCACCACGCGGGATTTCTTGATCGCTTGCGCCACCAGGTAAGCCGCGCCGCCGACTGCCATCAGGTAAACGGCTTTGTGGTCCTTGATCGCTTCGATTGCGGTCGGGCCGCGCTCGGATTTGCCGATCATGCCCAACAGGCCGGTTTGCTCGAGGATCTGACGGGTGAACTTGTCCATCCGCGTAGCGGTAGTCGGGCCAGCCGGGCCAACCACTTCTTCGCGCACCGGATCAACCGGGCCGACGTAGTAGATAAAGCGACCTTTCAGGTCCACCGGCAGGGTTTCACCCTTGTTCAGCATCTCGACCATGCGCTTGTGCGCGGCGTCGCGACCGGTGAGCATCTTGCCGTTGAGCAGGACGGTTTCGCCCGGCTTCCAGCTCTGCACTTCTTCCGGCGTCAGGGTGTCGAGGTTGACGCGACGGGCCGACGGGCCGGCTTCCCAGACGATTTCCGGGTAGGCGTCCAGCGGTGGCGCTTCCAGCGAGGCCGGGCCGGAACCGTCGAGCACGAAGTGCGCGTGACGGGTGGCGGCGCAGTTCGGGATCATGCACACCGGCAGGGAGGCGGCGTGGGTCGGGTAATCCATGATCTTCACGTCGAGCACGGTGGTCAGACCGCCCAGGCCCTGGGCACCGATGCCCAGTTGGTTGACCTTCTCGAACAGCTCCAGGCGCATCTCTTCGATACGGTTCTGCGGGCCGCGTGCTTTAAGCTCGTGAATGTCGATGGATTCCATCAACACTTCCTTGGCCATCACGGCGGCTTTCTCGGCGGTGCCGCCGATGCCGATGCCGAGCATGCCCGGTGGGCACCAGCCGGCGCCCATGGTCGGAACGGTTTTCAAAACCCAGTCGACGATCGAGTCGGACGGGTTGAGCATGGCCATTTTCGACTTGTTCTCGGAACCGCCGCCCTTGGCCGCCACGTCCACTTCCACGGTGTTACCCGGAACGATGGAGTAGTGGATAACGGCCGGGGTGTTGTCCTTGGTGTTTTTACGAGCGCCCGCCGGGTCGGCGAGGATCGAGGCACGCAGGACGTTTTCCGGCAGGTTGTAAGCCCGGCGCACGCCTTCGTTGATCATGTCGTCCAGGCCCATGGTGGCGCCATCCCAACGTACGTCCATGCCTACGCGCACGAACACGGTGACGATGCCGGTGTCCTGGCAGATCGGGCGGTGGCCGGTGGCGCACATGCGCGAGTTGATCAGGATTTGCGCGATGGAATCGCGGGCTGCAGGCGATTCTTCACGCAGGTAGGCCTCGTGCATCGCCTGGATGAAATCCACGGGGTGGTAGTAGGAAATGAATTGCAGGGCGTCAGCAACGCTCTGAATCAGGTCGTCTTGCTTGATCACGGTCATCGAGTCGCGCTCCTCTAAAAGACGGGAACATTCAATAAGGTGCCTGCGGCTTGGGTGCATCGGTCGGTCGCAGACACCTTTCAAGGCACGCCGGGCATGCTGGCGCGACGCTAAAAAGGCGCGGCAGTATACCGCGCATCAAAGGCGGGTACATCTGTTGACAGTCAAACGTTGGTCGCATACATCGCCGGTGCGGATCGCCACGAATCCTGATATAGCCGCACAACGCGAACCTGTAGCAGCAGCCTCGCAAGCTCGACAGCTGCTACAGCGAACGCAGTCTTCGGCAGCTGCTACCTGGAATGCAGCAAGGCTCGACTCACAGGAAGCGGGTCATGGGTTTGACGCCAGATTTTCGCCACAAAAATTGAATGGTCATTTATCAGACTCGCCACTAAAGTGGCATCCGGCCTGTAGAGTAGGACACTCTGACAGCCTCCTTTCGCACGGTGAATCAACGATTGACCCATAACGCCATCCAGCGGCTTTTGCTCAAACGCTTTGCCCTTGCGGCCGGCACTTATGCCCTGGCCTTGCTGCTGGTGTGGCTGGCGTTTTTCACCGGCCATTACAACGACTCCCTTGCTGGCATGGTGATCGGCAGCGTGTTGACGGTGTTCAGTCAGGCCGTGTTGTTCGCGGTGTTTTACAGCGGCACGAACCTGCGGTGTTCCGACCCCAGCCTGACCGAAGTGCAAATTCTGCTGGGGCTGGGTTGGCAATCCTGGCTGATCGCCCATCTGGACGAGGCGCGCGGTGCGTTTCTGGTGTTTTACCTGCTGATCCTGTTGTTCGGGCTGTTTCATCTGTCGCGTATTGCTTTTGTGCGTTGCGCGTTGCTGGTGTTTTTCAGTTTCAGCGCCATCACGTTATGGGAGCTCTACCACTTCGAGCTGCACGACCCGACGCAGTCCCTGTTGCAGGTGTGCGTGCTGTTTGTGGTACTCGGGTGGCTGGTGCTCTATGCCCGTTACGTCCAGGTGTCGCGCCAGCGTATGCGGCAGCGGCGGTTCGCCTTGCAGGCGCATCAAGACACCCTGCGCGGGATGATGCGCCAGCTCGAAGGCCTGGTGGCGACCGACGAACTCACCGGGCTGTTCAACCGCCGGCATTTCCTGCGCCTGGCCTCCCGCGAGTTGAATGCCATGGAAGTCGGTGTGGTGCATGGCCTGGCGCTGATCGACCTCGACCACTTCAAACGCATCAACGATGTTCACGGCCACGCCGCCGGTGATCAGGTGCTGCAAGCGTTCGCCGGAGTGGCCACGGCCTGCCTGCGCGATGGCGATATTCTGGCCCGTTATGGCGGTGAAGAATTCGTGGTGCTGTTGCCCGATTGCGATGCCGAGCGCCTGACGGCCTGTTGCGAGCGCTTGCGCATAGCCTTCATGGATGTCGAATTGGTCGGCCTGGAGATCGCCCATCTCAGCCTGTCGGCGGGCATGACCTTATTGGAACTGGGCGACGATCTGGATCACGCCTTGCACCGCGCCGATCAGGCGCTGTACCGCGCCAAGCGTGACGGCCGTAACCGTTGCGCGGCCGCCTGGGAGAATGTCGATGCCTGAGTTACGGGTCGGCGAACGCCAATGGGCAGTGGCGGTAGGCAGTAACCTGCTCGATGCCCTCAATCAAAACGGCGTGCCGGTGCCCTATAGCTGCCGCGCCGGCAGTTGCCACGCGTGCCTGGTCAAATGTGTCGAGGGCCTGCCCAGCGACAGCCGTCCCGATGCCTTGAGCAATGAACAGCGCCAGCAGGGTTGGCGGTTGGCCTGTCAGTGCCAGGTGGTTGACGATCTGCAAGTCGAAACCTTTGACCCGCTGCGCGATGGTCTTGCCGCGCAAGTGGTCGCCAGCGATTGGCTGAGCGCCAGCGTGTTGCGCTTGCGCCTGTGCAGCGAGCGCCCGTTGCGCTATCAGGCGGGTCAGCATCTGGTGTTGTGGGCGGGGCAGGTGGCGCGGCCATATTCCCTGGCCAGCCTGCCGGAAGAAGACCGCTTTCTGGAATTCCACCTCGATTGCCGTCAACCGGGGGAGTTCAGTGACGCGGCGCGTCGCTTGAAAATCGGCGATCCGATCCGCCTCGGCGAGTTGCGCGGCGGGGCGCTGCATTACGATCCGGACTGGCACACCCGCCCGCTGTGGTTGCTGGCGGCCGGCACCGGTCTGGGGCCGTTGTTCGGCATCTTGCGCGAAGCCTTGCGTCAGCATCACCAGGGCGCCATCCGCGTCATTCACCTGGCCCATGATGCCAGTGAACATTATCTGGCCAAACCCCTGCAAGCCATGGCCGAGGGCCGTGAAAACCTTAATGTCGAGCTGTGGACGGCGGCCGAGTTGCCCGCGGCTTTGGCGCAACTGCGCCTTGTTTCCCGGCAAACCCTGGCCTTAGTCTGCGGAGCACCCGACAGCGTCGACGCCTTTGCCCGGCGCCTGTACCTGGCGGGTTTGCCGCGCAATCAACTGCTGGCGGATGTCTTTGTACCCCATGGTTGAGCGCTGATTGCTGTGGCGAGGGGGCTCGCCCCCGTTGGGCTGCGAAGCGGCCCCAAAAGTTTGTGAGCGCTGCGCACTGGAGCGCCAGCCCGGTCAAGCGGGAGCAAGCTCCCTCGCCACAGTTGATCCTCTCAGATCAGGACACGCCATGCCCGACGCCATCCAGTTTGAACGTGAGCGCGGTTTACTGACCCTGCGCCTCAACCGCCCGGAAAAGAAAAACGCCCTGAACCGTGCCATGTACAGCCAACTGGCGGAGGGCTTGCGGCTTGCCGACAGCGATCCCGACATCAACGCCGTGCTGATCACCGGCAGCGCCGAATGCTTCACGGCTGGCAACGACATCGCCGACTTCATCCAGCAACCGCCGGGCAACCTCGACAGCCCGGTGTTCCACTTCATGCTCGGCCTTCTTGAGTGCCGCAAGCCGGTGATCGCTGCGGTAGCCGGCGCGGCGGTGGGGATCGGCACGACGATGCTGCTGCATTGCGATCTGGTTTATGTCAGTGCGGCTGCGAGGTTGCGCATGCCATTCGTCAATCTGGGGTTATGCCCGGAGTTCGGCTCCAGCCTGATCCTGCCGCGCTTGCTTGGGCAGGCCAAAGCGGCGGAGTTGTTATTGCTTGGGGAAGGTTTCAGTGGTGAACAGGCCGCCGCGTGGGGCATTGCGACTGAGGCCTTGGGCAGTGGCGAGGCGGCGTTGGCCAAGGCGCGGGAGATGGCGTTGCGGTTCGAGTCATTGCCACCGGAAGCGGTGCGCATCAGCAAGCAATTGATGAAAGCGCCGGACCGGGAACAGCTGCGCCAGGTCATAGAAGAAGAGGGCGCGTTGTTCACCCAGCGGTTGCGCTCGCCGGAAGCGATGGCGGCGTTGTCAGCGTTTATCAGCAAACACTAACCGATCGTTCCCACGCTCTGCGTGGGAACGATCACCACAGACGAAAAAAGCCCCACCATTCACATGGCGGGGCTTTTGTTTTTCAGCTATCGGTCACTCAGACCTGCGGGTCGCCCACGTGCAGGATCTTCATGCCGTTGGTACCGCCGGTGGTGTGGTAGCTGTCGCCCTTGGTCAGGATCACCCAGTCACCTTTCTGCACGACGCCGCGCTTGACCAGCTCGTCGATGGCTTTCTGGCTGACTTCGTTCGGTGCCAGCGAGGCCGGGTCGAACGGAACGGTGTACACGCCACGGAACATCGCTGCGCGGGCCTGGGCTTCGCGGTGCGGGGTGAACGCGTAAATCGGCACCGACGAGCGGATACGCGACATGATCAGCGGGGTATAGCCGCTTTCGGTCAGCGCGATGATCGCTTTCACGCCTGGGAAGTGGTTGGCGGTGTACATGGTTGCCAGCGCGATGCTCTCGTCGCAGCGCTCGAATTCCTTGCCGATGCGGTGGCTGGAGGTCTTGCTGGTCGGGTGCTTTTCAGCGCCGATGCAGATGCGCGCCATGGCTTGCACCGCTTCCAGCGGGTACAGGCCAGCAGCACTTTCAGCCGAGAGCATCACGGCGTCGGTGTAGTCGAGCACGGCGTTGGCTACGTCGGACACTTCGGCGCGGGTCGGCATCGGGTTCTGGATCATCGACTCCATCATCTGGGTCGCGACGATCACGGCCTTGTTGTGGCGACGTGCGTGCAGAATGATTTTCTTCTGAATGCCCACAAGCTCAGCGTCGCCGATTTCCACACCCAGGTCACCACGGGCCACCATCACCGCGTCGGAGGCCTTGATCAGGCCGTCGAGGGTTTCGTCGTCGGCCACGGCTTCGGCGCGTTCAATCTTCGCCACCAGCCAGGCAGTACCGCCGGCTTCGTCGCGCAGTTGACGGGCGTATTCCATGTCGGCGGCGTCACGGGGGAAGGACACGGCGAGGTAGTCGACTTCCATTTCGGCGGCGAGCTTGATGTCGGCCTTGTCTTTCTCGGTCAGAGCCGGCGCCGTCAGGCCACCGCCGCGACGGTTGATGCCTTTATGGTCCGACAGCGGGCCGCCGATGGTCACGGTGCAGTTCAGTTCGGTGGCGGTGGCGGTATCGACGCGCATCACCACGCGGCCGTCGTCGAGCAGCAGCTCGTCGCCCACGCCGCAGTCTTTCACCAGGTCCGGGTAGTCGATGCCGACCACTTGCTGGTTGCCTTCGGTCAGCGGATGGCTGGTGGAGAAGGTGAATTGATCACCGATCTTCAGCTCGATTCGCTTGTTGGCGAATTTGGCGATACGGATTTTCGGGCCTTGCAGGTCACCCAGCAGGGCGACGAAGCGGCCGTGCTTGGCAGCGAGGTCACGCACCAGCTTCGCGCGAGCCTTGTGCTCGTCGGGGGTGCCGTGGGAGAAGTTCAGGCGGGCGACGTCCAGGCCAGCCAGAATCAGCTGTTCGAGAACTTCCGGCGAGTTACTGGCCGGGCCAAGGGTAGCGACGATTTTGGTACGACGAACGGACATGCAAAGACTCCTGAGTTCAAGCGCTAGCAGAGGCTACTATGGTCTTTGGGTGTAGTCATTGTTCGTTTGCACTACTTATTGCTTTCTTTATTGAACGTGACAACTTTGCAGCACGCCATCCTGAAGATTTCCGACAACGGGTCGATACAAAGCGCAAGACAGGAGATCCCCTTATGCGATTCGTGCTCATTGCCGTCCTTGCCCTCAGTGCTGCGGGCTGCACCCATTGGTCGATGGACCATCATTTGAACAATGCCTACAGCGCCTACGAACGCGGCAACTGCGAACAGGTGATGCTCGAACTGTCCAAGGTCGATCGTGAAAGTCGTTCCCGCCGCTACGTACAGCCGGAAGTGTCGATGATGCGCGGCCAGTGCCTGGAACGGCAGAAGCTGTTCATCGATGCGGCGCAGACTTATCAGTTCATCATTGCCTCGTACCCGCAAAGCGAATATGCCTATCGCGCCCGTGCCCGTCTGGAAACCTTGCAGAGCCTGGGCCATTACCCAGCGCGCAGCGCGGCGGCCGTGCGCCCGACGCAGTTCTGATGGCCACTGTCATGCAACGGCTGGCGGCCCGGCGGTGGTGAGCTATAGTCGAATGGATCGGTTTTAGAGCCTTGCCTCTAAACCGGGGTGATACCTGTGATCGGCAGCAGTAAGCGTCAGCGTTGTAAGGACTGACGCACCAGGATCGGGGAGAGCGCGCCCAGGCTTATCAAGCAGCCGGCACGTTCCGAAGCATTAGTGCGGCCCTGCTTAAGGGCCTTGCTGGGCCATTTGCGCATGTTTACCGACCGCCGGATCGAGCGGCATCAACTGCCGTATTTTCTGAAAGTGTTCAACAGCGTCACCGACAAACCCATCGGCTTTCTGGGCAACTTGTCCAGCGACGGGCTGATGCTCATCAGCCAGTTGCCGATGATGGTGGGCGTCGACTTTGACCTGCGATTGAAAATCCCCGCCAGCGACGGCTGCCAGCAGGTCATTGACCTGAAGGCGTGTTGCCTGTGGTGCCATGAAGACGCCACGCCCCACCATTACGACACCGGGTTCAGCCTGCAACGGGCACCGCCGGAGTATGGGCAATTGGTGGAGGCGTTGACGCAGTACTTCAGTTTTCAGCCGTTGCCTGCTTCGGCCTGAAGTTCTGTGGTGCCTGTACTGACGCTATCGCGGCCTTGCCCGCGAAGGCGTCAGCCCAGGCGCCAGCTATTTAAGCCCCGGCCACCTTGATCGCCTTCTCGTTATCCAGCGACCGCTCCACCAGCATCAACCCCAATTCACTCATCCGGTAAATCGCCATGGCCAGATGCCGCGGCTTGTCGTCCAGGCTTTCCGCCAGGTCGAGCAGCAGAATGCTGACCGTCGAAAAGGTTTCGTAGGTCTCGATGGTCAAGGCTTCGGGGTTGGCATCAGGGACAACGGCGAACATTTTCATGGCACGGTCCTGGGATGAGCGCGGCGGGGTGGTGTCGGGTTTGAGGTAGTGATCGAGGGCCTTTTCGGCGGCTTCGTGGAGCTTTCTGGAGTCGAGGGTGGCGTAGGGGGAAACCGGGTCGGTTTCTGGGGGATTCGGTGTTGCTTTAAACATATTCGCGATTCCGTTATTAGGGCTACCACCGTCTCGCGACTAAACGAGGGGTGGCGGCTGGACGCAGGTTAGTCGACCGGGGAATCACGAAAAACCGGTGCGCCCGAGGGCGCCCTGCGAACAGCCACCATCAAGTGCGGGGGATAGGGAAAACCCGACTGGATGACGCTTGTGCACATTCGTGAAACCCCGGGCGACTAAACCCGATCGCTGATTGGCAGCGACGCGGATCAAGTTACGGGGCAAGACCAAGGCGCACAAGCCGGCGGATTCTGGCGGATGTGTAGTCCGTTGCGCAAGGCGCTGTAGTCACTTGCCCAAGCCTTTGTAAATCACCGTGAACGTGTAAATGCGGGGGTGTGCCGTTTGTCGGAACTGTCAAATTTTACAGGTAGGCAGCGCCCCGTTAGCGACGTAGAAAAGAACATTGGTTTATTCAACGGTCGGCGGCGGCGAGGGCGGCATCATGTCAGAAGATGAAAGCAAGTTCAGTGATGTTGAAGGTATCGAGAATGATGAAGAGTACGCGGACTTGAAACCTTCGCTGTTAAACGATAATGAAAGCTTGGCCGTGCGCCCAATGTTCATTACTGGAATTACGGCTAATCAAATTGTAAATCGCGATCACTCGTTTAATTGGACGTTGAATACAGATGGGAGACACAATGCTTTCTTGGAGTTGATAACTAACGGCACGCGCTTCTGGTATGAACACTTCGATATGATCGATGGGCGATCCGTGAACACCCAGCGAGTTATGTTGAACGCGCCAGCGGCGGTTCAACTAAATCACAAGTGGGATAAAGATAACGATACTTCAGGTTGGCATCATTTTTACTATTATGCGAGTGACTTGCCTGTCATAGATAATAAATCAACGTTTACTAATGAGGTTACGGGGTCGGGCGGCGCTTCAAGTTTGGTGAGTGCTTGGGTGCACAATGGTAATGGCATATCCCTAGATGTAACGCCTACTAATAGTAGATGGTCGTTACGTTTATTCTCGAGCGTGCCCCCTGGAACGTATGAAATCGTCATTCTGCAACGTGTCTCAGGTTATGATCAGCGGTACTCTGCAAGAAAGACAATTACTTACCTCGCTGCCCCGAAAATCAGTACGCCTAAGGAGGGCGAAGTCGTCAAACTCAATGCGGCGATGTCCGTGACAGGGACTTGGGGCGCGCCGAATCGACACATTCAACTCACGAATGCAGGTGGAAGTTCTGAACTTGGAAGTGATCCTGCAAACAGCCGCGGCGAGTGGGCGATAAGTTTTAATGCCAAAGACCGATACCCAAGCGGTGGTCCGACAGAACTTAACGTACGGCATATCGATTCAGGCAATGCTGCATGGACGAAACTGAACATATTTCTACTGGCTCCACCCACCCTAACTACAACCGCTTCAGAAGTAGAAATGAGTACAACGATCGAGGGGGCGGGGCATACGGGTAGTGAGTTTTTCGTAAATGTATTCCTTGATGGTTCGACTAATCCGATCGGCGGCGGGCCGGTTACAAATGCGAGGTGGTCTGCGGCTGTGCGGTTTTCGACACCGGGGCCCCATAGTGTCACGGCAGAACAGATCTATGGTAGTGTGCGATCCGACCGTGGAACTTCGCGTCTCTATCTTGTTCGACCGCTACTACCTACACTTGCAGTCGAGTCAGTTGGAGAAGATATTTTCTTATCCGGTACCGGCTACAAGGGCGTCGACACTAAAGTGCATATCAATATCCACTACGTCGACGATAACTTCCTTACTCCATTGGTCGATGATAAAGGTGGCTGGATGATTAAAGTTCCGGCCACCTTAGTCCCAAATAACTACGAATTCTCCTGTAGGCAAAGCGTTCCCGATGGAGGAACCGGGCGTATCTATAGTTCCGGTTGGACCAATAAAATTCCGATCACTGTCCGCACACCCGTACCAACGGGTATGACCGTCACCGTCAACGGCCAGAGGGCAACGTTCTCCGGCAGAGGACGTCAGTGGGGCACGCATGAGGTCAAGATCGGCATCTACAACAATGGTGTCGCCCTGGCCGGCGTACCACAGGCCACGGTACAGACCAACCTCACCTGGAGCACCACTGCAACTGCCGATCTTGCACCTGGCGTTTACACCAACCTGACCGCACGGCAAGGGGTGAACACTCAGTGGTCCACTCACAGTGTCAAGTTTTCGATGACCGTGGCCTCGCCTCCCCCTGAATTCACCAATCCACCCGAGGGTGTCCCCGCCGGACAGCGCCCGGAGATTTCCGGTCGCGCCTGGCCGGGGTCGGCCATCGTGTTGAAGATTTCGGGAAAACCGGATGTATCGCTGACGGCCACGGGCGGTACGTTTAAACTGACCGCCACCGAAGACTGGGCGCCAGGCACCTACACCATCACGGCCACGGCGGCTTTTGGCGGAGGGCAGCCATCTTCACCGCGCACGCGAACGTTCACGGTAAAAACCCCGGTGCCGACCATCACAACGGCCGCCAACGCCGAGGTCGATCTCGTTCCAGTCATCAAAGGCACAGGCTTCAAGAACTGCTGGGTGGTCGTTTATTCGTCCACTCATCAGGAACTAGGGGGCGGGCTGGTAGGTGAAAACAGAGAATGGGAGGCGGAGCTGACTGAGCGCGCCCCGGGTAATCTGATCATTTATGCCGTTCAGAAAGAATCCAGAAGCAGTAGCAACATATCCACTCCGACCGCACAACGGACGGTGAAGGTGCGCGTGCCGAAGTCCGGAATAACAGTGCCGGCGCAAAACGGCAGGCCGGCGCGGACGTCGATGTTCACTGGCACAACGACTGCGTCGGAGGGCACCGTTGAGTTGTCGATCAAGGGTGAACGCGAGCCCTTTATCAAAGGCATTCCATTGAAGCCGGACGGCAGTTGGGAGGAAACGCTTACGCTGTCGGTGGGTCTGAAAACCGTGGAGGCCAGACTTCGTCAAAAGACATACCTCAGTGACCCGTTCGAGCGTGTCATCACGGTGGTGCCAGGCGTTCCTGTGATCGATACGCCCCGTAATGGCGAAGCGCTGGGTCGTCTGCTAAGGATCTCTGGATTTGGTCATCCGGCGGATACCGTGCATGTCCAACGGACAGGCAATGCTTACAACTTCGACCCTGTCACGGTGAAGGAGGATGGTACCTGGTCGGCCAACTTCGTTCACGACATGATCGCCACCAACGGCATCAAGGCATTTGCGCGAGCCGGTGCGGGGCTGGACTCTCTCGCGTCATCCACGAGTACTTTTCTTTTGCTCGGTCCGGCCCCGCAAATCACCGAACCCCTGCCCGGCGACTGGGTCGGGGAAAGGCCGCTGTACAGTGGCCTGGCCACGCCTGGGGCCCGCATCACCGTCGCTTCATGGTTCAACCCCGAAGACGTGCTGGCGCCGCCAACGGAGGCCGATAACGATGGCCGGTGGGCAGTGGTGGGCAACAAGGCGCTGCCCGTCGGCGCGGCGCGGGTGATCATGCGCCAGACCGTGGACGGCAAGGCTTCGGAGTGGGCCGAGAGCGGACGCTTCATGGTGGAACGCAAGCCTGGCCAGTTTGAAGCGCCCACCGTGGGTTTCCCGCTCAACGGGCAAAAGGTTGGACGGTGGCCGATGTTCTCCGGCATGGGGGAGCCAGGGGCTGACATCTTCATCTGCAAGGTGCGTGACATGAACGAAGTATTGGCGACGACCCGGGTGGATCGCAACGGGAAGTGGGCGGCACGCTCGCAGATCGAGTTGCCAGTGGCGGGCAGCGCTTATACCTATTCGGTGCGTCAGTCGCGCGATGGCGCCACTTCGAATTGGTTGTTGCCGAACCGCACTGTCGAGGTGATCCAGGTGCCAGACGCTTTTGAAAGACCGATCATCGACTTGCCCGTGAACGATGCGGCCCAGGAACTCGAACGCATGCCGCCGTTTGCCGGCAGAGGCATGCCCGGTGCGGAGCTCAATGTGTATCTGTATCCAGGCCAGACGACCGTGCTCGCGACGACGACAGTGGATGCGCAAGGCAACTGGTCGGTTCGCTGCGCGGTTGAGCTGGCGGTGCAGACGGATGCCCACCGGATCTGGGCTCGGCAGAGCATGGACGATAAACTCTCGGCTATGTCGGGCGCTCTCATCCAATTCAAGGTCGCCGAAAAAATAGACCGCCCCGTGATCGTCAGCCCGGTCGCGAACGCCCAGATATCCCCTCGAGAAGTGATCCGCGGCACGGCAATGCCGGGGGTGGAAGTGCGGCTCTACAGAGCGGGGAACCCCGGTGTCGTTTGGGGCAAGGGTGTTGCCGATGCGCGGGGGCAATGGGTGATCGTGATGGATGGGTTGCCGCTGGGTGACTTCAAGATGGCAGGGAGAGGGTACAAAGACACCCTGCTATCCCCTTCGATGCTCGAGACTGATTTCACGGTAATCGATGCCAGCTGACGCGTTGCTGTTTCCTTGATATCTGGCCCTCTTGTGAGGGCCATTTTTTTGTCCGCTGCAAATGGCATCCATGCTACGTCTTACGACCAACGGTCATTTAACCTGTCAGATCTGACAGTAGACCTACGCTCGTCAGCAAGCGCTAAATCAACCTGACGCAAGCAGCCGCCAAACCCGCTGAGGGGATCCGGCCCTGGTTTTTGCCTGAAGGGAAAATAGCGCAATGAATGCATCCGACAATCGTCCGATTCACCAATTGGTCAAGGCTGTGCTGGGGGAGGAGCGCATTGATGCAGCCCTGCCTTTCGATGAGTACATTGCGCAGAACCGCAGCGTATTCGACTTGATAAAACTGGGCGTCGGCGGTTTGCAGAAGCTTGGCCTGGACCGCGAACAGGCCCGCTCGTTGATCGCCCGTGGCAATGCCCTGGCGTTGTACATGGCCAGGGTGTATCGCGAGCAGAGCCTGCGCGCTGCACCGACGCCAGACGATGAGAAGGCGTTGGTGCCGTTGCCCACGTACAAGGAACAGTTCAAACCGGATGTCGACGGCGCGGCCCCGCCAGGCAGCCCTGAACACAGCGCTTCGATCACCGCTTACATGGTGGCCCTGCGTGAATGGGTACGAGACAACATCGTGCCCCAGGGCGATCCAGACCAGACCATCGCGCTGGATGAGCGTCGGCCGGATGTGGATCAATTGCTGATCGACGAGATGGCGATCAACCGCGTGCAGTCACGGCTGGAAATCGCCAACGCGGCGCTTGAAGCTCAAATCCTGTCCCGGCGCGGCAACGAATTTCCGACCGTCAAGGCGTACCTGCGCACGATCCGTTTTCACAACAGCCTGCCTTATGACCACGACTGGGCAAGCATCACTCATGTTGTCGGCGAGGCGGTAAAGAATGGGACACTGGGGGAGATCATTCGCCGGGTCGATCTGGGCTACCCGTATTTCAAGAATCGGGGCGCCCGGGGCGATCGCGACGATGTGGCCTTGCAGCTGAGCAGCGGCATCGGGCCGTTGCATTTGTCGTTGTTGCTGGAAGATCCGTACTTTCCATTGAATACCGAGCTGGCCAACACACCGCTGTGGAGGGTGGATCCGCAAACCCGGCTGGTCGATGCGGATCCGCAGCAATCCAGTGAAGATTTTTACAAGGCAAATTTCGGCGAGTTTGCGATGGGCCTGGCAAGCCTGCGCATACTCTTGATTTTCAAGGATGCGACACGCCTTGATCAACGCCAGGTCGATTGCTTGTTGGGGCGTGGTGCCTTTACCCCCAAACTGTCGGCCAACGCCCCGGTGCTGGGTAACCCGGATGTGCCGCTCACGGGGGTAACGGCAGGCGCCAGGTTCATTCACGGGGGGCAAGAACCTGCGATCGATTTGGTGAGAGATGGAAGGGCGGACGAGTTCCAGATGCATAATGTGGGGGAGGAGCCTTTCACACATCTGGCCCACCGCATGGACCGGATCAATCGCAAGTGCCGGCTGGATCGCATGCTGCAATTGCCCAGCCATCTGGTCGATCAATTGCTTATAGCGGCGATGAACGCAGAGCGTCGCGGCACCGGAGAACCGTCGATCTGGATTCGGCCCAATACGTTGCGCTGTCTGGGGTTGTTCAAGGAGCTGAATACGGCATACGACTGTAAGGCCGAAGAGTTCGCGGCGTTCATCGACGTGCTGTTGGTCTACGGTCAGGATGGACAACAGGCGCACTTTGACCGGGTGTACAACCGAGAGGCGATGTATGAAAGCCCCTTGCGCATCGACAATGTCGAGTTTGCCATCGTACCGCGCACCGAAGCCGAACAGCAGACAGTGCATCAGATCTGCAGCGCGCTGGAAATCAACTTTGAGACCTACCGCTACCTGGCCACCGTGATCGCCAAGGCCTATGGGCTCAAGACGCACTTGGTGCGCAGTCTGGCGATTTTTTCCAGTTTCTGGCGTCTGGTGCGGCTGGGCCGAATGTTCGGGCTGACGCCTATCGAGTCGACCGCGCTGCTGCAAACCCTGAGCGAAGGTGAAGGCTTGGTGGCGCAATTGGCGGGTGAGCCGACGGTGTCCAGTTACGGCTCGGGAGACGGCGCGGATGCGTTGAGCGCCATCCGTGGGTTGATGACCTGTGCGGCATGGGCCCGCGATTACGATATACCGGTGCTGTGGTTGGTGCAGAACGTCAACTCTGTCTCTGTGCCGACGATTTGGTCGCAGGCCCAGGAGCAGTTTCTGCGGCAATTGCGTAGCCAGGCGCAGCCGGTATTGGTGGAGGAGGCCACGCTGCTGGAGGAGGGGGCACCGCTGCGTGACAGCAAGCAGCAGCTTATCAAATGGCTGGACCGGCTGACCGGGCTGGTGGATGGCAACGGGCTGGTGGTCGGGCAGCATGGCGAAACCGAGGCGCAGTATCTGGCGCGTGCCGACGAACTGATCGAGACAGTGGTGTGGGATATCCTTGACCAGAATCCTGTCGACGAAGAGTCCGAGAGACTGATAACCCTGATCCGCACCATCGTACTGCGTTGCCGGGATGAGCAGCGGGTGGTGGTGGAAGAGGGCATTTCGGTTTATCTGAAACTGGATTCATTGCTGGCTGCGCAGGTGTTGTCCTGGGCTCAGGGGCATCCGTATGACTTTTTGAAAGAAGCCATGAAGTTGCAGTCCGCACGCCTGCAACAGGTGCTGGAGAAACCGGATTCATTCCTGCAAATGCTTGCGGAGCTGGAACGGCGTGGCAGGATTGCCGACAAGCTTGGGTTGAGTCCGCAAATGCTCGCCACACTGCAGACGGGCGAACAGTATCAATGGTTCAGCCTCCAGAGCCCGTACGAGATCTCGATCCGGTCAGTGTACTACCTGGCGTTCTACCGTCGGCTGATTACCCGGGCCCGCCAGCCCGAGGAAAAAATGCTCGACTACCTGCTTCAGGTCAACCAGTTGCCCGACGACCTGAGTGATGACGGATTTCGCCTGGTTCGTGATGCCGCCGCCGACAAGCTGGCCACCTATTTCGGCTGCGGAATCCGGCACGTGCTCGAATGCGCCGAGCACATCAACCACGAGATCGAAGGCAGCGATAGCCCGGCCCGGCCCATTCTGTGCAATCTGGCGCACCTTGATCTGCTGGATCGCACATTGGAGCTGGCCCGGCACGGGATGGATGCCACGGCAGCGCTGCGCCTGGGCGCGTTGTACCCGCTGGATCTGGAGCCGGTCTATGCCTCGGCCGCGCAAAGCGCACTGGAAAGCCTGGTCCGATTCAATGCCATGACCACCGCCCAGGATTCGGCGGAAGTCGGGCAGAGCTTCACCACCCGTTGCGTGGTGGACAACTCGACCCTGATCGCGAACCTGTCCCAGGAAGTGGCGGAGTTCTTATGCTTGTTGCTCGACTTTTACGGTAAACCGCTCAAGGGCGTGGACATCCATTGGGCCACAGACCTGGGGGCCATGCTCACGCCGGTGACCCGCACCGATCATCTTGGGCGGGCCTGGGCCCGGCTCCAGGCGGGGGGGCGGACGGGCACCGCCCACGTGTCGTTCAACTTGCCGCTGTATGAACCGGTGTATGCCCCGTCGGTGGTGATCGATTGCGATGAGGAGACCCTGAAGTTCAATTCCGAGTTGAGCGGATTGCCGCCCAAGGATCCGGTGCTGGCAGGGCGTCTGTGGGAACAGAGGATGTACGCCGTGCTGATCGACGATTACGGCAACCGGGGTGCTTATCATGAGGTGGCCTGGTCCACCACGCTGGGGGAAATCCGCCCCAGCCGGACGTACACCGACAAGAATGGCCTGAGCGAGGTGTGGATCTCCAGCCTGAGTCCGGGCGAGGCTACGATTACAGTCGGCAACGTGGAGGGCAGTCACAGCATGACCTTCAGCCGCCCCATCGTGTTTGCCGACAAACCGCGGATTCTCGACAACCCTGCTGTCGCCACGGTGGCGATGGTCGGTCATGCCTTGCCGGTGCGCTGCCGGGTTGTCGGGCTCGACGATGCACCCGTCGCGGGCGAGAAGGTGATGTGGTGGACGAGTGTCGATTCGACCAAAGTCGAGCGAGCCAGCGATGCGGACGGGTTCAGCGACTTTTCGGTGGCCGATCCGCAGCCCGGCGATCTGACGATCTACGCACAGTTGGGCACTGACCCCGTGGTCGAGCTCAAGGTGTGGGTGGCGAGTGACGCCGTGATTCAGAACTATTCGGAAGTCATTCGCTTCCCGGTGGCCGGTGCGGCGCTGTCGACATTGCTGTGGGTGGATGTGAAGGAGTCGAGCGACGCGGATGCGAAGCCGGTTGGCAATTATCCGGTGTTGTGGAAGGTCAATTCGACACCACCCGTGGAGGTGTCCATTGCGACCGATGCACAAGGTCGATCTGTGTACCCATTCAAGTCGGAGTCGGCTGGCCAATTTGTAGTGACCGCTGAGCTTGTGCTCCATCCACCGCATAAGCAACGGTTCGATTTGACTGTCATTCCCGCCTTCAGATGGAAAGTCGAGCTGATCACCATCGAGTCCGACGTTGAGCAGCCACCTGTACCGATCATCCCCGGTACTGACGAGCTCACCCTGTTCAGAAACGGCCATTACCGCCTTGAAATATCGCCGGTCGACACTGCGCAGCTCAAGGGCAGCCATGGTGCGCTCGGGTGGAGTTCCGACTATTCCACCCAGGCGCTGAGAATGGTGTTCAGCCCAACCTTGGCTACGCGCTTCGAGTTTACCGATGACCCCTATCAGGTGGTGATCCGCACCGCTGACATCCGAAACGGTCGGTTCCAGTTGAGCCTGTTCTGCGACCGCTTGAATGAGGCACTGGTGATCGAAGGCACCTTGGGCAAACGCCCCGTCACCCGACGTTCATCGTCGACATCATGAACTGATTGGTTGTCCAGAGCCCCGGCCTGAACACTGCGTTTGCAGGCCGGTCCGGTCATCACCCAGCGACAGGGAGCAAAGCAATGGAAACGCTGCAAATCAATGAGCTGACGCAACGTTACACGGCGGCGATGGTGGAAGCGGTGCTGGGCCAGAAGCTATGGTCAGGTCCCGTCACCCTGCGTACCTTCGACGAATTGAGCGAATACCTGCTGCTTGATGTCCAGGACAGTGCGCAATTGGAGGCCACTCGGATTTCCTCGACCGTGCGGACGTTGCAGCAACATATCCAGTCAGTTTACAGCGGCATGGAAAAGGGTTACGAGAACAGCCATTTCGAAGAGGAGGATTTGCAGTACTGGTATGGGATTCTGAGTCGCTACAGCACGTGGTCGTCCAACGTGCTGCTCAAGGATCAAGCGGAAAACTACATTGTCCCGTCACTGCGCCTGAACAAAACCAGCCTGTTTCGGGCGCTGGAAAACAGTCTGAATCAGATGCGCCTGAGCACCGGATCGGTGCAAAAGGGCTTGATGGAGTTCACCCAGGCGTTCCAGCGCATCTGTGATCTGGATGTGCTCAGCGGCTACATCGACGGGGCGAACTTTCGGAATGCCCGTTATTACCTGATCGGGCAGGAGCGGACGGCGCCGTTCGCGTACTACTTGCGCAACGTCAAAGTCGAAATCGACAACAACAGCAAAAAAATCAACCCCGCCGCCTGGGGCGAATGGCAGAAGATCGATATCGCTACTACCGGCTCCGTGGTGGATATCCGCTGCGTGAACTGGCTGGGGCTGCCGGTTCTGGTCTGGTGTGAATGGCGTGATCGTCAGGTGGGCAGTAACGGTGTGGTACAGACCCCCTGGTCGCTGGAAATCAAACTGTCCTTCAGCTCCCTCAACGGCCAGTGGTCGGCGCCGCTGTCACTGCATCGGCGTGACTGCGAGTACGACGTGTCCAACGGCCGGTTGACGGTTGTTTCGCTGGGCGACGGTGATCCGAAGGACGACCGGTTGGCCGTCTGTTACACCAACCGCCACGGCCTGGATAGGCAGGCCCCGTTCCATGAAATCGAAATTCATGAAACCCGCGATGCGCTGTTCCGCAAGGTGGCCGATGACACCGCGACTCTGTTGACGATGACTTTCGGTCGTTTCAAGGACGCCGCCAGCCTGCAACAAAAGGTGGTGCCACAGGATTACTCGACAGTCACCATTAAGCGCGAGGTGGAAACGGAAGGTTCAATCACTGCGAATTTATTTCTGGATGCCGTCTATACCCGAGAGCAAGGGACGGACAGTAACTTTTATGAGGTGCTCAGAGTTCGGGGGCGCTGCGATGCCGTGCAGGAAAACGGTCGTGTACTGCAGCGCATGTCGATCAGTTGGAGGGCAGTGACGGCGAATACGTCTGTCGACATCCGGATTGTCGATGCCGGGGAGAAGCAGCTCAGAATCACACTGACCACACGGGACCAACCGACGCAGGGGCATGTGGTGGCATTGCTCAAAGGCACGGTCAAGGAAACTATCCATTCATTCACCAAAGAGGACTTCGAGGAAACAAAGGTAGGTGATGGGATCTGGGTGGCAGAAGCCATAGCCACTCTTCCTGGCGACTTGTTAATAACTCTGCTTGGAAGAACGCAAGACGAGATTCGGGCCGGCGCCGGTTTTTCCATCATCGGCCTGGGTGATGCCGTGTTGAATGAGCAAAATCAGGTGGTACCGAGAATTCTCTATGCCCCTGTAGTCTTCAAATTGGAGAAGTATGTACCGATTGAGGATGATCCACAGCCCTGGATCTCGACGGATGTTCTGGATGGTCAATACGCGACCCCTTGGCGGACTTACAGCCGAAGAACCGCATCGGTGGGGATTAACAATTTCCCCATTGATTCGGATATTGTCTTTTTTTTCGGTGAGACGGATGAGGACAATAAAGGATATGGGCGCGGCAAATTCTCCGTCTTGCTGACGAAGAGGCCGCACCTGTACACGACCCCCTCCATCGACAAAAGCAGCCCTGAGGGCGCGCAATTCCTGAGTTTCAACAACAGCCAACAGGCGCTCAAGTACTCACGGGTGAACTCCACCTTCGGCCCGGTATTGACCAGTCGCGCGGCAGTGTCGGTCGATGCGTTGCTTTCCTGGGACACCCAGCATGTCGACGAGCCGCTGATGCCCGATGGTAAAATTGAGGAAAACGGGCCCTTCGACGGCTGCAACGGTTTGTACTTCTGGGAGCTGTTTTTCCATACGCCGGATCTGGTGGGGTCACGTTTGTCGGCGGAGGGCCGTTACCACGAAGCGCAACGTTGGTACGAGTTCGTCTTCAACCCATTGGCGCGCGAGATCCCCCCCACGCAGAACCCGCAGCCCGAGGATCCGTTGCCGGCGCCTGCGTACTGGCGCTGCCGCCCGCTGCAAAACGAGAACATCGAAATCTCGTATGAACGCGCGGCGCCGTCGGACCCGGACAAGATCGGTTACACCGCGACGATTCACTTCAAGCTCGCCATTTTTCTGCGTTATCTGGAAAACCTGATCGAGTGGGGTGACAGTCTCTATCGCCGCCTGGATTACGACAGCATGGTTCACGCCGCGCTGAATTACAGCAGGGCCCGGACGCTGATCGGCGAAGAGCCGGTCACTCAAACGGCCAGCACCTGGCAACCGAAGATTCTGAAAGACGTGCTGACGAGTGTCAGCGGGCGCGATTCGTTAAAAGCGTTTGAAGCCGACTTTGAACTCGGCCTGGCCGATCTACCCACCGGCATGCTGACCACGCCGCGTTTCGACCTGTTGGGTTCGGGTGTGTTTTACCCCGGGCTCAATGAGCGTCCCAAAGCCTTGTGGGACCTGCTCGACGCGCGGCTGAACAACTTGCGCAACAACCGCTCGATCGACGGTCAGCCGTTGTCGATTCCATTGTTCAAGTCGACCATGGATCCGCTGGAACTGTTGCGGGCTCAAGCCAACGGCAATCTGGGAGCGTCGCGCAACCCGGGCGGGCAGGTGCAGGTCGTGCCTTATAAATGGCAAACCGTACATAACCTGGCACTGCAAGGCGTGGAGTTTCTGATCCAGCAGGAGGATCAGCTCAGGTCCTGGCTGGAGCAGCGTGACCAGGGCGAGTTGGAGGAGTTGAAACTAGGCAACGTGATCGCGCTGGCCGACTATGCCCACTCGATCCACAAGACGACGATCGCCCAGCTCGAGGCGACGGCGGCGTCGTTGAGG
Source organism: Pseudomonas sp. GW821-FHT03E01 (assembly GCF_059420765.1). NCBI lineage: Bacteria > Pseudomonadati > Pseudomonadota > Gammaproteobacteria > Pseudomonadales > Pseudomonadaceae > Pseudomonas > Pseudomonas sp. GW821-FHT03E01. The sequence continues at coordinate 119,430 of NZ_JBWKUI010000009.1, read as the reverse complement.
CAAAGCGAAAGCATGGTCAAGGCCCGGGCGAAGCACTATCAGAACTTGATCGATGAAGGCGTTTCCGAGGCTGAGTACGGCGTTCTGGAAAAAAACAGGATTGCCCGATATGTCGCCGGGGGCGCTGGGGTACTTCGGGGAGTAGGGGCGAACCTGGATCTGATTCCCAATATCTTTGGGACATCCAATGGCGGTATGCGTCTGGCGGCTATCCCGTACGCTTTCGCCGAGGAGGCGCAGTTGACGGCGGATATGATGATGCGCGAAGCCGAAGAGGCCAGCATCATCGAGCAGCAGAGGCGGCGCCAGCAGGAATGGGAGCTTGCGCGCGACCAGTCCAATGCCGAGGCAAGGGTGTTGCGCGAGCAGCTGCTGGCCCAGGATCACGCGATCAGCGCTGCCCGGGCCAACCTGCAACAGACTGAAATAGCCAACAACCAGGCCAAGGAGGTGTACGCGTTCTACAAGAACCGCAGTACCGGCCTCGAGTTGAGCAACTGGGTCGTTGGGCAAGTGAAGACGTTGATCTACCAGGTTTACGACGTGGTCGCCGGCCTGTGCCTGTGTGCCGAAACCTGTTGGCAGTACGAAATGGCCGACTACGAGGCCCATTTTATCCGCCCGTATGTCTGGATGGACACCTACCACGGATTCACGACGGGTGCTTCGCTGAAGCTGGATCTGCTGAGGATGGCGGCTGCGCGTATCAAGCGCGATGAGCGCCGGATTCAGTTGGTCAAAACGATTTCCCTCAAGAGCCTGGATGCAACCAATTGGAGCAACTTCAAAACCACAGGAGAGTTGGAGTTCGAGCTGAACGAAATACTCTTCGCTCAAGACTACCCAAGCCACTACCGCCGTCAGGTCAAGGAGTTGTCACTGACTTTCCCCGGCCTGTTGGGGCCATACCAGAACATTTGCGCCACGCTGGTGCAAATCAGCAGTGCCACTGTTCTTGAGCCGGAAATCGAAACGGTCAAACACCTGCATAAACCTGCGTCCGCCAAACCGGTTGAGGGTTCGCTGGTGCAGAACCTGCGCCCCTACCAACAGATTGGGCTGTCTCTGGGGCTGGACGACAACGGCGCCGCCAAATGGGCGGACGATGACCGTTACCGGTCGTTTGAAGGCACGGGGGCCCATGCCAAGTATCAACTGACGCTTCCCAGGCATGATCAAGAGGGTCAGGCAAGTCTGTTGCTGTCATTGACGGACGTCATTCTGACCCTGGTGTATCAAGCCCGGGACGGAGGAAGTGACTTCGCCAAAGCCGTTAAAGATTTACTCGACTCCCCCCCCGAAACCGGTTCGCCCGATCGGGCAATGGGTAGCCAGCGCGCAAGGAAGACACAGCCATGAGCGAAGAAAATGTTTACGCCAACCACAACTTCATTCTCAACGGCGACTTTAAAAATAATCTGAACGACTGGACCATCAATGACGAAAGTAAAGTCACCCGGCAGGAAGGGCTATGGCAGGGCCAAACGATCGGCTTCATGAATGCCGTCAATATGGGTGAGGGCGACCAGACGATTACCTTGGCATCCTTGCCGAGCCCTGAACCCGGCAGGGCGGAATACAAGCTGGTTTTCTGGTACGAGGCGGTGCGAGGCGCCGTAGGTACGCTGCGGATCAAGCCCAGTATGACCGGGGAAGAGGATCTCACGTTGGTACCCTCGCGCGAGGCCGAGCCCGAACAGGCGTTGAACCCCGACGAGCTTCTGCTGGATCTCAATCTCGCCGAGTACACTCACTCGCTCACCCTCAATTCTGCGGAGACGTCCGTCAAATTCACCGTCATCAGTCCGGACAATGGCGAGCCGGGTATGCCAGGCGCCGTGCGGATCGCTTTCGTACGTGTGGAGTTGTTGCTGGAGCCTTTGCAGCTGGACAGTGTGCTGATCGATGATGAGCCACAATCCCTCGATGAACCGCTGCACCTGTGCTTCGGCGCCAACCATGAAGTGGCGCTGAAAGTGGCCAGCGGCAATACATGGAATGGAACGCCAGCAGGTTTGCTGGTGAACGGCGGCGAGTTTGATCCTGAGCGCATTCTCAGTACCAGCCCACGGTGGGGGCAAGAGCATCCTATCAGCAACCCATGGACGATAACCTGCGCCGGGATTGTTGAAGACAAGCAGGTTCAGCACACGCTGGACGTGCGCAGCTATTACACCGCCGACCTGTTTCCACTGCGCACGGTTTGCGGCCATTTTCAGTTGGATGTCATCGCGCTGCAGGAAGCCGCCTACTACCCGGTGATCGACCTCAATCAGAGCGTGGAGCTGCGTGTGCGGGTGGAGTCCCATTACACCAAGACGCCATTGGCCAATCGCTTGGTCATCTGGACGTTGAAAGGCCCGACCCTTGCGGACGATATCGTATTGGACAGGCAACCCTCGGACGAGAACGGCGAGGCCGGTTTTACCTGGACACCGGACGTAGAAGGCGACTGGGAGATCGAGGCCTCGGTCGACAGCCACTATAAAAAGGAAGATGCCCGGCACACATTCACTGTGCGCGCCCTGAAAGAAGACCCTTGGTTGAGCGCATCATTTGGGCTGGATGATCCGCTCAATAAATGGATTTGGGGGGCCAAGACGGCTTACCCCAACCGCGGCGGCAATCACGAGGTGACGGTGGCGTTCCCGGAAGGCCATGCCTTGGCCGAAACGGAGTTGGCACTGCATTGGATATCGGAGGAGGGGGACACACCCGAGGGGTTGGGGATCGAATTCGACCCTGAACGTGAGCCTGGGCAACCCGTGCAGGAGAACGGGGCGGTGTGGCGCATGACGTGTGAAAACCGCAGAGACAGCGTTTTCCAGTTCTCTGTCAGCTGTTCGAAGTTGCTGGAAGCCTCCCCCTCGCAAACGCTGAGCCTGGCTCACAACTGGCTGGTCATCAACGACCCAAGGCAGTCTGTGAGATTTCCTGTGGTGTGTGGTCCCGCACTGGTGCTGTCGCTAAAGATCCACTCGCAGGTGCCCGGTGTAGGGGGCGTTTCAGGAGTAACGACCTTCTGGAAAATCGGAGAGGAGGAAACCGAATGGCGGACGGGGGAAGAGGGTAAGGTCGAATTCTCGTTCGAGCCTGTTACTAAAGACGATTTCGTGGTCACTGCGAGAGTCGTCAGCCCCTACGATGCCACGGAACCCGCGCATGAATTCCGCTTCACAGTGGTGGATGAGGATGTCTGGGCCGAGATGGCGCTCGTGACACTGAATGGCCGAGAGGAAGGGAGGGTCGGTTTCATCTGTTTTCGTAATGCGCAAGCGGTGGAACTCTCGATCATGCCGGTTGGCGACGCTTTGGTAGGCGAAAACCTCTGGGTGAAATTCGTCAGCGAAGAAGGATCAGGGGTGGAATTTGAAGTCGATCCTTCCGCGGAAATCCCCCGTGAAATGACCTCTGCCGGGCTAACCTACCAGGTCAGCTCCACCTCGCAGACCAGTGCACGCTTCCAACTGCATGTTTTCCATCATGAATTGCCTGCCTATGTATTGCAGGGGCGATTGTTGTCAACAATCCTTCAGGAAGAGGGGACGCTCAAATTCGACGACAAAGAACTGGCCTTTGGGGATACGGTGTACACCTGCATTGAAGGGCAGCACACCTTAAAATTTACACCTGGCTCCGACAGCCCGTTGACATTGCTGGATATCGGCGCGTGGTTGGCATCCGGCGATTCTCTGGGTTTGATATTGATGCCTGACAATCCGCGACCCATTCCAAGTTCCGGAGTGGAGTGGACGCTGGACGCCAAGGCCAGCACTGAGAGTGGGGAGCAGGGCGTTTTGTTCGGGCTCCCTCAAGCTGAGTTCAACTACCAGGAACTGGGGGTATCGCTGGACCACAACCGAATCGAGATAACCGAGGTACGCGGGCCCACATTTGATGTATTTGTGGGTGAGACCGCTTATCTGGAAATCAAGACCCAATCGCACTACACCCAGCGACCGGTACCAGGAGTTGAAGTGACCTTCAAGGAGGGGGCCACTTCAACGCTGGAGCCGACGCAGGATAATGGCTGGGCACGCTTCGCCTATACAGCCACAAAAGAGGGCCCTGTGGTGGTGATCGCGACCGTGCCAAGCCCTTACGATGGCCCCGACGATGGCCCCTCATTCAAGTTTGAATTCACAGTGTTGGTCGCAGCATCCATGGAATCACCACCTTCTACAACGCTGACGGGAGAGGGATTACTCATGTCTGAAGAGCAGGAACCAGGACACTACGCTATCGAGATTGGCGAGGTGCGCGAGGCCGCTATTGATCCGGTGGTAGGCGAAATCGTCCGGTTGGGCGTCAAGGTACGTGCGTCCGGAACCCAACGGGCTGCCTCCGGTGTGGATGTGGTCTTTACGGCCGAGCAAGAGCCTGTAAGGGTGAAAACCGATGGCAAGGGGTGGGCGTATTTTGCCTACAAGGCCGAACAGGCAAAGGATGTTCAGGTGGTCGCCACGTTGGAAAGTGTCGGCGATGGCACTGAGGCGGCTCTGTCCCATACCTTCCGTTTCAAGGCATTGGCGGCGGGTGTCTGGGACGATGCCAAGATTCAGCTCAACACTGAGGTTCCTGCAACAGTCTGGGGCGAAGAGACCAGGTTTCCCCGGATTCCTCAGGCTCATACCATCAAGTTGGTGGTCGACAATGCAAGCAGTCACTTGCTCGGTCGTGATGTTTGCCTGGGGTTGAAGGGGTACTCCTTGCCCTCAGAATTGGGGATTACGAATGTGCAGCCAGCGTTGGGCGTTGCCCGAAAATTGACTGCCGCCGGGTTGAGTTGGCAGTGCACCAGCACGATTGGCGGGGCTTGCAACCTGCAACTTGAGGCGTCGCGCCTGCTCAAGCAATCACCGGTCAATGCGATGTCGTTGGGGCCGATGCTGCCCGCCCAGACGTCTGAAGCCGATTAAAGGGCTCCCGCTTTCTTCCAGCTCAAATACCGCGTCACCAGCTCGGCCCCCAACTCCCCGGGTCGGGCTTCCAGCACCGCAACGCCATGAGCACTCAAGCGATCATGGCGTTGCGCGCTTGCGTTCAGGTAATCCAGCGTCCCGCAATAGGTCAGCACTTCGTCCAGAGTCTGAACCGGGCGATGGCGTATTTCATCGAGCACGTTTTCCCGAAGGCTCGCCACGAGCACACGATGCTGCAGGCTCAGGCGTTTGACGGCGGTCAGCAGTTCTTCATCGTCTTCATCCCGCAGGTTGGTCACCAGCACCACCAGTGCCCGGCGTTTTTGTCGGGCCAGTAGTTGCGTGACGGCGGCCTGGTAGTCGGCCGGGCGTTGGGTGCTGTCGAGGTCGTAGACGGTGTTGAGCAACACATTGAGCTGGCCTGTGCCCTTGACCGGGGCAAGGTAGTGCGGATGGTTGCTGGCGAAGGTGCTCAAGCCCACCGCGTCACCCTGGCGCAACGCGATATAGCTGAGCAGCAGGCAGGCATTGAGGGCGTGATCGAAATGCGCAAGCTCGCCATCCTGGCTGCGCATGCGACGGCCGCAATCGAGCATGAAGATGATTTGCTGGTCGCGCTCGTCCTGGTATTCACGGGCGATGGGGGTGCGTTGGCGGGCGGTGGCTTTCCAGTCGATCTGGCGCAGGCTGTCGCCTTCGCGGAATTCGCGCAGTTGATGGAATTCCAGGCCCAGGCCGCGACGTTGGCGCTGGCGTACGCCGAGTTGGCTGAGCCAGTTGTCTACCGCCAGCAACTGGCCGCCGTAGAGGCGGGCGAAGTCGGGGTAGACGCGGGTGGTGTCGGGTATGTTGAGCAGGCGTTTGCCGGACCACAAACCCATGGGGCTCGGCAGGTTGATTTCGCAGTATTCGAAGCTGAAATGGCCGCGCATGAGCGGGCGCAGGCGGTAGCTGATCTGGCTCTGTTGGCCGGGTTGCAGTTCGACCGAAAGGGGCAGGTTTTCGACGCTCAGGCCGTCGGGTACGTGGTCGAAGATCTGAATGTTCAGTGGTTGGGTAAAATCATGCTCGACCTCCAATCGCACTTCGCTCCAGCGACCGAGTGCCAGGCTGCCGGGCATTTGTCGCTGGAGGCGCGGTGAGGGCAAACGCTTGAGGCGAATGGCGTCGAGTATCGCCAGGGCCAGCAGGGCCAGCAGTAATCCCCAGTTGATCGATAAAAGGCTAGATGGAACGGCGATGTCCAGCGCCCGTAAGGCGCCCAGCACGATGCCGATGGCTAGCAAGGCCGCAAGCCAGGCCAGTAGAAGCCGGGATGGTTTCATCGGCACACAGTTCCTGTGGCGAGGTAGCTTGCTCCCGCTCCAGTGCGCAGCGCTGGCAAGTTCTTCGCCCTATCAGAAATGTTGGGGCCGCTTCGCAGCCCAGCGGGAGCAAGCTCCCTCGCCACAGGGGTGGTCCGGATGGCCATGTTCACAGGCGTGGCGCCGGCACTTGGTCGAGCAGTTGCTTGAGCACCTGATCGACGTCCAGCCCTTCGATGTCCAGCTCCGGGGCAATCCGCACGCGGTGACGCAGTACCGCCAGGGCGCAACCTTTGATGTCGTCGGGAATCACGAACTCGCCCCCGCGCAACAAGGCGCGGGCGCGGGCGCAACGTGCCAGGGCGATGGAGGCGCGAGGCCCGGCGCCGAGAGTCAGGCCTGGCCAGGTGCGGGTGGTGCGGGCCAGGCGCACGGCGTAATCGAGCACCTGATCGTCCAGCGGCAGGTCACTGGCAATGCGCTGCAAGGCCAGCACGTCCTTGGCTTGCAACACGGTGCGCAGCGGTTGTACATCGAGCATGTCGGCGCGGGTCGAGCGGCTGACCTGACGCACCATGTCCAGTTCCTGATCGGCCTCGGGGTAGTCCATGCGCACCTTGAGCATGAAGCGGTCGAGCTCGGCTTCGGGTAACGGGTAAGTGCCTTCCTGTTCGATGGGGTTTTGCGTGGCCAGCACCATGAACGGTTGCGCGATGGGCAAAGCGCGGCCTTCGAGGGTGACCTGGCGTTCCTGCATGGCTTCGAGCAACGCGGCCTGGGTTTTTGCCGGGGCGCGGTTGATTTCATCGGCCAGCAGCAGGTTGGTGAACAACGGGCCTTTGCGCAGTTTGAATTGCTCGGTTTGCAGGTCGTACACCGCATGCCCGGTGACGTCGCTGGGCATCAGGTCCGGGGTGAACTGGATGCGGGCGTATTCGCCACCGAAGCAACGGGCGAGGGCGCGCACCAGCAACGTCTTGCCCAACCCCGGCACGCCTTCGAGCAGCACATGGCCGCCGGCGATCAGGGCGGTGAGCACATCATCGATTACGGTGTTCTGGCCGATCACCGCTTTTTGCAACTCCGTTCTTATCGCCTGGGCCAACTGGCCGGCGCGCTGGCGCTGCTGGGCGGCGTGGGTCTGGGTGCCGGGCTCGATCTGTTCACTCATAAGGCGTTCCTCAAGGTTTGCAGGTGGGCGACCTGACGGCTGAATTCAGCGCTGGACAGCCGCTGTTTCGGTCGCGGGCTCATGGCCTGGCTGATGGCGCGTGTGGGGTGGCCGGTCAGGCGTGCGAGCACCAGCCATTGTTCGGCGACGCCGAGTTGTTCAAAACCGGGATGACGGTGGCGGACACGACGCAGGATGTCTTGCTGCAAGGCGTGCAACAGGCTGTGCTGACCGCTGCGGCGCAGCATGAAATCGGCGCTTGCGCGCAGGTGTTCCTGAAGATGCCGACGCGCCCTTGGGGCCGGCTCCAGCAACGGGCCGCTGCGCACGCCAACGTGCCAGAAACCCAAAGCGATCAAGGCGATCAGGGCCACCAGGGCTTGGGGAAAGTAACGCCACAACAAGGTCAGCAGACTGTCGTGCTCGGTATTGAACAGCAGGGTCACATCGGTGTCAGCCGTCAGGTACCACAGCAGCCAGGCGTTGTCGTACTGGTTGATGGCCGGGGTTTTCCAGAGGTCGGCATCGGTGACCACGGTGATCGAACCCAGCCCGTGGCTCAGCTGCATCATGTGCGTGGCCTTGCCACTGTTGGCCCAGGCCTGGGCGAGGTTTTTCGGGTCGTCGAGGTGGAACGCGGTATCGAAGCTGAAGTAGGCCGGCGCCTCTTCGTTTTCCAGATAGAGCTTGGTCAGTTTGGGGTAGGGATCATCGCGCAGATCGGGAGGCGAGTCCTTGAGGTCTTTGCTCAGGAACTGGTGCAACTGCACCCGGTCGAGCAGCAGGTCATTGCTTTGGCCGGTCTTTTCATCCCACAGGGCTTCGGCGACGAATACCAGGCGCCCACCGGCCCGGGTCCAGTTCAACACCTGATCCACCTGGCGCGGCGACATGTTCGAGCGGTCGCCGAGCAACAACAGGCTGTGCTGACGCGGTTCGAGGGTCGGCAGGATGTCGAGGCTGTTGGCGTGGCTGACGGTCAGGCCCTGTTTGCGCAGAAAATGCTCGGCGGCCAGGTAGGGATTGGCCTGGGCTTCAGGGGACGGGCCGTGTTCGATTTGTACCTGATAGGGTGTGGCCTTGAAATACAGGTAAACACTCAGCGCACCCAAGAGCACGACGATGAACACGCCGACCGCCAGCCATGCCCTGCGATTCAACGGACCGCTCCGGGGCCGAACAATGCGCGCCAGCCGTCACACAGTTCCTGTTGCAAATGCGCCGGTGGCAGGCGATGCCCGTAGGCCATGTTCTGCCAGTGTGCGGTCAGGCTTTTACTGAAGGCCAGCAACGCCGGTTGCTTCAAATGTTCAACGCGCTGAAGCACTTCGCCTTCGGTGTCGGCGGGCTTGAGCGTCATGTCGAAGTCGTTCAACAAGTGGCTGAGCAAGGCGCGATAGAGCAAGCCAAGGGCTTCACGCGGGTTGGTTTGCCAGAGGCTTTCGGCGCTGGCCGCAATATCGGCGGGCAGGGTTTCGCGGTTGAGGTCCAGGCCGAACGCCTGCTGCGGCAATGGTCGCGTCACTTTTCGGTTGAGCGCTGGTCGGCGGCTGACGAACGCTTGCAACCAGTCGCGGTAACGCCAGATCAACAGGCCAATGGCGCCGATCACCGCGCCCCACAGCAACACCTCGATCAGGTTGGCCAATGCGCCGAAACGTTGGCTGTCGAGCAAACTGAACAGCGCTTTCAGCCAGGCGGGTGTTTGACCACCGTGCGCAGTATCGTCGTTGGGCTTGTCTTCGCCAAACCGATAGCGGGTCACCGTTTCCTTGTTCTTGAACGGTGGCTGATCGAGGATGGCCTTGATGCTGTCTCGGGATGCCTGACTGGTCAGCGGTTGCTCCAGCAGACGCGGGCTGTCCGGTGACATGCCCGGTTCGGCGGCCCATACGCTTTGCCCCGTCGGCACCAGCACAAACGCCGCCAGCAGTAGCGTGATGACTGCGCTGCTCAGGCGTTGGCGCAAGCGGCGGAACACCAGTTCGATGTCCCAGGCTTCCAGCCGTGTGCGCCGGTTCAGGTAAAGGCTGAAACCACAGGCGACATAAATCGGTTCCCAGACCACCAGCACCAGGGCGTAAAAAGCATTGGTCAGGTGCTCCAGCCAGCGCCAGTCTTGTGTGGCGGCGGCAATCAAGGTCTGCCAGCCCCAGTCGAGTTCGACCTGCAGCGGCAAGAGCATGTAGAACAGCACCATCAGGCCGATCCACAACGCGGTTTCCAGGTGCACGCCGATGATCGTCAGCCATTGCGCGGCACCGGCATTGCGCTGCAACAGCACGCGTAAACGCTGTTGTCGTGCTTCGCCCTCCAGGCCTTCGAGTTGTACCACCGGCATCAGAAAGCTGCGGCTCAGGCTCAGGCGGCGCCAGGTCAGGCTGGCCAGCAGTTGCGGCGGGAGCAGGCGCGGCCATTGGCGCAGGGCCTGTTTCAGTGTGGGTGTTTCGCCGAACATGGCTTTGGACAGGATGTACAGCGGTAGCCGGTCGAACGCCGGTTTGAGCCACCAGAACAGGAACAGGGCGAGGGAGGGCGACTCCCACAGCATCAAGCTGAGCAAGGTAAAAATCGGTAGGGTCACGATCGCCCAACTGGTCATCAACAGGCGTCGATGGCGCTGACTCAGCAGCACCCCCAGGTCCATGGCTTCCCAGTTTGTGCGTGGGCGAATCACTGCACTGACGTCACTCAGGCGCATGGCGGGTCCGTCCGGCAAACAGCAGATAAGTCGCGACCAACACCCAGAGCGCTGCGCCGACCAGGTATTTGGTCAGCGGCGTGACTCCGGTCCGCGACGACCAGTAGGCTTCTATAAACGCTGCAATCAACAAAAACAGCATGACCCCGCAAATCAGCAACACGCTCTTGCTCGCCGCCACTCGCAGGGCTTCGGCGCGGGGCAAACGTCCCGGCGCGATCAACGCCCAGCCCAGTTGCAGGCCGGCGGCACCGGCCAGGGCAATGGCGCTCAGTTCGAAGGCGCCGTGCCCGATCACGAATGACCAGAAGGTTTGCCCGTAGCCGATGTGCGTCAGGTGCCCGGCCACCGCACCGATCATCAAGCCGTTGAAGAACAGGAAAAACGCGCTGCCCAGGCCAAACAGCAAACCGCTGGCGAAGGTCTGAAACGCGATGCCGATGTTGTGCATGATGTAGTAACCGAACATCTCCCAGTCTTCACTGGCCGCCCGTTCTGCCAAGCGCCCCAGATGACCGGCGACGGGGTCGTACATGCTTTGCATCTCACTGACCTGCTCGGCCGGGATCAGGTTGTAGACCAGTTCCGGGAACAGATACACCAGCAGCCCGATGCCAATCAGGCTGCCAAAAAATATCAGGCTGGCGGCAAGCACGAAGGGCCATTGTTCGCGCACCAGTCGCGGGAAGTCGGCAAGGATGAAGCTCAGTACGTTGGCCCTCAGCCAACTGCGATGCCGATAAAGCTGTTGATGCCCGCGCAGCACTTGTTGCTGTAACGAGTCGACCAAAAAGCTGCTGTAACCACGCTCCTGAGCCAGGGCCAGGTGTTGGCAGAGCCGTCGATAGTCGCTGGGGAAGCTGGCGACTCGCGAGGTTTCCTTGCCGCGTTCCAGCCGTTCGAGCATGAGTGCAAACTGCTCCCATTCGGTCTTGTGGCGGCTTTCGAATAGGCTTTGCTTCATGTCGGGCCCAACAGTCCGCGGGCGATGCCGTTGAGTTCGGCCACGGCCTGCGGCGCTGAAACGTGCAGCGGTTGCGCGAGTATCGAGGCGAGTTCACCTGCCCGCGCCTCGGAGAGTTCACCCTGGCGCTCGGCAAACCCGAGGATGGCGCGTTGCTCGGTCAGCGTCAGCGCGAAAGCGGCACGGCGCGGCGGGGCATCGGGTAACTGCGGTCGGGTGAGCGGTTGTTCGCGGTAGATCACCAGCGTGCCGGCGGCCAGATCGCCGAGGCGTTTGAAGGTGGGATGTTGCAGGCAACTGATCGCCCCGAGGAAGTAGCCGAACGGCAACATGTCGACAAATCGCAACAGGTTGCGCAGCAAGGACGCGGACCAGCCGATCGGGGTGCCATCGTCGTGCACCACGCGCAATCCCATCCATTGTTTGCCCGGCGAGCGCCCCTGATTGAGCACCTCGAACAGCACCATGTACCACCAGCTCACCACGAACAGCAAAATCGAGCCAAGCCCCGCGCCGAGTTTGCCGAGGAACGCCAGCACCATGAACAGCAGGCCCAGGATCAACCCGCGCAGGCCCAGGTCGATGGTGAACGCCAGCGCACGGACCATCAACCCGGCCGGGCGCAGTGGCAAGTCGATGCCTTCGGGCGTTTCGACCTGATACCGCGTATCCAGTGGCGGGGCCAGCGTTGCTTTCCGTGGCAGTGCTGTGGTCTCGAGCATGGGCAACCTTGCTGTGGCCGGTTTGCGATTCGATGTCCGTTCGATGCTAGCAGCCTCTCGGGGGGAAACGACATAACTATGTATTGCACGGTATGCGGCCGGAGGTGATTGAATGACAACATTTCTGGTCGAGGCAGCCTGTGTGCGCCTAGACTTCGCCGGTCTTCTGTTCAGGAACAACCCGTGACCTCGATCTTCTGGTACGACTACGAAACCACTGGCATCAACCCCCGTTGCGACCGTCCGTTGCAAGTGGCGGGGATTCGCACCGACTTCGATCTCAATGAAATAGACGAGCCGGTCAATCTCTACTGCCAGCCCAGTGACGACATCCTGCCGCATCCGGCAGCCTGCGCGATCACCGGTATCACGCCTGGCCTTCTGGCCGAGCAAGGTTTGAGCGAAGCCGATTTCATGACCCGGGTTCATGCCCAGCTCGCCCTGCCCGGCACTTGTGGGGCGGGGTACAACACGCTGCGTTTCGACGACGAGATGACCCGTTACAGCCTGTATCGAAACTTTTTCGACCCCTACGCACGGGAGTGGCAGGGCGGCAACAGCCGCTGGGACCTGATCGACATCGTGCGCGCGGCTTATGCGTTGCGTCCCGATGGCTTCGTCTGGCCCACGGATGACGAAGGGCGGGTGACGCTCAAGCTCGAACGCCTGACCGCCGCCAATGGCATCGATCACGGAAATGCCCACGAGGCGCTATCGGATGTTCGCGCCACAATCGCCCTGGCGCGTCTGATTCGTGAAAAACAGCCGAAGTTGTATGACTGGCTGTTTCAGTTACGCAGCAAACAAAAGGTGATGGACCAGATTCGGCTGTTGCAGCCGATGGTGCACATTTCCGGACGCTTTTCGGCGGCCCGCCATTATGTCGGCGTGGTACTGCCACTGGCCTGGCATCCACGCAATCGCAACGCGCTGATTGTCTGTGACCTGCACCTGGACCCTCAGGGGCTGCTCGATCTGGATACCGAAACCTTGCGTCAGCGGCTTTATACACGCCGTGACGATCTGGCCGAAGGCGAACTGCCCGTGCCGCTCAAGCTCATACACATCAACAAGTGCCCGGTCGTGGCGCCGTTATCGGTACTTCGTCCCGAAGATCAGCAACGTTTGGGGCTGGACATGGCGCTCTATCAGGAACGGGCGCTGCGGCTAAGTGCCGCACAACAACTTTGGCAAGATAAAGTCTCGGGAGTTTATGCCCGCGAGGATTTCGCCGCGAGCCTGGACCCCGAGCAACAGTTATACGACGGTTTTATCGGCGATCGGGATCGGCGTCTATGTGAGCAAGTCAGAGCCGCCGACCCTGCGCAATTAGCACAAGAACAGTGGCCTTTCGATGATGAACGTTTGCCCGAATTATTGTTTCGTTATCGCGCACGCAACTTTCCGGATACGTTGAGCCTGGAAGAGCAAGAACGCTGGCGAATATTTTGTCAGCAGCGTTTGTCCGTGCCGGAGTGGGGCGCTCCCAATACGCTGGAAAGTTTTCTGACAGCTGCCGCCCAATTGACGATTAGTCCTACATCGTTTCAGCAAGAGGTTCTGGATGAATGGCAGATTCATGTCCAGGCATTACGCAAACGTTTGAATATTTGAAAACGAAAATGACTTGCGATTGAATTCCGGGCATAAAAAAACGCCAGCATTTGCTGGCGTTCTTTTGGTCGCGGATCAGTCTGCGACGTGCTTGCGGCTTAGCCCAGCAGGGTAGCCCAGCCTTCAACCACGTCACCGCCCCACTTGGCTTTCCACTCTTTCAGAGTTTTGTGGTTGCCACCTTTGGTTTCGATGACTTCGCCGTTGTGCGGGTTTTTGTATTGTTTAACTTTGCGAGCACGCTTGGTGCCAGTAGTTTTTACTGCGCCGCCACGTGGAGCCTTGGTTTTGGACTCTGGATCCAATAGGGCAATGATGTCACGCAGGGATTTGGAGTATTCGCCCATCAGGGTGCGCAATTTGCCTTCGAATTCCAGCTCGGTTTGCAGTTTGTCGTCTTGGGACAGGTTCTTCAAACGGGCTTGCAGCTCTTTGATAGCTTCTTCGGTGGCGCGATATTCGTTGATCAAGGACATGAGGACTACCTTATGTTGGCGCTGGATGACAGGGTGACAGTGCGACAATAATAGTCAGGGTGTTTCATCAAGTAAACATTTAACCGAAGTTTTACTTAAATTAGTTGCGGTGAATAGGACACACATTGGAGAGACAGTTAAATAGCGTCACAAATATTCACAGTTAACCTCTTGAAGGCTGGCTACAAGAGCACCATGCACTGGCGTATGGCACCGCCGGAACCTGTGCCGATGACCGCAATCCGCAGCCGCGCGTCATCAATACTGCAGTTTTGCTGCGCAATCGCTAGAATGGCGGCCTTTGCGAAGTTCTGGAGTTTCCCCCTCATGCGCACTTTTCGGCTGGTGATTGCTTGCCCGGACCGCGTCGGTATCGTTGCTAAAGTCAGTAACTTTCTGGCGTCACATAACGGCTGGATCACTGAAGCGAGCCATCACTCGGACAATCAGAGTGGCTGGTTCTTCATGCGTCACGAAATTCGTGCCGATTCGCTGCCTTTCGGTATCGAAGCCTTTCGCGAAGCGTTTGCACCGATTGCCCAAGAGTTCTCGATGGACTGGCGCATCACCGACACCGAGCAGAAGAAGCGCGTGGTGTTGATGGCCAGCCGTGAGTCCCATTGCCTGGCTGACTTGTTGCACCGCTGGCACAGCGACGAACTGGACTGCGAAATCGCCTGCGTGATTTCCAACCATGACGATTTGCGCAGCATGGTCGAGTGGCACGGTATTCCTTACTACCATGTACCGGTCAACCCGCAGGACAAGGAACCGGCCTTCGCCGAAGTCTCGCGCCTGGTCAAACAGCACGACGCCGAAGTGGTGGTACTTGCTCGTTACATGCAGATTCTGCCGCCCGACTTGTGCAGCGAATATGCCCACAAAGTCATCAACATTCACCATAGCTTCCTGCCGTCGTTCGTCGGCGCCAAGCCGTATCATCAGGCTTCGATGCGCGGTGTGAAGTTGATCGGTGCCACTTGCCACTATGTCACCGAAGAGTTGGACGCCGGTCCGATCATCGAGCAGGACGTGGTGCGTGTCAGCCACAGCGACAGTATTGAAGACATGGTGCGCTTCGGTCGTGACGTCGAGAAAATGGTGCTGGCCCGTGGCCTGCGTTACCACCTGGAAGACCGGGTGTTGGTGCACGGCAACAAAACCGTCGTGTTCTGACAACCATACGGTTGAAATCCGAAGGGCCTGGGCGTTCAATCGCTTCAGGCCCTTCGCCGTTTCTGCACCGAGGACATGACCATGGCCGATCCGCTGGATAAAGCCGTTTCCAAGGCGCCCGCCACATTGGGCGAGGGCTGTTTGAGCCGCTACGATCCGGACGACCTGAGCCCCGAAGACGGCACGGAGTTTCCCGGCGCCGCCGAGTTGTGGGAGCAGTTGCAGGACGATTCTGAAGATACAGCCGGTGGTGCCTGAAAAGCCCCTGTGGCGATCTTTAAGCTTGCTTGAACTTCATCAACTTCTTCAGCAATGGCCGCCCGAGCATCAGCAGAAACACCGGGCCACCGACCACCAGATAGAAGTAATAAGTCACCGTCCGCCAGATCAGAATCGCTGCCGCCGCGGTGGATTTCCCCACCATCGGCGCCAGCAGCGCCGCCGATGTCAGTTCCGCCGCCCCGGCACCGCCCGGCAACAGACTGAATTGCCCCGCACTCAATGACAGCATCTGGATCAGAAAGCACCAGGCCCATTGCAAGTCCACGCCCAGCCCGCGTAATGCCAGATACAGCACGCTATACCGCAAGATCCAATGCAGGCAGGTCAGGGCAAACACCGTGATCAATGTTTGAAAGGGTAACTTCAGTGTGTCGGTGAATGCCGCCAGGAAGTGCAGGAGCTTTCGCGCCCAACGAAGCCGGGTCGCTTCCTTGACATTGAAACGGGCGAGCAACCGACCACTCAGGCGAATCAGCGAACGGTGGCAGCGAGCCATCAATACACAGCTGAACAGCCCGCCGAACAACGAGATGGCGCTGACCGTCAGCATCCATTCCAGGCGCTGACTGAGGTGCTGGAACAGTGCATAAATCAGAATCGCGCTCAGCGCGCAGAGAAAAAACAGCAAGTCGCTCAACTGGTCCATGGCGAACACGGCGCTGCCCCTGGCCGGCCGCACGCCGTGGCGCGCCAACAGGGCCATGATGGTCAGCGGTCCACCACTGCCGCCGGGGGTGGCGCAGTAGGCGAACTCGGCGGACATCACCACCCCGAGGCTTTTGAGTCGGCTCACCTTGTCACGCTGATCGCCCAGCAACAGGCGCAAGCGCAGGGTGTTGAGCGCCCAGCACAACAGGATCATGCCGAACATGATCAGCAGCCATTCCAGCGGGAAGCGTTGCAACCGCGACCATGTCTCGCCGCCGCCCAGCAACGACGGGATGAGCACCGCAGCGAGCAGCGCGATGACCAGCAGAATTCCCCGGCTCATGCTGCGCGACCGATGGGGTCGCGTTGCAGTTTCAACCAACCGGCCTTGGTCATCGGCACACGGCCCTCGTCGAGCAAGCGCTTGAGCGTTTGCAGCCAATATTGACGCGAGAACTCATGTCGCATGTCCACCGGGTGCAGGCCGAGACGAATCACCGGCGCCTGGCGCCAGCGCTGTTCGCGCTGATCGCTGACGATTTTCGACAGGCCACGGCGCCAGGCGCTGCGTGCGCTCCAGACCAGGCCTGGGGCATCGATCGCAGTGAAATCCGGCAAACGATACAGGTGCTGCGAATCGCTGGTGTAGCGCAGCGGTAACTGACGCAACGCCTGACGGGTGCCTTCGCTCATCAGCCAGGCGGGGGCGACAAAGCCTTCGAGCGGCCAGTTGTAGCGATGGAATACCTCGATTCCGGCGCGCAGGCGGGTGAGGGCGGCGTCTAGAGGCAGGTCATAGAACTCGCCTTCATGGGTATAGATCCGGCGCATGAACCAGTCTCGGGGAGTGGTGGGAATCGACCCTTCATCGCAATGGTAGTAACCGTGCAGTACCAGTTCGTCGCCGCGAGCGACGCGACGGCTCAGCAAACGTCGAAACTCCGGATGTGCGTCAAGGTCGTCATGTTTGTGGAAATTCGGCACCACCAGCCAGGTCATCGGCACTGTACCCAGTGCGTCGACGGCTTCGACGAAGGCCTGGTAATCGGGCCAGGTCTGCGGTGCAACGTCGTGTAGCACCAATAACAGACTGGGTGTGTTCATGGGCTCAGCCATTGGCGATCAGCGGCCATTGCGTGCCGAGTACGGCGTGATAGTGCCCCAGCAGGCTGTGGACCACGGTGTCCCAGGCGTAATGTTGCTCGACATGCCGTCGGGCCTGTTTGCCCAACGCGGCGCTGCCTTGGCTGAACAGTTCGCGAACGGTGTTGGCCATCGCCACTGGATTGTTCGGCGCGCAGAGCAAGCCGCATTGATCGGTGACAATCTCCTGGAAAGCCCCGGCCGCCACGGCCACCACGGGAATGCCACTGGCCATGGCTTCGAGAACCACCAGGCCAAAGGTTTCCTGGTCGCCGGCATGCACCAGCGCGTCGGCGCTGGCCATCAGGCGTGCGACTTGCGCTGCCGGGCAGAATTCATCGAGGACGGTGACATTGCGCGGCACCAGGGTCGGCATCGACGAGCCCACCAGCAGCAAGTGGTAGCGACGACCCAGGCGTTTCATGCAGTTGAGCAGCACCGGCAGGTTTTTTTCCTTGGAGCCGCGGCCGGCGAAGATCAGCAGGTGAGTGTTTTCATCGATGCCCAATTCGGCCCGCAGGCCTGGATCCCGAACGCTGGGGTTGAACGTTTGCAGGTCGACGCCCAAGGGCTGTACGAAAACGTTCTTCACCCCTAACCCGATCAGTTTGTCGGCCATGACCTGGCTTGGCGCCAGAACCCGGTCGAAGTTGCCGTAGAGCTTGCTGACATAAGCCTCGACATTGGGTGTAACCCAGTTGCCCATGCGATTGCTGACCAGCATCGGCAGGTCGGAGTGATAAAAACCGATTACCGGCACATCGAGTTGTCGCTTGGCGTCCAAAGCGGCCCAGGCGGTCAGGTAAGGGTCGCCGACTTCAATCAGATCGGGTTGTAAATCTCGCAGAACATTGCGCCACGGCCCGAGACGGAGGGGGAAGCGATAACCCTTGCCGAAGGGCAGGGCGGGGGCCGGAACCGTATAGACACCATCCTGTTCACTCAAATGCGCCCCTGGGATCAGCAGGCTATGGCAAATGCCGGGTTTGATGCCCAAACGACGGTGCTTGGCATCCAGATACGTGCGCACGCCACCGCTGGCAGGGGCGTAGAACATGGTTATGTCAGCGATATGCACGATGAACATCCCTCCGGGTTCGATGTGCTCCCTTTGGTTGACCTATATGAAGGATAGATGTTCGGTTGGGTTTTGCGGCGATGCCGAGGGCTTTGGACTGTTGTGTGGCGAGGGAGCGTGCTCCCGCTCGGCTGCGAAGCAGTCGTAAAATCAGCTGGTGTGTTCAATCTGACACACCTTCAATCCCGATTTTTGGGTCGCTTTGCGACCCAGCGGGAGCAAGCTCCCTCGCCACGGTGTCTGTGAACAGACGCTAGATACGGAAACTGCCCACCAATTGCTTCAAGCGCGAGGCCTGCTGCTCAAGGTCCGAGCACGCCCGCAGGGTCGATTGCAGGTTTTCCACGCCTTCCTGGTTCAGCGTGTTGATCTCGGTGATGTCCACATTGATCGACTCCACCACTGCCGTCTGTTCCTCGGTCGCCGTGGCCACCGACTGGTTCATGCCGTCGATTTCGCCGATGCGCAACGTCACGCTGTTCAGGCGCTCGCCCGCCAGGTTGGCGATTTCCACGCTGTCCTGGCTGTGGCGCTGGCTGTCGCTCATGGTGCTGACGGATTCGCGGGCGCCGACTTGCAGCTCTTCGATCATGGTCTGCACCTGTTGCGCCGACTCCTGTGTGCGGTGCGCCAGGTTGCGTACCTCGTCGGCCACCACGGCAAAACCGCGCCCGGCTTCACCGGCCCGCGCTGCTTCGATGGCGGCGTTGAGCGCCAGCAGGTTGGTTTGCTGGGAAATGCTGGTGATCACTTCGAGAATCTGCCCGATGTTCACGGTTTTGCTGTTCAGCGATTCGATGTTGGTGCTCGAAGCGCTGAGCATGCTCGACAGCTGATTCATCGCGGCAATGCTGCGATCCACCACTTGCTGGCCGTCTTCGGCCAGGCTGCGGGCATCGCTGGCCTGATTCGATGCCTGGGCGGCGTTACGGGCGATTTCCTGAGCCGCGGCGCCGAGCTGGTTGATGGCCGCGGCGACGCTGCTGGTGCGCGAAGCTTGCTGGTCGGAGTTGAACATCGACGAGTTCGAGGCCGCCACCACCCGCAAGGCCACTTCGTTGACCTGGCCGGTGGCCGAGGACACTTCGCGGATCGATGTATGAATTCGCTCCACGAAACGATTGAACGCCGTGCCAAGGACGCCGAATTCGTCCTGATTCTGGATGGTCAGGCGTTTGGTCAGGTCGCCTTCACCGTCGGCGATGTCTTCCATGGCGCGGGTCATCACGTGCAGCGGCTGGATCAGCAGGCGGATCAGCATGCCCAGCAAGCCAATGATGATGGCCACTGCAATCAGGGTCGCGATGATCGCCGAGGTGCGGAATTCGCTGAGCATGGAGAAGGCTTTGTCCTTGTCCACCGACAGGCCGATGTACCAGTTGACCGAGGACAGTCCCTTGATCGGGGTGAAGGTCACGATGCGGGTTTTGCCGTCGACTTCGATCTCGCTCGGCTTATTACCGATGACGGGCGTGTCTTGTGGGTAGACGTCCTTGAGGTTTTTCATCGCCAGCGTTTTGTCCGGGTGGACCAGGATCTTGCCGTCGGCGCTGACCAGGAACGCATAGCCCATGCCGTCGAAGTCCAGCGCGTTGAGGCTGTCGGTGATCGCTTGCAGGCTCAGGTCGCCACCGACCACACCGATGTTCTGACCGTCCTTGAGAACGCTGTCGACGATGGAAATCACCAACTGGCCAGACGCCAGGTCGATGTAAGGTTCGGTCAAGGCTGACCCGCTGGTGCTTTGCGCGCTCTTGTACCAAGGGCGGACGCGAGGGTCATAGCCGTCGGGCATCTTGCTGTCCGGACGGATAATGAAGGTGCCATCCTTGTTGCCCAGGTAGGCACCCATGAAGGTCGATGTGACAGCCTTCTGTTCCAGCAGTTTGGCGACGTTGTCGGTCTCGGCGTTCAGGGCAACGGTCTGTGACAGGTTTTCGATCAACAGGCTACGACCCGCCAGCCAGGTCTGAATGTTCTTGGCGGTGACGTTACCCATTTCTTGCAGGTAGTTGTCCAGGTCGCGGCGTATCGCATTGCGCTGCAAATAGTCGTTGTACAGTGTGAACGAAGCGAATGCGGCGATAACGATCAGGGCGGCGGCAAGCAGTATTTTATGGCTGAAGCGCAGGTTTTTATTCATGGCTTGGGGTCCGCTAGGTCTTAATGTCCAGGGCGTGCTTTTATAAAGGCACGCAAATTGGGCAGTGTTGAAAGTAAGCTGATAGTTCCGTCTCTCCTTAGGGAATTACCGACGCTATTTTCAGTCTGGTCTCTCGGTTGTTATCGGCCATGCAGGATCAAAGATTAACCATGGGTGACAAAATGCCTGACTCATCGCAACTCGTTATCGGCGCTGACCTCGCTGGCCAGCCAATCGCCCAGGCCATGCGCCTGGCGAACCGTCACGGTTTGGTAGCGGGCGCTACCGGGACCGGTAAAACCGTTACGTTGCAGCGCCTGGCCGAAGCGTTCAGCGATGCAGGCGTGGCGGTGTTCGCGGCGGATATCAAAGGCGACTTGTGCGGCCTGGGCGCCGCCGGTAACCCTCAAGGCAAGGTCGCGGAGCGGATCGCCGGCATGCCCTGGCTGAACCATAAGCCTCAGGCGTATCCGGTAACCCTGTGGGATATTCACGGTCAGTCCGGTCATCCATTGCGCACCACCTTGAGCGAAATGGGACCGTTGCTGCTCGGCAGCCTGCTGGAGCTGACCGACAGTCAGCAGTCGGCACTTTATGCCGCGTTCAAGGTGGCCGACCGCGAAGGGCTGTTGCTGCTGGATTTGAAGGATTTGAAGGCGCTGCTCAATCATCTGCGCGATAACCCCGAATTGCTGGGCGATGACGCCGCGCTGATGACCACCGGTTCCAGCCAGGCACTGTTGCGCCGTTTGGCGACGCTGGAACAGCAGGGCGCCGAAGCGTTGTTCGGTGAACCGGCACTGCAACTGGAAGATATTTTGCAGCCGGCGATGGACGGTCGCGGGCGCATCCACTTGCTCGACGCCAGCCGTCTGGTGCACGAAGCACCGAAAGTCTACGCGACGTTCCTGCTGTGGTTGCTGGCTGAATTGTTCGAGCAACTGCCGGAACGCGGCGATGCCGATAAACCGCTGCTGGCGCTGTTTTTCGACGAGGCGCACTTGTTGTTCGCCGGTACGCCCAAGGCGTTGCAGGATCGTCTGGAACAAGTGGTGCGGCTGATCCGTTCGAAAGGCGTGGGCGTGTATTTCGTCACCCAATCGCCGGGGGACTTACCGGATGATGTGCTGGCTCAGTTGGGCCTGCGTGTTCAGCACGGCTTGCGCGCGTTCACCGCCAAAGAGCAGAAATCCCTGCGTGCAGTGGCCGAGGGCTTCCGGCCGAACCCGGCATTTGATGCCTTGTCGGTGTTGACTGAGCTGGGCATCGGCGAGGCATTGGTCGGCACCTTGCAGGACAAGGGCACGCCGGAGATGGTCCAGCGTGTACTGGTCGCACCGCCGCAATCGCGGATCGGGCCGCTGACCGAGACTGAGCGCACGGTGCTGATTGCCGGTTCGCCGTTTAAAGGGCGATATGACAAACCGGTTGATCGCGAATCGGCCTATGAAGTGCTGATGGGGCGCAGGGGGTTGGCGCCGGAGCCTGAAACCGCGCCGGGCAAACCTGCCCCCGAAGAGCCGAGTTTCACCGAACAGGCCGGGGAATTCCTCGGTACGGCCGCAGGACAGGCGCTTAAATCGGCGATGCGACAGGCGGCCAATCAATTGGGCCGACAACTGGTACGCGGGTTGATGGGGTCATTGCTTGGGGGCAGTAAGCGCCGCTAGCGAGTGTACGCAGTCAAAATGTGGGAGCGGCGGTGTGGCGCTCCCACATTAAATTTGAGTCAGGATTTAGGTTTTGCGTGCGCCGCAAGGCGCTCCAGCGCCGCCCTTAGATTCGGGTCGGTAATCCCGTCAGCCGTCGCCTGAATGGTCGCCGCGGCATCCGTCGACAAATCCATGGTATGCCCAGCCGCTCCTTGCTGAACGGTCGGTGGCTGCACCTTGAACAGGATCCGCGTCAGGCTGGCGAACTCGTCGAACAGCTGTAACTGGCGTTGCAGACGCTTTTGTTGATAACGCAGGCGGGTGGCCCAGTGACCGTCGGTGACAATCAGCAATAAACTGCCTTCGCGCCACGACGCCACATGGCAATGCTCGCGGGCGGCCGGTTGCAGCTGGCTTTCCACCAGACGTTGCAAATGACCCAGGCGTTGAGCGTGGCCAAAGATGGCTTTCAGCGGTTTGGCTTCGCGAAGCAGAACGGCGGGTGCTCTGGCCGTGAGAGGGCGAAATGCCATGATCGAACACCTGAAGTAACAGAACGGCTATGGTAACAGAAAGCACCCGCTGGTCCCGACCCATTGCTTTACGAGCGCTTTACCCATTAAATCAACGAGTAACTTGTACCCTCAATGGGTTGAAGTTCAGTAAAAAGCCCTTATTTTAAGTGAGCCCCGTCACAGCGCAGTGCATGCATCGTGGAACAACGCCACTTTCCTCACCATCGTTTCCGGGTAGAATGCTCGTTCGCATGCGGCCATGAGGGCTGCACGGGCGACTCACGGGGCCGCCCTCCATCCCTTTAGTGTGGAAGATCCTGCCGATATGTTTGCGCCTTTGTTAAAGAAACTTTTTGGAAGCAAGAACGAGCGTGAAGTCAAACGCATGCTCAAGACGGTGCAGCTCGTCAATGCCTTCGAAGAGCAAATGGTGGCCCTTTCGGACGATCAATTGCGTGCCAAGACCAACGAGTTCAAGGCCCGCCTCGCCAAAGGGGAAACCCTCGACAAGCTGCTGCCAGAAGCCTTTGCGGTCGCCCGCGAAGCCGGTAAGCGCGTCATGGGTATGCGCCACTTCGATGTCCAGCTGATCGGCGGCATGACCTTGCATGAAGGCATGATCGCGGAAATGCGTACCGGTGAAGGCAAGACCCTGGTGGCAACACTGGGCGTTTACCTCAACGCGCTGTCCGGCAAGGGCGTGCACGTTGTGACGGTGAACGACTACCTGGCCCGTCGTGACGCCAACTGGATGCGTCCGCTCTACGAATTCCTTGGCATGACGGTCGGCGTGGTCACGCCATTCCAGCCGCCGGAAGAGAAGCGCGCCGCTTACGCCGCCGACATCACCTACGGCACCAACAACGAATTCGGTTTCGACTACCTGCGCGACAACATGGCGTTCAGCATGGAAGAAAAATTCCAGCGCGAACTCAATTTTGCCGTGATCGACGAAGTCGACTCCATCCTCATCGACGAAGCCCGTACCCCGCTGATCATCTCCGGTCAGGCCGAGGACAGCTCCAAGCTGTACATCGAGATCAACAAACTGATCCCGCAGCTTGAATTGCACATCGAGGAAGTCGAAGGGGAAGTCACCAAGGCTGGCCATTACACCATCGACGAGAAGACCCGTCAGGTCGAACTCAACGAAGCCGGTCACCAGTTCATCGAAGAAATGCTCACCCGCGTCGGCCTGCTGGCTGAAGGCGAGAGCCTGTATTCGGCGCATAACCTGGGCTTGCTGACTCACGTCTATGCCGGCCTGCGTGCGCACAAACTGTTCCATCGCAATGTCGAGTACATCGTGCAGGACGGTCAGGTGGTGCTGGTCGACGAACACACCGGCCGTACCATGCCGGGTCGCCGTTTGTCCGAAGGTCTGCACCAGGCCATCGAAGCCAAGGAAAACCTGAACATCCAGGCCGAGAGCCAGACCCTGGCGTCGACCACGTTCCAGAACTACTTCCGTCTGTACAACAAGCTGTCCGGCATGACCGGTACCGCGGACACCGAAGCGTTCGAATTCCATCAGATCTATGGCCTGCAGGTCATGGTCATCCCGCCGAACAAGCCGTTGGCGCGTAAAGACTACAACGACCTGGTGTTCCTGACCGCCGAAGAGAAATACGCGGCGATCATCGGCGACATCAAGGAGTGCATGGCTCAGGGCCGTCCAGTGCTGGTGGGTACCGCCACCATCGAAACGTCCGAGCACATGTCCGGCCTGCTTCAGAAGGAAGGCATCGAACACAAGGTTCTGAACGCCAAGTTCCACGAAAAAGAAGCCGAAATCATCGCTCAGGCCGGTCGTCCGGGTGCACTGACCATCGCCACCAACATGGCCGGTCGTGGTACCGACATCCTGTTGGGCGGTAACTGGGAAGTGGAAGTGGCTTCGCTGGAAGACCCGACCCCTGAGCAGATTGCCCAGATCAAGGCCGACTGGCAGAAACGTCACCAGCAAGTGCTGGAGTCGGGCGGCTTGCAGGTGATCGCTTCCGAGCGTCACGAATCGCGTCGTATCGACAACCAGTTGCGCGGTCGTGCCGGTCGTCAGGGCGACGCCGGTTCCAGCCGTTTCTACCTGTCGCTGGAAGACAGCCTGATGCGCATCTTCGCCTCTGACCGGGTGAAGAACTTCATGAAGGCGCTGGGCATGCAGTCCGGTGAAGCGATCGAGCACCGCATGGTGACCAACGCCATCGAGAAGGCTCAGCGCAAGGTTGAAGGCCGCAACTTCGACATCCGTAAGCAGCTGCTTGAGTTCGACGACGTCAACAACGAACAACGTAAAGTGATCTATCACATGCGTAACAGTTTGTTGGCCGCCGACAATATTGGCGAAACCATTGCCGATTTCCGTCAGGACGTGCTCAACGCAACCGTCAGCGCACACATTCCGCCACAATCGCTGCCTGAGCAGTGGGACGTGTCCGGTCTGGAAGCGGCGTTGCAGAGCGACTTCGGTGTGGCGCTGCCGATCCAGCAATGGCTCGACGAAGACGACCACCTGTACGAAGAAACCCTGCGTGAGAAGCTGCTCAACGAACTGATCGCCGCGTACAACGAGAAAGAAGACCAGGCCGGTGCCGAAGCACTGCGCTCCTTCGAGAAGCAAATCGTACTGCGCGTGCTCGACGACCTGTGGAAAGACCACCTGTCGACCATGGATCACCTGCGTCACGGCATTCACTTGCGTGGTTATGCGCAGAAGAACCCGAAGCAAGAGTACAAGCGCGAGTCCTTCACCTTGTTCTCCGAGCTGCTGGATTCGATCAAGCGCGACTCGATTCGTGTGCTGTCGCACGTTCAGGTGCGCCGCGAAGATCCGGAAGCCGAAGAGCAACGTCTGCGTCAGGAAGCCGAGGCGCTGGCTGCGCGCATGCAGTTCCAGCACGACGAAGCGCCTGGCCTGGAGCAACCGGAAGTGTTGGGTGAAGAGATCGATGTAGCTCTCGCCACCGCACCGGTTCGCAACGAGCAGAAGCTGGGCCGTAACGAGCTGTGCTACTGCGGCTCGGGCAAGAAGTACAAGCATTGCCACGGGCAGATCCAGTAAACCCCGTTTCAAACGCTGAAATACCCGCGCCGCGACCGGCTTCTGCCGTCGCGGCGTTTTGCCATTTAAACCACCGTCCATCGCACTGACGGTGACAACATTTTTTAAGGAGCGCATTCATGGCTGTTGGTCTTGGTCCTTTGCCAACGTTGCACCCGGTTGCCGGTTTTGAACTCGGTATCGCCTCGGCCGGTATCAAGCGCCCGGGGCGCAAGGATGTCGTGGTCATGCGCTGTGCCGAAGGTTCCACAGTGGCGGGCGTGTTCACCCTGAACGCCTTTTGCGCCGCTCCCGTGATCCTGGCCAAGCAACGCGTGCAAGGTCCGGTACGTTACCTGCTGACCAACACCGGCAATGCCAACGCCGGCACCGGCGAACCAGGCCTGGCCGCCGCCGAGCGCACCTGCGCCAAGCTGGCCGAGCTGACCGGCGTTGATGCCAGCCTGGTGCTGCCGTATTCCACCGGCGTGATCGGCGAACCGCTGCCGGTCGAGAAAATCGAAGGCGCATTGCAAGCTGCCCTCGATGATTTGTCGGAAAACAACTGGGAAGCTGCCGCCACCGGCATCATGACCACCGACACTCTACCCAAGGGCGCCAGCCGTCAGTTCCAGCATGACGGCGTGACCATCACTGTCACCGGCATCAGCAAAGGCGCGGGCATGATTCGCCCGAACATGGCGACCATGCTCGGTTACATCGCCACCGACGCCAAAGTCTCCCGCGAGGTGCTGCAAAACCTGCTGCTGGACGGCGCCAACAAGTCGTTCAACCGCATCACCATCGACGGCGACACCTCGACTAACGACTGCTGCATGCTGATCGCCACCGGCAAGGCCGCACTGCCGGAAATCACCCGTGCCGAAGGCGAGCTGTTCGCCAAGTTGAAACAAGCGGTATTCGAAGTGTGCATGGACGTAGCCCAGGCCATCGTGCGTGACGGCGAAGGCGCGACCAAGTTCGTCACCGTTGAAGTCAACGGCGGCGGCAATCACCAGGAATGCCTGGACGTCGGTTACACCGTGGCCCACTCGCCGCTGATCAAGACTGCGCTGTTCGCCTCCGACCCGAACTGGGGCCGCATCCTGGCCGCTGTAGGCCGTGCCGGTGTACCGAACCTGGACGTGAGCAAGATCGACGTATTCCTTGGCGAGGTGTGCATCGCCAGCCGTGGCGCGCGTTCTGCCACCTACACCGAAGCCCAGGGCGCGGCGGTGATGCAGCAGGAAGAAATCACCATCCGCATCGAGCTGGGTCGCGGCGATTGCAGCGAAACCATCTGGACCACCGACCTGTCCCACGAATACGTGAAGATCAACGCCGAGTACCGCACGTAAGACAGATCGCTTTCGCGGGCAAACCTCGTTCCTACAGGTCACACCACCTGTAGGAGCGAGCTGTGCGGCGATCCGACTTGCCCACGAAGACGGACCACCAGACGCTAAAGATTCTGGCTTGTACTCTTACCAAAAGGCGCCCGAACATGAGCCTCCACCTGATCATCGGCGACAAACTGTATTCTTCCTGGTCCCTGCGCGCCGCGCTGGCCCTCGACCTGACCGGCGCGTCCTACACCGAAGAACTGATCAAGCTGAACCAGCCGGACACCCGCGCACGCGTGCTCAAGCATTCGCCGACCGGGAAAGTCCCGCTGCTGAAAAGCGAACACGGCACCATCGCCGATTCGCTGGCGATTGCCGAGTACCTGGCCGAGCAATTCCCCGATGCCGGCCTCTGGCCCAAAGACACCGCCGCCCGCGCCCAGGCGCGTTCGGCCTGCGCGCAGATGCACAGCGGCTTCTTCGCCATGCGCGGCAACATGCCGTTCGACCTGAGCCACAATGCGCCGTTGTTGCCGACTCCGCCTGACGTTCAGGCCGAGATCGAGCGCATGCTGGCGTTGTGGGCTGAATGTCGTGCGGCCGCGACTGAAGCCGGCCCGTTCCTGTTCGGTGGCGCGACCCTGGCCGATGCGTTTTTCGCACCGATCGCCGTCCGCCTGCGCACCTATCAAGTGAAGCTGCCCGAGGTCGATGCAGCCTATGTCGAAACCATTTACCAATGGCCAGCTTTCAAGGCCTGGCAGAAGGCAGGTCTGGAGGAGGTCGGGCAGTGAAACGAGTACACGTGGCCGCGGCGGTTATCCGCGATAGCAACGGCAAGATCCTCATCGCCCGGCGTGCCGACACCCAGCATCAGGGCGGCTTGTGGGAGTTCCCCGGTGGCAAGGTCGAGGATAACGAATCCGTCGAAACCGCCCTGGCCCGCGAGCTTCACGAAGAGTTGGGCATCGTGGTCAATACCGCGCGACCGTTGATCAAGGTTCGCCACGACTACCCGGACAAGCAGGTGTTGCTGGATGTCTGGGAAGTCTCGGCGTTTACCGGCGAACCCCATGGTGCCGAAGGTCAGCCTTTGGCCTGGGTGACTGCGCGGGAACTGCTGGACTACGAGTTTCCAGCCGCCAACCAGCCGATCGTCTCGGCAGCACGCTTGCCTGGCGAGTACCTGATCACCCCGGACGGTCTGGAAACCCCGGCCTTGCTGCGCGGTATTCAGAAAGCCATCGCGGGCGGCATCAAGCTGATTCAGTTGCGTGCGCCCAATGGCTATGACCCGCAATACCGCGATTTGGCGGTGGACGCGGCAGGGCTGTGTGCCGGCAAGGCGCAGTTGATGATCAAGGGGCCGTTTGAATGGCTGGGGGACTTTCCGTCCGCCGGCTGGCACATCACTGCCGCGCAGTTGCGCAAGTACGCGGCGGCCGGCCGACCGCTACCGGCGTCGCGCTGGTTGGCGGCGTCCTGCCACAACGCTGAAGAGCTGGCGCTGGCCGAGCAGATGGGCGTGGACTTTGTGACCCTGTCGCCGGTGCAGCCGACCCAGACGCACCCGGATGCTCAGCCGCTGGGTTGGGAGCTGGCGTCGACTTTGATCGAAGGCTTCAGCAAACCGGTGTTCTTGTTGGGTGGTGTTAGCCCGGTAGAGCGGCAGAAAGCCTGGGAAGCGGGCGCGCAGGGTGTGGCGGGAATTCGGGCGTTCTGGCCTGAGGCTTGATTTGCAGTGCTGTGATCATTCCCACGCTCCACGTGGGAATGATCAGTCGATCAGTTTGAAGGTTTCGCCGCAGGCTGCCATAAAATCTCGGCAATCCCCTGGCGCTTGGCAATCAACCGTGCCGCCACAAACAACAAATCCGACAACCGATTGATATACGCCAGGCCCACCCCGGCCAACGGTTCGATCGTATTCAATTGCTGACACCGGCGCTCGGCACTGCGCGCCAGGCTGCGGCACACGTGGGCCTGGGCAATCAGCGCCGAACCGCCGGGCAGAATGAAATTCTCCAGCGGCCCCAGTTCTTCATTCCACACATCAATGGCCGCTTCCAGCCGTTCGATTTCTGCCGTGTTCAGTGCCTGATACACCGGCATGGCCAGTTCGCCACCGAGGTCGAACAACCGATGCTGGCAGGGCGCCAATACCTCGATCACTTCGCCAAGTCCGGGAAACTCGCCACTTTGCGCGGCCAACCCGACCAACAGCACGCCCACCTGGCTGTTCAGCGTATCGACCTCGCCAATGGCCTCGATTCGCGGATGGTCCTTGGGCACCCGGCGGCCGTCACCAAGCCCGGTTTCGCCTTTGTCACCGGTGCGGGTGTAAATCTTCGACAAACGAAAGCCCATGGTTACCTCGACAGCTGATTGAGTTCTTGAGAGTTCACCGCAGTGCCCGACAAAGGCAGGCGCAAGGTGAAGCAAGTGCCTTGGCCCGGCGTCGATTGCACTTCCATCTGGCCCTTGTGGTTGTTGGTGATGATGAAATACGAAACCGAGAGCCCAAGGCCGGTGCCCTGACCGATTTCCTTGGTGGTGAAGAACGGCTCGAACGTGCGTTTGCGCACGCTTTCGCTCATGCCGATGCCGTTGTCCTCGACCTGGATTTCCGCCCACGGCGGATTCAGTTTTGTGCGCAGAATGATCCGCCCCGGTTCGCGGTCGTCTGTACGCTGGTGAATGGCTTGCGCAGCGTTTTTCAGCAGGTTGAGCAGCACCTGTTCCAGTTCGTTGGCGGTGCCGGGTACCGGGCCCAGCGCCGGATCGAACTGGCGAATGATCGCCTGGCCCTTGAAGTCGAAGCCAATGGCCAGGTCGAAGTCGTTGCCGGCGATTTCCACCGCTTGATCGATCAGTGCCGGCAGGTCGCATGGTGCCATTTGCCGAGTGCTGCGGCGGCTGAAGCTGAGCATGTGGGTCACGATCTTCGCCGCCCGGGCGCCAGCCTGCTGAATGCCGTCGAGCAGCTGCGGTACTTCACGCGCTTTCAGGTACTTATTGACCGTTTCCAGTTCGATGCCCATTTGCTCGGCCTGTTCGAGGTTCTTCGGCAGGTCGGGGGACAGACGTCGA
This sequence comes from Pseudomonas sp. GW821-FHT03E01, assembly GCF_059420765.1. NCBI lineage: Bacteria > Pseudomonadati > Pseudomonadota > Gammaproteobacteria > Pseudomonadales > Pseudomonadaceae > Pseudomonas > Pseudomonas sp. GW821-FHT03E01. Next base: position 89,446 of record NZ_JBWKUI010000009.1, on the reverse strand, counting down.
CGAATGTTCTGCACGTTGTGCAGGATCGCGCCCAGCGGGTTGTTGATCTCATGGGCCATACCGGCGGCGAGGCCGCCGACCGAGAGCATTTTTTCCGACTGCACCATCATCTCTTCCAGGGACAGACGCTGGGTGATGTCGTCGATCCGGATGACCACGCCACGTCCGGCACCGCCCATCAAGGGGTAGAACGTCAGGGCGTAATGCCGGGGTTCGTCGTCCTTGGGCCAGGTAACGCGTTCGATCTTGGCCACCGTATGCTGCTCGACGGTTTGCTTGAGCTGCGGCAGGAACGGCTTGAGGGGTTTGAAGGCGAGAAAAATCGGCTGGTTCAGGGCTTCGTCCAGGCGCGTGCCGGACAGTGCGCTGGCCTCCTGATTCCACTGGGTCACGTAAAGCTGCTCGTCGAGGGCGATCAGTGCCGATGGCATGGAGTCGATGATGCTGTTGAGGTAGTTCTGGAAACCGGTGAGTTTTTTCTCGATCTTGCTCCGCACCTGAACTTCCAGTTCCAGCTTGCGGTTGGTGTGACGGGTTTCTTCGGCCAGCCCCTGGGCCTGGTCGTAAGCCGCCTGGGAATCGTCGCGGGCGCGCTTGAGCTGCTGCTCCCGGGCCTCGATGCGCGAGAGCATGGTGTTGAACGCTTCGGCGAGGCTGCCGATTTCGTCGTGGTTGCCGCGAGAGGCGCGCAGGGCGTAGTTCTCTTCCCGGGTGACTTGCCGGGACAGCTCTTCGAGCTGATGGATGGGGCGGGTAATCAGGCGTTTGATCTGCCGGGCGATCACCAGCCACAACAGCACGCTGAAGATCAGAATCCCCAGGCTGGCGGTCAGGGTCCCGGTGTAGAACGCCATCGGCAATTCGCTGCTGGCCACCAGCAGCAAATGCCCGGGAGCGGTGCCGGGGCGGGGCAGGGTGATCACTTGATTGCTGCGAAACTCCGTGGCTTGCCAGGCTTCGAGGTGCTGGTAGTGCTCTGGCAGGCTCAGCATGTCGCCGTGTTGCAGCTGCGCCAGACGCGTACCCGTGCCGTCGTAAAGGGCTGCCGCACGCAGTGGTGAATAACTGTTGAGTTCGTTGAGCAGGCGTTCGGCGTTTTGCGGCGACTTCAGGGCGTCGGACACCAGGCTCGGGTTGGACACCAGTCGGCCGATGGTCTGCAGGGCCTGGGGGGCCATGCTTTCCTGGGAGATGTAATACGCGGCGCTGATAAAGGTCAGGTTGGCGACCAGCAAAACGGTGGTCAACAGCACCAGCAGGGCGGCCAGCAGTTTCTGGCCGACCGGAAGGTTTTCAAGGCGCTGGCGCAATGGCATCAGGTTCATCGCTGAAAAGGAACAAGTGGCCAGCGTAGCCGCTGCTCAGTCGCTGGGCAATCCAAGGCTGTGCAGATGATCGATCAAGCGCTGCTGCAATTGATTGAGGTGGGGCAGGTTCAACTGATGCCGCGACGCAACTTTGCAGGCATGGCCCAAGAGGTAGCTGATTTCGGTGCGGCGCTGATTGGCGACGTCCTGGTACATCGAGGAGAAATTGGTCGCGGTAGCCTTGATCACCCGTTCGACTTCCTCCCGGAGGTTTTCGGCTGCCGCCGGCTGGCCGCAGCGCTCCAGCAGTTCGGTGAGTTCGGCGCACAGGGTGGCCACTTCGCACTGATGTTGCTGCAAGCCGCCGTTGCGGCATTCGTGCAGGACGGTCAACGGGTTGATTGCACAATTGAGCGCCAGCTTGCGCCACAGCCTTGTGAGAATGTCGGTGCTCCACTCATGGGGAATGCCGGCGTCGCTCAAGTCCTCCAGCCAGAACGGTGCCACTGGATGGCCGGCATCTCCCAGCCAGGTGTAACCATGACCGGCAAACACCACACGCCAGTCGCCATCGCGAAACGCGCCTTCGGTACTGGAAGCGAAGATGCAGCGGGCATGCGGGACTTGCGCGGCGACGGCGTCCTGGCTGCCAAGGCCGTTTTGCAACAGGATCAGTTCGGCGTCCGGTGTCAGGCGGTGGGCGAGCTGGGCCACGGCTGTTACGGCGTCATAGGCTTTACAGGCTACCAGCAGACGGCTGATCGGCCCGTCGCTGTCGGCTGTTTCGCCAGGCACCGGGTACAGCTGCGCTTCGCCGTGCTCGACCAGCGTCAGCCCGCCCGCCGCCTGATAGGCCTGCAGGCGTGCCGCGTCCCGTACGATCAGCCTGACCGGCACTGAAGCCCGTGCCAGACGGGTGGCCCACAACGTGCCGAGGCTGCCGGCGCCCAGAACATGCCAAGGGGTAGACATCAGCTTTTTACTCGGTTTGTCGCTGGCATGTGAGGCTCGCAGTATCGGTTGGAAAAGACCCGTTATAATGAGCCCGATTTTAACCGCAAGCCAAGCGCGCTCCATCGTTATCGAGCGCGCCTTTTTATTGGAGAAATTACATGCCGTCGTTCGACGTGGTATCCGAACTGGACAAACACGAAGTCACCAACGCGGTCGAGAACGCCGTCAAGGAACTCGATCGTCGTTATGACCTGAAAGGCAAGGGCAGCTTCGAGTTCAAGGAAAAAGACCTGACCGTCAACCTGACCGCTGAAGCCGATTTCCAGCTCGAAGCGATGATCGAGATCCTCAAGCTGGCCCTGGTCAAGCGCAAGATCGACGTGCAATGCCTTGAAGTCAAGGATGCCTATGCGTCGGGCAAGCTGATGAAGCAGGAAGCGGTCCTCAAGGAAGGCATCGACAAAGAGCTGGCGAAGAAAATTGTCGCTCACGTCAAAGATGCCAAGCTCAAGGTCCAGGCTGCCATTCAGGGTGAGCAGGTGCGTATCACCGGTAAAAAGCGTGACGATCTGCAGGAAGCCATCGCCGCCCTGCGCGCCAAAACTTTCGACATGCCGCTGCAGTTCAATAACTTCCGCGACTGATCTTTCAAGCGGGAACCTCTCGGCGATTTCGACGTCCGAGGCCCAAGCAACGGCAGAAACGACCGAGCCTTATGGGGGCGGTCTTTCTGCCGCTCATTTTTTGCGTGCCGGGCAGCCGGAAATCAGGAGAAAGTAGATGGATTTGAATACTGAAGTGGACAACCTGGTCAAGGCATCTCAAGCCTGGATTCCGATGATCATGGAATACGGCAGCCGCGTGTTGCTGGCGGTGATCACCCTGGCCATTGGCTGGTGGCTGATCAACAAAGTCACGCAAAAACTGGGCGGCCTGTTGGCGTTGCGCAACGCCGACCTGGCGCTGCAAGGCTTCATCAGCAGCCTGGCGAACATCATTCTCAAGGTTCTGTTGATCGTCAGCGTGGCGTCGATGATCGGTGTGGAAACCACCTCCTTCGTCGCGGCTATCGGTGCAGCCGGCCTGGCCATCGGTCTGGCCCTGCAGGGCAGCCTGGCGAATTTCGCCGGCGGCGTGTTGATTCTGTTGTTCCGTCCGTTCCGTATCGGTGACTGGATCGAAGCCCAAGGTGTTGCCGGTACTGTCGACAGCATCCAGATCTTCCACACTGTTCTGCGCACAGGCGATAACAAAACCATCATCGTGCCTAACGGTAATCTGTCGAATGGCATCATCACCAACACCAACCGCCAGCCGACCCGCAAAGTAGTATTTGATGTGGGTGTGGACTACGAAGCGGACTTGCAGAAGGCCCGTGAAGTGTTGCTGGACCTGGCCAAGGATCCGCGAGTATTGGCTGAGCCGGCACCGGAAGCGGTGATTTCCACACTGGGCGACAGTTCGATCACTGTTTCTCTGCGGGTGTGGGTGAAGACTGCCGACTATTGGAATGTGATGTTCATGTTTAACGAGCAATCGCGTGATCGTTTGAAGAATGCCGGTATCGATATTCCGTTTCCGCAGCGGGTTATTCGCGTGGTGCAGGAATCGGCGGCGGTGTAAGGAACAGTCAATCAACTGATGTCTGACCTTTTGGTCAAACATTTTGCAAGCCCCGATCCTTTAAACAATGCTGTAGCCAATAAAAAAGGCCCATCCGAAGATGGGCCTTTTTTTGATTACCGCGAACTAACTTTCTGCGATTACAGAATGTTGAGCGGGTAGTCGGTGATCAGGCGGAACTCAGAGATATCGCCTTCGCCTTCGTCTGCGTTGGCGGTGTGCCATGCTTGACGGATGCGGAACGACAGATCTTTAGCTGGGCCGGACTGAATTACGTATTTAACTTCCACGTTGGTTTCGTGGTGTTTACCGTCTGCACCGTACAGGCCAGCGTAAGGGCTGCCTGCTGGAGTGTTGGTGCCGTCGATGTCCCAACCTTTCACGTAACGGGTCATGAAGCTCAGACCAGGGATGCCGTATTCGGCCATTTTCAGGTCGTAACGGGCCTGTACCGATTTCTCGCCAGGGGCGTTGAAGTCAGAGTACTGGATGGAGTTGGCGAGGAAGATCGAGTCGCCACCACGGTTGTTTTTACCCACGCCGATATAGTCGAACGGAGTATCGCCATTCACTTTCTGGAAGCCCAGGGTGATGGTGTGTGCCTTCAGGAACGAGAAAGCAGCAGCGAGGGAGTAGGCGGTGTTATTGATTTCGCCTGCTTTAGCGCTACCAGTGTCCCTGGTGTTGTAGATGTTACCGTCGAAGTTGATCGACTGATCGCCACCCAATGCGAGGGTGTAGTTCGCGTTGGCGTAGTACTGGTTCCAGATGTCTTCGAGCTTGGCACCGTAGAGCGACACGCTCAGGTCTGGGGTAATGCCGTACTTGCCACCGAAGTAGTCGATGGAGTTGGCTTTCACGCCAGCGTAGGTTGCCCACAGGTCGCCATCACGGGCATTTCGGTCCTGACTGGTCGCCGAGTAGAAGTGACCGGCTTCGAGGTCGAGGTCTTTGACTTCGCTGCTCTGCAGTTGGATACCGCTGGCAGTTTGGTGAAGGATGCGGGAGCCGCCAACAGCGAACACCGGAGAAGTGCTTGGCTGCATGTCGCCGATTTTCAGCTCGGTCTTGGAGATGCGGAACTTGGCGGCAGCGCCGGCTTTGCCCTGGTTGTTTTCGACTTCGCCATCATTGCCCACGGGCATGTTGCCGGTACCCGAATACTTGTCGGAACCGTCCAGCTTAATGGCCAGTTGGCCCCAAGCTTCAACGCCAACACCGATCAGACCTTGGGTGTAGCCCGAGCTGTACATGCCCTGGATGCCCTGGGTCCAGTCTTTGTCATCGACGGCGCCGTCTTTCTTGTTACGGTTGTAGTAGTAGTTGCGAACCAGCAAGTCGAGCTTGCTATCTTCAACAAAACCTTTGGCGTCAGCCTGGTCACTTACGAAAGGTGCGGCCGTAGCCAATTGAGTACTGGCTGCTGCTGCAACTGCCAGTGCGATCATGCTCCACTTCATCACGCGCATCGTGATTTGCTCCTTTGGTTTTTAGAAGAGTACTGCCGTCCCACCTGTTTTATTATCTGGGCGGCTCTTTCTTTTTGTGTCGGCGCAAACTTATATCACGCCGACCCTATTGGCGATACTTGCACATCTAACCTTTCAGCTTCTTTACGACCCTGTCGCAAATGGCTGGGTAGATGTCGCAAATTCACAGTCCCGACGCAATCGGACTGACAACTTCAGCGCTGTTTTCCAGGGCTTGAGCATCGGTAAAAAAGAGTCCTTGGTCCTACACTTGAATCTCCATCGGGCAACCCTGCCACTGTTTTTATTGGCCTTAAGGCTTCCACTTCCAGCGGAGCACTTATAGACGATACGGGGGTGAATGCAACAAGCGTGCACAAACCAGAATTCTGTTGCTGTTTTTTTCTGAAAGCCTGCCTGTTGCTGTAAAAACCTCATAAAACCGGGGGGTTCAAGCTCGTTTTTCTTAGGCTTGACGCCATGCTTTGCATCGTGGTTACCGCATTGGAGCTGCGAGGTGACAACCAAAAACGTTACCGGTTCACCCCGTCAGTGAGTAATTGGCGGATGCTGACGCACTGAGCGTAGACGCGTTGTGCGGTTTTGGTGCAAAAAATTTTATTTCCTGTACTGAATTCACACATGGTGGCGTTGCCGTGGGTTCGAACAGTGCGTTGTTTATGGGCTGTTTCGGCGTTTTTTCCGTGATGGCCGGTTCCGTCATGGTGCGTCCCGAATCAAAATGGCGCATCTCGGCGCGCCCGCAGGGCGGTGCTGGCGGCAGTTCGTCGTGAAGCGCATGGCATTCGCAGGTATGCTGCCGTCCTGTCGCTTGGTGCGCCGTCTTTCGGTGGGGGCGCTAAGCTGAAAAAGGATGACCAGAGGGGAGTGTGCGCTGTGTTCGCTTTAGATCCACGACTTCAACAAGACACGTTGCCAATCGGCGATTTCCCGCTCTGCCGGTTACTGCTGTCCAATGATTCGAATTACCCCTGGTTCATCCTCGTGCCACGCCGCGAGGATATCAGTGAAATATTTCAGCTGGATGGCGCAGATCAACAGCAGCTGTGGCGGGAAACGACTGAGCTGGCGGAAATCCTCAAGGACTCTTTCGACGCGGACAAGTTGAACGTCGCGGCCCTGGGTAACGTCGTCAATCAGTTGCATATGCATGTGATTGTGCGCAAGCGTGAGGACGCCGCCTGGCCAGCTCCGATCTGGGGCAAACAGGAGGCCAAGCCATACAGTTCAGAGCAGATCGCGACGATTCGCGAGCGACTGCGTCTGGTATTGACCGACGATTTCAAGTTTCTGGAGGGCTGAATCATGAGCCTGGGCGAACGCGTTACCGATCTGGAAAGCCGACTGGCATTTCAGGATGACACCATCCAGGCATTGAATGATGTGCTGGTGGCGCAGCAGCGGATGGTCGAGCGTCTGCAATTGCAAATGTCGGCGTTGCTCAAGCGGCAGGAGGAAATGGCCGGCCAGTTTGCGACGCTTGAAGAAGAAGAGGCGCCACCGCCTCATTACTGAGAAGCAGGCGATAAAAAACCGCGAACAGCCAAGCTGTTCGCGGTTTTTTTTAGCCTTGAATCAGCGGCGCGGCAGTGCGGCGATCACATCTTCGGCTTGCAGGCCTTTGTCACGGTTCATGACGGAGAACTCCACGCGCTGGCCTTCCACCAGAACGCGGTGGCCTTCACCGCGAATCGCCCGGAAATGCACGAAAATATCATCGCCGGAGTCGCGGGAAATAAAGCCGAAGCCTTTGGAGGTGTTGAACCATTTGACGGTGCCAGTATCGCGGTTGCTCATGTCATAGCTTGGCGCGGCGGCGGCCGGTGAAGATTTGTAGAAGCTGATGGCCAGGTGCAGGAATACGGCGATCAGGGCAGCGACCAGGCTGAACAGAACGGCAGGTTGACCGGCGATGACAGGCATCGGAGCGATCAGCGTCAGGGTTTGCAGTACGACAGCCAGAACCAGCAAAGCGCTGACCAGGTTTTGCAATTGATGACGCGGGCCTTTGTTCCAGTAAGGGATAACAGGCGCGAGGGTGAGGTTGAGCAGGCCGAAAAAGGCCAGGTAAAGCGCATCGGGTTGTTGCAGGTAAGGTACCGCTTCGGATCGCAGGCTAGGGATGAAGGACAGCAGCAGGGCTGCTGCGCCCATTAGCAGGTGGACGATTTTCAACATTTTGATTAACTCACGTTAAGACGGATCACAAGGAAGAGCTGATAGAGCACGGTTCGCTTCAGAACAATAAGAGGCGTTGGGCACGTACCTGATATCAGCCTATGCGCAGCCCCCGGAAAATAGGTGGTAGCGACACACTGCCTATTTAACAGCAAAGCCTGCGGCTACTCAAATCAGGCGGTCCGGCGGTGTTTCCATTGGCATGGCGCGCGGATGACGATGCCGAGTGTTATTCGTGCGCTGTGTTTCTCGGATCTTTCGCCTTTTCGTTGAGTGATGTTGCGTCAGTTTTCGTAGGAAATCGTCCGGCCTAGGACGAGCTCCATGATCGCCCCTCCATTGTTGGCTTATCCTACGTTGATGGTCATAAAGTCATCTGGATATACCGTTGCGCCTGCGCTTTTATAAGGAAACGGAATATGGCCCTTACAAGCAGCAAGGATGACAAAGGAGTGTCAACGGTATGGTTCATGAAGAAAGACAAGACGAGGGGAGGATCGGTCCACTCAAGGATATAAGGATTGATTCACTTGTCAGCGAATTCGATATGGGGCTGGCCCAGCCCTTATCCCGGTCGGTGCGTTTGAATGGCTTTGCGACCTGTTTGCGGCTTGAGCAGGTCTATTGGGATATTTTGGGCAACATGGCCAAGGTCAATTGCTGCTCGGTCAGTGCGCTGTTGTCTCAGGTGGATCGCGAGGTGCACTTGCGCCATGGCGGGGTGAAAAATTTCACCGGGCTGGTGCGGGTTGTCTGCGTCGTGCACAGCCTGAAGGAGGGCAGTTGCCCCGTCATGGCTTAGCGAGAGCGGCTGAATGAGTCGAGTGTCGGTCTGTGCAGTCTTACGGCTGCACAGGCTGCATTTAATGGATATAATCCCGCTCTTTGCCGCGAAGCCCTGCATGCGCGGTAGCAATCTGATCGCCGAGACAACCCCCATGCCGATGTACGATTACCAATGTGCTTCCTGTGGTCATCAGTTGGAAGCCATTCAAAAGATCAGCGCAGCACCGCTGGTCGACTGCCCTGCCTGCCAGGCGCCAGAGCTTAAAAAGATGCTGTCCATGCCCGGTTTCCGCCTCAGTGGCACCGGCTGGTACGAAACCGACTTCAAGACCGGTTCCAAGAAAAATCTGGCCGGTGGCGACAAAGCTGACTAGGGTCTAGCGCCCGGGTTGAACGACACGCGCGAGCTCTTGCATCATCTGGCACCTTATTCAAGTGCGGTGGTGTGGCAAGACCTCCACCCGAATTTCGAATTACGAGAAGTGAAACCACTACCATGATGCGCAGCCATTATTGCGGCCAACTGAACGAAAGCCTGGAAGGCCAGGAAATTACCCTTTGCGGATGGGTTCACCGTCGCCGTGACCATGGCGGGGTGATTTTCCTCGATATCCGTGATCGTGACGGTCTGGCCCAGGTGGTGTTCGATCCGGACCGTGCCGAGAGCTTCGCCGCCGCCGATCGCGTGCGCAGCGAGTACGTCGTGAAGATCACCGGCAAGGTTCGCCTGCGTCCGGCCGGTGCAACCAACGCCAACATGGCGTCGGGCATGATCGAGGTCCTGGGCTACGAGCTGGAAGTGCTGAACGAATCGGAAACCCCGCCGTTCCCGCTGAACGAGTTCTCCGACGTTGGCGAAGAAACCCGCCTGCGTTATCGCTTCCTTGATCTGCGTCGCCCTGAAATGGCCGAGAAGCTGCGTCTGCGTTCGCGCATGACCACCAGCATCCGCCGCTACCTGGACGAGAACGGTTTCCTCGATGTCGAGACGCCGATCCTGACCCGTGCGACGCCGGAAGGCGCGCGTGACTATCTGGTGCCGAGCCGTACTCACGCCGGTTCGTTCTTCGCCTTGCCGCAATCGCCGCAGCTGTTCAAGCAGCTGCTGATGGTGGCCGGCTTCGACCGTTACTACCAGATCGCCAAGTGCTTCCGCGACGAAGACCTGCGGGCTGATCGCCAGCCGGAATTCACTCAGATCGACATCGAGACCAGCTTCCTCGATGAAAAAGACATCATGGGCCTGACCGAAGGCATGATCCGCAACCTGTTCAAGGAAGTGCTGGGTCTGGAATTCGGCGAATTCCCGCACATGACCTTCGAAGAGGCCATGCGCCGCTACGGTTCCGACAAGCCAGACCTGCGTAACCCGCTGGAACTGGTGGATGTTGCCGATCAGCTCAAGGAAGTCGATTTCAAGGTGTTCAGTGGCCCGGCCAATGACCCGAAATGCCGTATCGCCGCCTTGCGCGTTCCAGGCGGTGCGAGCATGCCGCGCAAGCAGATCGACGATTACACCAAGTTCGTCGGCATCTACGGTGCCAAGGGCCTGGCGTACATCAAGGTCAACGAGCGTGCTGCCGGTGTTGAAGGTCTGCAGTCGCCGATCGTGAAAAACATCCCGGAAGCCAACCTGAACGTGATCCTCGATCGCGTGGGTGCGGTCGATGGCGACATCGTGTTCTTCGGCGCCGACAAAGCCAAGATCGTCAGCGAAGCCCTGGGCGCGCTGCGGATCAAGCTGGGTCATGACCTCGAGCTGCTGACCTGCAAGTGGGCGCCAATGTGGGTCGTCGACTTCCCGATGTTCGAAGAGAACGACGACGGCAGCTTCAGCGCCTTGCACCACCCGTTCACCGCGCCGAAGTGCACTCCTGAAGAGCTGGAAGCCAACCCGGCTGGCGCTTTGTCCCGTGCCTACGACATGGTTCTGAACGGCACCGAGCTGGGTGGCGGTTCGATCCGTATCCACCGTAAGGAAATGCAACAGTCGGTGTTCCGTCTGTTGGGTATCAACGAAGCGGAACAGGAAGAGAAGTTCGGCTTCCTGCTCGACGCCCTGAAATATGGCGCGCCGCCGCACGGTGGTCTGGCCTTCGGTCTGGATCGTCTGGTGATGCTGATGACCGGCGCCCAGTCGATCCGTGAAGTGATCGCCTTCCCGAAAACCCAGAGTGCTGCGGACGTGATGACGCAGGCTCCGGGCGTGGTAGATGCCAAGGCGTTGCGTGAGCTGCACATTCGTCTGCGCGAAACGCCAAAGGCAGAGTAAGGCTGACCGCAAAGGCGCATCCTGTGGGATGCGCCTTTTCTTTAGGTCAAGATTTTTTTGTTGCTGGCCGACACTCCCTGTGTGGCGGGCGATGTTTCAAAGAGAAATTCGGAGCGAGTTATGGCGGGTCATTCCAAGTGGGCGAACATCAAGCACCGCAAAGAACGTCAGGATGCCAAGAAGGGCAAGATTTTCACCAAGTGGATTCGTGAGCTGACGGTCGCTGCCCGTCAGGGCGGCGCTGATCCGGGCTCCAACCCGCGTCTGCGTCTGGCGCTGGATAAAGCGCTGGGTGCGAACATGAGCCGCGACATCATCGACCGCGCGGTGGCCCGTGGTGCCGGCGCTGCCGATACCGATGACATGGTCGAGCTGACCTACGAAGGCTATGGCCCGGGCGGTGTGGCGGTGATGGTCGAATGCATGACCGACAACCGCAACCGTACCGCAGCCGCTGTTCGCCATGCGTTCAGCAAGTGCGGCGGTAACCTCGGTACCGACGGTTCGGTGGCTTATCTGTTCGAACGCAAAGGGCAGATTTCCTTCGCGCCAGGGGTTGATGAAGACGCGCTGATGGAAGCAGCCATGGAAGCCGACGCCGATGACGTGGTGACCAACGAAGACGGCTCCATCGACGTGTTCACCTCGTTCGCCGGCTTCTATTCCGTGCGTAACGCCTTGGAGGCCGCAGGCTTCAAGGGCAGCGATGCGGAAATCGTCATGTTGCCGACCACCAGTGCCGAACTGGATCTGGAAGGCGCCGAGAAGGTTCTCAAGCTGATCGACATGCTCGAAGACCTGGATGACGTGCAGAACGTGTACTCCAACGCGGACATTCCAGAGGCGGTGGCCGCGCAGCTCGGTTGATGCCTTTATAAAGATCGCAGCCTTCATCAGCCCTGCAGGCGCTGGCGAAGCCTGCGATCTTTTGATTTACAGTTATTTATTTTAAAGATCGTCCGAACGCGGCCCGAGCCTTCGGCAGCTCCTACGGTTACTCTCAGATATTCGCACTAGCTTCGCAGGCGTTATGACTTTAATTCTTGGTATCGACCCCGGCTCGCGTATCACCGGTTACGGCATTGTTCGCGATACTGGCCGTGGTTGTGTTTACGTGGCATCGGGCTGTATTCGCACCGGTGCTGGCGAGTTGCATGAGCGTCTGCAGATCGTCTATCGCGGCGTGCGTGAAATCATTCAGACTTATGGCCCGGTCACCATGGGCATCGAGAAGGTGTTCATGGCGCGCAATGCCGACTCCGCGCTGAAACTGGGGCAGGCCCGTGGCGCGGCGATTGTCGCCGGCGCCGAAGAGAGCCTGGAAATTGCCGAGTACACCGCAACCCAGGTCAAGCAGGCCGTGGTCGGCACCGGCGCCGCCAATAAAGAACAAGTGCAAATGATGGTCATGCACATGCTGAAACTGACCAGCAAGCCGCAAATCGATGCCTCGGATGCCCTGGCCATCGCGATTTGCCACGCTCACACCCGTTCCAGCCTGTTGCCTCATGGCCTGGGCGCGGCACGCAGTCGTGGCGGGCGCCTGCGTCTCTGATAGCATCAGCAATCATTTTTTGTGGGATGAGGGTTTTGCGCCTGTGTTGTCGGCGCAAAACCCTTGTTCTGTCAGTCGCCAGCACTGATCTGGCCAACGCTCAAGGATCTGAAACGTGATTGGACGCTTGCGCGGCACATTGGCTGAGAAACAGCCGCCGCACCTGATTCTGGATGTAAACGGTCTGGGGTATGAGCTGGAAGTGCCCATGACCACGCTTTATCGTTTGCCGTCGGTCGGTGAACCGCTGACCTTGCACACCCATTTGGTCGTACGCGAAGACGCGCAGTTACTCTATGGCTTCTTCGGCAAGCGTGAGCGAGACTTTTTTCGCGAACTGATCCGTCTCAATGGGGTGGGGCCGAAACTGGCGCTGGCCCTGATGTCGAGCCTGGAAGTCGACGAGTTGATCCATTGCGTGCAGTCCCAGGACACCTCGGCGCTGACCAAGGTGCCGGGGGTGGGCAAGAAGACTGCCGAACGTTTGCTGGTGGAACTCAAGGATCGCTTCAAGGCCTGGGAAACCGTACCGAGCATGTTTGCGTTGGTGCCGAACCAGCCGGATGCGCCAGCGCAACAAGTCGCTGCCGCCGAAAATGACGCGGTCAGCGCGCTGATTTCCCTGGGCTACAAGCCGCAGGAAGCCAGCAAGGCGATTTCCGCGATCAAGGAGAAAGGTTTGAGCAGTGAAGACATGATTCGTCGTGCCCTGAAGGGAATGATCTAAGTGATTGAAGCTGATCGTCTGATCGCCGCTACGGGTGGCCCCCGTGAGCGCGAAGAAGTCCAGGACCGGGCGATTCGTCCCGTCAGCCTGGCCGAATACATTGGCCAGCCGACTGTTCGCGAGCAAATGGAGTTGTTCATCCAGGCCGCGCGCGGGCGCAATGAATCACTGGATCACACCCTGATTTTCGGCCCGCCGGGCCTGGGTAAAACCACCCTGGCCAACATCATTGCCCAGGAAATGGGCGTGTCGATCAAAAGCACCTCGGGGCCGGTCCTCGAGCGTCCTGGTGATCTGGCTGCATTGCTGACCAACCTTGAGCCCCATGACGTGCTGTTCATCGACGAGATCCATCGGTTGTCGCCGATCGTCGAAGAAGTGCTGTACCCGGCCATGGAAGATTTCCAGCTCGACATCATGATCGGCGAAGGGCCGGCCGCGCGCTCGATCAAGCTCGATCTGCCACCGTTTACCCTGGTTGGCGCAACGACCCGTGCCGGTATGCTGACCAACCCGTTGCGCGACCGTTTCGGGATCGTCCAGCGCCTGGAGTTCTACAGCACCGCCGATCTGGCAACGATTGTCAGCCGTTCGGCGAACATTCTCGGTTTGCCGCTGGACCCGGAAGGCGCCTTTGAAATCGCCCGGCGTGCCCGCGGTACACCGCGAATCGCCAACCGCTTGCTGCGCCGGGTCCGGGATTTTGCCGAGGTTCGTGCCAAGGGCCACATCACTAAACCGATCGCCGACCTGGCCTTGAACCTGCTGGATGTCGATGAGCGTGGCTTCGACCATCAGGACCGACGCCTGCTGTTGACCATGATCGAGAAGTTCGACGGTGGGCCGGTGGGGGTGGACAGTCTGGCCGCTGCGATCAGCGAAGAACGCCACACCATTGAAGACGTGCTGGAGCCGTACCTGATCCAGCAGGGCTATATCATGCGCACGCCGCGGGGGCGGGTAGTGACCCGGCATGCGTATTTGCACTTCGGCTTAAACATTCCGTCACGATTGGGCGAGATGCCCGTGGTAGACGAGTTCCTCGATGCCGTGGACGATTAATCACCTTTGCGTGCTGATTTATTCGGGGTTTGTGCTGTCCCAGGACGGTACTTTCGCCAGAAAGCCGCGAATCAATGAAAAACAGTTGCCTGGCCGGATTGGCAACCTGAGGAGTAAGCACTAGAGTATGCGCGCGCAAAACGGGCTTGAGCCGTTCGCACATCGTTGTCGCGTTTATTACGAGGACACCGATGCCGGCGGCATCGTGTATTACGTCAATTACCTCAAGTTTATGGAACGGGCTCGAACCGAGCGGCTCCGAGAGCTGGGCTTTGCCCAGTCGGCGCTGGCAGGGGAGGACCTGTTGTTCGTCGTGCATTCCAGCGAAGCGCGTTACCACGCGCCGGCGCGACTGGACGACGAACTGCTGGTAAGCGCCGAAGTAATTGAATTGAACCGGGTCAGCCTGCGCTTCAAGCAGCAGGTCAGGCGGGCTACGGATAACGTGCTGCTCTGCGAAGGGCAGTTTCTGGTGGCCTGTGTGCGCACTAACAGTTTGAAACCCCGGGCCATTCCCGAAGCTCTACGTGCGGCCTTTGCCGACGTGAGCGGCGCGGGTACACACTCAAAGCAGGAGATAAAGCGTGGAAGCTAACGTCGTCGACCATTCCTCCATGTGGAGCCTGGTCAGCAATGCCAGTGTCGTGGTGCAACTGGTAATGCTGATCCTGGTAGCCGCATCGGTGACCTCGTGGATCATGATCTTTCAGCGCAGCAACTTGCTGCGCGCCGGTCGACGTGCCCTGGAGAGCTTTGAAGAGCGCTTCTGGTCCGGTATCGACCTGTCCAAACTCTACCGTCAGGCTGGCAGCAACCCTGATCCGGATTCCGGTGTCGAGCAGATCTTCCGTGCCGGCTTCAAGGAATTCTCCCGTCTGCGCCAGCAGTCGGGCGTTGATCCGGAAGCGGTCATGGAAGGCGTGGCGCGTGCCATGCGCGTAGCCATCTCCCGCGAGGAAGAGAAGCTCGAGCAGAGCCTGCCGTTCCTCGCCACCGTCGGTTCCGTCAGCCCGTACATCGGTCTGTTCGGTACAGTCTGGGGCATCATGAACTCCTTCCGTGGTCTGGCGACTGCCCAGCAAGCGACCCTGGCCACTGTGGCTCCAGGTATCGCCGAAGCACTGGTTGCTACTGCGATCGGTCTGTTTGCCGCCATTCCGGCCGTTATCGCCTACAACCGTTTTGCTGCCCGCAGCGAAACCCTGCTGGGCCGCTATTACACCTTCGCCGACGAATTCCAGGCGATCCTGCACCGCAAAGTGCACACCAGCGAAGAATAAGCAGGTAATTTCCAATGGCTTTAATCGCTCGAGCTCGCAAAAAGCGCAAGCCGGTTGCCGAGATGAACGTGGTGCCTTACATCGACGTGATGCTGGTACTGCTGGTCATCTTCATGGTGACCGCGCCGATGCTCAATCAGGGCGTGAAAGTTGATCTGCCCAAGGTTTCCAGCGAAGCCTTGCCGCAGGACAACAACACTCAGGTCCTGACCATTTCGATCAAGGCTGACAAGACCTACTACTGGAACCTTGGCAGCGAAGTCGACACCGAAAAGCAGCAGGACAAGGCCATGACCTTGCCGCAAATGACCGACGCCGTGACCAAGATCATTCGCGTTGGCAACGGTAACGGCAAGCGCACGCAGGTGTTCATTCGTGGCGACAAAACCGTCGATTATGGCTCCGTCATGGGCGCCATGGGCGGGTTGCAGAAGGCCGGGGTCGGTAATGTTGGCTTGATTACCGAGGCGCCCTGATGCAGCAACTGCGAGAGCCGTCCGCCTCGGAAAGCTACTTCTGGCCTAGTGTCTGGGCGATTGTCTTGCACGTGCTGGTGTTCGGCATGCTGTTCGTCAGTTTCGCCTTCACACCGGAGCTGCCGCCGGCCAAGCCGATTGTCCAGGCAACCCTGTACCAGCTGAAATCGAAAAGTCGGGCGACCACCCAGACCAATCAGAAGATCGCGGGTGAGGCGCAGAAATCTGCTGCGCGTCAGACCGAAGTCGAGCAGATGGAACAGAAGAAGGTCGAGCAGGAAGCGGTGAAGGCTGCGGAACAAAAGAAAGAAGAAGCGGCTCAAAAGGCCGAGGAAGCCAAGAAGGCCGACGAGTCGAAGAAAGCGGAAGAGGCGAAAAAGGCTGATGAAGCCAAGAAAGCCGACGAAGCGAAGAAGACCGCCGAAGCCAAAAAGGCC
The DNA here is from genome assembly GCF_059420765.1 of Pseudomonas sp. GW821-FHT03E01. NCBI lineage: Bacteria > Pseudomonadati > Pseudomonadota > Gammaproteobacteria > Pseudomonadales > Pseudomonadaceae > Pseudomonas > Pseudomonas sp. GW821-FHT03E01. The sequence continues at coordinate 73,299 of NZ_JBWKUI010000009.1, read as the reverse complement.
GAAGAGAAACAATTGGCTGATATAGCCAAGAAGAAAGCCGAAGAAGAAGCCAAAAAAGCTGCTGAAGAAGAGGCCAAGAAAGCGGCCGCTGAAGAAGCGAAGAAAAAGATCGTCGAAGACGCGAAGAAGAAAGCCGCGGAAGACGCCAAGAAGAAAGCTGAAGCGGAAGAGGCGAAGAAGAAAATCGCCGAAGACGCGAAGAAGAAAGCGACTGCCGATGCCGCGAAGAAGAAAGCGCAGGATGCGGCTCGCAAATCGGTAGAGGACAAGAAGGCTCAGGCTCTGGCTGACTTGCTGTCCGATAAGACCGAGCGTCAGCAGGCTTTGGCGGATGAGCAAGGCGATGAAACCGCGGGCAACTTTGATGATCTGATTCGTTCGCGAGCATCTGAAGGTTGGGCGCAGCCACCGTCGGCCCGCAAGGGCATGAAGGTGATTCTGCAAATCAACATGCTCCCTGACGGAACGATCTCCGGTGTTTCGGTTGCTCATTCCAGCGGTGACGCGCCGTTCGACAGTTCTGCAGTCGCGGCTGTAAAAAATATTGGTCGATTGACCGAAATGCAGGGTCTGAAGCCAGCTGATTTCGCACCCTATCGTTCATTCAAGATGACATTCACACCTGAGGATCTAGCCTTGTGAGAAACCTTCTTCGAGGACTGCTTGTAGTCATGTTCTGCTTTGCAGGACTGGCCACGGCAGATGAAAAAAATATCCTGGTCAGCAGTGGCAGCTCCCAGGCAACTCCAATTGCCGTTGTGCCTTTCGGCTTCCAGGGCGGTAGCGTGCTGCCGGACGACATGGCTGAGATTATCGGTAACGACCTGCGCAATTCGGGTTACTACGCGCCGATTCCAAAGCAGAACATGATCAGCCAGCCAAGCCAGGCTAGCGAAATCATCTACCGTGACTTCAAGGCGGTGGGTGCCCAGTACGTCATGGTCGGCAGCATTGTTCCGGCGGGCGGTCGCCTGCAGGTGCAGTACGCACTGTTCAACGTCGCCACCGAGCAGCAAGTGCTGACCGGCAGCGTGTCGGGCGGTGTCGATCAACTGCGCGACATGGCGCACTACATCTCCGACCAGTCGTTCGAAAAACTCACTGGTGTCAAAGGTGCGTTCTCGACGCGTCTGCTGTACGTGACGGCCGAGCGTTTCTCTGAGAAGAACACTCGCTACACACTGCAACGTTCGGACTACGACGGTGCCCGTGCCGTGACGCTGCTGCAATCGCGCGAGCCAATCCTGTCGCCGCGTTTCGCACCGGATGGCAAGCGCATTGCCTACGTGTCGTTCGAGCAGAAGCGTCCACGCATTTTCATGCAGAACATCGACACCGGTCGCCGTGAGCAGATCACCAACTTCGAAGGCCTGAATGGCGCGCCAGCCTGGTCGCCGGATGGCAATCGCCTGGCATTCGTGTTGTCGAAAGACGGTAACCCGGACATCTACGTGATGAACCTGGGGTCGCGTCAGATCACCCGTGTCACCAATGGTCCAGGCATCAACACCGAACCGTTCTGGGGTAAGGATGGTTCGACCATCTACTTCACCTCTGACCGTGGCGGCAAGCCTCAGATCTATAAAACCAGCGCAGGCGGTGGTGGTGCGGAGCGTGTGACCTTCATCGGTAACTACAACGCCAACCCTAAACTGTCGGCCGATGAAAAGACCCTGGTAATGATTCACCGCCAGGACGGTTTCACCAACTTCAAGGTGGCGGCCCAGGATTTGCAGCGCGGTAGTGTAAAGATCCTCACTGATAGCACTCTGGACGAGTCTCCTACTGTTGCGCCCAACGGCACCATGGTAATCTACGCCACCCGCCAGCAGGGCCGGGGAGTCTTGATGCTCGTGTCCATTAATGGACGCGTGAGGCTCCCGCTTCCTACCGCACAAGGCGAAGTCAGAGAACCGTCCTGGTCCCCTTACCTGAACTGACGCGGCGCTATACGTTTTACTTAACACACTGGGGTTCATTAGGAGTTTCACGATGGAAATGCTGAAGTTTGGTAAATTTGCTGCGCTGGCTCTGGCCATGGCTGTAGCTGTAGGTTGCTCGTCCAAAGGCGGCGACAACGCCGGTGAAGGCGCTGTAGATCCAAACGCTGGTTACGGCGCTAACACTGGTGCAGTTGACGGCTCCCTGAGCGAAGAAGCTGCTCTGCGCGCAATCACCACCTTCTACTTCGAATACGACAGCTCGGACCTGAAGCCAGAAGCCATGCGCGCTCTGGACGTTCACGCCAAAGACCTGAAAGCAAACGGCGCTCGCGTTGTTCTGGAAGGCAACACCGACGAACGTGGTACTCGTGAGTACAACATGGCACTGGGCGAGCGTCGTGCGAAAGCCGTTCAGCGCTACCTGGTACTGCAAGGTGTTTCCCCAGCTCAGCTGGAACTGGTTTCCTATGGCGAAGAGCGTCCAGTTGCTACCGGCAACGACGAGCAGTCCTGGGCTCAAAACCGTCGCGTCGAACTGCGTAAGTAATTCGTCATGCGAACGTGCCGTCGTGCTGTAACTATTTTGGCTCTCAGTCTCGCACCGCTTGCGGTGTGGGCTGCGGTTCCTGTGGTCGAGGACAACTCCGGCTATAACAATAGCGGGAGCAGTTATCCGCCTGCAGGTTACGGTACGAACGGCGCCTATGCCGGGGGAGGGGTTTCGGCCCCTGTCTCGGCACAGGGCGAGCTGTTCAACCAACTGCAATCGATGCAGGAGCAGATCTCGCGCCAACAAGGCATCATTGAAGTTCTGCAAAATGATGTAGCGCGCATGAAGCAAGAGAACCTGGAGCGATATCAGGATCTTGATCGGCGCATAGGAACCGGCGTTGCACCAGCCGCGACTCCTGATAATTCTTCCGCCGGTGGCAATTTGAATGCCCCCGGTGCAGCAGCCGGCGCAGGTGCGGGAGCGGCTGCCGCTCAAGCCCCGGCCGCGGGTGGCGAACCGGCTGACCCGGCGAAGGAAAAACTGTATTACGATGCAGCCTTCGACCTGATCAAAGCCAAGGATTTCGACAAGGCCAGCCAGGCTTTCGCCGCATTCCTGCGCAAATACCCGAACAGCCAATACGCGGGCAATGCCCAGTACTGGTTGGGGGAAGTGAACCTGGCCAAAGGCGATCTGCAAGGTGCGGGTCAGGCATTTGCCAAGGTTTCGCAGTTGTACCCCAAGCACCCCAAAGTGCCTGATTCGCTGTACAAGCTCGCTGATGTAGAGCGTCGTCTCGGTCATACCGACCGGGTCAAAGGCATTCTGCAACAGGTCGTGTCCCAATATCCGGGCACTTCCGCCGCTCAGCTGGCGCAACGGGACTTGCAGCGCATGTAAGCCTGTTTAGCCCGTTTTGAAGAAACCCGCGCTTGTCGCGGGTTTTTTCGTTAGAATTCATGCCCTTTTTATGAAACACGCTTTTTGGGATCTGCGCGTTGACGGGGTTCCTTGAAGTGCCTGACGGAGGCGGACAGCCTGTTTAGCTGTTACGCCCGTGGCGACTATGCAAGACACATTGAGAATCACCGAAGTTTTCTACTCGTTGCAGGGTGAAACGCGGACTGCCGGGCTGCCCACTGTTTTTGTGCGCCTGACCGGTTGCCCATTGCGTTGCCAATACTGCGACAGCGCCTACGCGTTCACTGGCGGCACCCTCCGCACGCTCGACGACATCCTCGAGCAAGTGGCCGGTTTTCGCCCGCGTTACGTCTGTGTCACGGGCGGTGAGCCCTTGGCGCAGCCCAATGCCATTCCCTTGCTCAAGCAGTTGTGTGACGCCGGTTACGAAGTGTCGCTGGAAACCAGCGGCGCGCTGGACATCTCGGCGGTCGATCCACGGGTCAGTCGCGTCGTCGACCTGAAAACCCCGGGTTCGAAAGAAGCCCACCGCAACCGCTACGAGAACATCGAACTGCTCACGCCCAACGATCAGGTGAAGTTTGTCATCTGCTCGCGGGAAGACTATGACTGGGCCGTGTCCAAGCTGATTCAATACGGTTTGAACGAGCGTGCCGGCGAAGTCCTGTTCTCGCCGAGCCACCATGACCTGAATGCACGTGATCTGGCGGACTGGGTGGTGGCGGACAATCTGCCTGTGCGTCTGCAATTGCAGCTGCATAAATATCTTTGGAATGACGAGCCGGGGCGCTGAAATGACTGAACAACTGAACACTGCTGAAAAACGTGCGGTCATCCTGCTGTCCGGCGGCCTGGACTCGGCGACGGTCGTGGCCATGGCCCGTGCCGAAGGCTATAGCTGCTACACCATGAGCTTCGATTACGGTCAGCGCCACCGTGCCGAACTGCAAGCCGCCGAGCGTGTTGCCCGCGACTTGGGTGTGGTCGAGCACAAGGTGATCGGCCTGAACCTGAACGGTATCGGCGGCTCGGCCCTGACCGACAGTTCCATCGACGTACCGGAGGCGCCGAGCGAAGGCATTCCGGTGACTTATGTGCCGGCGCGCAACACGGTGTTTCTGTCCCTGGCGTTGGGTTGGGCCGAAGTGCTGGGTGCGCGTGACATCTTTATCGGTGTAAACGCGGTGGATTATTCCGGTTACCCGGATTGCCGTCCCGAGTTCATCGAAGCCTTCGAGCTCATGGCTAATCTGGCGACCAAGGCCGGCGTAGAAGGGAATGGCTTCCGTATCCAGGCGCCCCTGCAGAACCTGAGCAAGGCGCAGATCGTTCAGGCGGGCGTGAAGCTTGGCGTCGATTACGGGCTGACCGTTTCCTGCTATCAGGCGGACGATAACGGCCGTGCTTGCGGTAAATGCGACAGCTGCCGTCTGCGTGCAGAAGGCTTTGCGGCGGCCGGAATCAGCGACCCGACACCTTATTTTTGATTTATTTCAAATTAGGTGTTGAATAGTCCTTAAAAATCAGTATTATACGCGCCACCACACAGCGGGTCGTTAGCTCAGTTGGTAGAGCAGTTGGCTTTTAACCAATTGGTCGTAGGTTCGAATCCCACACGACCCACCATTTTAAAAAATCTGGAAGGCCCACGTAAGTGAGGATTTCCGGGTTTTTTTTTGCCCGCGATTTGAGGTTGTCCCGGTCCGGGATCGCACCGAGTGACGCAGGTCAGAATCATCTTTTGCATCCGCCGGATATTCTGTAGCCTTGCGCAGCTTCAACGCTGTCCGTGCCTGATGAATACTCACTCTCCCGGCGGTACCCCGAAGGGTCCGGAGCCGGGTGTATACTCGACTTTCGCGCGAAAGCGCCTGCAGGTCTTGCGAACATGACGCAGATTTCCGAACGCCTTCTGGTTCAAGCCCACCTCGACGCCAAGCAGCCCAAGCCGCTGACAGCCGAGGAAGAGGCTTATTACCGCACAGCCATCGCAGCCGAGCTCAAAGCTCAGGACGCGGTGCTGGTTGCACACTTCTATTGTGATCCAGTCATTCAGGCCCTGGCTGAAGAAACCGGTGGCTGCGTCTCCGACTCTCTGGAGATGGCCCGCTTCGGCAATGCTCACCCGGCCAAGACCGTAGTGGTCGCCGGTGTGAAATTCATGGGCGAAACCGCCAAGATCCTCAACCCTGAAAAACGTGTGCTGATGCCAACCCTGGAAGCGACCTGCTCGCTGGACCTGGGTTGCCCGGTGGACGAGTTCTCGGCGTTCTGCGATCAGCACCCGGAACGTACGGTGGTGGTGTATGCCAACACCTCGGCGGCAGTCAAAGCCCGGGCGGATTGGGTGGTGACTTCCAGTTGCGCGCTGGAAATCGTCGAAAGCCTGATGGATAACGGCGAAACCATTATCTGGGGCCCGGACAAGCACCTGGGTACTTACATCCAGCGCCAGACCGGCGCCGACATGCTGCTGTGGGATGGTGCCTGCATCGTTCACGAAGAGTTCAAGGCCAAGCAGCTCGAAGACATGAAAGCGCTGTACCCGGACGCGGCCATTCTGGTGCACCCGGAGTCGCCGACCGCCGTGATCGAATTGGCCGATGCGGTGGGTTCCACCAGTCAGCTGATCGCTGCTGCGCAAAGCCTGCCGAACAAGACCCTGATCGTTGCCACCGACCGCGGCATCTTCTACAAGATGCAGCAGCTGTGCCCGGACAAGGTCTTTATCGAAGCGCCAACGGCCGGTAACGGCGCGGCTTGCCGCAGTTGCGCGCATTGCCCGTGGATGGCGATGAACACCCTTGAACGCACGCTGAAGAGCTTGAAGGAGGGGACCAACGAGATCTTCGTCGATCCGGCGTTGATTCCGCAGGCGATTCGGCCGTTGAAGCGCATGCTCGATTTCACGCAGGCGGCGCGGATGAAGCTGGCGGGTAACGCCTGATTCGTTGGCAGTGAGCCAAAAAAAACGCCCCGGGTTGATCGGGGCGTTTTTGCATCTGGAGGATTATTTGGTCTTCTTCGGAATCCGCACCAACTGGGTGTTGGAATAGATGTCGTGCCAGCTGCGCTTCTGCTTGTCGAACAGCGACCAGAAGAACCCCAGCCCGAGGCATAACCAGGACGCGATCGACACCACAAAGCGCAGCAGCGCCTGCCACAGGCTGATGGATGAGCCGTCGGCGTTTTGTACGCGGATGCACCACACCTGCATGCCCAGGGTCTGGCCCGACCAGGTCCAGAACTTGGCGAAGAAGCCGAACAGCACAAACAGCAGAACCGTCGACAGCAGTGGGTCACCGTCCAGGGCGCCGGCCTCGGTCAGGGTGCGCATCCGGTCTTCGCCGATGAACGCCATCTGGATCATCTTGTAAATGCCGCTGGTGACGATCAGCAGCGCGGTGCACAGCAGGAAGTCGTAGAACATCGCTGCCAGGCGACGACCCAGGCCTGCGGCGGGAAAGTCGCCTTGGGGGTTGAGCAGGTGTTTCGACATGGCTGCCTCAGAACGGAAAAAAGAAGCCATTTTACGGATTTGCGCGCACAAAAAAGCCCCTGATGTCAGCATCAGGGGCTTTTTCGTAACAGAAGATTAGCCTTCTGCTTGTACTTCGTCAGCCTGCATGCCTTTCTGGCCTTGCACAGCAACGAACGTCACTTTCTGGCCTTCTTTCAGGCTCTTGAAGCCGTTGCCCTGAATAGCGCGGAAATGCACGAACAGATCCGGACCGCTTTCTGGAGTGATAAAACCAAAACCTTTCTCGTCGTTAAACCACTTGACGGTACCGCTCTGACGTTGGGACATTTCTTATTTCCTTTGACGCAAAAATGAATGACAGTCTCCTTCTCGTGAAAGAGTACTGGGGCTGGTTGCAGGAGAGTAAGAAGACGTCGAACGGGATGTAGCTAACTTGTAGGCTACTGCCCAGGTCACGATTTCCAAGCGACCCATGCAAACACAGTGAACAAACTCTACGCCAACTACGGGAGAAAAAACAAGCCCCGCGAAGGCCCGGATTTCCTCAGGTTGATGGCAATTAGAGTGGTCACTAGTGCGGGCTTATTCGATCGAGTTGTTCATTGCTTTTCGATTGTTATAAGTAGCGTTCATAAACGAAACGTATGCACTATTTTATGGCGGTTGCGTTACAGATTAGTGCACTGTTAACGCAACCGCGTTACTTATAGAAACAGTCAATCAGCCACGATAGTAGCGTTGTGGAACAAATGGCATTTTGCTTACAAGCAAAGGCACCTTTTTCCCACGCACAATGGCCCAAACTGGCGTTTCCAAAACGGTATAAGCGCTGTCGAGGTAACCCATGGCCAAAGGACCGCCCAAGGTCGGACCGAAGCCGCCGCTGCAAACGCTGCCGATGATTTCGCCAGCTTCGTTGACGATCTCTGCACCTTCACGCACCGGTGTACGTTCCTGCGGCAGCAGGCCAACGCGCTTGCGGCTGACACCGGTTTGCTGTTGGGCGAACACGGTTTCGGCGCCAGGGAAGCCGCCGGCCCGCGCACCATCGGCACGTCGGGGCTTGGAGATGGCCCACAGCAGGCTTGCTTCGATCGGCGTGGTTTCGGTGTTCATGTCGTGGCCGTACAGGCACAGACCGGCTTCCAGGCGCAGGGAATCGCGGGCGCCGAGGCCGATGGCCTCGACTTCCGGTTCGGCCAGCAGGGCGCGAGCCAGCGCTTCGGCGTTGGCCGCCGGCACGGAGATTTCGTAACCGTCTTCGCCGGTGTAGCCCGAACGGCTGACAAAGCAGTCCACGCCCAACAGTTTCACGCGGGTGAACTGCATGAAGGTCATCTTCGCAACTTCCGGTGCCAGGCGTGCGAGCACGGTGACGGCAGCCGGGCCTTGCAGAGCGAGCAGGGCACGCTCTTCGAACAGCGGTTCAATGGTGCACTGGTCGCCGATGTGCTTGCGCAGGTGCGCCAGGTCCTGGTCCTTGCAGGCGGCGTTGACCACCAGGAACAGTTCGTCGTTACCGAGGTTGGCGACCATCAGGTCGTCGAGGATGCCACCGGCCTCGTTGGTGAACATCGCGTAGCGCTGCATGCCCACCGGCAGGTCGATGATGTCCACCGGCACCAGGGTTTCCAGGGCTTTGGCGGCGTTGGCACCGGTCAGGCGGATCTGGCCCATGTGCGAGACATCGAACAGCCCGGCCTGATCACGGGTGTGCTGGTGTTCTTTCATCACGCCCAACGGGTATTGCACCGGCATGTCATAACCGGCGAACGGCACCATGCGGGCGCCGAGTTCGAGGTGCAGTGCGTGCAACGGGGTCTTCAACAGTTGTTCGGTGGACATATACAGCTCCTGAAAATAGTGCAGATGCGCGCATCAGCACTCGATAATGTTGACCGCCAAACCGCCACGGGCGGTTTCCTTGTATTTGCTTTTCATGTCGGCGCCGGTCTGGCGCATGGTGCGGATGACCTTGTCGAGGGAGACGAAGTGCTGACCGTCGCCACGCAGGGCCATGCGCACCGCATTGATGGCCTTGACCGACCCCATGGCGTTGCGCTCGATGCAAGGCACTTGCACCAGTCCGCCAATCGGGTCGCAGGTCAGGCCGAGGTTGTGTTCCATGCCGATTTCGGCCGCGTTTTCCACCTGCTGCACCGTACCGCCGAGCACTTCGCACAAGGCGCCGGCCGCCATGGAACAGGCAACGCCGACTTCACCCTGACAGCCGACTTCGGCGCCGGAGATCGAGGCGTTTTCCTTGTACAGAATGCCGATTGCAGCGGCCGTCAGTAGAAAACGCACCACGCCGTCTTCGTTGGCTCCGGGGATGAAGCGCATGTAGTAATGCAGCACCGCCGGGATGATGCCGGCTGCACCATTGGTGGGCGCAGTGACCACGCGTCCGCCGTTGGCGTTTTCTTCATTGACCGCCAGGGCGTACAGGTTGACCCAGTCCAGTACCGACAGTGGATCGCGCAGCGACGATTCCGGGTTTTTGCACAGTTGCCGATGCAGCGCCGCCGCCCGCCGTTTGACCTTCAGCCCACCGGGCAGGATGCCTTCGTTGCGGCAACCGGCGGCGACGCAGTCTTGCATCACTTGCCAGATCTTCAGCAGTCCGGCGCGGGTTTCCGCTTCCGGGCGCCAGGCGCTTTCGTTGGTCAGCATCACCTGACTGATCGATAAACCGTAGGTGCTGCAGTGACCAAGCAAGTCCTTGGCGCTTTTGAACGGGAAGGTCAGCGGCGTGGCGTCTTCAACGATGCGGTCGGCGCCGGCCGCGTCTTCATCGACCACGAACCCGCCACCGACCGAGTAATACTCGCGGCTGCGCACTTGCAGGCCGGCCGCGTCGAATGCGCGAAAGATCATGCCGTTGGGGTGATAGGCCAACGGTTTTCGAATCATTGCCAGGTGTTCTTTCTCGTTGAACGCGATGCTGTGTTCACCGAGCAGGTTCAAGCGACCGCTGCTGCGAATCTCTTGCAGGCGGGCGGTGACGGTTTCGGTGTCCACGGTGTCCGGGTGTTCGCCTTCCAGGCCCAGCAATACGGCCTTGTCACTGCCGTGGCCTTTGCCGGTGGCGCCGAGCGAGCCGTAGAGCTCGATTTTGACGCAGGTAGTTGCCGATAGCAGCCCTTCACGGCGCAGACCTTCGGCGAAGCGCGCAGCGGCACGCATCGGGCCGACGGTGTGGGAGCTGGAGGGGCCGATACCAATTTTGAACAGGTCGAACACGCTTAACGACATGGTTGTTCTCCGGTTTTCTTGTTATAGGCGTTAGATGAAACCGTAGGAGCGAGGCTTGCCCGCGAAGGCGTTGTATCAGCCACCATCAATGCTGAATATGAAATCGCCTTCGCGGGCAAGCCTCGCTCCTACAGAGAGTGCGGTGTTCTTGAGGGGGGCGAGCAACTCGCCCCCCTTAGATCAAGCGTAGCTTTCGATCGACGGGCAGGCGCAGACCAGGTTGCGATCGCCAAACACGTTGTCGACGCGACCGACCGGTGGCCAGTACTTGGCTTCGATCAGCGACGCTACCGGGTAAACGGCTTGCTCGCGGCTGTACGGATGAGTCCACTCGCCGACGATTTCCGCAGCGGTGTGCGGGGCGTTTTTCAGCGGGTTGTCATCCTTGTCCAGCGTGCCGTTTTCCACCGCGCGGATTTCTTCGCGGATGCGGATCATGGCGTCGCAGAAGCGGTCCAGTTCTTCCTTGGATTCGCTCTCGGTCGGCTCGATCATCAACGTGCCGGCCACCGGGAACGACATGGTCGGGGCGTGGAAGCCGAAGTCGATCAGGCGCTTGGCCACGTCATCGACGCTGATGCCGCTGCTGTCTTTCAGCGGACGCAGGTCGAGGATGCATTCGTGCGCCACCAGACCGTTGCTGCCGGTGTACAGCACTGGATAGTGCTCTTCGAGGCGACGGGAAATGTAGTTGGCATTCAGGATCGCCAATTGCGAAGCGCGCTTGAGGCCGGCGCCACCCATCATACGAATGTACATCCAGGTGATCGGCAGAATGCTCGCGCTGCCGAACGGTGCCGCGCAGACCGCGCCTTCCTTGCGTTCCATCTGGGCGTGGCCCGGCAGGAACGGCGTCAGGTGCGACTTGACGCCAATCGGGCCGACGCCTGGGCCGCCACCGCCGTGTGGGATGCAGAAGGTTTTGTGCAGGTTCAGGTGCGATACGTCGCCGCCGAACTTGCCCGGTGCGCAGAGGCCGACCATGGCGTTCATGTTCGCGCCATCGATATACACCTGGCCGCCGTTGTCGTGAATGATGCCGCAGATTTCGCGGATGCCTTCTTCGAACACACCGTGGGTCGACGGGTAGGTGATCATCAGTGCGGCGAGGTGTTCGCGATGCTCGATGGCCTTGGCACGCAGGTCTTCGATGTCGACGTTGCCGCGGGCATCGCACGCGGTCACAACCACACGCATGCCGGCCATGTTGGCGGTGGCCGGGTTGGTGCCGTGGGCGGACGACGGGATCAGGCAGATGTCGCGACGGTCTTCGCCACGGCTCTGGTGGTAGGCACGGATCGCCAACAGACCGGCGTATTCACCCTGGGAACCGGCGTTCGGTTGCAGGGAGATCGAGTCGTAACCGGTGGCGGCGCAGAGCATCGCTTCCAGTTCATCGGTCAGTTGCTGATAGCCGGCGCTTTGCTCGGCCGGAGCGAACGGGTGCAGGGCACCGAATTCAGCCCAGGTCACCGGGATCATTTCGCTGGCGGCGTTGAGTTTCATGGTGCAGGAACCCAGCGGGATCATGGTGCGATCCAGGGCCAGGTCCTTGTCCGCCAGTTTGCGCAGGTAGCGCATCAGCTCGGTTTCGGAGTGATAACGGTTGAACACCGGGTGGCTGAGGATTGGCGATTGGCGAACCAGTGCGGCCGGGAGGGTGCTTTGGACCGAGGCGGCGAGGGCAGCGAAGTCCGGCAGTGCCTTGCCGTCGGCCAGCAGGTTCCACAGGGTTTCGACGTCAGCCTGGCTGCTGGTTTCGTCGAGGGACAGACCCAGACGCTCAGCATCGACCACGCGCAGGTTGATCTTCTGCGCATGAGACTTTTCGTGCAGGGCAGCTGTTTGCGCGCCGGTTTTGATCGTCAAGGTGTCGAAGAAGCTGGCTTGCTCGACGCTCAGGCCCAGTGCGCTCAAGCCTTTGGCGAGGATCGCGGTCAGGTGATGAATGCGATTGGCGATCTGCGTCAGGCCTTTCGGGCCGTGGTACACGGCGTACATGCTGGCGATGTTGGCCAACAGCACCTGGGCGGTGCAGATGTTGCTGGTGGCTTTCTCGCGACGGATGTGTTGCTCGCGGGTCTGCATGGCCAGGCGCAGGGCCGGCTTGCCGAAACGGTCCACGGAAACGCCGACCAGACGGCCCGGCATGTCGCGCTTGAACGCATCCTTGGTGGAGAAGTACGCCGCGTGCGGGCCACCGAAGCCCAGCGGAACACCGAAGCGTTGCGCGCTGCCGATGGCCACGTCGGCGCCGAACTCGCCCGGCGGGGTCAGCACGGTCAGGGCCAGCAGGTCAGCAGCGACCGCGACCAGCGCATTCGCCGCGTGGAAGCGCTCGGTCAGTTCGCGGTAGTCGAACACGTCACCGTTGCTGGCCGGGTATTGCAACAAGGCGCCGAAGAACGGCGTCACGTCGGTCAGTTCACGCTCGTCGCCCACCACAACGTCGATGCCCAAAGGCTCGGCACGGGTGCGCAAAACGTCGAGGGTTTGCGGGTGGCAATGAACGGAGGCGAAGAAGGCGTGGCTGCCTTTGTTCTTGCTCAGGCGTTTGCAGAAGGTCATCGCTTCGGCGGCAGCGGTGGCTTCGTCCAGCAGCGAGGCGTTGGCGATCGGCAGGCCGGTCAGGTCGCTGATCAGGGTCTGGAAGTTCAGCAGCGCTTCGAGACGACCCTGGGAAATTTCCGGTTGGTACGGGGTGTAGGCGGTGTACCAGGCCGGGTTTTCCAGCAGGTTGCGCAGGATTGGCGACGGCGTGTGAGTGCCGTAGTAGCCCTGACCGATGTAAGTCTTGAACAGCTGGTTTTTACCGGCGATGGATTTGATCAACGCCAGGGCATCGGCTTCGCTCAGGCCGTCTTCAAGGCCGAGGATGCTGGTGCCTTTGATACTGTCGGGAATCACGCTGGCGCTCAGGGCTTCCAGGGAGTCGAACCCGAGGCTGTTGAGCATGGCTTGCTCGTCGCCTGCACGCGGGCCGATGTGGCGGGTGATGAATTCGTTGGCGGTCGTCAGATTGACTTGAGTCATGTCGGCGCTCCTCAGGCTTGGGCAATCAGACGGTCGTAAGCGTCTTGATCCAGCAGTTGGCCGACAGCCGAGGCGTCGGTTGGCTTGAAGCGGAAGAACCAGCCTTCGCCCAGCGGATCTTCGTTGACCAGTTCAGGGCTGCTATCGAGGGCCGGGTTGGTCTCGACCACTTCTCCGTCCAGAGGCATGTACACGCCGCTGGCAGCTTTTACCGACTCCACGGTGGCGGCTTCTGCGCCTTTGTCGTAGGACTGCAGCTCAGGCAGTTGTACGAAAACCACGTCGCCCAGTGCGTTCTGTGCGAAAGCGGTGATGCCGACCGTAACGGTGCCGTCAGCTTCGGTGCGCAGCCATTCGTGATCTTCAGTAAAACGCAACTCGCTCATGGAAACTCCTAAGGGGGCCAGACTCGTCTGGTGGACGCGATGGAATGCAGGGGCAAAAACCCTGCTTTATAGGAGGTTACTAAGCAAAAAGGCGGCCAATGTTATTTTTATGTTTAAAAACAATAACTTATAAGTTTTCGTAAGCCGTTATATTTCTGCAGCTGTAGCGAAATCGCTACAGCCTGAAGCAAAGAAAAAAGCCTAGGTGGATCAAAGCCTTGGACAGCGGTGATCAGGATGGGGTGTATTGATATCATTCCACTGTAGCGCTTTCAGTACAGATGGAGGTCGCTTTTAATGGGTTTTTCCCGGTAATCCCTGAAGAAACCTTTTATGTAGGAGCGAGGCTTGCCCGCGAAGCTTTTAGCGGTCTTGATGGCCTCTTCGCGGGCAAGCCTCGCTCCTACAGTAATGCTGTTCACTTAAACACACTCTTCAGTCATGCCTACCTTTTGTGGCGAGCGAGCTTGCTCGCGCTGGGCTGCGTAGCGGCCCCAAAAATCTGACAACCATTGCCGATTTTTGTGAGTGCTGCGCACTCAAGCGGGAGCAAGCTCCCTCGCCACAGGTCTCTCTGACTCAATACTTCCTTAAGTGAACGGCATTGCGCTTCTACAGGGGCTTGTTGGGAATCCCGTACTTGCGCAACCGATGGGCAATCGCGGTGTGGGAGGTTTGCAGGCGGCTGGCCAGTTGGCGGGTCGAGGGGTAGCTGACGTAGAGCTTTTCCAGCAGGTCCTTCTCGAACGCTTCCATGGCCTGTTCGAGGCTGTCGACCTCAATGTCGCTCTGGCGCGCCACAGAGGTGCCGGCGATGTCGAGGTCGCCGATGTCCACCAGGCTGCTTTCGCAAATCGCCGCGGCGCGGAAGATCACGTTCTGCAATTGCCGTACGTTGCCTGGCCAGCGATTGCCCAGCAGCGCCGGGTAAGTGCCGGGGGCCAGGCGACAGACCGGGCGCTGGATCTGCGCGCAGGCCTGCTGCATGAAGTAACGCGCCAGCAGCAAAATGTCCTGGCCGCGCTCGCGCAGGGGCGGGACTTCGACATTCAGCACGTTGAGGCGATAGAACAGGTCTTCGCGGAAAGTGCCTTCGCTGACCATTTTTTCCAGGTCGCGATGGGTCGCGCTGAGGATCCGCACGTTGACCTTCACTTCGCGATCGCCGCCAACCCGACGGAAGCTGCCGTCGTTGAGAAAGCGCAGCAGTTTCGCCTGCAAATACGGCGACATTTCACCGATCTCGTCGAGAAATACCGTGCCCTGGTTGGCCAGTTCCATCAGCCCCGGCTTGCCGCCCCGTTGCGCCCCGGTGAAAGCGCCGGGGGCGTAGCCGAACAGTTCGCTTTCGGCGAGGTTTTCCGGCAATGCCGCGCAGTTCAAGGCCAGGAACGGCGAACTGTGGCGGGCGCTGATGGCGTGGCAGGCGCGGGCCACCAGTTCTTTGCCGGTGCCGGTTTCACCCTGGATCAGCAACGGTGCATCGAGGGCTGCGACGCGCTGGGCGCGGGCCTTGAGCGTACGAATCGCCGGGGATTCGCCGAGCAGCGCATCGAAACCTTCAGCGTGATCGTGGTGCAGCGCCGAGAGGCGTTCACCGATGCGGTTCGGTTGATACAGGGTCAGCAGGGCGCCGGCGTCGGTGATCGGCGTGGCATCCAGCAGCAGGGTTTGACCGTTGACGGTGATCTCGCGCAGCGGCAGGCGGAAGCCGTTTTCCAGCAATGTGTCGAGCAGCACCGGGTCGGCAAACAGCTCGCTGATGCTTTCACCCGCCGGTTCGCGACCGTACAGGGCAATCAGTGCCGGGTTGGCCAGCAGCACCTTGCCGGCGCTGTCCAGGGCCAGCACCGGGTCGGTCATGGCGGCGAGTAGCGCATCGAGCTGCAAGTGACGGCGTTGGCCGGGAAGGATGTCGACCACCGTCACCGCTTGTACACCACGCACGTTGAACAGCGCATCGCGCAGCTCTTCGAGCACGGCCGGGCTCAAGGTCGGGGCGTCGATGTAGACGTTGGGTGGCACCATTTCCACCGCATCCAGATTGAGATTGCGCCCACCGAGCAGGGCCAGGACTTCCTGGGTGATACCGACGCGGTCGATGAAACTGACGTGGATGCGCATGGGGCGGTTTGGTTCTGGAGTGCGGAGGGTGGCAAGTATGCCTTGGGGCGGGCCAATGGTGAAATCCTGTACAGGACTTCATGACAACGATGATCTCCTGTGGGAGCGGGCAAGCCCCGCTCCCACAGGTTCAGCGTTCACCGTTTTATCCCAGGTGTTCAGGTTTGACCGGGTCGCCGGATTTGATGTCGAGTTGGGCCCGCACGTCTTCAAACATTTCGTCGTAGTACTTGTGCATGGCGCCGATGTTGGCGGTCTTGGGCATGCCGTACTTTTGCGCGATGCGCGTGGCGTGGCGGGCAAAGTCGAAGGCCTGGTCCTTGGGCAGATAAAACGCTTCATTCAGCTCCTTGCCCTCGACCGAACCACGCAGCGTGAAGAGCATGCCTTGGCCTTCCTTGGGATCCTGAGCAATTTTGTATTCGATGTGCAGGTTGTAGCTGTAATCGTCCTTGTTCAGCGCATGGCGCTCGATGTGCAGGTGTCCGGGTTCGAACGTAGCCATTGGCGTCTCTCCTTCAAAGGCATTGAATCAGGGCAGACCTCACGCCTGCCCCCCCTGCGTTTCTTTCTATTGATAACTGATGCCAGGCGTCGCTGTGCTGATACGGGTGCCGGCTTTGCCCTGGATGATCGCTTCGATGTCCGAGAGTGAACCGATTACCGCGACTTTCCCAGTATGGCGGGCGAACTCGCAAGCCGCCTGGACCTTTGGTCCCATGGAGCCGGCGGCGAAGCCGAGTTTGTCCATTTCATCGGGGTGAGCCTGGGCGATGGCTTTCTGGGTGGGCTTGCCGAAATCGATAAAGGCCGCATTGACGTCAGTGGCGATCACCAATAGATCACTTTCCAACTGTTCGGCCAGCAACGCCGAGCACAGGTCTTTGTCGATCACCGCTTCCACACCCTGCAGTTTTCCGTTGGCGTCGTAAATCGTCGGGATGCCGCCACCACCGGCGCAGATCACGATGCTGCCTTTTTCCAGCAGCCACTTGATCGGGCGGATTTCGAAGATACGTTTGGGTTTCGGGCTGGCGACCACGCGCCGGAACTTGTCGCCGTCCGGGGCGATGGCCCAGCCTTTCTCGGCGGCGAGTTTCTCGGCGTCGGCCTTGGAATAAACCGGGCCGATCGGTTTGCTGGGGGCCTGGAACGCCGGGTCGTTGGGGTCGACTTCGACCTGGGTCAGCAGGGTGGCGAAGGGCACTTCGAAGTCCAGCAGGTTGCCCAGTTCCTGTTCGATGATGTAGCCGATCATGCCGTCGGTTTCGGCGCCGAGTACGTCCAGCGGGTAAGGCGAAACCTGGCTGTAGGCCGCCGCTTGCAGCGACAACAGGCCGATCTGCGGACCATTGCCGTGGGCGATCACCAGTTGGTTGCCGGGATGAATCTTGGCGATCTGTTCGGTGGCGATCCGGATGTTCGCGCGCTGGTTGTCCGCGGTCATGGGCTCACCCCGGCGGAGCAGGGCGTTACCGCCCAGAGCAATGACGATACGCATAGTGCAGATCCTTTCAGAATTCGGTGAGCCCCGTGGGAATGCCGCTCGGGACGCTCCGCGATCATCAGTTCGGTGAGCCCTGTAGGAGCGAGGCTTGCCCGCGAAGCTTTTAGCGGTCTTGAGGGTCTCTTCGCGGGCAAGCCTCGCTCCTACGGGTTCAGTGGATGATTACAAACCAGTGTGCAGCCTCAGATATCCGCCAGCGCCGACACCAGAATAGCCTTGATGGTGTGCATACGGTTCTCCGCTTGCTCGAAGGCGATGTTGGCCGGCGATTCGAAGACTTCTTCAGTCACTTCGACGCCGTTGGCCAGGTGCGGATAGCGTGCGGCGATGTCCTTGCCGACCTTGGTTTCGCTGTTGTGGAACGCCGGCAGGCAGTGCATGAACTTCACGCGCGGGTTGCCCGAGGCCTTCATCATGTCGGCGTTGACCTGGTACGGCAGCAGTTGCTCGATGCGCTCGTCCCACGCTTCCACCGGCTCACCCATCGACACCCAGATGTCAGTGTGGATGAAGTCCACGCCCTTGACCGCGGCTTTCGGGTCTTCGGTGATGGTGATGCGCGCACCGCTCTCTTCGGCGAAGGCTTTGCACTGATCGATGAAGTCCTGATGCGGCCACAGCGCTTTCGGTGCGGCGATGCGCACGTCCATGCCGAGTTTGGCGCCGATCATCAGCAACGAATTACCCATGTTGTAGCGCGCATCGCCCAGGTAGGCGTAGCTGATGTCGTGCAGCGGTTTGTCGCTGTGTTCGCGCATGGTCAGGGTGTCGGCGATCATTTGCGTCGGGTGGAATTCAGCGGTCAGGCCGTTGAATACCGGTACGCCGGCGAACTTGGCCAGCTCTTCGACGATTTCCTGTTCGAAACCACGGTACTCGATGGCGTCGAACATCCGCCCCAGCACGCGGGCGGTGTCCTTCATGCTTTCCTTGTGGCCGATCTGCGACGACACCGGGTCGATGTAGGTGACGTGGGCGCCCTGGTCATGGGCCGCGACTTCGAAGGCGCACCGGGTGCGGGTCGAGGTTTTTTCGAAGATCAGCGCGATGTTCTTGCCTTGCAGGTGCGGACGCTCGGTGCCGGTGTATTTTGCGCGCTTGAGGTCGCGGGACAGGTCCAGCAGGTAGTGCAGCTCGCGAGTGGTGTGGTGCATCAGCGAGAGCAGGCTGCGGTTGCGCATATTGAAAGCCATGATTGGATCTCCTTGGGTTTCGGTTATCCCCTCGGCCGTGCTGGATAAGCATCGGCCAAGGCTCGAAAGTTAATAATCGATAGGGTCGCGAATGATCGGGCAGGTCATGCAGTGGCCACCGCCACGCCCGCGCCCGAGCTCACTGGCGCTGATGGTGATGACCTCGACGCCGGCCTTGCGCAGCAGGGTGTTGGTGTAGGTGTTGCGGTCGTAGCCGATGACCACGCCTGGCTCCACCGCCACCACGTTGTTGCCGTCGTCCCATTGCTCGCGTTCGGCGGCAAAGGCGTTACCGCCGGTTTCGACAACGCGCAGCGCCTTGAGGTTGAGGGCCTTGGCCACGGTGTCGAGGAAGCTGGTTTCTTCACGGCGCACGTCGATGCCGCCCGGTTTGCTTTCATCGGGGCGCAGGCTGAAGGCGACGATCTGCTTCACCACTTCCGGGAAAATCGTCACCAGGTCGCGGTCGCAGAAGCTGAACACGGTGTCCAGGTGCATCGCCGCGCGGGATTTCGGCAGGCCGGCGACGATGACTCGTTCCACGGCTTTGTTCTTGAACAGGTTGACCGCCAATTGGCCGATGGCCTGGCGGGACGAGCGCTCGCCCATGCCGATCAATACCACGCCGTTGCCGATCGGCATCACGTCACCGCCCTCAAGGGTAGCGTTGCCGTGGTCCTGGTCGGGGTCGCCGTACCAGATCTGGAAGTCGGCGTTGGTGAACTGCGGGTGGAATTTGTAGATGGCGGTGGCCAGCAAGGTTTCCTGACGACGCGCCGGCCAGTGCATCGGGTTCAGGGTCACGCCGCCATAGATCCAGCAGGTGGTGTCGCGGGTGAACTGGGTGTTGGGCAGCGGCGGCAGAATGAAGCTGGAATGACCGAGGAAGTCGCGGAACATCTGAATGGTCTTGCCACCGAAACTGTCCGGCAGGTCATCGGCGGAAACCCCGCCGATGAGGAATTCGGCGATCTTGCGTGGCTCCAGGCTACGTAGCCAGGCCCCCACTTCATGGACCAGGCCGAGACCGACCGAATTGGCGGTGATCTTGCGCTCCAGAATCCAGTCCAGCGCTTCAGGCATCGCGACGATGTCGGTCAGCAGGTTGTGCATTTCCAGCACGTCGACACCACGCTCGCGCATTTTGGTGACGAAGTCGAAGTGGTCGCGTTTGGCTTGGGCGACCCACAGCACATCATCGAACAGCAGTTCGTCGCAGTTGTTCGGGGTCAGCCGCTGGTGGGCCAGGCCGGGGGAGCAAACCATGACTTTGCGCAGTTTGCCGGCTTCGGAATGGACGCCGTACTTAACTTTTTCCGTGGTCATTACCGTGTTCCTCCAGATCAAAACATTCAGGTGCTGCTTTTCATTACAGTGCTAAAGGGTCAGAAAGCCGGCATACAGCCCATAGGCCGCCACCAGGGCGCCTACGACGACGGCGGCGAAAATCAGCTTCTCGACGTTAGTGAAAACCGGTTTGTCGACTTCAAGTTTGGCCTTGGCGAACAGGATCGCGCCGGGGGCATACAGCAGGGCGGAGAGCAGCAGGTATTTGACGCCGCCGGCGTACAGCAGCCAGATCGCGTAGATCAGTGCGATGCCACCGATGACCAGGTCTTTGCTGCGCTCGGCCACAGCGTTTTCATAGCTCTCACCGCGCACTGCCAGCAGCAGGGCATAGGCCGCCGACCACAGATAGGGCACCAGGATCATCGAGGTAGCGAGGTAGATCAGCGACAGGTAAGTGCTGGCCGAAAACAGTGTGATGATCAGAAACAGCTGCACCATCGCGTTGGTCAGCCACAGCGCGTTGGCCGGTACAAGGTTGGCGTTTTCACGGCGCAAAAACGCCGGCATGGTGTGGTCCTTGGCGGCAGCGAACATGATCTCCGCGCACAGCAACACCCATGACAGCAACGCCCCGAGCAAGGAAATGATCAGGCCGACGCTGATCAGCACCGCGCCCCAATGACCAACCACATGTTCCAGCACCGCGGCCATCGACGGGTTCTGCAGTTTCGCCAGCGCAGGTTGGGTCATGATCCCCAGGGACAACACGTTCACCAGCATCAGGAACAACAGCACGGTGATGAAGCCGATGACGGTGGCTTTACCCACGTCGCTGCGTACTTCGGCACGGGCCGAGAAAATGCTCGCGCCTTCGATGCCGATGAACACCCACACGGTGACCAGCATCATGTTGCGCACCTGGTTCATCACACTGCCCAGGTCAGGGTTTTTGATGCCCCAGATGTCGGCGGTGAAGATCTCCAGTTTGAACGCGAACAAGGCGATCAACACGAACAGCAGCAGCGGTACGACCTTGGCGACGGTGGTTACCAGGTTGATGAACGCCGCTTCCTTGATTCCCCGTAAAACCAGAAAGTGCACCGCCCAAAGCAGCAGCGAGGCGCCGATTACCGAAGCCACGGTATTTCCCTCCCCAAAAATGGGGAAGAAGTAGCCGAGGGTGCTAAACAAGAGAACGAAGTAACCCACATTGCCCAGCCAGGCACTGATCCAGTATCCCCAGGCCGACGAGAAACCCATGTAGTCGCCGAAACCGGCCTTGGCGTAGGCATAAACACCGCCATCCAGCTCAGGCTTGCGATTGGCCAGGGTCTGGAAGACGAAAGCGAGGGTCAACATGCCCACTGCGGTGATTACCCAACCAATAAGAACAGCACCGACATCCGCACTGGCGGCCATGTTCTGGGGCAAAGAGAAGATTCCGCCACCAATCATTGAACCGACCACTAAAGCAACGAGCGCACCGAGTTTCAGTTTTCCGGGGGATTCAGACATAGCATGACTCCAGTGCAGGAGAAGAGAGACAACAGAGTAGTTCTGCTGGCTGTTCAATCAGCTGACATAGATCAGTGCATGGGCACATTCCATTGTTAATGAAAGACTTATGTATCTTTCTCGGACATAGCGGTATTACCGGGGAAGCCCTGTTCAGAGGGGGGCAAGTCAGGTGGGCGTAAGCGGTATTGCTTGGGCTTTGAAATTAGTGTGTTTCTGCGGTTTCGCCAATTTTCTGATAACTGTTTATATGACAGATTTGATTTATCAGGTGCGCGGTACTGGAATTAATGAATAATCGTTATTTCGTTTTATCTGTTTAGTTAAAAATAACTACGTGACAGTGTTTGCAGTGACTGTTCTGGCCTCATCGCGGGCAAGCCACGCTCCCACAGGATCACGCTATACCTGTGGGAGCGGGCTTGCCCGCGAAAGCTATCTGGTGATCACCACCACTGCGCGCGATGGGCGCCCAGTTCCCCGGCCGGCAGCGCCCATTGCAGTGGTGTCCCGGTGATCTTCAACGGCACCTGTAACCGATGGGCCGGTCCCCACGGCGTTTGCTCAATCAACATCCCTTGATCGTGGTCATCCTCTGCGCGCAACGGCTCGTTGGTTCCGGCGCCATGTTCGATCAACAGCTTCGCCGTCCGTGCCAGCGACAGCCGCGCAGAGCCACCGTGCCCCAATAGCTTGATTGCACTGGCCGCCATCAAATACCCGGTGGCGTGATCAAGGGCCTGGACCGGCAGCGGTGTCGGTTTATCCGCCTTCTTCCAGTGCATGCCCGCGTCGGCAATCCCGCTGCTCATCTGCACCAGGCTGTCGAAGCCGCGGCGGTTTTGCCAGGGGCCGCTCCAGCCGTAAGCGTTGAGGCAAACATCGATCAGGCCGGGGGCCAGTGCCTGGCGTTGGGCGGTGCCGTAACCCAGGCGTTCCAAAGCATCGGCGCGGTAGCCGTGGAGCAGGATGTCGGCGTCCTTGAGCAGGCTTTCGAACACCGCGCGATCGGCTTTGTCGTGCAGATCCAGGCGCGCACAGCGTTTGCCCAGGGTGACTTCCGGCACCACGCCCGGTTCGTTCCAGGTCGGTGGGTCGATGCGCAGCACGTCGGCGCCGAGCCCGGCGAGGAAGCGGCTGGCGATCGGGCCGGCGAGCACTCGCGTGAGGTCCAGCACCTTGATCCCGGCCAACGGTTGCGCCACCGAGCCTTGCCACGGTTTGGCGGTTGGGCTGCCACCGACGTTGAACTGAATCAACGGCTCGGCGTTCACGGCTTGGCCTTGGGGGTGAGCTTGCCATTGCTTCCAGCTGCGCATCTCGGCGGCGCAACCACCGGCCTCGACCACTGCTTGTTCCAGATCGCTTTTCGCCCACTGAGCCACTTTGCTCGCCATCGCTGTGCGGTCGGCACAGGCGCCGAGCACTGACTCAGCAGCGGCGCGGTGATGGGGCGCGTTGGTGTGCAGGCGGATCCAGCCGTCCTTGGTCGCGTAGTCGCCGGCGACCGGATCCCACAACGGCGGGACGCTCCAGCCCACGGGGCGGATCGAGGTGGCGAACCAGAACGACGCCAGGCGGCGGTCGACTTCAAGGCTGGGCAAGCGACCGGTTTGTTGATGCAGCCGTTCGCTGGCGGCCTGGCCGGCGGCAGCAATGCTGGCGCAGGCCAGATCGGTCACGGCAAATGCCGAGGGCAGGGCGCCGCTCGAAGTGAACGGGATTGGGGTGTGAGGCAAGCCGAGTGCGGCTTGAATGGACGTGAGTAAATCAGTCATCGAAGGCCCTCCGGAGCGAGAGCCCGAGCATAGTTCAAAAAGACGGCTCGGCCAGATGAAATCCTGTAGAGAGAGCGGTGCGGCGCTCCGACTTGCCCGCGAAGTCGTTGACCGTGTTGCGACCTTCGCGGGCAAGCCTCGCTCCTACGGGGATATGCATTCCCGTGGGAGCGAGCCTGTTGTCACAGAGGATTTATGCCAGCGCTTTACCCACGCCCCTGCAGATAGGTCGCGTAATCCGGGATGCGGTGTTCGTGAGCCTGATCCATCAACGGGCTGCTGAGCAGGTAGTCGGCGCTGCATTCGTTGCAGGCCACGGGGATGTTCCACACCGCCGCGACCCGCAGCAACGCCTTGATGTCCGGGTCGTGGGGTTGCGGTTCGAACGGGTCCCAGAAGAACACCAGCATGTCGACGCGCTGCTCGGCGATTTGCGCGCCGAGTTGCTGGTCGCCGCCCAGCGGCCCGCTGATCATGCTTTCCACCGGCAGGCCGAGGCGTTGTTGCAACAACAACCCCGTGGTGCCGGTGGCGACCAGTTCATGCTGCGCGAGTTTGTCTTTCTGCCGCTCGGCCCAGTCCAGCAAAAACACTTTGCAATGGTCATGGGCGACCAGGGCGATACGCTTGCGCGCTGCCATGGTCTTTTGCGTAAAGCTGATACCGATCATCGGTTGCTGCTCCACGGTTTACTCGGCGTTGCAGAGTGCCAGGCAGTTATCGAGCATGCGGTTGGAGAAGCCCCACTCGTTGTCGTACCAGGCCAGCACTTTGAGCAGCTTGCCGCTGGACTTGGTGTGGTTGGCGTCGAAGATCGACGACAGTGGGTTGTGGTTGAAGTCGCTGGATACCAGCGGCAGGGCGTTGTAGCCGAGAATCTTCGAGTGTTGGCTGGCTTGTTTGAGCAGCGCATTCACTTCATCGGCCGACGCTTCGCGCTTGAGCTGCACGGTCAGGTCCACCAGCGACACGTTGATCACCGGAACACGCACCGCCATGCCGGTCAGTTTGCCCGCCAGTTCTGGCAGCACCAGGCCTACCGCTTCAGCGGCGCCGGTCTTGCTCGGGATCATGTTCTGGGTGGCGGAACGGGCGCGGTACGGGTCGGTGTGGTAGACGTCGGTCAGGTTCTGGTCGTTGGTGTAGGCATGGATGGTGGTCATCAGACCGCTTTCGATGCCCAGCTCGCGGTGCAGCACCTGGGCCACCGGGGCCAGGCAGTTGGTGGTGCACGAGGCGTTGGAGATGATCTGGTGCGACTGGCGCAGAATGTCGTGGTTAACCCCATAAACCACAGTGGCGTCGGCGCCTTTGGCCGGGGCCGAGATAATCACTTTGCGTGCGCCGGCCGTAATATGGGCGGCGGCTTTGGCACGGTCGGTGAACAGACCGGTGCATTCGAACACGACGTCGACCTTCTCCGCGGCCCAGGGCAGTTCGGCCGGGTTGCGAATGGCGCTGACCGAAATACGGTCGCCGTTGACGGTCAGGCTTTCCTGATCGTGCTGGACATCGGCATCGAATGTGCCGTGAACGGTGTCGTATTTCAGGAGGTGAGCATTCATCGAACTGTCGCCCAGGTCGTTGATTGCCACGATCTGCAGATCCTGACGATAGCCTTGGGTATACAGTGCGCGCAGGACATTACGGCCGATACGGCCAAAACCATTGATTGCGATTCGAAGAGTCATTTACAGCGCCGCCGTCGTTTTGTTGTTGGAATTACAAGATTATTCGCAAAAAAATAGAAAACAAGCCTTTTTAGTGGCAATATTTTGTTTTATCTACAACGAGTGACCTGAATCAACTGGTCCGAATGATCAAGAAAGCCGTCTGTCATCCCGATCACAACGGCGTTTGATCAGCATAGACAATCAGGTCGCCACATCCGTTAGCCTGGAGTTCTACACATGCATCCCCGCGTCCTTGAGGTCACCGAACGGCTTATCGCCCGCAGCCGCGCCACGCGTGAGGCTTACCTTGCATTGATCCGTGGCGCCGCCAGTGACGGCCCGATGCGCGGCAAGCTGCAATGCGCCAACTTCGCCCACGGCGTGGCCGGATGTGGCAGCGACGACAAGCACAGCCTGCGGATGATGAACTCCGCCAACATCGCAATTGTTTCGTCATATAACGACATGCTCTCGGCGCACCAGCCGTACGAAGTCTTTCCTGAACAGATCAAAAAAGCCCTGCGCGAAATCGGCTCCGTCGGCCAGTTCGCCGGTGGCACCCCGGCCATGTGCGATGGCGTGACCCAGGGCGAACCGGGCATGGAACTGAGCCTGCCGAGCCGTGAAGTGATCGCGTTGTCCACCGCCGTGGCGCTGTCCCACAACATGTTCGATGGCGCGCTGATGCTCGGCATCTGCGACAAGATCGTGCCGGGCCTGATGATGGGCGCGTTGCGCTTCGGTCATCTGCCGATGATTTTCGTGCCGGGCGGGCCGATGGTGTCGGGCATCTCCAACAAGCAGAAAGCCGATGTGCGTCAGCGCTACGCCGAAGGCAAGGCGACCCGCGAAGAGCTGCTGGAATCGGAGATGAAGTCCTACCACAGCCCTGGCACCTGCACGTTCTACGGCACCGCCAACACCAACCAGTTGCTGATGGAAGTCATGGGCCTGCACTTGCCGGGCGCCTCGTTCGTCAACCCGAACACCCCGTTGCGCGATGCCCTGACCCGCGAAGCGGCGCATCAGGTCACGCGCCTGACCAAGCAGAATGGCAACTTCCTGCCGATCGGCGAAATCGTCGACGAGCGTTCGCTGGTCAACTCCATCGTGGCCCTGCACGCCACCGGCGGCTCGACCAACCACACCTTGCACATGCCGGCCATCGCCATGGCTGCGGGCATCCAGTTGACCTGGCAGGACATGGCCGACCTCTCCGAGGTGGTGCCGACCCTGAGCCACGTGTACCCGAACGGCAAAGCCGACATCAACCACTTCCAGGCGGCGGGCGGCATGTCGTTCCTGATCCGTGAACTGCTGGAAG
Organism: Pseudomonas sp. GW821-FHT03E01; assembly: GCF_059420765.1. Classification (NCBI taxonomy): domain Bacteria; kingdom Pseudomonadati; phylum Pseudomonadota; class Gammaproteobacteria; order Pseudomonadales; family Pseudomonadaceae; genus Pseudomonas; species Pseudomonas sp. GW821-FHT03E01. Next base: position 47,383 of record NZ_JBWKUI010000009.1, on the reverse strand, counting down.
CCGGCCTGCTCCACGAAAACGTCAACACCGTGCTCGGCCACGGCCTGAGCCGCTACACCCAGGAGCCGTTCCTCGATAACGGCGAGTTGGTCTGGCGCGAAGGCCCGATCGAAAGCCTCGACGAAAACATCCTGCGCCCAGTGGCTCGTGCATTCTCGCCAGAAGGCGGTTTGCGGGTGATGGAAGGCAATCTCGGTCGTGGCGTGATGAAGGTCTCGGCAGTCGCCCTGGAAAACCAGGTCGTCGAAGCCCCGGCCATGGTGTTCCAGGATCAACAGGACCTGGCCGATGCGTTCAAGGCCGGTTTGCTGGAGAAGGATTTTGTCGCGGTAATGCGCTTCCAGGGCCCGCGCTCCAACGGCATGCCGGAACTGCACAAGATGACGCCGTTCCTCGGTGTGTTGCAGGACCGTGGCTTCAAAGTTGCGTTGGTGACTGACGGGCGCATGTCCGGCGCCTCGGGGAAAATCCCGGCGGCGATCCACGTCAGCCCCGAAGCTTATGTGGGCGGCGCTTTGGCACGGGTGCGTGAGGGCGATATCATCCGCGTCGATGGCGTCAAAGGCACCCTGGAGCTTAAGGTGGACGCCGAAGAATTCGCAGCACGCGAGCCGGCCAAAGGCCTGTTGGGCAACAACATTGGCACCGGTCGCGAACTGTTTGGTTTCATGCGCATGGCCTTCAGCTCCGCAGAGCAAGGCGCCAGCGCCTTTACTTCTGCCCTGGAGACGCTTAATTGAAACTGGCTTTGGTCGGTGACATCGGTGGGACCAACGCACGTTTCGCGTTGTGGAAAAACCAGCAGCTGGAATCGGTCCAGGTGCTGGCGACGGCAGACCACGCCAGCCCGGAAGAAGCGATTGCGCTGTACCTGAACGGGCTCGGCCTGGCGCCGGGTTCGATCGGTTCGGTGTGCCTGTCGGTGGCCGGCCCTGTGAGCGGTGATGAATTCAAGTTCACCAACAATCACTGGCGGCTCAGTCGCAAGGGTTTCTGCAAGACCTTGCAGGTGGATCAACTGCTACTGGTCAACGATTTTTCGGCCATGGCGCTGGGCATGACCCGCTTGCAGCCGGGCGAGTTCCGGGTGGTCTGCGAAGGCACGCCGGAGCCGTTGCGGCCGGCGGTGGTAATCGGCCCGGGCACAGGCTTGGGCGTAGGCACGTTGCTCGATCTGGGCGAGGGCCGTTTTGCCGCGTTGCCGGGGGAGGGTGGTCACGTCGATCTGCCGCTGAGCAGCCCGCGGGAAACCCAACTGTGGCAACACATCTACAACGAGATCGGCCATGTCAGCGCTGAAACGGCATTGAGCGGCAGTGGTTTGCCGCGAGTGTACCGGGCGATCTGCGCGGTGGATGGCCACACGCCTGTGCTCGACACGCCTGAGGCGATCACGGCGGCCGGGCTGGCGGGTGATCCGATTGCCCTGGAAGTGCTCGAGCAGTTCTGCTGCTGGCTCGGCCGCGTGGCCGGCAACAATGTGCTGACCACCGGTGCACGGGGTGGTGTGTACATCGTTGGTGGAGTGATTCCACGGTTTGCCGACTTTTTCGTTAAAAGCGGTTTCGCCCGGTGCTTTGCCGACAAGGGTTGCATGAGCGATTACTTCAAGGGCATTCCGGTGTGGCTGGTGACAGCGCCGTATTCCGGCCTTGTTGGCGCGGGTGTGGCGCTGGAGCAGGCCTGAGACCGCGTCACCTCATTCGCGGGCAAGCCTCGCTCCTACAAGGAATGTCACGAACCCTGTAGGAGCGAGGCTTGCCCGCGAAGAGGCCGGAACAGACAACATAGATCCATGATCGATCAGGCATAATCCTCCCTAACACAAACAACAAGGACGCCGCCCCGTGAGCTCAGTCAACAAGTCGATTTTGTTGGTCGATGACGATCAAGAGATACGCGAGTTGCTGGACACCTACCTGACCCGTGCCGGTTTCCAGGTCCGCACCACGCCCGATGGCGCAGGCTTTCGTCAGGCGCTGAACGAGGCGCCGAGCGATCTGGTGATCCTCGACGTGATGCTGCCGGACGAAGATGGTTTCAGCCTCTGCCGCTGGATCCGCCAGCACCCGCGCCAGGCCCACGTGCCGATCATCATGCTCACCGCCAGTTCCGATGAGGCCGACCGCGTCATCGGCCTGGAACTGGGCGCCGACGACTACCTCGGCAAACCCTTCAGCCCCCGTGAATTGCAGGCGCGGATCAAAGCCTTGTTGCGTCGCGCGCAGTTCGGTCAGGAGCGTTCCGGCGGTGAAGTGCTGGCCTTCGACGACTGGCGGCTGGACATGGTCAGCCATCGGCTGTTCCATACCGACGGCGAGGAAGTGATTCTCTCCGGCGCCGATTTCGCCCTGCTGAAACTGTTCCTCGATCACCCCCAGGAAATCCTCGACCGCGACACCATCGGCAACGCCACCCGTGGCCGTGACCTGATGCCGCTCGATCGCATCGTCGACATGGCGGTCAGCCGTTTGCGCCAGCGTCTGCGCGACACCGAAAAGCCGCCGCGGCTGATCCGGACCGTGCGTGGCAGCGGCTACCAATTGGCAGCCAACGTGGTTGCCGGCAATGGTCACTGAGTTCCTGCGCAAGCTCGCCGGGCGCGTGCCGGTGCCGCGCTCGCTGCTCGGGCGCATGTTGCTGCTGACCCTGTTGGCGGTGCTGTTTGCCCAGACGCTGTCGAGCGTGATCTGGGTTTCGCAACTGCGTGCTACCCAACTCGAAGGCCTGGTCACCAGCGCCCGCAGCCTGGCCCATTCGATGACGGCCAGCGTCAGTTATTTCCGCTCGTTGCCGGTGGCGTTCAGGCCGCTGGTGCTCGACCAGTTGCGCAGCATGGGCGGCACCCGGTTCGTGGTGACCCTCAACGACAAACCCTTAGGCATGGAAGTGCTGCCGATCACGCCGCGCAAAGAAGCGGTGCTCAAAGCGGTGGACGAGGTGCTGCGCCAGTCGCTGGGCCAGGACGCGGATATTTCGGTGACGTTCGTCAGCCCCGAAGACCTGCGGATCTTCAATAGCGGGCTGAAACTCGATGAATTGCCACGCTCCTGGGCGCACTACGCGTTGACCCTGGAGCCAGTGAATCCACCGGTACTGGTCACGCAAATCCAGATGGCGCCGGGGGAATGGCTGTACATCGCTTCGCTGTTGCCCGAGCCCTACACCAGTCTCGAAGAGCAAGGCCTGCCGGCACAGCAAGTCTGGTTCATCGTACTCACCAGCGGCTTCTTGCTCCTGTTCATCGGCCTGCTGGTGCACTGGCAGAGCCGACCGCTCAAGCGATTGGCGCGGGCGGCGCGGGACATGTCCCTGGGCGCCGACGTCGAACCGGTCGCTCAGGGGGGCGGCAGTGAAGTGGTGGAAGTCGGTCGCGCGTTCAATGCGATGCGTGAACGCATCAGCCGTTACCTGACCGAGCGCAGCCAGTTGTTCAGCGCGATTTCCCATGACTTGCGCACACCGATCACTCGGCTGCGACTGCGGGTTGAATTGCTTGAAGACGAAAAGCTGCAAGCCAAGTTCGGACGTGACCTGGATGAGCTGGAGTTGCTGGTCAAAGGCGCGCTGCAATGCGTGAAAGACACCGACATCCACGAAAACATCGAGCCGGTGGACCTCAACCACGTGCTCGACTGCCTGGTGGAACCGTATCTGGCGCCTAACGGCAATGGCCGCGTGACTCAGCAGGGGCGGGCGCTGGCGCCGTATCCCGGCAAGCCACTGGCGCTCAAGCGCTGCATCGGCAACCTGATCGACAACGCTTTGAAGTACGGGCAGAACGCGCATCTGCACATCGATGACGACGAGAGCGCGTTCGTCCTGCATGTCGACGACGAAGGTCCGGGTGTGCCGGAGCAGCGGCTGGAGCAAGTGTTCGAGCCGCACTTCCGCCTGGCCGGGCAGCAACAGGGTTATGGCTTGGGGCTGGGGATTGCCCGCAACATCGCCCATAGCCATGGCGGTGAAGTCAGCCTGCAAAACCTGCGTGAAGGCGGGTTGCGCGTGACGTTGCAGTTGCCGCGACCAATGGATTGAAAGCGACCCTGTGGTGAGGGGGCTTGCCCCCGTTGGGGCGCGGAGCGGCCCTGAAAGAGGGACTGCTGCGCAGTCCAACGGGGGCAAGCCCCCTCACCACAAGTAACCACTCACTTCAAAATCAGGGTGAATGTCACAACTTGGTGACAAAAGCCGCCCCCTTCGTTACCTGCCCGCCACCGACCGTTGTTTAGACTGGTCCCAGTCATAACAACAAAAAAAGGTATCGCATGGACACCTTCCAACCCGCCTTCAGCAGTTGGCTGAACGCGCCTGCCCATCAGCAGTGGCTCGCCGCCGAAGGCCTGCGCCTGTTGGCATTTGCCAGGGCTTCAAAGCTTCCCGAAGGTTTCGGCAACCTTGATGAAAAGGGGCGCCTGGCGGTCAACGCGCAAGCCGAAACCATGAACACCGCGCGCATGACCCACAGCTTCGCCATGGCCCACATCCAGGGTTTGCCGGGGTTCGCCGAGCTGGTGGATCACGGCATCAAAGCCCTCAGCGGGCCGCTGCGTGACGCCGAACACGGTGGCTGGTTCGCCACGCCCGAACACCGCGATGGCAATACCGGCAAAGCCGCTTACCTGCATGCCTTCGTGGCGTTGGCCGCGAGTTCTGCGGTGGTTGCCCAGCGTCCCGGTGCACAAGCCTTGCTCGATGATGCGATCCACATCATCGACAGCCATTTCTGGAGCGAGGAGGAGGGCGCCATGCATGAGTCCTTCAACCGCGACTTCAGTTGCGAGGAAGCCTATCGCGGCGCCAACAGCAACATGCACGCCACCGAAGCTTTCCTCGCCCTGGCCGATGTCACCGAGGACCACCGCTGGCTGATTCGCGCGCAGCGCATCGTCGAGCGTGTCATTCACGAACACGCCGCCGCCAACGATTACCTGGTGGTCGAGCATTTCGACCGCGACTGGCAGCCGCTGCGCGACTACAACCACGACAATCCGGCCGACGGTTTCCGCCCTTACGGCACCACGCCGGGTCATGGTTTCGAATGGGCGCGGTTGTTACTGCACCTTGAAGCGGCGCGGGTACAGGCCGGGATGCTCACGCCGGGCTGGTTGGCCACCGATGCGCAAAAACTCTTCGAACACAATTGCCGTCACGGCTGGGACGTCGACGGTGCGCCGGGCATTGTCTACACCCTCGACTGGGACAATCGCGCGGTGGTTCGTCATCGTTTGCACTGGACTCATTGCGAAGCCAGCGCCGCCGCCAGTGCGCTGCTAAAACGCACCGGTGATGAGCAGTACGAGCGTTGGTACCGACTGTTCTGGGAATTCTGTGACAGTCATTTCATCGACCGCTGCGATGGCAGCTGGCATCACGAGCTCGATCCGCTGAATCGCCCGAGCGCCGATATCTGGGCCGGTAAACCTGACCTGTATCACGCCTGGCAGGCTGTATTGATCCCGCGCCTGCCGCTGGCGCCGAGCATGGCCAGTGCGCTGGGGCAGTTGTCCCAGAGCGCTGCTGTGTAACCAGTCATGTAACCATGTGGTGACATTCGAACGTCCCTTCGTTACCTGCGAAGGTATGACTCCTGTTTAGAATCCATGCAGCGCAAGCACCAGACTTGCATGCATAACAACAAGAAAGGTACTACTAGATGAATGCGATTTCTCGCCTCGCTACTGTCATTTCTCTCGCTTCACTGCTTCCCGTTGCTGCATTCCCGCTCAGTGCCCTTGCCGCCGATTCCAAAGGTTCGGTGGAAGTCGTTCACTGGTGGACGTCTGGTGGTGAAAAAGCAGCTGTCGATGTGCTCAAGGCTCAAGTCGAAAAAGACGGTTTCACCTGGAAAGACGGCGCAGTCGCCGGCGGTGGCGGTGCCACGGCCATGACCGTACTCAAAAGCCGCGCCGTGGCCGGTAACCCGCCGGGTGTAGCGCAGATCAAAGGTCCGGACATTCAGGAATGGGCGTCTACCGGTCTGCTCGATACCGACGTCTTGAAAGACGCTGCCAAAGCTGAGAAGTGGGACAGCCTGCTCGACAAGAAAGTCTCCGATACCGTGAAGTACGACGGTAACTATGTGGCCGTGCCGGTGAACATTCACCGCGTCAACTGGTTGTGGATCAATCCGGAAGTCTTCAAGAAAGCCGGCATCGAAAAAGCGCCAACCACCCTTCAGGAATTCTACGCGGCCGGTGACAAGCTCAAGGCCGCGGGCTTCATCGCGCTTGCCCACGGTGGCCAGCCTTGGCAAGACAGCACCGTGTTCGAAGCGGTGGTCCTGTCGGTCATGGGCGTCGATGGCTACAAGAAAGCCCTGGTCGATCTGGATAACGCGGCGCTGACCGGTCCTGACATGGTCAAGGCGCTGACCGAGCTGAAGAAAGTCGCGACCTACATGGACGCCGACGGCAAAGGCCAGGACTGGAACCTGGAGGCGGCCAAGGTCATCAACGGCAAGGCCGGCATGCAGATCATGGGTGACTGGGCCAAGAGCGAGTGGACAGCGGCCAAGAAAGTCGCTGGCAAGGATTACGAGTGCGTAGCCTTCCCGGGCACCGACAAGGCCTTCACCTACAACATCGACTCGCTGGCCGTGTTCAAGCAGAAAGACAAGGGCACTGCTGCGGCTCAGCAGGACATTGCCAAGATCGTGCTGGGTGAGAACTTCCAGAAAGTCTTCAGCATCAACAAGGGTTCGATCCCGGTTCGAAACGACATGCTGAGTGACATGGGCAAGTACGGTTTCGACTCCTGCGCCCAGACGGCTGCCAAAGACTTCCTGGCGGACGCCAAGACCGGTGGCTTGCAGCCGAGCATGGCGCACAACATGGCGACCACGCTGGCGGTACAGGGTGCTTTCTTTGATGTCGTGACCAACTTCATCAACGATCCGAAAGCCGATCCTGCCACTGCCGCCAAGCAACTCGGCACTGCCATTAAAGCAGCCAAGTAATGCTTGGCCTGTAGGAGCCGGCTTGCTGGCGATAGCGATGTGTCATTCAACGCAGATGTCGACTGACACACCGCCTTCGCCAGCAAGCCGGCTCCTACAGGGGACCTGGCCGAATTCTCTCTCTCTTCGTACTGGATCTTCCCATGAGTTCTGTTGCTGTGTTCAGCAAGGCCTCGCCGTTCGATGCGCTGCAGCGCTGGCTCCCCAAGCTGGTGCTGGCGCCGAGCATGTTCATTGTTCTGGTGGGGTTCTATGGCTATATCCTGTGGACCTTCGTCCTGTCGTTCACCACTTCGACCTTCCTGCCGACTTACAAATGGGCGGGTCTGGCGCAGTACCAGCGGCTGTTCGACAACGATCGCTGGTGGGTAGCGAGCAAGAACCTGGCGCTTTTCGGCGGCATGTTCATCGGTATCACCCTGGTGATCGGTGTGTTGCTGGCGGTGTTTCTTGATCAGCGCATTCGTCGCGAAGGTTTCATTCGCACCATTTACCTGTACCCGATGGCGCTTTCGATGATCGTCACCGGTACTGCCTGGAAATGGTTGCTCAACCCGGGCATGGGCCTGGACAAATTGCTGCGTGACTGGGGCTGGGAAGGCTTTCGCCTGGACTGGCTGATCGATCCGGATCGCGTTGTGTACTGCCTGGTGATCGCGGCGGTATGGCAAGCCTCGGGCTTTATCATGGCGATGTTCCTCGCCGGCCTGCGTGGCGTTGATCAATCGATCATCCGTGCCGCCCAGATCGATGGCGCGAGCATGCCGCGCATTTACCTGAAAGTGGTGTTGCCGAGCCTGCGCCCGGTGTTCTTCAGCGCAGTGATGATCCTGGCCCACATCGCTATCAAGAGTTTCGACCTGGTAGCGGCAATGACCGCCGGTGGCCCGGGTTATTCCTCCGATCTGCCTGCGATGTTCATGTATTCCTTCACCTTCAGTCGCGGCCAGATGGGCATGGGCTCGGCCAGTGCGATTCTGATGCTCGGTGCGATTCTCGCGATCATCGTGCCTTACCTGTACTCCGAGCTGAGGGCCAAACGTCATGACTAGTTTCGCTGCCAAACCTGCCATCAGCCTGAGTCGCATCGCGATCTATGGCGTGCTGCTCCTTGCGGTATTGCTGTACCTGATACCGCTGGTGGTCATGCTGTTGACCAGTTTCAAGACGCCGGAAGACATCAACTCCGGCAACCTGCTGAGCTGGCCGACCGTGGTCAGCGGTATTGGCTGGATCAAGGCCTGGGGCACGGTTGACGGGTACTTCTGGAACTCGATCAAGATCACCGTTCCGGCGGTAATGATCTCCACGGCCATCGGTGCGTTGAACGGCTATGTGCTGTCGATGTGGCGCTTTCGCGGCTCGCAGTTGTTCTTCGGCCTGCTGCTGTTCGGTTGCTTCCTGCCATTCCAGACGGTCCTGCTGCCGGCCTCGTTCACCCTCGGCAAGATGGGCCTGGCCAGCACGACGACAGGCCTGGTGTTCGTGCACGTGGTCTACGGCCTGGCGTTCACCACGCTGTTTTTCCGTAACTACTACGTCAGCGTTCCCGATGCACTGGTGAAGGCAGCGCGGCTCGATGGCGCGGGGTTCTTCACCATCTTCCGCTTGATCATTTTGCCGATGTCCACCCCGATCATCATGGTCTGCCTGATCTGGCAGTTCACCCAGATCTGGAACGACTTCCTGTTCGGCGTGGTGTTCTCCAGCGGTGACTCGCAACCCATTACGGTGGCGTTGAACAACTTGGTCAACACCAGTACCGGGGCCAAGGAATACAACGTTGATATGGCGGCGGCAATGATCGCCGGGCTGCCGACCCTGCTGGTCTATGTGGTCGCAGGTAAGTATTTCGTGCGCGGGCTGACGGCCGGCGCAGTCAAGGGGTAATCATGGCTACGCTCGAACTTCGCAATGTAAACAAAACCTATGGCCCCGGCCTGCCGGACACCCTCAAGAACATCGAGCTGTCGATCAAGGACGGTGAATTCCTGATTCTTGTGGGCCCTTCGGGTTGCGGTAAATCGACCCTGATGAATTGCATCGCCGGCCTTGAGACCATCACCGGCGGCGCGATCATGATCGGTGACCAGGACGTCAGCGGCATGAGCCCCAAAGACCGCGACATCGCCATGGTGTTCCAGTCCTACGCGCTGTACCCGACCATGAGCGTGCGCGAAAACATCGCGTTCGGTTTGAAGATACGCAAGATGCCTGCCGCCGACATCGACGCGGAAGTCGCTCGCGTGGCCAAGCTGTTGCAAATCGAACACCTGCTCAACCGCAAGCCGGGTCAGCTCTCCGGTGGTCAGCAACAGCGCGTGGCCATGGGCCGGGCGTTGGCGCGTCGGCCGAAGATCTACCTGTTCGACGAACCGCTGTCCAACCTCGACGCCAAGCTGCGGGTCGAGATGCGCACAGAAATGAAACTGATGCACCAGCGCTTGAAAACCACCACGGTCTACGTGACCCACGACCAGATCGAAGCGATGACCCTGGGCGACAAAGTGGCGGTGATGAAGGACGGGATTATCCAGCAGTTCGGTACGCCGAAAGACATCTACAACAACCCGGCCAACCTGTTCGTGGCGAGCTTCATCGGTTCGCCGCCGATGAACTTCATCCCCCTGCGTTTGCAGCGCAAGGACGGCCGTCTGTTGGCGCTGCTCGACAGCGGTCAGGCGCGCTGCGAATTGCCGCTGGGCATGCAGGACGCCGGTCTCGAAGACCGCGAAGTGATCCTCGGCATGCGCCCGGAACAGATCGTGCTGGCGAACGGCGAAGCCAACGGCCTGCCGACCATCCGCGCCGAAGTGCAGGTCACCGAACCGACCGGTCCCGACACCCTGGTATTCGTCAATCTCAACGACACCAAGGTCTGCTGCCGTCTGGCACCGGACGTCGCACCAGCCCCGGGCGAGACCCTGACGCTGCAATTCGATCCATCGAAAGTGCTGCTGTTCGATGCCAAGACCGGTGAGCGTCTGGGCGTTGCCGGCCTGCCAAAAACCGAAGCTCACAGCGCCAACGTGGCCCAGTTCAAAGGCCGCTGAAGATCAAATGTGGGAGCGAGCAAGCCCGCTCTCACAGGGGGGATTAGTGGCGGATGGAGACATCCGTCGCAATCGATGTAAACCGCGTTAGATAAAAACAGTTAATAACAATAAAACGAGGATGTAGGGATGAAGAAGAAGAACAACGCTCAGCTGATCTGCCAATTGTCAGCGGTTGCGGCGATGATGCTGGCCGGTAGCGTACACGCGGCTGACGCGTTCAGTGCCGATTCCCAGTGGATGACGGGGGACTGGGGGGGCGAGCGGACCAAGCTGATCGAGCAAGGTATCGACATCAAGGCCGACTATGTCGGTGAAGTGGGCGCCAACCTGCACGGCGGCTACAACGACGACAAGACGGCTCGTTACGCCGACCAGTTTGGTCTGGGCGTGGCGCTGGACCTGCAAAAATTGTGGGGCTGGGATAACACCCAGGCCAAGATCCAGCTCACCAACCGTAACGGTCAGAACATCTCCAATGACCGTGTCGGCGACCCGCGTGCCGGCACCTTGAGCTCCTCCCAGGAAGTCTACGGCCGTGGCCACATGGTCCGTCTGACCCAGCTGTGGATCAAGCACCAGTTCCTCGACGGGAAACTGGACGTCAAGGCTGGTTACTTCGGCGAAGGCGAAGACTTCAACACCTTCCCTTGTGAGTTCCAGAACCTGGCATTCTGCGGTTCCCAGGCGGGTAACTGGGCGACCGGTATCTGGTACAACTGGCCGGTCATGCAGGCAGCGGTTCGCGTGAAGTACAACATCACGCCTGAGTTCTATGCGCAGATCGGCGCGTACAACCAGAACCCATCGCAACTTGAGCACGGTAACGGTTTCAAGCTCAGCGGCAGTGGCACCAAGGGCACCGTCTTGCCGGTTGAATTGGTCTGGTCGCCGAAGGTCAACAACCTGCCGGGCGAATACCGTGTCGGTTACTACAAGAGCACGGCCGACGCCAATGACGTCCGTAAAGACGACAACGGCAATGATGCAGCGACCACCGGCAATGCCTATCGCAGCCATGACAGCAAGCACGGCTACTGGTTCGTGGCGCAGCAACAACTGACCACCCATAACGGTGATGCTTCGCGCGGTCTGAACATCGCGGCCAACGCCACCTTCCACGACAAGGACACCAACTTCGTCGACAACTACCAGTCGCTGATGTTTGTTTACAAGGGCCCGTTCGATGCGCGTCCAAAAGACGACGTCGGGATCGGTTTCTCCCGTATCCATGTCAACGATGACGTGAAGAAAAACTCCGAGTTGGTCAACGCCGCCAATGGTGTCACCGACTACAACGATCCACTGTTCGCGCCACTGCGCAGCACCGAGTACAACTACGAGATCAACTACGGTTTCCACGTTACCAACTGGCTGACGGTGCGTCCTAACTTGCAATACATCACTCACCCGGGTGGTGTGGATGAAGTTGATAACGCGCTGGTCGCCGGCCTGAAAATTCAGTCGGTGTTCTAACGCTGTTGCGATAAGCTCCTCTCTATGTGCGCATATTTGCGGACGGCCATGGCTGTCCGCTTTTTTTTGGGGGTGGCGCACCCTCGGGTGACAGATGATTTTCAGGACCGTGGCACATGCTTGAGCATCCGCTACAACGCTTCTTCAAATCCTTGCGCGAACGTCCGGTGTTTGCGTGGGAGCGCTATCAGATGCGCGACGTGCTGGTGATCGACCATCCGCTGTGTCAGGCGGTGTTCAGTCGTCAGGGCGCGCAGTTGTTGCACTTCCAGCCAAAGGGTCAGAAACCCTGGTTGTGGTGCGCGGCGAAATGGCCGCACGTGGGTGCGATTCGCGGCGGCGTGCCGGTGTGCTGGCCGTGGTATGGCCGCCACCCAAGCGAAAACGCCTGGCCGTCCCATGGTTGGGCGCGCCTGCTCGACTGGAAGCTGCTCGACAGCGGCAGTGACGACGATGGCGTGCGCCTGCACTGGCAGTTACAGCTGTGCGACTGGCAAGTGGACTTGCATGCGCACCTGGGCGAACGCATGGATTTGCACCTGAGCACCGAGCATCAGGACGACATGCCGTGCCAGTTGAGTCAGGCGTTGCACGCCTATTGGCGTATTGGTGATGTCGGTGAGATAGCGCTGTCTGGGCTCGAAGGAGCGCAAGGTTACGACCAGTTGAACCGCCAGGCTTGCCAACAGGAAGGCGAGTTGCGGGTCGACGGTGGGTGTCAGCGCGTGTTCCAGCATGACGGCGAACTGCAGCTCAAGGACCACGCCTGGCAGCGCGAACTGTGCATCGACACCGGTGATCATGCGGACACGGTGGTCTGGCATCCCGGCTCGCGGCCATTACTGGGCGTGAGCTGGAACGAGATTTCCGAGTTCGTCTGTGTGGAAGCGGCCAGCGGCGGCACCGACAGCCTGTGCCTGGCGCCGGGGGAGCGGGCGCATCTGAGTTTGCAGGCGCGGGTTGGGGCGTAGCCGATGCGCACAACCTTTGTGGCGGTGCGGCGTTCCGACAAGCCCCCTCGCCACAGTGGGTTAATTAAACTCATCCCCAATCGGATACCGACTGGCATTGAGGCTTTCCTTGATCTTGCGCAAATGCGGCTGGAAATCCACGCCTCGGCGCAAGGTCATGCCGGTGGCGAGCACATCGAGCACGGTCAGCTGAATGATCCGCGAGGTCATCGGCATGTAAATGTCGGTGTCTTCCGGCAACGGAATGTTCAGGCTCAAGGTACTGGCTTTGGCCAGCGGCGAACCTTCGGCCGTCAGCCCCAGCACCGAAGCGCCGTTTTCCCGGGCGATGCGTGCCACTTCCACCAGTTCGCGGGTACGGCCGGTGTAGGAGATGATCACGAATAACTCACCGGTGTGGGCCACCGAGGCAATCATGCGTTGCATCAGCACATCGGCATGGGCGGTCACTGCCAGGTTGAAGCGGAAGAACTTGTGCTGCGCATCCAGTGCCACCGGGGCCGAGGCGCCGAGGCCGAAGAAGTGGATCTGCCGGGCCTGGATCAACAGGTCGACGGCGCGGCTGATCAGGTTCGGGTCCAGTGCCTGGCAGGCGCTGTCCAGGGACGCGATGGCGCTGCCGAAGATCTTCTGGGTGTAAGCCTCGGGGTTGTCGTCGGCTTCCACCGCACGGCTGACATACGCCGCGCCGCTGGCCAGGCTCTGGGCCAGCTGCAGTTTCAGTTCAGGGTAGCCGCTGACACCGAATGAGCGGCAGAAACGGTTGACCGTCGGCTCACTGACCGACGCGGCCTGGGCGAGGGCGGCGATGCTGAACCGGGTCGCCTGCTGTGGGTTGAGCAGGATCACTTCGGCGACTTTGCGTTCTGCCTTGTTCAGGTCTTCGAGGCGACTCTGGATCTGTTCCAGTAAATTTCGCACGCGGTCCATATGGGGTTCCTAAATTCACCTGCGCAAACAAGCGCTCGGCTATGCAAATTGGGCCTTTGATACGGCCCATAACGGTGGCCTATCCTACTGATGGCTCCGACCGACCACCACTCGGAATCTATATTTTGCGAAAATGTTGTGATTATTACTACATTTTCCCTTGAGTGATGCCTTGAAAAAAGGTATTTGTAGCTTAACTTGATAAAAGAACAAACATCATGCCTTCGATTACGGTTGAACCGTGCACCTTTGCCTTGTTCGGCGCTCTCGGCGATCTAGCCCTGCGCAAGCTGTTTCCTGCCCTTTATCAACTCGATGGCGCCGGCCTGCTTCATGAGGATACGCGCATTATCGCACTGGCCCGTGAACCTGGCAGCGAGCAGCAGCATCTGGCGTTCATCGCCACCGAGTTGCGTCGCTACGTGGGCGCCAAAGAGCTGGATGAAGCCGTGCTCGAGCGCTTCCTGGCCCGGTTGAGTTACCTGCATGTCGACTTCCTCAAGGCTGACGATTACGTCGCCCTGGCCGAGCAGGCCGGCAGTGCCCAGCGGGTTATTGCCTACTTCGCCACGCCGGCGGCGGTTTACGGTGCTATTTGCGAGAACCTGTCAAAGGTTGGCCTGGCCGAAAACACCCGCGTGGTGCTGGAAAAACCCATCGGTTCGGACCTGGAATCCTCGCGTAAGGTCAACGACGCCGTGGCGCAGTTCTTCCCGGAGAACCGCACCTACCGTATCGACCACTACCTGGGCAAAGAGACCGTACAAAACCTGATCGCCCTGCGTTTCGCCAACAGCCTGTTCGAAACCCAGTGGAACCAGAATTACATCTCCCACGTGGAAATCACCGTGGCCGAGCAGGTCGGGATCGAAGGCCGTTGGGGTTACTTCGACAAGGCCGGCCAGCTGCGGGACATGATCCAGAATCACCTGCTGCAGTTGCTGTGCCTGATTGCCATGGACCCGCCGGCGGACTTGTCCGCCGACAGCATCCGCGACGAGAAAGTCAAAGTGCTCAAGGCACTGGCGCCGATCAGCCCGGAAGGCCTGACCACTCAAGTGGTGCGCGGCCAGTACATCGCCGGTCACAGCGAAGGCAAGTCGGTGCCGGGGTATCTGGAGGAGCCTAACTCCAACACCCAGAGCGACACCGAAACCTTCGTTGCCCTGCGTGCCGACATTCGCAACTGGCGTTGGGCCGGCGTACCGTTTTACCTGCGCACCGGCAAGCGCATGCCGCAGAAGCTGTCGCAGATCGTCATCCACTTCAAGGAACCGTCGCACTACATCTTCGCCCCCGAGCAGCGCTTGCAGATCAGCAACAAACTGATCATCCGCCTGCAACCGGACGAAGGCATTTCCTTGCGCGTGATGACCAAGGAACAAGGCCTGGACAAGGGCATGCAGTTGCGCAGCGGTCCGTTGCAGCTGAATTTTTCCGACACCTGGCGCAGCGCACGGATTCCCGATGCCTACGAGCGGTTGTTGCTGGAAGTGATGCGTGGCAATCAGAACCTGTTTGTCCGTAAAGATGAAATCGAAGCCGCGTGGAAGTGGTGTGACCAGTTGATTGCCGGGTGGAAAAAGTCCGGTGATGCGCCCAAGCCGTACGCGGCCGGGTCCTGGGGGCCGATGAGTTCCATTGCACTGATCACGCGGGACGGGAGGTCGTGGTATGGCGATATCTGAATTGAAACTGCCTCAGGGCGTCAGCGCCCATGAGTTCAAAAAACCGATGCTGCTGGCCGAAGGCCTGGCATTGGCAGTGGCCAAACAACTGAGCGACGCGATTGCCGCACAAGGCACAGCGACGCTGGTGGTGTCCGGTGGGCGCAGCCCGGTGGCATTTTTCCAGCACCTGGCCAAGCAGGCGCTGGACTGGTCGAAGGTGGTGGTCAGCCTGGCTGACGAGCGCTGGGTGCCGGTGGAGCATGCCGACAGTAATGCCGGTCTGCTCAAGCGTTACCTGTTGCAAGGTCCGGCGGCCAAGGCCCAGTTCCTGAGCCTCTACAGTGCCACCGCCAACCTGGAGCAGGCCGCCGAGCAGGCTGATCGCTTGCTCGCCGAATTGCCGGCGATCGATGTGCTGGTGCTGGGCATGGGCGACGACGGTCACACCGCATCACTGTTCCCCAACAGCCCGAACCTTGCCGACGCCTTGAAAGTCGACGGCACTCGTCGTTGCTGGCCGATGCTGGCGCCGACCGTGCCGCGTCAGCGCCTGACCATGAGTCGCGCGCTGCTGGCTTCGGCCAGGCACACCGTTCTATCGATTTCCGGTCAGTCCAAGTTGACCACCCTGAGCGCCGCACTGGCCGGTGACGATGTCGCCGCCATGCCGATTCGGGCGTTTCTGCAACCTACGTTAGAGATTTACTGGTGCCCATGAACCAAGGATCAGCCGCTATGACAAACACATCCCCGACCGTTTCCATGGCGGACAAAGTTGCCCTGATCGACAGCCTCTGCGCCAAGGCGCGGATCCTGCCGGTGATCACCATCGCTCGCGAACAGGACGTGCTGCCGTTGGCCGACGCCCTGGCCGCCGGTGGCCTCACGGCGCTGGAAGTGACCCTGCGTTCGCAGTTCGGCCTCAAGGCCATCCAGATCCTGCGCGAAAAGCGTCCGGAACTGGTGACCGGTGCCGGTACGGTGCTTGATCGCAGCATGCTGGCCGCTGCCGAAGCCGCCGGTTCACAATTCATCGTGACGCCGGGCATCACCCGTGACCTGCTCGAAGCCAGTGTCGCCAGCCCGATTCCGCTGTTGCCGGGCATCAGCAACGCCTCCGGCATCATGGAAGGCTATTGCCTGGGTTATCGCCGCTTCAAGCTGTTCCCGGCGGAAGTCAGCGGCGGCGTCGCGGCCATCAAGGCCCTGGGCGGCCCGTTCGGGGAAGTTAAATTCTGCCCGACCGGCGGCGTCAGCCCGGCCAACATCAAGAGCTACATGGCGTTGAAGAACGTGATGTGCGTGGGCGGTAGCTGGATGCTTGACCCCGAGTGGATCAAGAACGGCGACTGGGCCCGCATCCAGGAGTGCACCGCCGAGGCGTTGGCGCTGCTGGACTGATCTGATTTACCGGATATACCGGATTTACCAAACACTTCGTTGTGTGTTCTACGGCTTTACGGTGCGCTTGGTCGGTGCACCGTTTTTTTTTGCCTGGTGAAAACTCCTGTGGCCGTCGAAACGCTCGTTGTAGCAGCTGTCGAGCCTGCGAGGCTGCGTTCGGCTGCGAAGCAGTCGTGAATCCGGCTGACGCGGTCTGCCTGACATACCGCAATCTCTGGTTTTACGACTGCTGCGCAGCCGAACGCAGCCTCGCAGGCTCGGCAGCTGCTACGGATCGACATCACGCGATACATAGTTACCGCATCTCGCCGCACGTCCAGCGTTAATCTGCGTTCATCTTATGGAAGAGAGAACGTCATGGACGACAACACCTCGGCTGCACCCCCACTACCGGTTTATCAACTGTCACCCGAGCAGATCGCCGGTCCGTATTTTCGAAATCCAAAACTGATCAGGCGAAACGTCAGCGAAGGCATGGACGGCATTCCCTTGGTGCTGCGGCTCACGATCGTCGATGCCATGACCGGTCAACCGGTTACCGGGGCATTGGTCGATATCTGGCATTGCAATGCGCGCGGGGCGTATTCGGGCTGGAGCAAGGTCAACCCGGACAAGGAAGTCGATGTGGATGATATCGGGTCGATCCCGCGCACCGACGACGACACCTACCTGCGTGGTGGGCAATTCACCGACAAAATGGGCATCGTGCGGTTTACCACTATTTATCCGGGGTTCTATGCCGGCCGCGCTTTGCATATTCACGTCGCGGTACGCATCACCGCCGGTAATAACTATCTGGAAGAGCGGCACGTCGCCTGGGTCGGCCAGCTTTACTTTCCCGAGGTCGCATCAAGGTCGGTGCTCAACGCCCGTGAGTACAGCGGTCGAGCCGTCTCACCGCTGACCAATGCGCAGGATATGTTTTATCAGCGCATGGGCGGCGAGGCCTCGACCCTGAATATTCACACCATCGGTCGAGACTCGAATGAGGACGGCTTTTTTGGGCACATGACCATCGGTGTCGACACGTTTGCGGTGTCATCGCAAATCAAGCCCGAGGACTTTGATAAATACACTGTGTGACGTCAGCGCAATTCGTTCAACGCCCGGGCCAGTACATCCATGTCCGCAGCCATGGTCGTGAGCCCCGGTGTGATGCGGATGCACGGGCCACACGCCGCGCCGCTGCGCGCCACGGTAAACAGGTTGTAGTCGTTGAGCAGGCGCTCGACCATCGCCTGTTGGTCGGCATGCCGGGTAAAGCGCATCGAGGTGATGCCGCAATACAGGCGCGGGTCATCCGGGGTCAGGACTTCGATCCCCGGTAACTCCCGAACGGCATCGACCCAGCGGTTGCGCAGGTAATTGAGCCGAGCGCCCTTGGCGACGGAACCGCCCATGGCCTGATGCTCTTCGAACACCAGCGGCAGGGTCAGCAGGGCCGGGATGTTCGGGGTGCTGTATGGCGTGCGGGCGCGAATGTCGGTGTCAGGGAAATGCATCTCGTCCATGTCCGGGTCGATGTCGGCCAGGCGCTCGGGCGCGATGTAAATGAAGCCGAGAGTCAGCGGCGCACCGATCCATTTGTGCAGGTTGTAGCCGGCGAAGGCAATGCCCAGTTCATCGAGGTTGAACTCGATCTGGCCCAGAGCATGGGCGCCGTCGAGGATTACATCGATGCCATGCTCCCTGGCGGCAGCGGCGATCGCCTGCACCGGCATTACCAGACCGGTGCGATGGGTGACGTGGGTCAGGGCCATCAACTTCAGTCGCGGATAACGTGTGAAAGCTTCGCGGTACGTGGCCAGCAAGCTGTCGAAACTGGCGGGGCGACGGTGCTCGATCTCGATCACTTCCACGCCTCGATAGCGGGCCAGCCAACGCATTGCGCTCTTGACCGTGTCGTACTCCAGATCGCACAGCAGGACCTGATCGCCCGGTTCCAGGCGATTGTAGTTGCGGATCAGCGACTGCAAGCCGTCCGAGGCGTTGCGGGTGAAGGCGACGGCTTCGGCCGGGGCACCGATCAGCTCGGCCAGCTGCGCGCGAATCTTGACGCTTTCGCCCTGTTCGAAGCGCTGGCGCACATGCACCGAGTTGCCGCGGTTGATGAGCTCGATGTTGCGCTGATACTCCTCGACCACGGTGCGTGACATGCGCCCGAAGTAACCGTTCTCCAGGTTCAGGGGGCCGGGTTCGACAGCATAGCGGTCGGCAAAGGTCTGCCAAAAGGCTTCATCACGGGCACGGCGGGTGTTATCGGGCATGGGCGACTCGGTGCGATAGGGCGGTTCAGTGACGGGGGGCAGGTTTGCCGTGCTTGGCGCGCAGCGGTTCGAGCAGTTCCGACAGGCCGTTGTGGTCGATTTCCTGCATCAAGGCCAGCAACCCGCCCAGTTCCCCGTGAGGGAAACCTTCGCGAGCGAACCAGTTCAGGTACTGGCCGGGCAGGTCGGCAATGATACGGCCCTTGTATTTGCCGAAGGGCATCTCGCGGGTAATCAGCAGTTCGAGCTTTTCGGGATTCATCATCAGTCGTCTTGATTTAGAACAGTCTGGAAAATACAGGCATTCTGCATGCAGGCCAATTGACAGATCATGCAAAAAAAGCGGATACAGATTTCGACTAAAGATTAACTCATTGAAATATAGGTAAAAAATTTCAATTCGAAGCTGGCATGCAGGGTGCAACGATTGATTGCATCTTTCATCAACCGCAAGGAATTGAAAAATGACCGACATTAATAAAGAAGCGATCTCTGTACTCAACGACCTGATTGAAACCTGTAAAGACGGTCAGGAAGGGTTCAAGACTTGCGCTGAAGACATCAAGAATCCCGAACTCAAAAACCTGTTCATTCAGCGCTCCGCCGACTGCGCCTCTGCCGCTGCCGAACTGCAGGCCACTGTGCGTTCCCTGGGTGGTGATCCGGAAACCTCCACCAGCGTCAGCGGTGATCTGCATCGTCGCTGGGTGGATGTGAAGTCGATGTTCACCGGCAAGGATGAAGAGGCAGTGCTGAACGAAGCGGAGCGTGGTGAAGACCACGCGAAGAAGGCTTACAAGAAAGCGCTGGATAAAATCAACGAGGACAACCTGGTGAGTATTCGTGACACCGTTGAACGCCAGTACCACGGCGTGCAACGCAACCACGATCAGGTCAAAGCCCTGCGTAACCAGGCTCGCGCACGCTCGTAAGCGTTCGTTACCCATCAAAAACGCCAGCCAGTCT
Organism: Pseudomonas sp. GW821-FHT03E01; assembly: GCF_059420765.1. Classification (NCBI taxonomy): domain Bacteria; kingdom Pseudomonadati; phylum Pseudomonadota; class Gammaproteobacteria; order Pseudomonadales; family Pseudomonadaceae; genus Pseudomonas; species Pseudomonas sp. GW821-FHT03E01. The sequence continues at coordinate 27,688 of NZ_JBWKUI010000009.1, read as the reverse complement.
GGCGTTTTTTTGTGTTCGAGATTGTAGGAGAACGAAACGCTGCATTCACCGTGGCGAGGGGGGCTTTTTGTGGCGAGGGAGCTTGCTCCCGCTGGGGTGCGCAGCGCCCCCAATCGGGCACCTCGATTCACCTGTTCCGGCGCGGAGCAGCTTTTACGACTGCTGCGCAGCCGAACGGGAGCAAGCTCCCTCGCCACAGAAGCCCATCCAGGCCACGGATGAGTGATGAATCAGCCGATGCTGATCGCCGGCAACGTCGGCAATGTCACGGTCTGCTGTTTACGCGGCGCCAGAATCTCCGCCTCGCCATCCACTACCAGTTCATCACGCTGATTGAACACTCGGGTGGCGATCCGCACACGAAACTTCGGCATTTTCTCGAGAATTTCCAGGCGCACAGTCAGCGTGTCGCCAATCTTCACCGGCTTCTGAAAGCTCATTGTCTGACCGATATAAATAGTCCCCGGCCCAGGCAGCTCGCAAGCCACCGCCGCGCTGATCAACGCGCCGCTGAACATGCCGTGGGCGATGCGTTCCTTGAACATGGAGGCAGCGGCGAATTCGGCGTCCAGGTGCACCGGGTTGTGGTCGCCGGACATCGCGGCGAACAACTGAATGTCACGTTCTTCGACGGTTTTGCTGTAGCTGGCGGTCTGGCCGACTTCGAGGGCTTCGTAAGGGGTGTTGGTAACCTGGGTCATCTGTCTCGATTCCTGTGACGAATTAAATGAATCCACAAAAAAACTATTCGGCTCTGGGTGGCCGGCGGTTGCTCAAGGCCTGGGCGATCCAGTTCAGCACGTCGGCAGTCACTTCATCGCGATTGCTCTCATTGAACAGTTCGTGCCGGGCCTGCGGGTAAATATTCAAGTGCAGGCTCTGGCAGCCAGCGTCGCGCAGGGCGTGGGCCAGATCTTTCAGACGTTTGCCTTCGCTCACCGGATCACATTCGCCGCCAATTACCAGCAGCGGCAGGCCCGGATCGATCTGGGCGAGATTGGACGCTTTGCTGATTTGCTGCAAGCCGCCGAGCAAATCGATCCATAGCTGATTGGTGCAGCGAAAGCCGCAGAGCGGGTCGTTGGCGTACTTGTCGACCTCGGCCGGGTCGCGGCTCAGCCAGTCAAACGAGGTGCGAGCTGGCTTGAACTTCTTGTTGAACGAGCCGAACGACAGCCATTCGATCAATGCACTGCGACCCTTGGGGCCCTGGCGCAGGCGTTCGAGACGAGCAATCTGCCGCGCTGCGCGATAGAGCGCCACGGGCTGGAAGTTCGAGCCGCTGAGAATCGCCCCGTGCAGGCTGGCGCTGTGGTGCAGCAAGTAAGCCTGGGCGATGTAGCTGCCCATGCTGTGGCCCAACAGCACGATTGGCACGCCGGGATGCTGTTGGCCGATATGTTGGTTGAGGCAGGCGAGGTCACCGACCACTTTGCCCCAGCCATCGCTGTCGGCGAAGTGGCCCAGGGTGCCGTTTTCAGCGGTTTTGCCATGTCCACGCAGGTCCGGTGCGTAAACACCGTAGCCCTGTTCGCAGAGCTTTTCTGCCAGGCGAGCGTAGCGACCGCTGTGTTCCGCCATGCCATGGGCCAGCAGGATCACGGCTTTGAGCGGTGCAGTCGGCAGCCACTGGTTGACGAAGAGGCGGCTGCGGTCGCTCGCGGTCAGCCAGAAAGTGTCATGGATCATGGCGATTCCTTTGCATGGGACTGCATGCGGCATGGGCGTCGTTGCATTGTATAGCGCATCCCGCGCGCGCCGTCTGATCAGGCAGCGCCGGGGCAGCAAGATTCACGGGATCAATGAGGACTGTGCGCATATTTGCCTGATTCACCATAGCTGCTAGTGTCCGGGAAGCACCGCTTTTCAGAAGTGATAGAAAAAGCGGCCCCGGATAGATTCAGGTAATGAGGACAAGAACAATGCAACCTGATTTCTGGAATGACAAACGCCCGGCCGGCGTGCCCCTGGATATCGACCTTGGGGCCTATAAGTCGGTGATCGAGGTGTTCGAGCGTTCCTGCAAGAAATTTGCTGACCGCCCGGCATTCAGCAACATGGGCGTGACCCTGACCTACGCTGAACTGGAACGTTACAGCGCTGCGTTCGCCGGTTACCTGCAAGCCCACACCGACCTGGTGCCGGGGGATCGCATCGCGGTGCAGATGCCCAACGTCCTGCATTACCCGATTGCCGTGTTTGGCGCCCTGCGTGCCGGGCTGATCGTGGTCAACACCAACCCGCTGTACACCGCGCGGGAGATGCGTCATCAGTTCAAGGACTCCGGTGCCCGGGCTCTGGTGTACCTGAACGTGTTTGGACAGAAGGTCCAGGAAGTGTTGCCCGACACTGACATCCAATACCTGATCGAAGCGAAGATGGGCGACCTGATGCCCACCGCCAAGGGCTGGCTGATCAATACCGTGGTCGCCAAGGTCAAGAAAATGGTCCCGGACTATTCACTGCCCCGGGCCATCTCCTTCAAGAGCGCGCTACGTCTGGGCCGGGGCCTGGGCATCAAACCGCTGAACGTCGGTCTCGACGACATCGCCGTGTTGCAATACACCGGCGGCACCACCGGGCTGGCCAAGGGTGCGATGCTGACCCACGGCAACCTGGTGGCGAACATGCAGCAGGCGCGGGCATGCCTCAGTCAGTTGGGTGCCGACGGTCAGCCGCTGCTGCGCGAAGGCCAGGAAGTGATGATTGCGCCGCTGCCGCTGTACCACATCTATGCCTTCACGGCGAACTGCATGTGCATGATGGTGACCGGCAACCACAACGTGCTGATCACCAACCCACGGGACATCAAGGGCTTCATCAAGGAGCTGAAGAACTGGCGGTTCTCGGCGCTGCTTGGGCTCAACACGCTGTTCGTCGCGCTGATGGACCATCCCGACTTCAAGACCCTGGATTGCTCCAGTCTCAAACTCACCAACTCCGGCGGCACGGCGCTGGTCAAGGCCACCGCCGAGCGCTGGGAACAGCTCACCGGTTGCCGGATCACCGAAGGTTACGGCCTGACCGAAACCTCGCCGGTGGCCTGCACCAACCCTTACGGCGACAAATCGCGCATCGGCACGGTCGGCCTGCCGGTGCCGGGCACGACCCTGAAAGTGATCAACGACGAAGGCGTCGAGCAGCCGCTGGGCGAACGTGGCGAACTGTGCATCAAGGGCCCGCAGATCATGAAGGGCTACTGGCAGAAACCCGAAGCCACCGCCGAAGTGCTGGATGCTGATGGCTGGTTCAAGTCGGGCGACATCGGGGTGATCGACCCGGATGGTTTCGTGCGTATTGTCGATCGTAAGAAAGACATGATCATCGTCTCGGGCTTCAACGTGTACCCGAACGAGATCGAAGACGTGGTGATGGCCCACCCGAAAGTCGCCAACTGTGCGGTGATCGGCGTGCCGGACGAGCGTTCGGGGGAGGCGGTGAAACTGTTTGTGGTGGCCCGTGAGTCGGGGGTCAGCCTTGAAGAGCTGAAGGCTTACTGCAAGGAAAACTTCACGGCGTACAAAGTGCCCAAGCACATCGTGTTGCGTGAGTCGTTGCCGATGACGCCGGTGGGCAAGATTTTGCGGCGGGAGTTGCGGGATATCGCATAACGTTTGAAGCTGCGCTACGCGCATTCGCGGGCAAGCCTCGCTCCTACAGTGGATTTGTGTCGCCCTATCGGGTGATCGACAAAAAACCGTAGGAGCGAGGCTTGCCCGCGAAGCTTTTAAGGCTATAAGCCGCGAATTCAGCGGCTTTCAGGGTGATATAGGATTTTTGCTCTAAAATGACCGCTTGCCATTCTTGAGTCACTAAAGTGACTGTAGGGGGCTATTTAGGCTCTAGTCGGCCCTTGGCAAAGCTGCTACTCTCGGCGCGCTTTGTGACTTCTCGGCCTATGTAAAGCCAGATTCACCAATAGACAAACACCAATAATAATCGCATCAAATGCGGTGTTGAATTCGCGTTGCTGAGGAGTGGGCTTCCATGATCGAAGACTTTTGGAAGGATAAGTACCCAGCTGGAATTGCTGCCGAGATCAATCCAGACGAGTACCCGAATATTCAGGCAGTGTTGAAGCAATCCTGCCAACGCTTCGCTGACAAACCGGCATTCAGCAACCTAGGCAAGACAATCACCTACGGTGAGCTGTACGAATTGTCCGGTGCCTTTGCCGCTTACCTGCAACAGCATACCGATTTGCAGCCGGGCGATCGAATCGCCGTGCAATTGCCCAACGTGTTGCAGTACCCGGTCGCCGTCTTCGGTGCCATCCGCGCCGGGCTGATCGTGGTCAACACCAACCCGCTGTACACCGCGCGGGAAATGGAACACCAATTCAACGACTCCGGTGCCAAAGCCCTGGTCTGCCTGGCCAACATGGCGCATCTGGCACAGACCGTCGTGCCGAAAACCGGCGTCAAGCACGTGATCGTCACTGAAGTGGCCGACCTGCTGCCGCCGCTCAAGCGTCTGCTGATCAACAGCGTCATCAAGTACGTGAAGAAGATGGTCCCGGCGTATCACTTGCCCAAGGCCATCAAATTCAACGATGTGTTGAGCAAAGGCCATGGCCAGCCAGTGGTTGAAGCCAACCCGGCCAGCAGCGACGTGGCGGTGCTGCAATACACCGGCGGCACCACCGGCGTGGCCAAGGGCGCGATGCTGACCCACCGCAACCTGGTGGCGAACATGCTGCAGTGCAAGGCGCTGATGGGCTCCAACCTCAACGAAGGTTGCGAGATCCTGATCACGCCGCTGCCGCTGTACCACATCTATGCCTTCACCTTTCATTGCATGGCGATGATGCTGATCGGCAACCACAACATCCTGATCAGTAACCCGCGCGACTTGCCGGCGATGGTCAAGGAACTGTCGAAGTGGAAGTTCAGCGGTTTCGTCGGCTTGAACACATTGTTCGTCGCGTTGTGCAACAACGAAGCGTTCCGCAAGCTGGATTTCTCGAACCTGAAAATCACCTTGTCCGGCGGCATGGCCTTGCAGCTGGCCGCGGCTGAACGTTGGAAAGCGGTCACCGGCTGCCCGATCTGCGAAGGTTACGGCATGACCGAAACCAGCCCGGTGGCTACGGTGAACCCGAGCCAGAACATCCAGATCGGCACCATCGGTATTCCGGTGCCGTCGACCCGGTGCAAAGTCATCGACGATGCCGGCGTTGAGCAGCCGTTGGGCGGCATCGGTGAACTGTGTGTGAAAGGTCCGCAAGTCATGAAGGGCTACTGGCAGCGTCAGGAAGCCACCGATGAAATACTCGACAGCGAAGGCTGGTTGAAGACCGGTGATATCGCACTGATTCAGCCCGATGGCTACATGCGCATTGTCGATCGCAAGAAAGACATGATCCTGGTCTCCGGTTTCAACGTGTACCCCAACGAACTGGAAGATGTGCTGGCGACCCTGCCGGGCGTGCTGCAATGCGCGGCCATCGGCGTGCCGGACGAGAAGTCGGGGGAGGCGATCAAGATCTTCATCGTTGCCAAACCGGGCGTGACCCTGACCAAGGAACAGGTGATGGAGCACATGCGCGCCAACGTCACCGGCTACAAGGTGCCCAAAGCCGTGGAGTTCCGCGACGCGCTGCCAACTACCAACGTCGGCAAGATCCTGCGCCGCGAGTTGCGCGACGAAGAGCTGAAAAAGCTGGGCGTGAAGAAAGTCAGCGCCTGATTAAACAAAAAGCCCCGCAGATGCGGGGCTTTTTGTTTAAAGCGGTATCAAAAGCGCTTTTGTGGCGAGGGAGCTTGCTCCCGCTCGGCTGCGCAGCAGTCGCAAAAGCAGCCAGCGGCCTGATCAGGTGAATCGAGGTACCTGATTTAGGGGCGCTACGCACCCCAGCGGGAGCAAGCTCCCTCGCCACAGGGGACTCTTTGATGGCTTGAGAGGATTACTGGCGGAACTGCGCGAAATTGACGTTGGTGCCCGCCGGACGCATGTCCTGCAGGTACGAGTCCTTGTCGGCGCTCAGTTCCAGGCTCAATGCAGCCTTGCGTTTACCCTGGTTGCGCACCACCAGGCCTTCCAGCTTCTCGCGCAGGAACACCGTCGGCACTTTCAGGTGCAGCAGTTCGTCGGTGTCCGGGGTGTGCATCAGCAAGTGAATCCATTCGTACTGACCAATGGCCAGCCGCGCGACCGGAATATCGAACCAGAAAATGTTGCGGTTACGGTTCAATTCGGTGAAATGGCAGTTGTTGACGCCAAGCACGGCACCGCCAAGTTCCTGGTTTCTGCGGGCAATGGCCTGCTTTTTATCGAGTTTCATAACGTTCCTACGGGATTGGATCTTCAGCGCCATGGCCTGAATACGTTGCGCATTCTCGGGGCAAAGCCTGCAAACATAAAGCCTAACCTGCCTGGGGCGATGAAATGTTCTGTTGGGAAATAAATGAAACTCTGCGCAAAGGCTTTCGGTCCACCCTTATGTAACGACTTTCCCCGTTGAAATGTTCTCAGGAGACATACCATGAGCAGCACTGGCGATAAAGTTAAAGGCATGGCAAACGAAGCGGTCGGCAACGTCAAGCAAGGCGTCGGCAAGGCCACCGGTAATGACAAAATGCGCGCCGAAGGCGTCAGGCAGGAACAGAAAGGCGAAGCCCAGCAAGCGATCGGTAAGGTCAAGGATGCTCTTAAAAAAGGTATCGACAAGGCGTAACCCGGCCTTTGACGAGTAACACAAACGGCCATCCGCGGATGGCCGTTTTTGTGTCAGCTTGAACTTGAGCAAGGAAATTGTTTCAAAGTCGCCAAGTAGGCTACTTTGTTGTAGAAAACGGCCCCTGAGTCGCCATGACTTCAACTTTTTTGCGGCGAGACGCTAATGTTTTTCCCGACCATGAAAGGTCTGCCCCTGCATCGCGTGATGATGCGCACGGTCACCGAGTTCGTCGCCGACGAGATGTCGACCTATGCCTCGGCGCTCGCCTATCAGATGCTGTTCTCGCTGTTCCCTTTCATCCTGTTCCTGATTGCCCTGATCGGCTTCCTGCACTTGCCGGACTTCTTCTCCTGGCTGCGCCTGCAATCGGAACTGGTGCTGCCGCCCCAGGCGCTGGAGCAGGTGAACCCGGTGATCGACCAGCTCCAGCAATCCAAGGGTGGTTTGCTCTCGGTGGGTATTGTGATCGCCCTGTGGACCGCGTCCGCTGGTGTGCGGCTGATGATGAGTGCGATGAACGCCGCGTACGACGTGGTTGAAGGCCGTCCGGTGTGGAAGCGTTTTCCGCTGTCGATTTTCTACACCATCGGCATTGCCGGCATGCTGCTGGCCGCCGCTGCGCTGATGGTGCTCGGGCCGCAGGTGATGGCCTGGATCGCTTCGCAAGTGGGCCTTGAAGATTTCATTGTGACCGTCTGGACCATCGCGCGCTGGCCGGTGATCGTGATTCTATTGATGATGGCAGTGGCGCTGATTTACTACGTCATGCCCGACGTCAAACAAGAGTTTCGCTTCATCACCCCGGGTGCGGTGTTGTCCGTGGTGGTCTGGATCGTCGCTTCGCTGGGCTTCGGTCTGTACGTCAAAACCTTCGCCAACTACAACGCCATGTATGGCAGTATCGGCGCGATCATCGTGTTGTTGCTGTACTTCTATATTTCCGCCGCGGTGCTGCTGCTCGGTGCGGAAATGAACGCGGTGATCGAGCACATGTCATCCGAAGGCAAGAAACCCGGTGAAAAGGTGCACGAAGAACCCAAACAGCATGTCTCAGGACTGGGGCGAGATCACTCAATCCAGCCGACCACTGACGAAGTCATAAAATGATCCGTGAAATTCTGAAAATGGGCGATGAACGCCTGCTGCGCATCGCTCCGCCGGTGCCGGCGGAAATGTTCGACAGCCCCGAATTGTGGCAACTGATCGATGACATGTTCCAGACCATGGAAAGCGTCGGCGGGGTCGGCCTGGCCGCGCCGCAGATCGGTGTCGACCTGCAACTGGTGATCTTCGGTTTCGAGCACAGCGAGCGCTATCCGGACGCCGAAGCGGTGCCGCAGACAATTCTGATCAATCCGCTGATCACGCCCTTGAGCCCGACCCTCGAAGAGGGTTTCGAAGGCTGCCTGTCGGTGCCGGGCCTGCGTGGGGCGGTGGATCGCTATCAGCAGATTCGCTATGAAGGCTTTGATCCCAAGGGCGAGCCGATCGTGCGCATTGCCTCGGGATTTCATGCACGGGTGGTGCAGCATGAATGCGATCACCTGATCGGCCGGTTATACCCCTCGCGCATCACAGACTTCAGCAAGTTCGGGTTTACCGAAGTGATGTTCCCGGACCTTGATCCTGCGGCGGACGATTGAATCGCTAAAGGATCGCTGTTCATGCCGAACCTGGTTGCAAACCCATGGCAATCATCGGTTTGCTGCGCGCATAACGGCTCAACCGTTCGGCCAGGGCGTAGGGCAGGGGCGGGTCGAAGGTAAAACCACGACGCTCATAAAAGCCACGCAAATCCGGATGGCAGAACAGCCAGACCGGCTCTTCAAGGTGCTTGACGGCGTGGGCGATCAACGTCGCGGCGATTCCTTGTTCGCGACAGCTCGGGTCGACAAACAGCCCGGTCAGCCAATGCCCGCCGGCCACCGGCCGCAAACACAGCGCCGCGATGATCTCTTCACGTCTTGCGACCCACAATTGAGCGTCTCGCACCGCTTTCATCGACGATTGGTGGGCGCGGTAAAACTTGTTCATCAACGGCCATAATGGCTCGTCGAGCAAGGTGTACTGGGTGTTGGGCATGGGCTCGGACAGTCGGTGGGCAGGGCACAGATTATAAAAGAACACGCGCGCCGGGATAGGTGTATACCTGATCTCACATCCCCTGTTAGTGGAGTACGCATCATGTCCAAAGGTATGGAATCAAAGAAAGCCGCGAAGAAAAAACCGGCGAAAACCGCAATTGAAAAACGCGCGGACAAGAAAGCCAAGAAGGTGAATGTGTTCGGCCACTGATCCCGCGTCCATGGAGCCCGAGTCCTCGGGCTCCTGTTTTTTGCGTCTATCGAAATAACCAAACAATCTGCAAGAAATCCCGGCGCCGTTGCACAGAGGGGGATTGGTTCCCGTTCTGAGCAAAGCCATGCCCCATTACTTTGACGCTGCCCATCGTGAAGAAATCGAAACCCTGCGCCAACGTTTCACCGCTCGCACCGAGTGGCCGACTTGGCTGTTGCTGATCGGCGTTTACGTCGGCTGGTTCAGTATTGTGCTGGGCAGTGCCCGGTTGGGGCTCTGGTGGAGCACGTTGTTGCTGATTCCACTGCTGGTGTTGTGGTTGTCGGTGCAGCACGAATTGCTGCACGGCCATCCCACCCGTTGGCCAATGCTGAATAAAGTCCTCGGTTATGCGCCGTTTGCGGTCTGGTATCCCTACACCTTGTACCGCGACAGCCATTTGCTGCATCACCGCGACGAAGACCTGACCATCCCAGGTAGCGACCCGGAAAGCCGTTACCTGAGCGCTGAACAGTGGCAGCGCAGTTCGCTGTTCGAACAGGGCCTGCACTGGCTGAACAAAACCGTGCTGGGGCGCTTGGCCCTCGGTGCGCCACTGGCCTTGCTGGCGCTGGCGCGGGAGGAGCTGCAACGGCTGAAAACGGGTGAGCGCCAAGCCTGGTTGATGTGGCTGAGCCATGGTGCGCTGACGCTGCTGATGCTGGCGTTCATCGCGCGCTACAGCGTGCTGCCGGTTTGGTATTACCTGTTGCTGATCAGCGTGCCGGCGCTGTCGATTGCAATGATTCGCTCCTACTATGAACACCGTCCGCATACACAACCGGAGCAACGCACCGTCATCAATGAAGCAGGGTGGCCGTGGCGCTGGCTGTTCCTGAATCTCAATCTGCACCTGGTGCACCATGACTTGCCGGGGTTGCCCTGGTACGACTTGCCACGGGTGTACCGCGCGCATCGCGATCAATGGCTGGCGCGCAGTGGCGGGTTTCTGGTGCGGGGTTATGGCCAGTGGGTGCGTTGGCACGGGGTGAGGGCGATTGACAGTCCGCGGCATCCGTTTCATTGATTTTCACTGGTGAAGAAATATTCGATGACACAACACCTTGCTGAATTACTGATGTACGTCGCTCCCGAGCCGATCCACCAAGCCAACGAGCGTTGGCTGTCGCAGATACTCGAACAGCTCGGCAGCACCCGCCTTGATGCCGAAGAACTGTCGCTGATGGACCTTTGGCTATCCCCGCACCTGCTGCTGACCCAAACCTGTGGTTACCCGTTGATGACAGCCTTGCGCGGTCGCGTCCGGGTCATTGGTCGTCCTCGTTATGAACTGCCGGACAGCAGCGGCGGCAACCATTGCAGCCTGTTGCTGACTCGCGCCGATGATCCTCGAAGAACCTTGTCGGCCTTGCGCGGCAGTCGCGGCGTGATCAACGGCGAAGACTCCAACAGTGGCATGAACCTGTTGCGTCACCGACTGGCGCCGTTGCACCGCGACGGGCAGTTTTTTGCCCGTGTCGCCATCAGCGGCAGCCACCGCGAAAGCCTGCGCTGGCTGCGTGACGACCTGGCGGACCTGGCCGCCATCGACAGCGTGACCTTCACCTATCTGGCGCAGCACGCCCAGGCAGAAGTCGCTGGCTTGAGAGTATTGGCGCGCACCGCGTTCAGTCCGACGTTGCCGTACATCGCGGCGGCTGACACCACTGATGTGCAGGCTGAACAGCTTCGACAGGTGATGAACCAGACATTGAAGGAACTGCCCGAGGTCGCCGAGACGTTGGGCCTGCAAGAAGTGTTGCCCGCCAGCGAGAGCGACTATCAGATTATTCTCGATTATCAGCGGGACGCCGAAGCGCTGGGGTATGGGCGGTTGCGATGAGGCTCGTTCATGTAAATTCATTTATGGAATATAAAAATTCATTTTAAGTATTTTTAATGAATAAGGCTCCTTGCTAGGATCGCGCCACCGGATCACCGGACATTCAGCGACCCCTAACCCAAGGAGCCCCTATGTCCGGCGCCGACGTTTCCCATCGCAACGACGTGGGCGGATTGTTCCGCGCCCACTACACCTGGCTGTGCACACGTCTGCGCCGATATCTGGGAACCAGTCCCAGTGTCGAAGACATTGCCGCCGAAACCTTCGTGCAATTGCTCGAGTCGCCAGGCCTGACGCCGATTCGCGAACCCCGCGCCTTACTCACTACCATCGCCCAGCGATTGATTTATCAGCTGTGGCGCCATCGGGATCTGGAACGCCAACACCTCGAGCAGTTACTGCCGACTGATCCGATTGGCGGGCCATCGCCTGAAGACCTGGCGCAGTTCTCCCAGACTCTGAAGCACCTGGATCGAACCCTCGACCGCCTGCCGGGCCAGGTCAGGGCAACGTTTCTGCTGTCGCGAGTCGACGGCCTGACCTACCCACAAATTGCCGCCGAACTGGGCATTTCCCAGCGTTCGGTCAGCGTCTACATGACCCGTTCCCAGGCGCTGTGCACGCTGCACAGCGCCAACGAACCCCTGAACCGAACGTCCTTGAACCGAACACCCCAGACCCGGAGGTCCGCATGAGATCGATCAAAACCCTGCTCGGCAGTTCGCTGCTGGCCCTGAGCCTTGTGGCTGGCCATGTTCCCGCCGCAGAAAAAGCCACACCCATCCATTTCGGCGACATCACCTGGGAAAGCGGCAGCCTGATCACCGAGATCCTGCGGCTGATCGTCGAGAAAGGTTATGGCTACCCAACCGACACCTTGCCCGGCAGCACCGTCAGCCTCGAAGCCGCGTTGGCCAAGAACGACATCCAGGTGATCGGCGAAGAGTGGGCCGGGCGCAGTCCGGCCTGGGTCAAGGCGGCATCGGAGGGCAAAGTGTTTGGTTTGGGCGATACCGTCAAAGGCGCCACCGAAGGCTGGTGGGTGCCGGAATACGTGATCAAGGGCGACCCGGAACGCGGCATTAAACCCTTGGCGCCGGAGCTGAAATCCGTCGCCGACCTGACTCGCTACAAGGACGTATTCCGCGACCCCGAAGACCCAAGCCGCGGACGCTTCCTCAACAGCCCGACCGGCTGGACGTCGGAGATCGTCAACAGCCAGAAACTCAAGGCCTATGACTTGACCGCCAGCTACGTGAACTTCCGCACCGGTTCCGGCGCGGCGCTGGATGCCGAGGTCGCTTCATCGATCCGCCGGGGCAAACCGGTGCTGTTCTACTACTGGTCGCCGACGCCACTGTTGGGCCGCTTCAAATTGGTGAAACTCGAAGAGCCACCGTTCGACGCGCAAGCCTGGAAAACCCTGGCCGATGCCAACCATCCGAACCCCAAGGGCACGCGTTCGATGCCGGCCAGCCTGGCCATCGGCGTGTCGGCACCGTTCAAGGCGCAGTACCCGGACCTGGTGGCGTTCTTCGAAAAGGTCGATTTGCCGATCGATCTGCTGAACCAGACCCTGGGGCAGATGAGCGAAAAACGCCAGCAACCGCGTCAGGTCGCCGAAGCGTTTTTGCGCGATCAGCCGCAAGTGTGGAAGGGCTGGGTGCCGGGTGAGGTGGCGAGCAAAGTGAGTGCGAGTTTGTAGTTCAGCGGTGTTTGATAGATAGCTATCGCGGGCTTGCCCGCGAAGCGATCTAAAGCCTTACACCAACTCCGCCGCCAATGTCGCTTTCACGCTCGGCCGCTGATCAACCCGCGCCTGAAAGCGCGCCAACGCCGGCCAATCATCCAGATCAATCGCAAACAGCCGAGCCCAACGCAACACCGTAAACAGATACGCATCGGCAATGCTGAACCCGCCGGCCATCAAGTAGTCCTGCCGCTCCAGCGTCCGGCTCAACACGGCAAAGCGCTTGAACAGTTTCTCTTTGATGAGCGCCTTCACCTCGTCCGCAAACTGCGGATTGAACAGCCAACCCAGCCCGCCATGAATCTCGGTCGAAACGAAGTTCAGCCATTCCTGTAACCGCACCCGCTCGAACGTTCCGCTCGCCGGTGCCAGGTTTGCCTCCGGGTGCAGATCCGCCAGGTACTGCAGGATCGCCGGGCCTTCGGTCAGCACATCGCCGTTATCCAGCTGCAATGCCGCGACGTAGCCTTTGGGGTTAATGGCGAGGAAGTCATCGCCGGTGACGGTTTTCTTGCTGCTGTTGTCGACGCGGACCAACTCGAACGGCAGCTCCAGTTCGCGCAGCACAATGTGCGGCGCCAATGAGCAGGCTTGCGGGATGTAATACAACTTCATGGGCAGGGCTCTGGTTGCGGATTTGCGCCAGTGTCATAGTGCGCGGCACCCTCGGTAAAATTAATCTTTCAGAAAACTGCCATAAGGAAAGCTACTGCCATGATGAACTTGATGCATTGGCGAATGGTGGTGGCGGTGGCCGATACCGGCAACATTACCCGCGCCGCTGAACGGGTCGGCATAACCCAATCCGGTGCCAGCCAGGCACTGGCCTTGATTGAAGAAACCCTGGGCGTTCAGCTGTTCAGCCGGGAAAACCGCCAGACCTTGCCGACCGCCATCGGCTTGCCGGTGATCGAACAGGCACGAACCATGCTCGGTGCCCTGGAAAACATCCGCAGCACCGTCGACGCCGCTAAAGGCATCCAGCGCGGGACGATTCGTCTGGCCAGTTTCCCTATGGTGCTGACGACGTTCCTGCCGCCACTGTTGCGCCAGTTCAATCGGCTGTATCCCGGCATTCAAGTGGTGGCGCTGGAGGTCAGCGACGATGAAGTGGAAACGTTGCTCAGTGCCGGGTTGGTGGATGTCGGTGTGGCGTTGAACCCGGCACCTGCGCGCAATGCCGGGCGTTTGGGGCGTGATGCCTGGGTGGCGGTTCTGCCCGGTGGCCATCCTTTGGCGCGCCGCTCGAATGAAGAGGGCGTCTCACTGGCGGAACTGGCGGAGCAACCCTTTGTGCTGGCCACGGGCGGGTGTTCGACCAATGCCCGCAGCTTGGCGGCTGATGCCGGGTTGCAACTGCTGGATGTGCGGGCCGAGGTGCGTGAGTGGAGCAGTGCGTTCACCCTGGTGCGGGAAAACATCGGCGTGACCGTGGTGCCGGAAATGACCCTGCCGACTCATCGCCAAGGCTTGCGGATAGTGCCGGTGACGCCGCGCATCGACCGGGAGTTTGCCTTGGTGGTCGCGCCCGACAAAGAACCTTCGGCGGCGGTGCGGGCGCTGCTGAGGATGCTCGCAGAACATCAGTTATCGGCTGATTCGTCCGGGAACTGAAAAGGAGGGCGATCAACCCTTGCCGCCGAGCGGCAGAGGTCGACCGACCTCAGGCTACAGCGCAAGAACCACGTTGCCCGGATTCTGGAGACGCACCGTCAAGGAAACCCAATGGGAATGTCGAACTCCTGAAATGCATCGTCCACCGGCCTATAACCCAACACCCGGGTAGTTTCACTGAGGTCCAGGCGTTTGAAACGGTTATTGGAGATACCGTGGGCGATCAGGTGTTGCACACCTTCGACCTCCACAGAGAGTTGCAGCAACTGCACTGCATCACGAGGGCTGAGCCATGCACTCAGGTCGCGAGCGTTGGTCAATTCGTGACGGTCCGCAAACTCGAAAGCGCCGATGCGTATGGCAATGCTCGAGAGGTTGTGTTTGGCAGCGTAGAACGCACACAAGGCTTCGCCATAACACTTGCTGACGCCATACAGATTGGCCGGCATCACCTGCATGCCCGGTGTGATCTGCCGGTCCACCGGATAGCCCTCGATGGTCTGCGCGCTGCTGGCGAACACCAATCGTTTACAACCCGCAGCCACGGCGGCTTCGAACAGGTAAGTGGTGGCCAGAATATTGTTGGGCAGTAACTCATCGAAAGAGGCGGTGGCGTGAGGGATGCCGGCCAGATGCACAATGACGTCGATGCCTTTCAGCACTTTGCTTATGGCGGTGAGGTCGGACAGGTCCAGGCGTACAAAGCGATGCGGTGCTTCGACATTGAAGTCGGGCTCGATGCGATCCGTCAGCACGAAGGTGTAGCGGTCCTGCGAAGCTTCAAAAAAGGTTTTGCCGATTCTGCCGCAGGCGCCGGTCAGCAGTACGTTGAGTCCGTTCATGGGGTTCTCTTTTTATGGAAGGGCAGAGGGAGCGGGTTTGGCGTTATGGCACGCCGTTGCAGGCGTGTTCCATGAACCCCGGTCGCAATGCCAGTCGTTGGCAATACGCGTCGACGGCGGGATAGTCCGGGCGCTCCATCGGGGTCATCCGCCAGCGGTTGACCGACAAGCCGATGAGGATATCGGCCAGGGTGAACCGAGGTCCGGCGACATACGCACCGGTCGACGCGAGTTGTTGTTCAAGGATGCCCATTTTCGCGTTCCAGCCGCGAACGCCATCGGCGATCCGCTGCGCGTCCTGGAAGTTCGGCAATTGCCGCACCAGCGCAAAAAAGGCGTAGCCCCAGGACGGATTGAGTTCGGTGGCTTGCCAATCCATCCACTGTTCCACGCGAGCGCGCGCCGCCGGCTCGATGGGCAACAGATCGGTGTTTTGGTATTTGCCGGCCAGATAGCGGCAGATGGTGTTGGACTCCCACAGCACGCCGGCTTCGTCGATGAGCACCGGCACCTGTGCGTTAGGGTTGAGCTGGAGAAACTCCGGACTCTGGGTCGAGGCAAAACCGCTGCCCCAGTCTTCCCGTTCGTAGGAAACGCCCAGTTCGTCGCAGGCCCACAGGACCTTTCTGACGTTGATTGACGAGGCCCGACCCAAAATCTTCAGCGCATGTCCCATTGAGCTTCTCCGTTTGCTGTTACAGGTGCCGGGAATCTAGCACGAGCAAAGGGACGATTGCGTATCAGGTGCTCTCGCGCACCTTCAATTCAAACCCCATGTCCTGCACCGGTTTGGCCACCGAATTGCCGGCCATCAAGGTCAGCATCAACTCGGCCGAACGACGGCCAATGGCCTCTCGAGGCGTATTGATGCTACTCAGGCGCGGCACCATGTGTTCGGACATGGGCAGGTCGTTGAAGCCGAGGATCGCCACCTGTTCGGGGATTTTGATGCCGCAGCGCAAGGCTTCGAGCAGTGCGCCCTGGGCCAGGTCGTCGTTGCCGAAGAAGATCGCATCGAGGTCTGGATGCGCAGCCAGCAATTGCAGGAACAGTTCGCCACCGAGTCCGACCGATGAGGCCCGTGGCGTCAACACTTCCAGATCCGGGTCGTAGCGCCCGGCCTTTTGCAGCGCACGACGGAAACCTTCGCCCCGCAGCAACGTGCGCTGATCCAGCTGCGCTCCGATATAAGCCAGGCGTTTGCGACCGCGCGACAGCAAATGCTCGGCCGCCGTTTCGCCGGCGGCCAGTTGCGAAAAACCGACGCAATTGAGTCCCGCCGCACTGTCCAGTTCCATCATGTAGACGCAGGGAATGTTGCTGGCCTCGATCATCCGCCGCGAACTTTCGGTGCGGTCGAAACCGGTCAGCAGCAAGCCGCGCGGCTGATAAGCCATGTAGTTGCGCAGCAGGTTTTCTTCTTCATCGCGCGAGTAATGGAAGTTACCGATCAGCACTTCGAAGCCCTTTGGTCGCAAAACCTGATGAATGGCTTCCAGCGTGTCGATGAACAGCAGGTTGGATAATGACGGTACCAACACCACGACGGAATGGCTCTGCGCCGAGGCCAGAGCGCGGGCGGCGGGGTTGACCACGTAGTTCAACTCGAGGGCAGCCTTCTGGACTTTTTCCACCAGTTCGGTGGCCACCGTGCTGACGCCACGCAGGGCGCGGGAGGCGGTAATCGGGCTGACACCGGCCAGGCGCGCGACTTCGTTGAGGGTAGGACGGCCAGTGGTTCGTGTATTTTTATCGTTTTTAGGGGTATTCATCGGACGGCTTGCCAAACAAAATTCAAGGCACTAAGGTAGCGCTGTCTCGATGCAGCTGCAAATGCGTGAGCGGGGTTTGCCTGATCCTCGCTTTTCGGCATCGAGAACGAACATGCTGCAACCCACAAAAATGACAAGAAGGCGTCGGCAACATCTGCTTTTGCACTAGAGTTTTACGTAGCAAAGGTAGCGCTGTCTGCGCGCTGAGGTGTTACATGAATCATTCCATCACCGCCCTGGTCATCATGGGCGTTGCCGGTTGCGGCAAGACGTGTGTCAGCCAGGCCCTGTGCCAGCTCAGCGGCGCCACCGCCATTGAAGGCGACACTTTTCACCCTGCCGCCAATATCGAAAAGATGAGCGCGGGTATCCCCCTGAACGACGAAGACCGTGCCGGCTGGCTCGACAGCCTGTGCGATGAACTGCGCCGCGTCGACGCCCGTGGCGAGCGCCCGGTGCTGACCTGTTCGGCCCTCAAACACAGTTACCGCGAACGCTTGCGCAGTGCCTTGCCGGGCCTGGGCTTTGTGTTCCTTGAGTTGACCCCTGAAGTCGCCGCCGATCGTGCCTCCCATCGGCCGGGCCACTTCATGCCGTCGACCCTGATCGACAGCCAGTTCGCCACCCTTGAATCGCCCGTTGGTGAGCCCCTGACCCTGGCTCTGGATGCTTCAAGTTACAGCGTCGACGAATTGGCCGCTCAGGCCCACCGTTGGTGGCTCGATCACGGCCTGAAACTCGCCAGTTGAGTTTTGCTGCAAAAGATAGCGCTGTCCTGACGGCTTCTGATTAATCGCTTTAATAACAACAACAAACAGGAGACACCCCCCATGTTTGGCATGTCCCACGAGTCGTTTCTGCTGCTCGATGCAGTGGTCACGGTGATCGGCTTGATTGTCCTGATCACCAAGTTCAAGTTTCACCCGTTCATTGCATTGATCATCGCCGCCGCGTTCCTCGGGCTGACCTCCGGCATGCCGATCGGCACCATCATCAAGGCGTTCCAGGATGGTTTCGGCGGCGTTCTCGGTTTCGTCGGGATCATTCTGGCGCTGGGCACCATGCTCGGCAAAATGATGGCCGAGTCCGGCGGGGCGGATCAGATCGCCCAGACCCTGATTCGGGCCTTCGGCAAGGACAAGGTGCAGTGGGCCATGATGTTCGCGGCCTTCCTGGTCGGCATCCCGCTGTTCTTCGAAATCGGCTTCGTGCTGCTGATCCCGCTGGTGTTCATCGTCGCCCGTCGTACCGGCGTGTCGATCATCAAGATCGGTATCCCGCTGCTGGCCGGTCTGTCCGCCGTGCACGGTCTGGTTCCTCCGCACCCGGGTCCGCTGCTGGCGATCGGCGTGTTCGGTGCCGACATTGGTAAAACCATTCTCTACGGCCTGATCGTTGCGCTGCCGACTGCCATCATCGCCGGTCCGATCTACGGTACGTTCATTGCCAAGCACATTCCCGGTCATCCGAATCAGGAACTGGTGGACCAACTGGCGCGGGAGTCGGATTCCGCCGATCTGCCGAGCTTCGGCATTACCCTGGTCACCGTGCTGTCGCCCGTGTTCCTGATGCTGCTCAAGACCTTTGCCGATGTGGTGCTGCCGGATGGCAACTTCTTCCGCACCTTCATGGACCTGATCGGTCACCCGATCTCGGCCCTCCTGCTGGCATTGCTGCTGTCGCTGTACACCTTCGGCTACAAGCAGGGCATCGGTTCGCAACAGATGCTCAAATGGCTGGACTCGAGCCTTGCGCCGACTGCCGCGATCATCCTGATCATCGGTGCCGGTGGCGGCTTCAAGCAGATGCTGGTGACCAGCGGTGTAGGTGATGTGATCGGTCACATGGCGGTGGCGGCTCAGATCTCGCCGATCCTGCTGGCCTGGCTGGTAGCCGCGGTGATTCGCATCGCAACCGGTTCGGCAACCGTGGCGACCATCACTGGCGCTGGCATCGTGGTGCCGGTAGTGGGGATGATTCCGGGCGTGAACCGTGAGCTGCTGGTACTGGCCACCGGTGCCGGTTCGTTGATCCTGTCCCACGTCAACGACGCCGGTTTCTGGCTGGTGAAGCAGTACTTCAACATGACCGTGGCGGAAACCTTCAAGACCTGGACCGCGATGGAAACCATCCTGTCCGTGGTAGGCCTGGGCTTTATCCTGCTGCTGTCGTTGTTCGTCTGACACAAACGGCCAACACAAAAAAACCGCAGCGATGCGGTTTTTTTGTGGGTGAGATCTAACCCAATGTCGAGCAAGCTTTTTGTGGCGAGGGAGCTTGCTCCCGCTCGGCTGCGTAGCAGTCGTAAATCCGTCCACCGTGTTCTATCTGAAAAAAACATGGTGATTGGTTTTGGGGCCGCTTCGCGCCCCAGCGGGAGCAAGCTCCCTCGCCACAGATGTTTGTTCTCACAGGGTTTTGTGTGTCAGGCGTTGGTTTTGGTGACCAACCCATCCGCCCGGAACATCCCGCGAATCCCGCGTACAGCCTGACGAATCCGGTCCTGGTTTTCGATCAGCGCGAAGCGCACATGATCGTCCCCGTACTCACCAAACCCGACACCCGGCGAGACGCAGACCTTGGCCTCGGCCAGCAGTTTCTTGGCGAATTCCAGCGAGCCCAGGTGTGCATAAGCCTCGGGAATCTTGGCCCAGACATACATCGACGCCTTCGGGTTCTCGACCATCCAGCCCAATTCATGCAAGCCTTTGACCAGCACGTTGCGACGCTGGCGATACTGTTCGGCAATGTCGCGCACGCATTGCTGATCGCCTTCCAGCGCCGCAATGGCCGCGACCTGCAGCGGGGTGAAGGTGCCGTAGTCGTGGTAGCTCTTGATCCGCGCCAGAGCGTTGACCAGCTCCGGGTTACCGACCATGAAGCCGATGCGCCAGCCCGCCATGTTGTAGCTCTTGGACAGGGTGAAAAACTCCACCGCGATGTCCTTGGCGCCGGGCACTTGCATGATCGACGGGGCTTTCCAGCCGTCGTAGACGATGTCGGCGTAGGCCAGGTCGTGCACCACCAGAACGTCGTACTGTTTGGCGAGGGCGATCACCCGCTCGAAGAAGTCCAGCTCCACGCACTGGGCGGTGGGGTTGGACGGAAAGCCCAGGATCATCATTTTCGGTTTCGGGATCGAACCGCGAATCGCCCGTTCCAGCTCGGCGAAGAAATCCACGCCAGGGATCAGCGGCACCGACCGCACCTGGGCGCCGGCAATCACGGCACCGTAGATGTGAATCGGGTAGCTCGGGTTCGGCACCAGCACGGTGTCGCCCTGGTCGAGGGTGGCCAGCATCAAATGCGCCAGGCCTTCCTTGGAACCGATGGTGACGATGGCTTCGTTTTCCGGGTCGATATCAACCTGGTAGCGATCCTTGTACCAATTGGAAATCGCCCGGCGCAGGCGCGGAATCCCTTTGGACGTGGAGTAGCCGTGGGTGTCTTCGCGCTGGGCGACGGTGACCAGTTTTTCGACGATGTGCGGCGGCGTGGCGCCGTCGGGGTTGCCCATGCTCAAGTCGATGATGTCTTCGCCACGACGACGGGCGGCCATCTTCAGCTCGGCAGTGATGTTGAAAACGTAAGGGGGGAGTCGATCTATGCGCGCAAAGCGGCGCGGCGAACCTTGTTCGGCCATTGTTGCCTCGAATAACGTAAGCGCCCGGAACCGTCCGAGCGACGCTGGCCACTGCGGTGGCCTGTGGCGGAATGTAAGGGCAGGTATGGCAAACTGTCCAGCCTCTACGTAAACAATTTTTTCCGAAGGAAACGGGTTGATGGAATTTACCAGTGGCTTCCTGCTCAGCCTTTCGCTGTGCCTGGACATCGGCGTGGCCAATATCGCGATGATCACGCTGGCGATGCAGCGCGGCTATTTCCAGGGTTTTGCCCTGGGGCTGGGGACTTGCGTCGGCGACCTGATTTACGCAGTGCTGGCACTGGCCGGCATGACCGTATTGCTGCAATACGAAACCGTGCGTTGGGTGTTGTGGATCGGCGGGTCGGCGTTGCTGCTGTACTTCGCGGCGAAGATGATTCATTCGGCGATCTACCACAGTGCGGTGTTGGCCGAGACCGCCGACGTTGGCCACAACTCCCATCGCAAAGAGTTCTTGCGGGGGATTTTCCTCGCCATGTCGTCGCCCAGTGCGATTCTCTGGTTCGCCGCGGTGGGCGGCACCCTGATTGCCCGTTCCGGTGGCGGCGGCACCCTCAGCTCGGCGTTGTTTCTCGGTGGATTTCTCTGTGCGGGAATTCTCTGGTGCGTCACGCTGTGCTTTGCGGCGAGCCATGGCGGCAAGCTGCTCGGAGACAAACTGCTGCGTTATTCCTACATGGCATCGGCCGCGATCTTCTGCTATTTCGCGGTGTACGTGATTCTTTCGGGTTACAACGAGTTTATCGGTGCGCCCACCGCCGGGCAGCTTCCGGGGCTCTGACTGGGCGAATCGGGTTTGGCCTCTATACTCCCAGCCGAACCCACTTTTTACGTTCCCAGGAGTCGAGTCATGGATGAGCAAATACGCGATGATCAGGTTGAGCAACGCTTCGAACACGGGCACTTCATGCTCATAGCGGGGCTTGGCGGACGATTTACCCAAGAGACGGCCGGCAAGATTCCCAAGCTCTGGGATAAATTCGTTCCCCACATCGGCAATGTTCCCGGGCAAAAGGGCGAAGTGACCTACGGCGTTTGCTGCAACCCGGATGGCAAGGGCGGTTTCGAATACATCGCCGGTGTCGAGATCAGCAAGCTCGACGACCTGCCCGAGAAATACCGCTGGGTCGAGATTCAGCCCCAGTATTACGCGGTTTTCGAGCACAAGGGCTCGCTGGATACCTTGCCCCAGACCTTTCAGTACATCTGGAACACCTGGTTGCCGCAGTCCGGTCACGAGGCAGCGGATGCCCCGGAGTTCGAACGCTACAGCGAAGACTTCAACCCGAAGCTCAATACCGGCGTGCTGGAAATCTGGCTGCCGATCAAGTCCTGATCACATTTGCAGAGGCGGCTCAACCGGCCGCCTCTGCATGTCCTGCGGGCACTATTTTCCCTTGTTCACCCGTCGCGCCCGCAACAGGTCGATCGCCAAAGAAACGAAGCCGAACGTGCTGATGCCCAACAGCATAAGAAGACCGATTTGGACGCTGCTCATGGTGTATTCCCCTCATGGTGACTAGAGACAGGCAACACAAATAGCCCCGGGCGACGCGCAATGAAAGTGCCTATACGAAGGCTTTACGGCACTTGTCGTGATCGATATGAACACCTTATTAATTTATGATCCCAGCCTTTCCCCGCCGATTCCGAGCTGCCATGAACACCGTCATCCGCCACGTCATTCCCGCTGACCTGGACCGTTGCTACGCCATCGAAACCGTTGCCTACGAAGGCGACGAAGCCGCCACCCGCGAGAAAATCGCCACCCGCATCGCCACTTGGCCCGAGGGCTTCATCGTCGCCGAAGTGGATGGCGTTGTAGCCGGTTTCGTCAATTCCGGTGCGGCGTTCGAGGTGGAAATGTCGGACGAGGCGTTCAAGGAACTGATCGGCCACGACCCGGCCGGCCCGCATGTGGTGATCATGTCGGTGGTGGTGCATCCGGATTATCAGGGGCAAGGCCTGGCAAAACGCTTGATGGGTGAATTCATCCAGCGCATGCGCGCACTGAACAAGGCCAGCATCCACCTGATGTGCAAAGAGCGGCACATTGCGCTGTATGCCGGGTTTGGGTTTGTCTATATCAAGCCTTCGGCGTCCGACCATGGCGGGATGGCGTGGCATGAGATGGTGCTCACCCTCTGATTGATTGTTCCAACGCAGAGCGTGGTAACGACCAATCCTCTAATAGAGACTATCGCGCACCCTGGCCGGTGCTTCCCGGTCATACGTCTCGGCATCGAACTGCCCATCGTTCAGCCGTTTGTGAAACGCGCCGGCGGTCGGCAGGGCAGAGCGGTCGAGGTAGCGCTCGGGGTTCCACAAATCCGAACGAACAATCGCTTTCGAACAATGGAAATACGCCGCTTCCACCGTCACCAGCATTACCGTGCGCGCCGGTTTGCCATTGACGGCAAAACTCTCCAGCAATGCGGGCTCGGCGCTGATCTGCGCCGTGCCGTTGACCCGCAACGTCTCGCCGATCCCCGGAATGATGAACAGCAGTGATACCCGCGAATCGAGCACGACATTGCGCAGTGTGTCGATGCGGTTGTTGCCGGGGCGATCCGGGATCGCCAGCGTGCGCTCATCGATGATCCGCACAAAACCCGGCGTATCGCCGCGCGGTGAGCCGTCCATGCCGTCGGGGCCGACCGAGCTGATAATCACCAGCGGCGAAGCGCGGACCATCGCCTGATAGTCCTCGTTCAAAAACGGGATCTGCTTGCGCACCGCGCGCTCATGGGGCAGGCCGTAGATCGCTTCCAGCGCTTCGATTGAATTCAACATTCGTTCATCCCTCCATGAATCAGAAAACCAGTCCCATCCGTCGTTCGTAACCGATCCGGCCTTTGTACGCTTCGCCGCTGTCGACAAAACCGTATTTGGCATACAGCGCGATGGCCGATTCATTGTCGGCATCCACCGACAACTCCAGCCCCTTGATCTCCGGCCAGGCCTGGCGCGCAACCTCGGGCAGGGCCTGCAGGCAGGCCTTGCCGTAACCTTTGCCCTGGGCGCGGTGATCGACTTGCAGGGCGTGCAGGGTGGCACTGTGTTCGTTAGCCCAGGCCGGCAGCACTGGCGGGCGCTTGAGCAGCAGGAAGGCCACCGGAACCTCTTCGGCCAGCAGGGCAAAGCCTTTGACGCCAGGGCCCGGTTTGGACAGCAAGGTGTGCAATGCACCGTGGATGTCGCCGGAGAATCTGATTTGTTCGGCGTGGATTTCGATGGCCTCGACCTGTTGGCGCTGCAAGGCGTTCAGGCTTTCGTAAGGCACGAGTCGGGCTGTCACTGGAGTGTCCTTTTTCCAACACAAATGAGCCTCGGATTCTAGCGAGTTTGCCTCCATGGATTATTTTTATTTCGGTTGTCGATTTGGCTTTTCGCCAGACGACTAAAGGTGTCTTCAACAAAAAACGTGGAGAACCCTCATGAACGCTCAGACACAAATCCATAACTTGATCGAGAACTACCGTCAGGCGGTCATCGCCAAGGATGTGGAAAAGGTCATGGCCCTGTACGCCGACGACATCGTCTCCTTCGATGCCGTCAAAGCCCTGCAATTCAAGGGCAAGGCGGCCTACCGTGCGCATTGGCAGGAATGCATGGAGATGTGCCCCGGCCCGCATATTTTCGAGTTCCATGAAATCAACGTCGTGCCGTCGCAGGAGATCGCTTTCGCTCACTGGCTGGCGCATTGCGGCGGCACCAATGAAAAGGGTGAAACCCAGGCGTGCTGGATGCGCGTCACCGCGTGCTATCGGCAGGAAGCGGGGCTCTGGCAGATCGTCCACGAACACTGGTCGGCTCCGTTTGACATGACCAGCGGCGCGGCGCTGTTCAACCTGGAACCCTGATGGTCGGGTTGTTTATCGGAAAGCAGCGCCAAAGCGCCAATCGACAGCCATAGTTGATCAGTTCGGTCACGGCAAAGCCGCCTGAAATGGAGAGTCCCATGAAGTATCTATGCCTGGTCTACAGCAACGAGCACGAATTGCACTCGCTGCCCGAAAGCCCCAACGACGCCGAGTGCATGGCCTATGCCGAGTCGATCCAGGGCAGCGGCCGGATGATCGCCGCCGAAGCGCTGGAGTCGGTGCAGACAGCGACCACCGTACGCATGCGCAACGGCAAAATGTCGATCACCGACGGCCCGTTCGCTGAAACCAAGGAGCAGTTGGCCGGCTTCTACCTGATCGATGCCAAGGACCTCAATGAAGCCCTCCAGGTCGCCGGTAACATTCCGGCGGCCCGGGTCGGCTGCGTCGAGGTGCGGCCCGTTCGCCAGTTAAATGTCTGAATAACTATCACAACAGGAGTTCTTTTATGAGTGTGCAATCCGTCCAGCGAAAAATGGCCCCAGGCATGCCGGACTGATGCCGGGCGAATCGGTACGGGCGCAAGTCGAGCAGGTTTACCGCGACGAGTCGCGGCGAATCCTGGCGACCCTGATCCGCTTGCTCGGCGATTTCGATCTCGCCGAAGAAGCGCTGCACGAGGCGTTCTTCGTCGCGGTCGAGCGCTGGCAGCGCGACGGCGTGCCGGACAATCCGCGTACCTGGCTGGTGTCTACTGGCCGTTTCAAGGCCATTGATGTGTTACGCCGGCGCGCGCGTTTTAACGCGTCCCGGCCGTTGTTGATCGCTCAACTGGAGGCGCTGGAACAGGCCGACTGGAGTGACGAAGACGAGGAAGACGATCGCCTGCGCCTGATCTTCACCTGTTGTCACCCGGCACTGGCGGCGGACGCTCAAGTGCCGCTGACCCTGCGTGAAGTCTGCGACCTGACCACGGAAGAAATCGCCCGGGCATTCCTCTCGGCACCGGCCACCATCGCCCAGCGCATCGTGCGCGCCAAGGCCAAGATCCGTGACGCGAAAATCCCATACCAAGTGCCCACCCTGACGGAACTGCCCGAGCGACTCGACAGCGTGTTGCGGGTGATTTACCTGGTGTTCAACGAAGGGTATTCGGCGTCCATCGGCAACGAACTGATCCGTGAAGACCTGACGCGCGAAGCGATTCGTCTCGGTCGGTTGTTGATGGAGCTGTTGCCTGAACCGGAGGTGATGGGGCTGCTGGCGCTGATGCTGTTGCATGAGTCCCGGCGTCCGGCCAGGACCTCCGCGAGCGGTGAGCTGATTGTGCTGGATGAACAGGATCGCTCGTTGTGGAACGCCGAGCTGATTGCCGAAGGCTGCGCCTTGATTGAGCGGGCGTTGACGACACGGCGCTTCGGACCTTATTGCCTGCAAGCGGCGATTGCCGCGGTGCATGCCGAAGCGCCCTCGGCGGCAGAGACGGACTGGGCGCAGATTGTCGGTCTGTACGACGTGCTGCTGCGGGCGGTGCCGTCGCCGGTGATCGAACTGAACCGCGCGGCGGCGCTGTCCAGGCGCGATGGCCCGCAGGCCGGGCTGACGTTGATCGAAGGGATTCTGGCCCGGGGCGAGTTGCTGGATTACCACCTGGCGCATTCGGCACGGGCAGAGTTTTGCCGGCAGTTGGGAAGGGTGGAAGAGGCGCGAGCGGCGTATCAGCGGGCGCTGGAATTGACACAGCAGGTGCCGGAGCGGCGGTTTATCGAGGGACGGCTCCGGGCGTTGGAGTGATGTGATTTCACTGGCCCCATCGCGGGCAAGCCACGCTCCCACAGGATTGTATCGAATCGCAAAGGTGTGATCGCCTCAATCCTGTGGGAGCGTGGCTTGCCCGCGATAAGGTCCGCAGGACCTTCATTCCAGCATCTTGCCCAATAACCAACTCCCCGCTGGCCCCGGCGGGTGCAAACGCGACCACAGCGCATCGACATACACCGGTTTCGGCCAGCCGCGCACTTTCAATTCCACCAACGAACCAGCCCCGAACCGTCCCACCAGCCATCGCGGCAACGGTGCCCAGCCGAACCCGCCCTGGGCCATTTCCAGCAGCATCAGGTAACTTGGCGCCGACCAGACCCGCCCCTTCGCGCGGCTTTCATACGGATTGACGATCGTCGCCAGACGCAGTTCGCGGTGCTGTTGCAGCACGTCCTGATCGATGTCGTTCAGCGTCGCCAATGGGTGCGCGTGGGACACGAACAGGGCGATTTCCGTGCGCTCGTCCACCGTCGAACTGACCAGGTCCGGCGGGTAGCTGTCCTGCATTTCGGCGAAGGCGACGTGCGCGCGGCCGCGTTGTACCAGTGCTACCAGGTCATCGCATTCGGCGATCAGGCATTCAAGTTCCAGGTCCGGGTAACGCTGCTCGAAAGCACTGAGCGCCGCTTCGAAACGGTCGGACTGGTAAGTGTCGGAAATCGCCACGGTCAACTTTGGCTCGATGCCTTGGGACAGTTGGCTGGCGGTCATTTCCAGACGGCTGGTGGCGGCCAGAATCTCCTCGGCCCGTTGCAGCATGACGTGCCCGGCCGGGGTCAGGCTCGGCTTGCGGCTGCTGCGGTCGAAGAGGACAAGGTTCAGGTCGATTTCCAGGCTCGCCACGGCGGCGCTGATGGTCGACTGACTGCGCCCGAGCTTGCGCGCCGCGGCGGAAAACGAGCCTTGGGTCGCGGCCTCTACAAACGCCAGCAACACTTCGTGGGAAGCCATGAACTATCGCCTTGATCGATGGTTATTGGTTATGAAGTATCGGTTCGATGGCAGATCATGGCAACCACAGTCACTCAGGGAGTCTGGCCATGAACGCCAACAAATCCATCACTGAACGCATCTTCCAGGCCATCGGTTTCGAGCTGCTGGCCGTTTTGATCTGTACCCCACTGCTGGCCTGGATCATGGACAAACCCATGTTGGAAATGGGCGTGGCAACCGTGGCGATTGCAGCCCTTGCCCTGGCCTGGAACGTGGTCTTCAACGGCCTGTTCGACCGCTTGCTCAAGCGCTTCGCCATTGTGCGTAACGCTTGGGTGCGCGTGGTGCATGCGCTGTTGTTCGAAGGCGGGCTGGTGGCGTTTGGGGTGCCGTTGATTGCCTGGTGGCTGAAGATCAGCCTGTGGCAGGCGTTCCTGCTGGACATTGGCGTGCTGCTGTTTTTCCTGCCGTACACCTACGTGTACCACTGGGGTTACGACGTGGTGCGGGAGCGGCTATTACTGCGCAGGGCTTGCGAAGGCTATTGAATGACCTGTAGGAGCGAGGCTTGCCTGCGAAAGCGGTTTCACAGTCAGAGTCATCGTTGAA